>NZ_JBXUHP010000011.1:0-388680 GCF_057179845.1 Stenotrophomonas maltophilia group sp. SKK55
GGTGTAGCTACGACGGGTGATACGGGACATAAGGGACCTCCAAGTGCGATCAAAGTATCGCTTCTTGGCGTCCGCTGACGGGGGGCCAGATCAGACACCCCCGCGAACCCAACCCGCCCCACCTCTGACAGATTCCCGGTGACGGATCGAAGAGCATTGGGTTGTCGGGACGGAATTTGAAAGAGGGACGCGGCTTCGCCGCGTCCCTCTTTGTTTGAGGGTCTTTTGTAGAGCCGAGCCCGTGCTCGGCTGCTTTGGGACGTGGGCAACAGCAAGCCGAGCGCGGGCTCGGCTCTACACGAGCAAGCGCAGCGCGCGACCCGCTTTTGCCTTGCTTTTCTTCTTCCATTCCGTGGCGGGCCGCGCAGGAAATTGTCAGGGGCCGGGCGGGTGGGCTGTGCGGGGGCGTGAGCCGCATGGATGCGGCGATCGAGCTTACATGGACGTACTTGCAGCGTCCCCCGCGCAGCCCACCCGCCCGGCCAAGCCCATGAAGCCGGTCGACTAACAGTCGACCCTACCAAGATGTCGCCACGAGGGGCTCCGCCGTTGGCCGGACACCCCGCGACAAACCACCGCACGTGCGCAATCCCCACGAACGGCGGACAATGGACTCCTTGGCGGCCCGCCGCGCCGCCCCTCCCGCTTTCCGCTGCAAGGATTCCCCATGGCCGCCCGCAAGTCCTCCGCCCCCCTCATCGAAGTCACCGCCCGCCCCGGCCAGCCGCTGGGCATGGCGCCGGCCACCTTCCTGCGCGACTTCTGGCAGAAACGCCCGCTGCTGATCCGCAACGCCTTCCCCAACTTCCAGACCCCGGTGCAGCCGGAAGACCTGGCCGGGCTGGCCTGCGAGGAAGGCGTGCTGGCGCGCCTGATCGAGCACGACAAGACCCGGGACGGCTGGCGCGTGCGCACCGGCCCGTTCCAGGAAGACGTGTTCCCCGCCCTGCCCGACCACGACTGGACCCTGCTGGTGCAGGACGTGGACAAGTGGGATCCGGACGTGCGCGCCCTGATCGAGCACTTCAGCTTCCTGCCGCGTTGGCGCATGGATGACGTGATGATCAGCTTCGCCGCCACCGGCGGCTCGGTCGGCGCCCATGTCGACCAGTACGACGTGTTCCTGCTGCAGGCCCACGGCCACCGCCGCTGGCAGATCGACGCCAGCGAATCGATCAAGGGCAGGCAGCCACCGCTGGGCTTCCGCCCGGACGTGGAACTGAAGCTGCTGAAGGTATTCAAGCCGACCCACGACTGGGTGCTGGCGCCGGGCGACATGCTGTACCTGCCGCCGAACGTGCCGCACCACGGCGTCGCCGAGGATCCCTGCCTGACGTTCTCGTTCGGCATGCGTGCACCGTCCTCGGCCGAACTGATCAGCGACTACCTGGACACCCTGATCGCCGATGCCAACGAGAACATCCGTTACCAGGATGCCGACCTCAAGGTGCCGGCCGACCCGAACGAAATCGACACGGTGGCGATGGCGCGGGTGATCACCGCGCTCAATGCCATCCGCATGAACGACCCGGACAAGCTGGGTGACTGGTTCGGTCGCTTCATCACCACCTACCGCGCCGCCGGCGAAGTGATGGCCCACCAGGCCGCACCGGCACCGGAGGAAGTAGTCCAGGCGCTGGCCTCCGGCCTGCTGCTGCAGCGCCACCCGTGGGCACGCCTGGCCTGGCGCCGGGCCAAGCGCGGTGCCAGCCTGTACGTCAGCGGCCAGGACTTCGCGCTGCCGGTGAAGGACGCCCAGCGCCTGGCCGGCGCCGAGCAGCTCGACGCCGCCGCCTATCGCGGCCTGTCCGACAAGGGCCGTGCCGTGCTCCAGCAACTGCTGGTCGGCGGCGTGTTCCAGCTGATCGACCCGAATGAGGTGTACGAGGCCGAAGACGAGGACGACGGCGAGGATGCCGTAGTGCTCGGCGAGGTCGTTGAAGGCCGTGACCGGGTGGATGCGATCGACGCCGACGCGGTGTCCGACGATGTCCACTCCGTGACCGTGCACGACGACGGTATCGAGGTCATCGTCAACTTCGAGGACGACGAAGACGACGACAGCACTGGCCGGGCCTGAGCGCTCACAATGATCCGGGTCCAGCAGGTCAGCCACGCCGACGCCCACGTTGCCATCCACAACGTGCGCCAACGCGTGTTCGTGCAGGAACAGGGCATCGCTGCGGAACTGGAACGCGATGCGCTGGACCCGGTCAGCGTCCATGTGTTGGCACTGGACAGTGACAACCAGCCGGTCGGCACCGGTCGGCTGGCCCCGGACGGCCGCATCGGCCGCATGGCCGTGCTGGCCAGCCATCGCAGCCACGGGGTCGGTGAGGCCCTGCTGGAGGCACTGGTCGAGGCCGGGCGAAGGCTCGGCCTGGCCGAGCTGCACCTGCACGCCCAGCTGCCCGCCCGCGAATTCTATGTCCGCCAGGGCTTCCTGCCTGAAGGCGAGGTGTTCGAGGAGGCCGGCATCGGCCACCAGCAGATGCGCCGCCGGCTGGGCGCGGCCAGCGCGATCGACCGCCGCGCCGAGGCGGTGGCCATCACCACAGCCATCATCCACCGCGCCCGTCGCCAGCTGTGGCTGCACAGCCGCCAGCTGGACCCGGGGCTGCTCGACGCGCCCCCGGTACAGGCCGCCCTGCGCCGCTTCGTCACCGCCCGCCATGACAAGCAGCTGCGGGTGATCGTGCACGATGCCGCTGCGATCGCCTCTGCCGGGGCACCGCTGCTGGCGCTGGCCCAGCGCCTGCCAAGCGTGATCCAGTTCCGCGAGGTCAGCGATCCGGTCGACCGCGCGCTGGCCTCGGCCTGCCTGCTCAACGATGCGGGCGACTTCTACTTTCGTCTGATCGGCCATCGCCTCGACGGCGAGGCCGGCATCGCGCTGCCGGCACGTTCGCAGCCGTTCGAGCAGCAATTGCAGCGCGTCTGGGACCGTTCGCGCGATTGCAGCGAACTGCGCGCGCTCGGCATCTGAGCCGGCACCGCTGACCCAACCTGTCTGGAACCGGCACCAGCGGACGCGGGATACCTGTGGTGGTGCCCCTTCGTGTCCGGTTGGGGGTACAATTTGGCTGTTTGAACGCGCTCGCGCAGGGCTATTCATCTTCCTGCCGGGTCCTTCTGAAGCCATACCCCACAAAGCGAATCAACACCCTCCATCGTGGACAATCAACTGAAGCAGTTTGCGCAATCTTCGCAACTCGCCGGCGGCAACGCCTCCTATGTCGAGGACCTGTACGAGCAGTACCTGGTCTCCCCGGATAGTGTCGATCCCAAATGGAAAACCTACTTCGACGGTTTCAAGGGCCGCGAAGCAGGTGACATTCCGCACTCGGCCGTCATCTCCCACATCGCGGACGCGGCCAAGGATGCGCTGAAAGCTGGCACCGGCACCGGTGCGGGCGACGAGCGCGAGCGCAATGTCGGTCGTCTGATCACCGCCTACCGCTCGCGCGGCCACCTGGACGCCCGCCTCGATCCGCTGGGCCTGGCCGCGCCGGTCAACACCCCGGACCTGGGCCTGCCGTTCCACAGCCTGTCCGATGCCGATCTCAACAGCGAGTTCAGCACCGGCGGCGTCGGCGGCCAGCCGCGCATGAAGCTGCGCGACCTGCTCGCACGCCTGAAGGCGACCTACACCGGCTCGATCGGCGCGGAGTTCATGCACATCTCCGAGGTCGAGCAGCGCCAGTGGATCTACAAGAAGCTGGAAGCGGCCGGTGGCAACTACCAGCTGGACGCTGACACCCAGCGCCGCACCCTGGAGCGCCTGACTGCGGCCGAAGGCCTGGAGCGCTACCTGCACACCAAGTACGTCGGCCAGAAGCGCTTCTCGCTGGAAGGCGGCGACTCGCTGATCCCGATGATGGACACCATCATCCGCAGCGCCGGCAAGGATGGCGTCAAGGACGTGGTGATCGGCATGGCCCACCGCGGCCGCCTGAACGTGCTGGTCAACACCCTGGGCAAGAACCCCCGCAAGCTGTTCGACGAATTCGAAGGCAAGTTCGAACACGACGAGCACGCTTCGGCCGGCGACGTGAAGTACCACATGGGCTTCTCCGCCGACGTGGCCACCGACGGTGGCCCGGTGCACCTGGCACTGGCGTTCAACCCGTCGCACCTGGAAATCGCCGACCCGGTCGTGGCCGGTTCCGTGCGTTCGCGCCAGGAGCGCCGCAAGGACACCGCACGCAAGCAGGTCATGCCGATCCTGATCCACGGCGACGCGGCCTTCTCCGGCCAGGGCGTGGTCATGGAGCTGTTCCAGATGTCGCAGGCCCGCGGCTTCGCCGTCGGCGGCACCGTGCACATCGTGGTCAACAACCAGGTCGGCTTCACCACTTCCAACCCGCTGGATACGCGCTCCACGCGCTATGCCACCGACGTGGCGAAGATGATCGCCGCCCCGGTGCTGCACGTGAACGGCGATGATCCGGAAGCCGTCGTGTTCGCCGCGCAGCTGGCCTTCGAGTTCCGCCAGAAGTTCGCCAAGGACGTGGTCATCGACCTGATGTGCTACCGCCGTTGGGGCCACAACGAGGCCGACGAGCCGGCGATCACCCAGCCGCTGATGTACCAGGTGATCCGCAAGCACCCGACCACCCGCGAGATGTATGCCGAGCAGCTGGAAAAGGCGGGCGTGATCGCCGCCGGTGCCGGCAAGGCCATGGTCGATGCCTACCGTGAGAAGCTGGACGCGGGTGAAGTGACCACCGAGCTGGCCAAGGTCGAGAAGACCCCGCCGAGCAGCCCGCTGTTCGTCGATTGGCCGAAGCTGCTGGAAGGCAAGCTGTCCGATCCGGTCTCGACCAAGGTCGAGAAGAACAAGCTGGTCGAGCTGGCCAAGCTGATCAACACCATCCCGGACGAAGTGCAGCTGCACTCGCGCGTGGCCAAGGTCTACGACGACCGCCGCAAGATGGCCGCCGGCGAGATTCCGGGCGACTGGGGCTTTGCCGAGAACCTGGCCTACGCCACCCTGCTCGACGAAGGCCATGCGCTGCGCCTGGTCGGCCAGGACGTCGGCCGCGGTACGTTCACGCACCGCCACGCGATCCTGCACGACCAGAAGACCGACAACTACTACATGCCGCTGCGGCAGCTGGTGGATTCGCCGGAGAAGGCCACCGTCATCGACTCGCTGCTGAGCGAAGAAGCGGTGATGGCCTACGAGTACGGTTTCTCCACCACCGATCCGAACACGCTGTGCATCTGGGAAGGCCAGTTCGGCGACTTCGCCAACGGTGCCCAGGTGGTGATCGACCAGTTCATCGCCGCCGGTGAAGCCAAGTGGGGCCGCATTTCCGGCCTGACCCTGCTGCTGCCGCATGGCTATGAAGGACAAGGCCCGGAACACAGCTCGGCGCGCCTGGAGCGCTTCCTGCAGCTGTGCGCCCTGGAGAACATGCTGGTTGTCGTGCCGTCGACCCCGGCGCAGGCCTTCCACATGCTGCGTCGCCAGCTGCACATGACCACCCGCAAGCCGCTGGTGGTGATGTCGCCGAAGTCGCTGCTGCGCCACAAGCTGGCCGTGTCGACCCTGGACGAACTGGCCAATGGCGAGTTCCAGCACCTGATCGGCGACGCCAATGCCGATGCCAAGAAGGTCAAGCGCGTGGTGCTGTGCTCGGGCAAGGTCTACTACGACCTGCTGGAAGACCAGACCAAGCGTGGCCAGGACGACGTGGCGATCATCCGCGTGGAGCAGCTGTATCCGTTCCCGCGTGCGCTGCTGGCTGCCGAGCTGAAGAAGTACGGCAAGGCCACCGACGTGGTGTGGACGCAGGAAGAACCGCAGAACCAGGGCGCGTGGTACCAGATCCGCCACCACCTGCAGTTCTGCCTGGCCGATGGCCAGAACCTGCACTACGCCGGTCGCGCACGTTCGGCGTCGCCGGCTGCCGGTCACATGGCTGACCACGTCCGCGAGCAGCAGCAGCTGATTGCCGACGCACTGGTCAACCCGTTCAACGACACGTTCGCTGAATAATCCTCCCCCTATTTAGAAGACAAACCAGGAAGCTCCCGCAATGGCCACCGAAGTCAAAGCCCCGGTACTGCCCGAATCCGTCGCCGACGGCACCATCGCCACCTGGCACAAGAAGGTGGGCGACGCCGTCAAGCGCGACGAAAACCTGCTTGACCTGGAAACCGACAAGGTCGTGCTGGAAGTGCCGTCGCCGGTTGACGGCGTGCTGAAGGAAATCAAGTTCAAGGAAGGCGATACCGTGACCTCCAGCCAGGTCGTGGCGATCATCGAAGAAGGCGCCGTGGCTGCGGCTCCGGCTCCGGCCGCTGAAGAGAAGAAGGCTGAAGCCGCACCGGCCGCCGCTGCTCCGGCCACTGCCGCCGCTCCGGCTCCGGCTGCCAAGTCGGCCGCCGACACCCTGCCGCCGGGCGCCCGCTTCACCGCCATCACCGAAGGCGTGAACCCGGCCGACGTCGACGGCACCGGCCGTCGTGGTGCAGTGACCAAGGAAGACATCGTCAACTTCGCCCGCAACGGCGGCGCCGGCAAGGCCGGTGGCGCACGTCCGGAAGAACGCGTGCCGATGACCCGCATCCGCAAGCGCATCGCCGAGCGCCTGATGGAGTCGAAGAACTCCACCGCCATGCTGACCACCTTCAACGAAGTCGACCTGTCCAAGGTGTCGGCGGCGCGCAAGGAGCTGCAGGACGAGTTCGTCAAGGCCCACGGCATCAAGCTGGGCTTCATGAGCTTCTTCGTGAAGGCCGCTGCCAACGCGCTGCAGCGCTTCCCGCTGGTCAACGCCTCGATCGACGGCGACGACATCATCTACCACGGCTACTCGGACATCTCGATCGCCGTGTCGACCGAGAAGGGCCTGGTCACGCCGGTCCTGCGCAACGTCGAGCGCATGTCGTTCGCCGACATCGAGAAGACCATCGCCGACTACGCCAAGAAGGCACGTGACGGCAAGCTGGGCCTGGAAGAACTGCAGGGCGGCACCTTCACCGTGACCAACGGCGGCACCTTCGGTTCGCTGCTGTCGACCCCGATCATCAACCCGCCGCAGAGCGCCATCCTGGGCATGCACGCCATCAAGGAGCGTCCGATCGCCCAGAACGGCCAGGTCGTGATCGCGCCGATGATGTACCTGGCGCTGTCCTACGACCACCGCATCATCGACGGCAAGGACTCGGTGCAGTTCCTGGTGGACATCAAGAACCAGCTGGAAAACCCGGGCCGCATGCTGTTCGGCCTGTAAGAAACCTCCCGCCCCTCCGCGCCTGCGCGGAGGGGTTCTGGTAATGCATCAAGGAATAATTCAATGGCTGAACAATTCGACGTCGTCGTCATCGGTGCCGGCCCGGCCGGTTACCACGCTGCCATCCGCGCGGCCCAGCTGGGCCTGAAGACCGCCTGCATCGACGCAGCGCTGGGCAAGGACGGCAAGCCGGCCCTCGGCGGCACCTGCCTGCGCGTGGGCTGCATCCCGTCCAAGGCGCTGCTGGATTCCTCGCGCCAGTTCTGGAACATGGGCCACATCTTTGGCGACCACGGCATCAGCTTCAAGGATGCCAAGATCGACGTCGAGGCGATGATTGGCCGCAAGGACAAGATCGTCAAGCAGTTCACCGGCGGCATCGGCATGCTGTTCAAGGCCAACAAGGTCGCCACCTACTACGGCTTCGGCCAGCTGCAGCCGGGCAACGTGGTCAAGGTGAAGCAGCACGACGGTTCGGAAGTCGAGCTGAAGGGCACCAACGTCATCATCGCGGCCGGTTCGGATTCGATCGAACTGCCGTTCGCCAAGTTCGACGGCGAGACCATCGTCGACAACGTCGGCGGCCTGGACTTCACCGAAGTGCCGAACCGCCTGGCGGTGATCGGTGCCGGCGTGATCGGCCTGGAACTGGGCAGCGTGTGGAAGCGCCTGGGCGCTGAAGTCACCATCCTTGAGGCCATGCCGGAGTTCCTGGCGGCTGCCGACGCCGAGGTGGCCAAGGCCGCTGCCAAGGAATTCAAGAAGCAGGGCCTGGACATCAAGCTCAATGCCAAGGTTTCCAAGACCGAGATCACCGGCAAGGGCAAGAAGAAGGAAGTCATCGTCACCTACACTGACGCGGAAGGCGAAAAGACCCTGACCGTGGACAAGCTGCTGGTGGCCGTGGGCCGTCGCGCCGCCACCAAGGGCCTGCTGGCCGAAGGCACCGGCGTCAAGATCAACGAGCGTGGCCAGATCGAAGTCGATGCGCACTGCCACACCGGCGTCAACGGCGTGTGGGCGGTCGGCGACTGCGTGCGCGGCCCGATGCTGGCGCACAAGGGCTTCGAGGAAGGCATCGCGGTGGCTGAGCTGATCGCCGGCCTGCCGGGCCACGTCAACTTCGACACCATCCCGTGGGTCATCTACACCGAGCCGGAACTGGCCTGGGTCGGCAAGACCGAAGCCCAGCTGAAGGCCGAAGGCATTCCGTACAAGGCCGGCAGCTTCCCGTTCGCCGCCAACGGCCGTGCAGTGGCGATGATCGAGCCGGCCGGCTTCGTGAAGATCCTGGCCCATGCCGAAACCGATCGCATCCTCGGCATGCACCTGGTTGGCGCCAACGTCTCCGAACTGGTGCACGAAGGCGTGCTGACCATGGAGTTCAGCGGCTCAGCCGATGACCTGGCCCGCATCTGCCACGCCCACCCGTCGCTGTCGGAAGTGATCCACGACGCCGCGATGGCGGTCAGCAAGCGCGCCATCCACAAAGCGAACTGATCTGCATCATGGTAGGTGCCGACCGTTGGTCGGCACTCACCTGCAGAAGAAAAACCCCGCCTCGGCGGGGTTTTTTGTTGGCTGCCCTGGTGTAGAGCCGAGCCCACGCTCGGCTGCGCATTTGGTGGTCCGTGATGGCCTAGCCGAGCATGGGCTCGGCGCTACGCCTTTCCAGCCGGCTTCTTCGGTGGATCCTCACAGACCCGATGCTGCACCACCGTCTCGCCGACCTTCCATTCCTTGGTGACCCGGCAGCGCTCCCTGGCCTCGGGTACCGCCAGAGGCTTCGCCCCCGCAGCATTCGCTTCGTCGGCACCGGCTGCCTGCTGGCGCTCCAGCCACACCGAAGGCGGTGCTGGAGGTGCGGCCAGTACCGGGCCGGCCAACAGGGCCAGACCGACCAGCACCACCGCCCTCATGCGGGCACCGCCCGGCCACCGAGCATGCGCGCCGGCAGCATGAACAGCGCGCGCAGGAACGCGAACAGCGCCGAGAAGGTGATGCCGACCAGTCGGAACGGCAGGCTCAGCAGCCACACGAACGGCCAGGCGATCAGGGCGAGGATCGCCAGCGGCCAGCACAGTACGAACAGCAGGCACCACACGCCGAGCACGAACAGGGTCTTCATCACGGTCTCCTTGGGGCGGCACCCTGCCGCCTGCGGACACCTTGGCGCCCTGCCCTGGCGCCGGCAAACGGTTTGCGACGAAACCGGGCTGGGGGCGATGAAACCGATCCAGCGCAGTGCAACGCCACGCCCACGCCCGGCTGCGCTTCGTGGCAACCGCATGGAACCCGCGCTGACAGTGGCTCCTGCCGGTGCCTTGGCTCTCAGCGCCCGGTGGCGGTTGCCGGCCAGCGGCCGGCGTGACCGTTATTCGAACGAACCGACCGAATCGTGGGCCAGGTTGTCGAAGCGGGTGTACTCACCGAAGAACTTCAGCTTGCACGAGCCAGTCGGGCCACCACGGTGCTTGCCGATGATGATTTCGGCCAGGCCCTTGTCCGGCGAGTTTTCCTTGTTGTAGTAGTCGTCGCGGTAGATGAACACGATCATGTCCGCGTCCTGCTCGATTGCGCCCGATTCGCGAAGGTCGGCCATCACCGGGCGCTTGTCGGTACGCGTTTCCAGCGAGCGGTTGAGCTGCGACAGCGCGATCACCGGCACGTTCAGTTCCTTGGCCAGTCCCTTCAGCGAACGCGAGATTTCCGAGATTTCGGTCGCGCGGTTCTCGCTGTTGCCCGGCACGCTCATCAGCTGCAGGTAGTCGATCACCACCAGGCCCAGGTCATGCTCGCGCTTGAGGCGGCGGCACTTGGAACGCAGCACTTCAGGCGACACGCCCGGCGTGTCGTCGATGAAGATCTTGGTCTCCTTCAGCATCTTGATCGCGCTGGTGACGCGGCTCCAGTCCTCGTCTTCCAGCTGGCCGGTACGCAGGCGCTGCGCGTTGATGCGGCCGTTGGAGGAAATCAGGCGCATCGCCAGCTGCGATGCCGACATTTCCATCGAGAACACCGCCACGCCCTTCTTCGACTTGATGGCCGCGTACTCGGCGATGTTCAGCGCGAAGGTGGTCTTGCCCATTGCCGGGCGCGCCGCGAGGATGATCAGGTCGGTCGGCTGCAGGCCAGCGGTCATCGCATCGAAATCGTTGTAACCGGTCGGCAGGCCGGTGATGTTGCCGCCGTTCTCGAAGCGGTTGCGCAGCTCCTCGAAGGCATCCTTCAGTGCACCGGGCATGGCCACGAAATCGGTACGGCCACGCGCACCCTGTTCGGCGATTGCAAACACGCTCTTTTCCGCCGAGGCCAGCAGCTCGCTGCTGTCACGCCCCTCCGGCTGGAAACCGTCGTTGACGATGTCGGTGCCGACCTGGATCAGCTGCCGCAGCACCGCCTTGTCGCGCACGATCTCGGCGTAGGCCACGATGTTGGCAGCTGACGGCGTGGTACTGGCCAGTTCGATCAGGTAGGCGCCGTCCCCCACCAGTTCCATCTTGCCCTGCGATTCAAACCACTCGCCCAGCGTTACCGCATCGAACGGCCGTTCGCGCTCGGACAGCTCGCGGATCGCACGATAGATCATCTGGTGATCGCGACGATAGAAGTCGCTTTCGGTCAGCTGGTCGTTGACACGGTCATACGCCTCGGGCGCCAGCATCAGGCCACCCAGCACCGCCTGCTCGGCTTCCACCGAATGGGGCGGTACCCGCAACTGGTCGATGCGCGACTCGTCGCGATCGCGATCGAAGCCATCACCGCGCTCTCTGCGGTTGGAACGGAAGCCGGGACGAGCGGACATGCTGCGGTGTTTCCTGCAAAAGTGGACCAGATGAGTGTAGGCATGTGCCGACCCCGGCAGCCATGGACAAACCTGTGGATAAGCCGTGGGAAAACGGGGGATATCCGCCGGTACCTGACCAGACTGGCGTGAGAGCGTCGCACTGCCTGCGACGGGCGCCGTTGCGGCGCCCAAGCGGGACATTATCGCAGATCAACGCCCCGGGGTCGGATCCCCTTCGACGCAGGGACTCTGACCCCGCAGGCGTCAATCGCCCTTGACGTGCACTGCGATCAACGCCAGGAACCGGTCCACGTAACCCTGCAGGAACTTCTGCGTGCCTTCGTTGTGGATCGTGCCGTCGGCATCGATCAGGCCGTCCTTGAAGTGGATGAATGCCTCGGGCTGGCCCAGCACATGCATGTCCAGGAAGGCCAGGCAGTTGCGCAGGTGCTGCTGGGCCACGGCGGTACCGATCTGGCCGATGGAGGCGCCGATCACCGCCGCCGGCTTGCCGGCAAACGCACTGTCACCGTACGGGCGCGATCCGATATCGATGGCGTTCTTGAGCACGCCAGGCACCGACCGGTTGTACTCGGGTGTCACGAACAGCACCGCGTCGGCGGCGCGCACCTGGTCCTTCAGCCGGGTGCCCTGCGGCGGATAATCGGCGTCGAAATCCTGGTCGTACAACGGCAGATCGCCGATCTGCACGTACTGGAAGCGCGCGCGATCACCGGCGAGCTTCTCCAGCGCATGGGCCAGCTTGCGGTTGCAGGAATCCCTGCGCAGGCTGCCAACGAACACGGCGATGGTGGGGACGGACATCGGGACATACTCCTCACGGTGCGGGAGGCCCAGCCTAGTCGCCAGGCCCGTGCCATCCGGTGAAGATCAGCCGCCGGTCACGCCGGTCCGCGCCTGCCGCCAATGCGCCTGCCAGGCCTGGAACATCAGCACGTTCCACAAGTGGGTATGCCACTTGCGCTGCCCCCCCAGGAACTGCTGCCACAGCGGCTGCACCGCCGCCGCCGACAGCACGCCCTCACGCTCCAGCCGCGCCGGCTGCAGCAGGTCCTCGGCCCAGGGCCGCAGGTCGCCCTTCAACCAGTCACTGACCGGTGCGCCGAAGCCGCGCTTGGGACGGTGCACCATTGAATGCGGCACGTAACGGCCCAGCACGCGCTTGAGCAGCACCTTGCTGGTCGTCTCACTGCGCTTGAAGCCCAGCGGCAGCGACCAGGCGAACTCGGCCACGCGCCAGTCCAGCAATGGCGCGCGCGCCTCCAGGCTGACCGCCATCGAGGTCCGGTCGACCTTGCACAACAGGTCATCGGGCAGGTAGGTCACGAAATCGGCCAGCATCATCGCATCGGCCGGTGTCCCCGCGCCGTGCAGCGGATCGGCCAGGTCGTAGAAGCTGCCGGCGGCCTGCGCGCCGGGCACCGCCGCGGCAGGATCGCGCCAGCGCGAGATGCGGTTGCGGTAGACGTCGCCGATGCCACGTGCGCCGGTCTCGGCCAGCAGCGCCGCCAGGCCACCGGTCCGCGAGGCCTCGCCCTGCTGCTGCGAGCGTGCGCCCATCCAGCGCCGCAGCGGCCCCGGCACGCGTCCGAGCATCTGCCAGTTGCGCAGCGCGCGTACATACCGGGTGTAGCCGAAGAACAGCTCGTCGCCACCGTCGCCGGACAGCGCGACGGTCACGCCCTGCCGCGCCAGCCGTGCGACCAGCGCGGTCGGCACCTGCGACGCATCGGCAAAAGGCTCATCGAACATCGCCGGCAACTGCGGCACCACGGCCAGCGCGTCGGCGCCACTGACGTACAACTCGGTGTGATCACAGCCGAGGTGAGCCGCCAGCTCCCTGGCCAGCGGTGCTTCGTCATGTCCCGAGTCGGTGAAGCCGATACTGAAACTATGCACCGGCTGTCCGCTCTGCGCCTGCATCAGCGCCGCCACCAGCGATGAGTCCGTGCCGCCGGACAGGAATACGCCGACCGGCACGTCGGCCACCATGCGCAGCGCCACCGCATCACGCAGCAGCGTGTCCAGCTGTTCCTCGGCCTCTTCGATGCGGCCCTGGAACGGGGCGGCCAACGCCGCCTGCATGCGTGCGCGCGCATCCCAGTACGGGCGCTGTGCCTGCTCCGGGCGGTGTGCCGCGGCGCCTGCGGCCACAGCCGCTGCATCCAGCCGCAGCACCCGGCCCGGCATCAGCTTGTAGCAGCGCTGGTGGATGCTGTGCGGCGCCGGGATGTAATCCAGCCGCAGCAGCAAGGTGAGCGCATCGCGGTCGATGTCGTTGTCGAACGCCGGGTGTTGCCAGAGCGCCTTCAGTTCCGAACCGAACACCAGCGTGTCGCCGGCCCAGCCGTAGTACAGCGGCTTCTTGCCGACGCGGTCGCGGGCCAGCCACAGGCAACGATCCTGGCGGTCCCACAGCGCGATGGCGAACATGCCGTTGCAGCGCTGCAGGGTATCTTCCACGCCCCACTGCAGGATCGCCGCCAGCAGTACTTCGGTGTCGGAATGGCCGCGGAAGGTGTGCCCCAGCGGCTCCAGCTGTTCACGCAGAGCCGCGAAATTGTAGACCTCGCCGTTGTAGGCCATCACGTAGCGGCCGTCCGCCGAGGCCATCGGCTGGTGGCCCAGCGGGGACAGATCAAGGATGCTCAGGCGCCGATGCGCCAGCGCGATGCCCGCCTCGGCATCGACCCAGCTGCCGCCATCATCCGGCCCGCGATGGTGCAGCGCCTGGCCCATGGCCAGCGCCTGCGCCTGCAGCGCCTCGGCCGACGCCAGCGGCGCCGGCAACAACATTCCCGCCAATCCACACATGCATCAGGGTTCCTGCGCCAGGTCGAGGGCGGCGCCAATCACCGCATTGTCGCTTGGAAGCCCGAACATTGCTGCCCCTGCCAGTGGCGTGTAGGTGTCGGCGCCACAGACGCGGCGCAGCGGCAGGTGACCAAAGCCGGCCTCGACCAGCGCCGTGACCACGCCCTCACCCACTCCGCCGCTGTGGCGGCCTTCGTCCAGCACCAGCACCCGCCGCGCGCTCGCGGCCTGGGCCGCGATGAAGCCGGCATCCAACGGTACCAGCCAGCGCAGGTCGACCACCCGCACCTGCCAGCCCAGCTGCTGCTCGATCGCCCGCGCCGCGCGCAACGCCATCGGCACGCCATTGCCATAGGTGTAGATCACCAGGTCTCCGGCCTCCGGTGCATAGACCCGGCCCTCGCCCAGCACCAGCGCCCGGCCCTGTGCCGGGTAGTCGAACAGCCACTGGCCATCCCCCGCTTCGTGCAGGTCCTTGCTCATGTACAGCGCGATCGGCTCCAGGAACACCGCCACGCGCCCATCCACCCGCGCCAGTGCAGCCAGCGTGCGCAGCATCATCACCGCATCGTCGCCGCGCGAGGGGCAGCCGACCACCAGCCCGGGGATGTCGCGCAACGCGGTGATCGAGTTGTCGTTGTGGAAGTGCCCGCCGAAACCCTTCTGGTAGCCCAGCCCGGCCACCCGCACCAGCATCGGGTTGCGGTACTGGTCGTTGGAGAAGAACTGCAGCGAACAGGCTTCACCACGCAGCTGGTCGATGGCGTTGTGCAGGTAGGCCAGGTACTGGATCTCCGGAACCGGCAGCATGCCCAGGTTGGCCAGGCCCTGCGCCATGCCCAGGATCATGGTTTCATCCAGCAGCGTGTTGAACACCCGGCGTGGGCCGAAGCGGCGCAGCAGATCCTTGGTGACGGTGTACACACCGCCCTTCTGAGCCACGTCCTCGCCGAACAGCAGGCTCTGCGGATACTTCGCAAGCAGTTCCTGCAGGCCGTGGTTGATCTGGATCGCGAGATGCCGTGGCGCCTGTCGTTCCGGCAAGGCCTCGGCACCGCCATAGAGTGCCTCGCGCGCTTCGTCGGCGACCTCGCGCCGGGCTTCGGCCTGCACCGCCGCGGGCGTATAGGGTGCCAATGGCGCCATGACCTCCTGCAGCGACTGCAGCTTCGCGCGGCCTTCGGCATCGGCAGCGGCGGCCATGCAGCGCGCGCGCATCGTCTCGTAGGCCACTTCGATGGCGGCTGCATCCATCCAGCCCGATTCCAGCGCGATCTGCGCCGAGCGCAACAGCGGATCCTGCGCCTCGGCCGCGCACAATTCCGGCAATGCACGCCATTCCACCTCGAAGTCGGTGCCGGCGTGGCCCATCAGGCGCGTGGTGCGCAGATGCAGGAAGGTCGGTCGCCGCGTCCGCCGGCAGTGGTCCACTGCGGCCTGCACCTGGGCGTGCCCGGTGGCCAGGTCGAGGCCATCGGCAAGGAAATAGTCCAGCCCCGGCTGGTGGCTGAAACGCTCGGCAATCCAGCCGTCCGGCGTCTTCACCGAGATGCCCAGCCCGTTGTCCTCGCAGACGAACAGGATTGGCGCCGGCAGTTTCTGGTAGGCCGCCCACATCGCGGTGTTGAATGCGGTCTGCGCAGTGGCATGGTTGGCCGAGGCGTCGCCGAACGAGCACAGCACGATGCTGTCGGCCGGAATGGGAAGCGCATGGCCCAGCCGCTTGCCGCTCTCGATGGCCAGCGCGGTGCCCAGCGCTTTCGGCAGGTGCGAGGCGATGGTCGAGGTCTGCGGCAATACCCACAATGGCTTGCTGCCCCACACCTTGTGCCGGCCGCCACTGGCCGGGTCATCGGCGCTGGCCGCGAATGAAAGCGCCGCATCGCGCAACGGGTCGATGCCCGGCACCTGGCGCGAGCGCTCGAGCATGAAGGCGCCGGAGCGATAGTGCAGGAATGCGGGGTCGGTATGCCGGCAGGCCCGCGCCAGCAGCGCGTTGCCTTCATGGCCGGACGACCCGATGGTATAGAAGACCTTGTTCTGCACGCGCAATACGCGCGCCATCAGGTCCAGCTGGCGGCTGGCCAGCTGCGAATCGAACAGCTCACCGAAGGCCGCAGCGCTGAGCGTGCTGCCCGGCAGGATCGGCGCGTCCGGCGCAGGACGTGCGCGCGGTGTGCCTCGCCAGCCACGCACCGCGTCGAGGAAATTGGCGTCGCACACTTCGGCGCGGTTGAGCACGCGCATGCGCGCAGGAATCGGATCTGGAACCACAGCAAACATCGAACACCCTCCGTGTCGTTGTTGCGTTCCACCCGGCAGCGCCGGGCGCTATCCTGTGGGATCAGGCGGCCTCGAAGCGCGCGCGCACCTCGGCGGTCACCGCTGGCATCGCCACGAAGCGCGGCTGCGCACGCACGCGCTGCAGCCAGGCGCGCACTTCCGGGAAGGGCGCCAGGCTGATGCCGCCCTCGCCTGCCACGTCGGTATAGGCGAACAGCGCAATGTCGGCAATGCCGTATGCGCTGCCGGTGAACCACTGCGCTTCGCGCAGGTGCTGCTCCATCACGGCCAGCGCGGTGGCGGCACGCTCGTGCAGGCGTGGCAGTTCAGAACGGCGCGGTGAATCGGGCGGTGTCCAGCCGCGGATGAAGCGCGCTACCGCCACGCATGGCTCGTGCGTGTACTGCTCGAAGAACATCCAGCTCAATGCCTGCGCGCGTTCCCAACCGTCGGTAGGCAGGTAGGGCGTCCCTTCGGCCAACCAGAACAGGATCGCATTGGATTCAGTCAACACGCGGCCATCGTCGCGGACGATCAACGGCACCTTGGCGTTGGGATTGAGCGCAAGGAACTCGGCGGTGTGGGTCTGGCCATGGGCACTGTCCACTTCCACCCAGCGGTAGCGGCTGCCGAGCTGCTCCAGCAGCAGGCGGACCTTGTGGCAATTGCCGGACACCGACATGCCATGCACCGTCAACGGGACGCGCTCTTCCACCATTGCCTGATTCCTCGGATCCGGCCGGCGGCCAGCTGCACGCAGTCTGGCAAGCCCGCCGGTGAATGCCAAGCGCGGATGCAGCATGCGGACAATCTGTAGAGCCGAGCCCACGCTCGGCTGCTGTGCGCCAGATGCAGCCGAGCATGGGCTCGGCTCTACAACGGCGAACGGCGCTGCCGCCACTGTTCGCGCGACTGGCCCCAGATCTGCATCGGCTTGTCGTTGTACGGCGGTGGCAATTCACCCATGCGCAGCAGCGTGCTGCCGAGCTTGCGCGCGACCGCCCTCGAGTTGTCGTTGTTCTCGGCGATGGTGTGGATCACCTCGTCCCAGCCCAGCGTGTCGAACGCCCAGTCGATGGCGGCAACCGCCGCTTCCGGTGCATAGCCCCGGCCCCAGCTGGCATGCCGAATACCCCAACCGACCTCGGTTCCAGGCCAGTCCTGCGGCTGCCACGGTCCCATCCGGCCGATCCAGTCACCGCTGGATTTCTCGATCACGCTGAACATCGAGAAGCCGAACAGCTGCCAGGCGCCGGCCAGGCTGCAGAAGCCGCGCCATGCCACCGAGGGCGGTTGAACACCCCCCAGGGTGCGCATCGTTTCCTCGTCGGCACAGAATGCCAGGTACGGTTCGTAGTCCTCGCGCAGCAGCGGGCGCAGGATCAGCCGCTCGGTTTCCAGGCGCAGGTCGAAGATGCTCATGCCGACTCCTTGTCGAAGGGGGGCATCCATCATGGTCGATTCCCTTTCCCCACGGATGAATGCCCGTGCGCACAACGAAACGGGCCGGCATGAGCCGGCCCGTCGGGTGCAGCAGGGTGTTCTGGATTACTGGCGCGTGGCCGCAGTGGCGCCGGCAGCAGCGGTCTGCGTGACCAGCTGGCCATCGACCACCGGCAGGCGATCGCTGGCCGGCTTGTTGTCCATGCGCACGGTCTTCTCGGCGCCATCATAGCGATAGGTCACGTTGTAGCCCTTCACCACATCATTGGTACCCATGGCGATGCGGCTGCCCGGCTTGCTGGCCATGCGCATGGTGCCGGTGGTGCCGTCTTCGTTGCGATAGGTCACGTTGTAACCGGTGACGCGGCTCGACTCGGACGTTGCGGTTTCGGTGTGGCACTGGCGCTCGGTACGATTGACCACGCGACCACCCACATGGCGCTTGTCGATCTGGTTGCCGATGAAGCCACCGGCCACCGCACCGGCTGCGGTCGCGGCCTTCTTGCCGTTGCCGCCACCGACCTGGTTGCCGAGCAGGCCACCCACCACCGCGCCGACCACGGTACCGCCGACGTTGCCATCACGCTCCGGCAGGCGCTCCTGCACCGTCACGTCCTGGCAGACCTCGTGCGGGGTCTGGGTCGTGGAGGTCTCGCGCACCGGATCGGTGCCGATCACGGTGGCATAGGCCTTCTGCTTCTCGGTGATCGGGTCGACCTTCAGCACATCGGCATATTCCAGCCCGCGCGGCGCCGACGGGTCGAGCTTGTCACCACGTACGCCATCGTCGGTGGCGTTGCCATCGACCAGGCGCGACTCGCCATTGGGGGTTGCGGCGCTGATGGAGTCGGGCGATTTGTCGCCACTCTTCATGAAGGCGGCGGTGGCGATGCCACCCACCAGCAGCGCGCCCGCTGCGACCAGGACAGTTGTAGTTGTGCTTTTCATGACCTGCTCCTTGCGGACCATCCGCAACGTTCTCGGGACAGATTGCAGCATGCGCTGCCTGAACGGAATCTCCACATTTCCTGCTCATTCCTGTAACCCATTCAGCATCGGGAAATGCAGGGCCCGTGGTAGCGTTTGCATATTCCCCACGAGGATCCCCGCCATGGCCAACCCGATGCTGCTGCCAGTACTGCAGTGGGCGCGCCGGCTGCGCTACCCCACCCTGTTCAAGCTCACCGCCGGCCTGTTCGTGCTGACGCTGTTCATCCCGGACCCGATCCCGTTCATCGATGAGCTGGTGCTGGGCTTCGGCACGCTGCTGCTGGCCAACTGGAAGAGCCGCAACGCCACCACGCTACCGCCGCTGGAACAGCGTTGAGCGTGCTGGTCGACAGCCACTGTCATCTCGACGCGAGCGCGTTCGACCCTGACCGTGCCGCGGTGATCGAGCGGGCGCAGGCCGTGGGTGTGCGCCAACAGGTGGTGCCAGCGGTCACCGCTGCCAGCTGGCCGAAACTGCGCGAGGTCTGCCAGCAGGCGCCCGGGCTGTACCCGGCCTTCGGCCTGCACCCGATGTTCCTGGCCGATCACCAGCCTGGGCACCTGCCACTGCTGCGCCAGTGGATCGAGCGCGAACGCCCCTGCGCGATCGGCGAATGCGGCCTCGACTTCTTCGTCGAAGGACTGGATGCCGAGGCTCAACAGGCGTATTTCATCGGCCAGCTGGAACTGGCCCGAGAATTCAATCTGCCGGTGATCGTGCACGCGCGACGCGCGGTGGATGCGGTGATCGCCGCGATCCGTCGCGTCGGCGGCCTGCGCGGCGTGGTGCACAGTTTTTCCGGCAGCCCCGAACAGGCCGCGCAACTGCACAGGCACGGCTTCCTGCTGGGTCTTGGTGGTCCGCTGACCTACGAGCGGGCGCAGCGCCTGCAACGGCTGGTACGCGGGATGCCGCTGGAGCAGCTGCTGCTGGAAACCGACGCGCCCGACCAGCCCGACGCGGGGGTCCGCGGCCAGCGCAACGAACCGGCACGGTTGGCAACCATTGCCCGGCACGTGGCCGCGCTGCGCGGAATGGAGCTGGAGGCCCTGGCACAGGCCACGACAGAGAATGCACGGCGGCTGTTCGCGCTGCCGGCAACGTAAAGGCGGGGGCCAACCTTGGCCGGCACGCTGTAACGACCGCGACGAACCCGATGCCGGCCAGCGGCCGGCACTACCGTCACGCGTCGGCGTAGGCCTCGGTCACCTCGGTTTTCGCCTTCTTCGGCTCCAGCAGCATCTCCAGCGCCTTGCCCACCGCCGCAAAGGCGAACGCGCCGGTGATGTGGGTCGCCGCGCCCAGACCGGCACCGCAGTCCAGCTTCAACGCCGCATCGGCACCCAGGTTCGGACGAATGCCGCAGACGCTGCCATCGGCCTGCGGGTACTTCACATTCTCCAGCGAGTACACCGCCGGCACGCCGAAATAGCGCTTGGCATTCTTCGGGAAGTTGAACTCGCTGCGCAGCTTCTTGCGGATCAGCGCCAGCATGGCGTCATGCTCGGTGCGCGAGACATCGCGGATACGTACCAGGGTCGGGTCGGTGCGGCCACCGGCAGCGCCGACGGTCAGCAGCGGCAGCTTGCGGCGACGACACCAGGCGATCGTCTCGACCTTGACCCGGAAGCTGTCGCAGGCGTCGATCACCAGATCGAACCCGCGGTCCAGCAGCTCAGCCATGTTGGACATCGTCAGGAATGCCTGCACGGCGTCGACGTCGATCCCCGGGTTGATCGCACGGCAGCGCTCGGCCATCGCCTCGGCCTTGTTGCGCCCGTAATTGCCTTCCATCGCCGGCAGCTGCCGGTTGGTGTTGGACACGCAGATGTCGTCGGCATCGATCAGGGTCAGATGACCGACCGCCGAACGGGCCAGCGCCTCCACCACCCACGAGCCGACGCCGCCCATGCCGACCACCACCACGCGACTGCCCTGCAGGCGCTCGAGCGCACCCACGCCATACAGCCGTTCGATGCCGGCGAAGCGTTGTTTGACCTGTTCGTTCATCGGGCTATTTTAACGTGCAGGTGCCAGCGCCCAAAGCACGTCGGCGTCGAACCCACCGTTGCACGCCTGGAGAGCCCGCATGAACGCCAGCCCGCCCCGCCGCCTGTCCCCTGCCCATCGCTACCTGTTCGTACTGTGCCTGGGCCTGCTGATCGGCCTGGTCGCCACGGTAATGGTGGGCCGCGCCCTGCAGGCGCGTCGCGACCCGTTCCCGGACAGCCTGATGCAGGTGATGCAGCGGCAGTCGCAGCTGCTGCAGCAGGCTCAGCAGCAGAACCGCTGCAGCCTGGCCGACAGCGTTCCGCGGCTGCAGGCACTACGCCTGTTGTCCAATGACCTGGACCTGGCGTTCCCCGGGCTGAAGGACAGCACGCAGTTCCAGCAGCACGCCAGCCGACTTCGCGGCAACCTCAACACGGCGCTGGCCGCACCGCCAGGCGACTGCAGGGCCTTGGCCCAGCTCGTGGAAACGCTGCAGGCCGATTGCCGGGCCTGCCACCAGGATTTCCGCTGAGGCGCGTTCATCCTGCAGCCGGGCATCGGGTGCTTGGTTGGCGCGTTGTTCACGTTCGAAGGGAGAGGATTCGTCCACCCTGCTGCATGACGCAGTACCACCCAACATACCCGCCTTCACGGCCAGGAGACGCCCCATGAAGATCCAGCTCATCGCCGCCAGCGCCATCGCTACCCTCGCGCTGGCCGGTTGTGCCACTTCGCCCGGTTACAGTGGCGGTGGTTACAACAACGGCTACAACAACGGCGGCTACGGCAACAACGGCGGCTACAACCAGGGCCGCTGCGCCGACTGTGGCATCGTCACCCGCATCAACACCGTGCCCTCGGGCCGCACCGCGCCCAGTGCGACCGGCGCGATCCTCGGCGGCATCGTCGGCGCCGTGGCCGGCCATGAAATCTCCGACCACACCGGTGGCAGCCGTGGCAACAAGAACATTGCCGCCGCTGCAGGCGCGGTCGGTGGCGCCCTGGCCGGCAATCAGATCCAGAAGAATGTGACCAGCGATACCTACGACATCAGCGTGCGCATGGATGATGGCCGCACCATCGTGGTCAACCAGCGCGACCTGGGTGGCATCCGTGAGAACACCTATGTGCGCGTGGTCAACGGCAAGGTCATCCTGCGCTGACCTGCAGCGGGCCAAAGGCCAAGAAAAAGGCCCGCTTGCGCGGGCCTTTTTCGTGCCGGAGGACGGCAGGTGTTACATCGGCTGGACCTTGTCAGCCTGCAGGCCCTTCTGGCCCTGCACGACTTCAAAGCTCACACTCTGGCCTTCCTTGAGGCTCTTGAAGCCCTGGGTCTCGATGGCGCGGAAGTGCACGAACACGTCCTCGCCATTCTGGCGGCTGATGAAGCCGAAGCCCTTCGCATCATTGAACCACTTTACGGTACCGGTCTCGCGATCAGCCATCTCACTAACTCCCTTTGACTCTCTCTTGTTGTTGGAAACGCCTGGTGGGCGGCTGACAAGCAAGGGGGAAGCGAGGTGCATCGATGCAGCGGATCGGGAAGATCTTGCTTCATCAGGCCACGATCCACGGTGACCTTGCCAAGCTCAGCGACTGCAACTTAACCCGGCCAAAACGAAAAAGCAACTGGCAAAATCTTTCACTGTCAACCCCAAAACGGACTCCATACGGGACAGCATGGGACTCTCATTCATCTTGTATCTGCTAGCGGTCATTTTTGTCCTGATAGGCATCGCCGGCATCATCCTGCCGGCCCTCCCGGGCATCCCGCTGGTGTTCATCGGACTGCTGCTGGCCGCCTGGGCCGACGGCTTCGCCCACGTCGGCTGGCCCACCCTGGTCGCGCTCGGGGTACTGACCCTGCTTTCGCTGCTGGTGGACGTGCTGGCCACGGTTGTCGGCGCGCAGCGTGTCGGCGCCAGCCGCAAGGCGCTGTGGGGAACCTTCGTCGGCAGCATCGTCGGCCTGTTCTTCATGCCCATCGGCCTGTTCGCAGGTCCGCTGGTCGGTGCCCTGCTCGGCGAGTACTGGCACACCCGCGAACTCGGCCGCTCGACCAAGGTCGGCCTGGCCACCTGGCTCGGCATCCTGCTTGGCCTGGCACTGAAACTGGCGGTTGTGATCGCGATGCTGGGCCTGTTCGCGTTCGCCTGGTTCTTCTGAGCCACCTGGCCTTCACGCCACGCGCACGCTGTGACCGTGCATAAACCGTGGGGCTGGCCGCGATCCGGCACAGCCGCCACACTGTGTGATTCCCGAATTCATCGAAGGGCCTGCTGCAATGACCCTCCCCACGCTGTTTCCCCGTCTGGCGCCGCTGGCGCTTGCCCTGGCCAGTGCACCGCTGGCTGCGCAGGAGTTCGCGCCTACCGCCGATGCCTCACCGGCCGCCTGCGCGGCAATTACCACCGACGCGGCCCGGCTGGCCTGCTATGACCGCCTGTTCGGGCATACCGCGGAGGCTACCGCCGCCGCTGATGCTGCCGCCGAAGCGGCTGCGCAGGCCCGCCGCGAAGAACGGCAGACCGCGCGCGTGAGCCAGGGCGAGGAAAAGCTGCGCGAGCGGGTGAGCGACCTGTTCCGCCCGGCAACGCCGGACAGCGCGCTGGCCAACGCCGGCCGCGGTTCGCTGCTGGACAGCCGCTGGGAACTGGCCGAGGACTCCAAGCTGGGGCCGTTCCAACTGCGCGCCTACAAGCCGGTGTACCTGCTGCCCGCCTTCTGGACCAGCGATCGCAACACCATGCCGCACTCGCCGAACCCGGCCAACAGCGTGACCACCCCGCAGGTACTCGACAGTGCCGAGCTGAAGTTCCAGATCAGCTTCAAGACCAAGATCGTCGAGAACCTGTTCGGCGACAACGGCGACATCTGGGCCGGCTACACCCAGAGTTCGCGCTGGCAGGCCTACAACAGCGAGGATTCGCGCCCGTTCCGCGAAACCAATTACGAGCCGGAAGTGATGATGGTGTTCCGCAACGGCTACTCGATCGGTGGCTGGCGCGGGCGCATGACCGGTATCGCGCTGAACCACCAGTCCAATGGCCGCGCCGACCCGCTGTCACGCAGCTGGAACCGGGTCATGCTCAACATCGGCCTGGACCGCGAGAACTGGGCGCTGGTGCTGCGTCCCTGGTACCGCATTCCCGAAAGCCGCAGCGAAGACAACAATCCGGACATCGAGGATTACATGGGTCGCGGCGACGCCACCCTGACCTGGAACCGCAATGGGCATGAGGTCTCGCTGATGGCGCGCCATTCACTGCGCACCGGAAGCCGTTCGCACGGTGCGCTGCAGCTGGACTACGGCTTCCCCATCAGCAACCTGCTGCGTGGCCATGTGCAGGTCTTCGACGGCTACGGCGAAAGCCTGATCGACTACAACCACAAGGCCACCTATGTGGGTGTGGGCGTGTCTCTGCTGGAGTGGTTCTGATGGACGTGACGATCTGGCACAACCCGGCCTGCAGCAACTCGCGCGGCGCACTGAAGCTGATCCGCGATGCGGGCTTCGAGCCGGTGGTGATCGACTACCTGGGCAACCCGCCGGACGCAGCCACGCTGCGCCAGGTACTGGCCGAATCCCGGCTGCACGCACAGGAACTGGTACGCAGCAAGGAGGCGCTGTTCGCCGAACTGGGCCTGGACGGCGCCGACGACGCCACGCTGCTGGCGGCGATGAGCGAACACCCCCGTTTGATCAATCGCCCCGTGGTGCGCACGGCCAAGGGCACGCGGCTGTGCCGCCCACCGGAAACAGTGCTGGAGATCCTGTAACCCGAAAAAGGGGACGGAGGGAATTAAGTCGTTTGTGCACAAACGACTTAATTCCCTCCGTCCCCTTTTTTGGTTACCGCCAGTCGGTGATGCCTTCGCGGCGGTAGACCTCGGCGAACGCCGGGCGCGCCTTCATCGAGGTGGCATGCGCCTTCAGCACTGGCCAGGTGTCGCTGGGCCTGGGCATGTTGCGCGACCAACGCATCAGCATCACCAGCATGTAGTCGACCACGCAGGGCGTTGCGCCCAGCAGATATGGCCCGTGTGCCTGCAGGTGGGTGGCCACGTGCTGCCAGGCAGCTTCCAGGCGCTGCCGCGCCATCTCGCGGGTGGCCTCCACATTTGCCTCGCCGGCAATTTCATGCGGATAGAACCAGGCCCGATAGGCCGGCTGCAGCGTATTGGCACACCAGAACATCCAGCGGTAGGCATCGCCACGCTGCGGCGTGCCCGGCACCGGGAGCAGGCCGGCCTCCGGGTGGCGATCGGCCAGGTACAGGGCGATGGCCGCCGCTTCGGTCAGTACCAGGCCATCGATCAACAATGTCGGCACCACACCGGCCGGATTGAGCGCCAGGTACTGCGCCGACTTGTGCTCGCGCGCGTCGAAATCCAGCAGCACCAGTTCATGCTCGATGCCGAGCTCGATCAGCAGCCAGTGCACGACCAGCGCGGCGGTACTGGTCGAACCATACAGCGTGGTGCTCATGCGGAAGATCCTGTGCGGGTGGATCAGCCGATTATGCGCCCACGCGCGCGATCATTGCTCAGCCACAGCTGCTCATGCAGGAATCCCGGCGCTCGCCACAGGACATCATCGGCGCGCGCATCGCGCAGTCGTGCGTCTTCAGTTCGCAGGCACGGCGCAGGTCCGGATTGTCCACGTCCTTGCAGCGCTTGTCCGGCGCCGGCACCACCTGCTGCTCGCAGTTGCTCTGGCGGCTGCCGAGGGAGTCATTCTGCGCCATGCAGCTGCGATAGCCGGCCTGGCACTGCACGCGGCATTGCGCCGATGCGGGGAAATCCGCGCCTTCGTACGACGCCGGGGTGCTGCAACCGGCCAGGGCCAGCAGCACGCCTACCACGATGAACCGATGCAGGGCCATGGACACGTCCTGTGCGAGGGTGTTCCGACCGTAGCAGAACAACCGCTACCGGAACATCAATATTTTTGCCCATACAACAACGGCGCCACAGGAGCGCCGTTGTCTGGTCCGGGATGGAAGGCTTACTCCACAACCACCGGAATCTTGCCGATGCGGGCCTGCCATTCGCGCGGGCCGGTCTTGTGCACCGATTCGCCGGTGGAATCCACCGCCACGGTCACGGGCATGTCCTGCACGGTGAACTCGTAGATCGCCTCCATGCCCAGGTCGGCGAAACCAACCACCTTGGCGGCCTTGATGGCCTTCGACACGAGGTAGGCCGAACCACCAACGGCCATCAGGTAGGCCGACTTGTGCTTCCTGATCGCCTCGATGGCGGCCGGGCCGCGCTCAGCCTTGCCGACCATGCCCAGCAGGCCGGTCTGTGCCAGTACCTGCTCGGTGAACTTGTCCATGCGGGTCGCCGTGGTCGGGCCGGCCGGGCCCACCACTTCGTCGCGCACCGGATCGACCGGGCCGACGTAATAGATGAAGCGGCCCTTCAGGTCGACCGGCAGTTGCTCGCCCTTGTTGAGCATGTCGACCATGCGCTTGTGCGCGGCATCGCGGCCGGTCAGCAGCTTGCCGTTGAGCAGCAGGGTCTGGCCCGGCTTCCAGCTGGCCACGTCCTCCGGGGTGATCGTGTCCAGGTCCACGCGGGTGCCCTTGGACGCGTCATAGGTCAGCTTCGGCCAGTCTTCCAGCGACGGCGGGTCCAGCATCACCGGGCCACTGCCATCCAGGGTGAAGTGCGCATGGCGGGTGGCGGCGCAGTTCGGGATCATCGCCACCGGCAGGTTGGCCGCATGGGTCGGATAGTCGTTGATCTTGATGTCCAGCACAGTGGTCAGGCCGCCCAGGCCCTGCGCGCCGATGCCCAGCGCATTGACCTTCTCATACAACTCCAGGCGCAGCTCCTCGATGCGGTTGGAGGCACCACGGGCCTGCAGCTCGGTGATGTCGATCGGTTCCATCAGCGCCTCCTTGGCCAGCAGCATCGCCTTCTCGGCGGTGCCACCGATGCCGATGCCGAGCATGCCCGGCGGGCACCAGCCGGCGCCCATGGTCGGCACGGTCTTCAGCACCCAGTCGACGATGGAGTCGGACGGGTTGAGCATGGCGAACTTGGTCTTCGCTTCCGAACCACCGCCCTTGGCGGCAACGATGACGTCGACCTTGTTGCCCGGCACCACCTTGACGTTGACCACGCCCGGGGTGTTGTCCTTGGTATTGATCCGCTTGCCGGCCGGATCAGCCAGCACCGAGGCGCGCAGCTTGTTGTCCGGATGCATGTAGGCGCGGCGAACGCCCTCATTGGCCATGTCTTCCACGCCCATGGTGGCGTCATCCCAACGCACGTCCATGCCGATTTCCAGGAACACGGTGACGATGCCGGTGTCCTGGCAGATCGGACGGTGGCCTTCGGCGCACATCCGCGAATTGATCAGGATCTGGGCCATCGCTTCCTTCGCGGCCGGCGACTCCTCGCGCTCGTACGCGGCGGCGAGGTTCTTGATGTAGTCGACCGGGTGGTAGTACGAGATGTACTGCAGCGCGTCGGCGATGGACTGGATGAGGTCTTCCTGCTTGATCGATGTCACGGCTTGCTCGCTTGCTCGAGGCTGGCGGGGGTAATCCGCCCATTTTACCCCCCTCCCCCGGCCCCGGGGTGGTCGTGCTGGCCGCTGGCCGGCAAGATTCCCCCGACGCTCTGTCACGCCACGCGCCACTGCGGCGTCCTTGCCCACATGAACGCCGAAACCGTTTTCCAGACCCACCGCCCGCGCCTGATGGCGCTGGCCTATCGCCTGCTCGGCAGCCGCGCCGACGCCGAAGACGTGGTCCAGGATGCCTGGCTGCGCTGGTCCGGCGCCGATCCGGCCAGCGTCCGCGCCCCCGAGGCGTGGCTGGTCACCACCACCACCCGGCTCGGCCTGGACCGCCTGCGAGCGGCCAAGCGCGAGCGTGTCCACTATGTCGGCCCATGGCTGGCCGAACCGCTGGCGGTCACCCTGGAGCCTGACCCCGCGCCCGGCCCGGCCCAGCTGCATGCGCTGGCCGACGAGGTCTCGGTGGCCTTCCTGACCCTGCTCGAACAGCTCGGCCCCGAAGAACGCGCCGCCTTCCTGCTGAAGGAGGCCTTCGACCACGACTACCGTGAGATCGCCGACCTGATCGGCCACAGCGAAGCCAACTGTCGGCAGCTGGTGCACCGCGCCCGGCAGCGTCTGCAGGCCGGACGGCCGCGCTTCAACGCCGATGCCATCCAGCACCGGCAGTTGCTGACGCGCTTCATGGATGCCTCGCAGCGCGGCGACAGCGAGGCGATTCAGGCCCTGCTGCACGCCAACGCGCAACTGGTCTCCGACGGCGGCGGCGTGGTTACCGCCGCGATCCGCCCGCTGCGGGGCGCCGAGCGCATCGGGCGACTGTTCTGGGCCATCGCCCGCCGCGGCGCCGCGCATCCGGCGCAGCTGGGCTACGTCAACGGCGAACCGGCGATCCTGCGCTTCCAGGGCGACCGCCTGCACTCGGTCACCACCATCGAAGTGGTCGATGGCCGCATCGCCAACGTTTACAGCGTGCTGAATCCAGAAAAATTGCCGAAGGTTGTCACGCACCGCAACGCTGCGGCGTCCTTGTGATGAAGGCGGCCATCGTGGCCGCCGTGGAGCCCACGATGTCCAATCACACCTCCCCCCGCGTCCCCTACACCCGTCTGGCCGCCGAGGCCTTCAAGGGCCTGCTGGCCACCAGCCAGGCGGTGCATGACAGCTCGATCGACCCGACCCTGATGGAACTGGTGTTCCTGCGCGTGTCGCAGCTCAACGGCTGCGGCTACTGCATGGACATGCACGGCACGGCGCTGCGTAAGGGCGGCATCGAGCCGCGCAAGCTGGACACCCTGCCCGCCTGGCACGAAAGCCGCTTCTTCGATGCCGGCGAACGTGCGGCACTGGGCTGGGCCGAGGCGCTGACCCGGCTGACCGAGGGTGCGCCGTCGCAGGCGGCGTTCGATGCACTGGCGCCGCACTTCGATGCGAAGGGCATCAGTGACCTGAGCATGGGCATTGCGGTGATCAACGCCTGGAACCGGCTGGGTGCGGGCCTGCTGCCGCCGCTGCCGTAAAAGGGTCCTGTTGGCCGGGCTGCCGCCCGGCACCCGCAGAGGCCAGAGCAACAGCTGGAGCAACGGCAAAAGCTGGCTCTTCTGCGGGTTGGCAGGGTGGGTCAGGTCACAGGGGACGCTGCAAGTACGTCCATGTAAGCTCGGTCGCCGCATCCATGCGGCTCACGCCCCTGCGACCTGACCCACCCCGCCTTCGATAGTTCACTGGAGCTGCTGGTAGGTGTCGACCTCGGTCGACACGGTAGATCCACGCCATGCGTGGATGCGGGAGGGTCAGATCCCTTTGTGTGGCAAAGGGATCTGACCCCGGTGCCGGCCACACGGCTGCACTGACCCCCTCTGCACGTAGCAGGCGCGCACAATACGCGCATGCCTGCTTCCGCCACCGCTGGCGCTGCCGCCGCGAAGAAACCCAGCCTGCGCCAGCGCTTCAGGGCGATGCGCAATCTGCCCCCTTTCCTGCGCATGGTCTGGAAGACCAGTCCGGCGCTCACCCTGGCCAGCCTGGGGCTGCGCCTGATCCGTGCCCTGCTGCCGGTGGCGATGCTGTACGTCGGCAAGCTGATCATCGACAGCGCCCTGCACCTGAGCCAGCACGATGCCGGCTTCCCGCCGCTGGGCGAGGCGCTGTCCAGCGGCCTGCTCAATCCACTGCTGGGCCTGCTGGCACTGGAATTCGGCCTGGCCATCGCCTCGGACCTGCTCGGCCGGCTGGTCAGCTTCGCCGACGCTCTGCTTTCCGAACTGTTCGCCAACGCCACCAGCATCCGCCTGATGGAACACGCCGCGACGCTGGACCTGGAGGATTTCGAAGACCCGGACCTGCAGGACAAGCTGGACCGTGCGCGGCGCCAGACCATGGGCCGGATGAACCTGATGAGCCAGCTGTTCGGCCAGGTGCAGGACGCGATCACCGTGGCCAGCCTCGCCGTCGGCCTGCTGGTCTACGCGCCGTGGCTGATCCTGCTGCTGGCGCTGGCACTGGTGCCGGCCTTCATTGGCGAATCGCACTTCAACGCGGCCGGCTACAGCCTCAACTTCCAGTGGACGCCCGAGCGCCGCCAGCTCGACTACCTGCGCCAGCTGGGCGCCAGCGTGGAAACGGCCAAGGAAGTGAAGATCTACAACCTGCACCGCTTCCTGGTGGAGCGCTACCGGCGCCTGTCGGTGGCATTGTTCCAGGCCAACCGCGCCCTGGCACGGCGCCGCGCGTTCTGGGGCACGCTGCTGGCTGCGCTGGGCACGCTGGGGTATTACACCGCCTACGCCTACATCGCATGGCGCACGGTGCGCGGGGACTTCTCGATCGGCGACCTGACCTTCCTCGCCGGCAGCTTCCTGCGCCTGCGCCAGCTGCTGGAAGGCCTGCTGATCGGCTTCTCGCAGGTGGCCAGCCAGGCGCTGTACCTGGATGACCTGTTCTCGTTCTTCCAGATCCAGCCGGAAATCCACTCGCGCGATGGGGCCGTGCGCGTGCCGCAACCGATCCGCCAGGGCTTCGTATTCGAGAACGTCGGCTTCCGCTACCCCGATGCCGAACAGTGGGCGGTGCGCCATCTGGATTTCCAGCTGCACGCCGGCGAAGTGCTGGCCCTGGTCGGCGAGAACGGTGCCGGCAAGACCACCCTGGTAAAACTGCTGGCACGGCTGTACGAGCCGGACGAAGGCCGCATCCTGCTCGACGGCCGCGACCTGCGCGATTACGACCTGGATGACCTGCGCGCCAACCTCGGGGTGATCTTCCAGGACTTCGTGCGCTACAACCTCAGCGCCGGCGAGAACATCGGCGTCGGCCAGGTCGAGGCGATGGACGACCAGGCACGCATCGCTGACGCGGCGCGACGCGGCATGGCCGAGGAAGTCATCGACGACCTGCCCGGCGGCTACGACCAGCAGATCGGCCGCCGCTTCAAGCAGGGCGTGGACCTGTCCGGTGGCCAATGGCAGAAGATCGCCATTGCCCGCGCATGGATGCGCAATGCGCAGGTGATGATCCTGGATGAGCCAACGGCAGCGCTGGATGCCCGTAGTGAGTTCGAGGTGTTCCAGCGGTTCAGGGAACTGGCGGATAATCGCACCGCAGTACTGATTTCCCACCGCTTTTCCTCGGTACGCATGGCCGACCGCATCCTGGTGCTGGCCGATGGCCGGATCGAGGCCAGCGGCACCCATGCGCAGCTGATGGCGCAGGGCGGCCGCTATGCCGAGCTGTTCGAGCTGCAGGCGGCGGGTTACCGCTGAGAACGCCTCTCGTTCCGCCCAATGAGAACTTGTCTCATTTGAGATAGAATCACCCCCGACGACTTTCGATAGATACGCCCATGTCCTCCGCTTTCGGCGCCGAAACGGTGCTTGAGGTCCGTCACTGGACCGATGCCTACTTCAGCTTCACCACCACCCGCGACAGCGGTTTCCGCTTCGAGAACGGCCAGTTCGTGATGATCGGCCTGGAAACCGAGGCGCGACCGCTGCTGCGCGCCTATTCCATTGCCAGTGCCAACTGGGAAGAACAGCTGGAGTTCTTCAGCATCAAGGTGCAGGACGGCCCGCTGACCTCGCGCCTGCAGCACATCAAGCCGGGCGACAAGGTACTGGTCGGCAAGAAGCCCACCGGCACCCTGCTGATCAGCGACCTGCATCCCGGCAGGAACCTGTACCTGCTGGGCACCGGCACCGGCCTGGCGCCGTGGCTGTCGGTCATCAAGGATCCGGAAACCTACGAGCGCTTCGAGAAGGTGATCCTGTGCCACGGCGTGCGCTACGAGAAGGACCTGGCCTATCGCGATTACTTCGAGAAGGAACTGCGTGAGCACGAGTTCCTCGGCGAGATGATCGGCGACAAGCTGCTGTACTACCCGGCCGTCACCCGCGAGCCGTTCGCCAACCAGGGCCGCCTGACCTCGCTGATGGAAAGCGGCGAGATGCAGCGCACCCTCGGCCTGCCGGAACTGAGCCCGGAAAACGACCGCGCGATGATCTGCGGCAGCCCGCAGATGCTGGCCGACCTTCGCACCGTGCTCGATGCCCGGGGTTTCCAGGTTTCGCCGCGCATCGGCCAACCGGGCCACTACGTGTTCGAACGCGCATTCGTCGAGAAATAACCCATCGCATCTGTAGAGCCGAGCCCGCGCTCGGCTTGCGCGCGGCGCGCGCTCTCGGAGTCAGCCGGAAAAGCAGCCGAGCGTGGGCTCGGCTCTACAGCAGCGCTTCGATCGCGCTGCGCAACTGCTCCGGCCGGGTGGTGGGCGCATGCCGCGACACCACCTGCCCCTGGCGATCGACCAGGAACTTGCTGAAATTCCACTTGATGCGGGCACTGCCGAGCAGGCCACGCTTTTCCTGCGTCATCCATGCCCACAGCGGATCAGCGCCCTCGCCGTTGACCTCGATCTTCTCCGACAGCGGAAAGCTGACCGGGTAATCCAGCGAACAGAACTGGCGGATCTGCGCCGCGTCCCCCGGCTCCTGCGCGCCGAACTGGTTGCAAGGGAAGCCGATCACCACCAGGCCGCGTTCGCGGTAGTCCTGCCACAGCTGTTCCAGCCCGGTGTACTGCGGGGTGAAGCCACAGCGGCTGGCGACGTTCACCAGCAGCAACGGGTGGCCCTGATAACGGGCCAGCGCCTGTGGATGGCCGTCGAGGTCACGGAAGCTGAAATCGTAGGCGGTGGTCATGGTGGCGGGCCGAGGGCGGTGAATGCATGGTACCCGCGCCCGGACCCGGCAACATGCCTTTTGACACAAGTGCGGGCGCCGCCGGCCGGGTTACCCTCGGGCCCTTGTTTGCCTTACCGGAGTTCCTGCCTTGACCACCCGCCTTGCCCTTGCCGTGGCCATGTCCCTCGGCCTTGCCCTGCCCGCCTTCTCGGCCAGCGCCGCCACCCCGGCTGCCAGCACCCATGCCCAGCAGGCCAATCCGTTCTTCGCCGAAAGCCCGCTGCCCCTGCATTATCCGCAGTTCGACAGGATCAAGGACAGCGACTTCGCCCCGGCCTTCGACGCCGGCATGGCGCAGCAGCTGAAGGAAGTGGAGGCCATCGCCAACAACAAGGCCAAGCCGACCTTCGACAACACCATCATCGCCCTGGAAAAGAGCGGTGACATCCTCGACCGTGCGACCACCGTGTTCTTCAGCCTGGTCGGTGCCGATACCAATGACACCCGCAAGAAGCTGCAGGCCGACTACTCGGCGAAGTTCGCCGCGCACAGCGATGCGATCGCGCTGAACGGCAAGCTGTTCGCCCGCATCCAGGCGCTGTACGACACCCGCGGCCAGCTGGGCCTGGACGCCGAAGGCGTACGCCTGGTCGAGAAGTACTACGACAACTACGTGCGCGCCGGTGCCAAGCTGTCCGAGGCCGACAAGGCCAAGCTGAAGGAGATGAACGCCGAGCTGGCCAACTTGGGTACCAAGTTCAGCCAGAACGTGCAGTCGGAAGTGAACGCTTCGGCGATCACCGTCGACGACGTCAAGGAGCTGGACGGCCTGTCCAAGGAGCAGATCGCCGCCGCCGCCGAAGCTGCCAAGGCCCGCGGCCAGGACGGCAAGTACGTGATCACCCTGCTCAACACCACCGGCCAGCCGCCGCTGACCAACCTGGCCAACCGCGCCCTGCGCCAGAAGATCTACGAAGCGTCGGTCAGCCGTGGCAGCCGTGGCGGTGAGTTCGACAACACCGCGCTGGTCTCGCGCATCATGCAGCTGCGTGCCGACAAGGCCAAGCTGATGGGCTTCCCGAACTTCGCCGCCTACAACCTGACCAACCAGACCGCCAAGACCCCCGAAGCGGTCAACGCGATGCTGGGCAAGCTGGCTCCGGCCGCCGTGGCCAACGCCAAGCGCGAAGCTGCCGACCTGCAGGCGATGATCGACCAGGAACAGAAGGCGGCCGGCAAGCCGACGTTCAAGCTGGAACCGTGGGACTGGGCCTTCTACAGCGAGAAGGTGCGCCAGGCCAAGTACAACTTCGACGAGTCGCAGCTGAAGCCGTACTTCGAAATGAAGAACGTGCTGGAGAACGGCGTGTTCCATGCCGCCAACCTGGAATTCGGCCTGACCTTCAAGCAGCGCACCGACCTGCCGGTCTATCACGATGACGTCACCGTCTACGACGTGTTCGATGCCGACGGCAGCCAGCTGGCGATCTTCATCTTCGACCCGTATGCACGCGCCTCCAAGCGCGGTGGCGCATGGATGAACTCCTACGTCTCGCAGTCCAAGCTGACCGGCTTCAAGCCGGTGGTCGCCAACCACCTGAACATCCCGAAGCCGCCGGCCGGCCAGCCGACCCTGCTGACCTGGGATGAGGTGAACACCACCTTCCACGAGTTCGGCCACGCCCTGCACGGCATGTTCTCCAACGTGAAGTACCCGTACTTCTCGGGTACCTCGGTGCCGCGTGACTTCGTCGAGTTCCCCTCGCAGGTCAACGAGATGTGGGCTGACAACCCGGTCATCCTGAAGAACTACGCCAAGCACTACCAGAACGGTTCGGCGATGCCGCAGGCGCTGCTGGACAAGGTGCTGGCGGCGGCCAAGTTCAATCAGGGCTTCGCCACCACCGAGTACCTGGGTGCGGCCATGCTTGACCAGCGCTGGCACCAGATCGGCGCCGACCAGGTGCCGGCGGCCAAGGACGTGATGGCCTTCGAGCGCGCCGCGCTGGAGAAGGACGGCATCTACTACGCGCCGGTTCCGCCGCGTTACAAGACCCCGTACTTCAGCCACATCATGGGCGGCTATTCGGCCGGCTACTACGCCTACATCTGGTCGGAAGTGCTCGACGCCAACACCCAGAAGTGGTTCAAGGACAATGGCGGCCTGAGCCGCAAGAACGGCGACCACTTCCGCGCCACCCTGCTGTCCAAGGGCGGCAGCGTCGACGCGATGCAGCTGTTCCGCGATTTCGCCGGCCACGAGCCGCAGATCGAACCGCTGCTGGAAAAGCGTGGCCTGACCGGCGCCGGCAACTGATCGCCTGCGCGCTAGCGTGAAACGAAAGCCGCCCGGGAGACCGGGCGGTTTTTTTGTTGTGGTTGGGGTCAGAGCCCTTTTCTGTGAAAAGGGATCTGACCCCGGGGTCTCCGCCCCCGCGCTGGCTTCATCGTGGCGCCACGTATCCGCCCGGCACGCCTTCCGGCGATAGCACCAGCTGCCACAGCTGCGCGTGCCGGCAGCGGAAGGTGGCCATCGACCCGGCCAGGTAGAAGCGCCACATTCGCCGGAAGTGCTCGTCATAGCGCGCATCCAGCCGTGGCCACGCTGCTTCCACGTTGCGCCGCCATGCCTGCAGGGTCAGGTCGTAGTCGGTGCCGAAGTTGTGCCAGTCTTCCAGCACGAAACGGCCTTCGAACGCCCGGGTGATCTGCGCCGCCGACGGCAGCATCGAGTTGGGAAAGATGTAGCGCGCGATCCACGGATCGGTGCGATGCCGGGAGATGTTGGTGCCGATGGTGTGCAACAGCAGCAGGCCGCGCGGCGACAGGCAACGCTTGGCCACCTCGAAGAAGCCCGCGTAGTTCTTGTCACCGACGTGCTCGAACATGCCGATCGAGAAAATCGCATCGAACGGTTCGTCCAGCTCGCGGTAGTCCTGCAATCGGATCTCGATCGGCAGGCCCGCGCACAGGTTCCGCGCGAACTCGGCCTGCTCCTGCGAAATCGTCACGCCGACGCCACTCACACCGTAGCGCTCAGCGGCGAACTTCAGCGCTTCGCCCCAACCGCAGCCAATGTCCAGCACGCGCTGGCCCGGGCGCAGGCCCAGCTTTCGGCAGACCAGGTCGAGCTTGGCTTCCTGTGCGGCGTCGAGATCATCGGCGTTGCGCCAATAGCCGCAGCTGTAGACCAGGCGCTGGCCCAGCATGGCCTGGTAGAGATCGTTGCCCAGGTCGTAATGACGGCGCCCGACCTCGTAGCTGCCCTGCCCCGCCTGCAGGTTGAACAGGCGCGCCTTCAGCGCATCGGCCACTTCGCGCCAGCCGTGCACCCGTTCATCCAGGTGCGCCTGCATCAGGTGGGCGAGGAATTCATCCAGGACGTTCGCATCCCACCACCCTTCCATGTAGCTCTCGCCCAGGCCGAGCGAGCCTTGGCCCATGACCCGCGCGAAGAAGCGCGGGTCATGCACCTGGATGTCCTGTGGCTGGGTACCGCCGATGCGGACCCCGGCTTCGTGGAGCAGGCCGGCGACCCGCTCCTGCAACCCTGTATCCACGTCACCTCCTCGACTGCGGTCAACCGCGTGCGAACAGCTCCACGTAGTCCTTGGCCACGTGCGGCAACAGCACCGCCGCCGGTACATCGGCGGTCTGGGTGCCGTCCGAGTATGGACCCACCTGGTACGGAGGGAAAACAAAGCGCAGCGCGGTGATCTGCCCCTTGTCGTCGGTCAGTGGCTGGAACTGGCTGAAATTGTCGGCCTGCGGGCCAGTACCGTCGGCGATCATGCGCGATGCGTTGCGCAGCGATTCCTGCAATTGGGCCGGGTCCATGTCCTCGCCGCTGAGCCGCGTGGCCACGCGTTCGCGCAGCTGGTCGGCGACGAACTCACTGATCACCTTCCAGCCCTTGGCATCGGCCACCAGCTTGTCGGCGCTGAGCATCTGCTGCTGCTGCGGCAGCCACACGAAGCGCGCCACCAGCGGTTCGCCATGGGCGCCACCGGTATAGCGGCTGCCATCAGCACTGACCACCACCAGCTGCGGCGTTTCCAGCAGCTTCTCAAAGCTCAGCGACAGCTCGTAGGGCATGGTCGGCTTGTCGTTGCCCAGCCCGTCCAGCGCCTGCTGCAGGTCGCTGCGTGCGCTGGTGGCATAGTCCTGCAGCGCGCGCGCCAGGCCGGGGTAGCGGTCGATACCCGCCGGGTAGCTGATGCCCACCACCTCACGCTCGTTGTTTTCGATCACGTCGCGCAGGTCCAGCGGCGCTTCCGTGGCCGGCGTCTCGCCGGCGGCGGTGGCTTCGGCGGCGGGCGCCGCGTCGGTCGCCGGCGCCGGCTCGCTTTCACGCTGGCAACCGGCCAGCAACAGCACGCCCACCACGCCGGCCAGCACGCTGCCGTGCAATGGCCGGTTGTTTCCAATCTTCATCGGGATCCCCTGTTCATGTTTGTACATCATCGCCTGCCATGGCTGAAGCGTGGCCCGCTGGCACTCAGCCAACGAGCAGGTCGTGGTACTCCTCGTGCCGCTGCAGGAAAGCCTCGGCGTAGGAACATGCCGGCACCACCTTGTACTTCTGCTCGCGGGCGAAACGCAGTGCCACGCGGGTCAGCTCACCGGCGATGCCACGGCCGGCGATCGGCTCGGGCACCTCGGTGTGGGTAATCACCATGCGCTTGCGCTTGATCTGGTAGTCCAGCACCGCCAGCTGTCCTCGCACACGGGCGGTGAAGCGGTGGTTGGCCAGGTCGTGTTCGACCTCGTAGGCCAGACCGGGGGGCGTGACCGAAGCCATGGAACTGTCTCCTGCGGCGACTGCGTGGATGGTGCGCAGCCGGGCGCCATGATCGCGTGAAGCCTGAACAGGGGCAAGTCCAGTCCATTCACGTCAGTTTTCGCCCTCAAGCTGGAGGCGGGCCGGCCGCTATCGCCTATGGAGGGGTACGGCCAGGCTGGCACGACCCTTGCGACCGTTGACCATGCGCACCACCGTGGAGGCTCCCATGCACGCCAGCAATTCCCATTCCGATACCGACCGCGCCCTGCTGGAGGGCCTGCTGCAACTGGCGGTGGAAGGGCAGACCGAGGATCAGGATTTCCAGCGCATCGGCGAGGAAGTGTTCGCCCGCCTGCTGGATACCTACGGCCACACGACCCAGGCCTGAAACCGGATACGCCGGGGCCGGATCCACAGGATCCGACCCCGGCACGCTTCAGCCGCCCAGGCGGAAGGTCGGGTTGGAGAGTTCGCGCAGGAAGTGGTTGAAGATGCTCGGCTGCATGGCCAGCATGAAGATCACGCCGAACGCCGCACCTGCCAAGTGCGCGCTGTGGTTGATGCGGTCGCCGCCGCGCTTGTCCATCCAGATGCTGTAGCCGACGTAGAACGCGGCATAGATGATCGCCGGTGCCGGGATGAAGAACACCAGGATGATCGACCACGGCTTGATCAGGATGAAGGCGAACAGCACCGCCGACACCGCACCGGATGCCCCAAGGCTGAGGTAGTTCGGATTCTTCTGGTTCTTCAGGTAGCTGGGCAGGATCGAGACCAGCAGCGCGCCGATGTAGAACGCCGGGTAGGTCAGGTAGCTGCCGGTCAGCTGCACCATCACACTCTCGATGAATCCCCCGAAGAAGAACAGGGTGATCATGTTGAAGATCAGGTGCGACCAGTCGGCGTGGATGAAGCCATAGGTCACCAGCCGGTCGTACTGGCGATGGCGGTCGACGGCCGGCGGCCACAGAATCAGGCGATCGGCCAGCTTGCGGTTGTTGAACGCCATCCACGACAGGATGGCGGTGATGGCGATCAACAGCAGATTGACAGGGGTCATGTCAGGCTCAGGCGCTACGGTAGTTGTCGACCATACGATAGCGTTTCGCGTACCAACCGAAGGCCAACGCCGCGACGAAGGCGAAACCGGCGAAGAAGAACATCAGGAACGCCGCTTCGCTCAGGCCCGTACTGGCAATCCTGTGGGTCACGGCATCGTTGCGCACGGCAGCGTTGGACAGCAGCACCCACAGGTTGCCGATGGTGGTGGTCAGGTTCCAGAAGCTCATCACCACGCCCTTCATCGCCTGCGGCGCCTGGCTGTAGGCGAACTCCAGGCCGGTGGCCGAGACCAGCACCTCACCGAAGGTCAGCAGCGCATACGGCAGCATCTGCCAGAAGATCGACATGGCGTTGCCGCCGTCCATCACCACCTGGATGCCGCCGACCACGATCCAGGCCAGGCCGCTGAAGGCGATGCCGGCGGTCATGCGGCGCAGCGCGGTCGGCTCAAAGCCGAAGCGGCGCAGGGCCGGGTACAGCACCAGGTTGTTGAACGGAATCAGGATCATCACCAGCAGCGGGTTCAGCGCCTGCATCTGCGAGGCGGTGAACCAGCTCGGCATCTGCATCTGCTGGCCCTGCAGGACCCAGGTCGAGGCCTTCTGGTCGAACAGCGAGAAGAACGGCGTGGTCAGCGCGAAGATCACCAGCACGCGCAGCACCGAGCGCACGCCTTCCACGGCTTCGGCCGGATGCTGGCCGCGGGCGCGATCGAGCTGCAGCCAGGTGCCACCGCCGATGCCCGCCAGGATCGACACCAGCGCCAGGCACAGGCAGATCACGATGCCCAGCGAGCCGACCAGGCCGAACGAGGCCGCCGCCAGCGCCAGGCCGAGCGCGGCGATCACCAGGCCCGGACGGCCCTGGCCGGCCACGCGCGTGGTCAGCGCGGTACGCACCACGTTGGCGAACGAATGCGGATCCTTCGGCGGCAGCGGCACCAGCACGTAACGCTTGCGGCCCAGCCAGAACACGAAGGTAGCAATGAACATCAGGATGCCCGGGATACCGAACGCCCACTGCGGCCCCCAGTTCTTCAGTGCCAGCGGGATCAGCAGCGAGGCGAACAGCGAGCCGAAGTTGATGATCCAGTAGAAGGCGTCGAAGACGATCTTGGCCAGGTGCTTGTTGCTCTGGTCGAACTGGTCGCCCATGAACGAGGCCACCAGCGGCTTGATGCCACCGGCACCCAGCGCGATCAGGCCCAGGCCGAGGAAGAAGCCCTCGCGGCTGTTCTCGAACAGCGCCAGGCACAGGTGGCCGGCGCAGTAGACCAGGCTGAACCAGAGGATGGTGTGGTATTTGCCGAAGAACCTGTCGGCCAGCCAGCCACCGAGCAGCGGGAAGAAATACACGCCGATCATGAAGCTGTGCATGATGTCCTTGGCTTCACCGGCACGGCCTTCCGCAGTGATTTCCTGCAGCAGCAGCGAGGTGATCAGGAACTGCACCAGGATGTTGCGCATCCCGTAGAAACTGAACCGTTCGCAGGCCTCATTGCCGATGATGTACGGAATCTGGCGCGGCATCTTTCCTTGGCCGGCGATGGGGGCGACTGCGTCGTGGCTCATCCTGTAAGGCATTCCTGCAAAGCGAAAGGCGCAAGGTTACCGGAACCGGGGCTTGCGAAGCACGCTGCAGGGCTGCATGACAACGGTGCCAATCCATGGCAGGCAGTGCAGGCCCTGCCGGAAGTCACGGCACCTGCACGACAAAAGCGTAAACTTATCGTTATGTGCCCCCTCGCCCCCGCCCGCCTCCTGCTCAGCTGCCTTGCGCTGTTGCTGGCATTGCAGGCGCAGGCACGACCACAGGCGCCGGCCGCCGTTGCCAGTGAGAGCGAACCTCGGCAGCTGACGGTCGCCGCGCTGGAGCTGCCCAGCCGCGATGACGCGCAATGGAAGCAGCGCCGCGAGCAGGTCGCACAACTGCTGACTGACCTGCAGCCGGACGTGATCTCGGTGCAGCAGGTGCTGCAGCAGCAAGGCCGCAACCCGGCCTGCTGGCTGGCCAGCCGGCTGCGCTACAGCTGCGACTTCGTCACCGCCGACCCACCCAGCCAGCCACTGCGCCATGGCAATGCCATGCTTACCCGGCTGCCGGTGAGCGAGGACGGCGTGACCCTGCTGCATCCTCCCGGCACCTTCAGTGCGGCCGGCATGATGCGGCTGAAGCTGGGCGAGGCGCTGGTCAACATCTATGTGGCGCGGCTGCGCCCGGACCCGGACGAGGCCACTGCCCGCCAACACCAGACCAGCGACCTGATGACCTGGATCGGCGCCACCGCCGAAGGCATGCCCAGCCTGATCGCGGGCGACTTTTCGGCCAGCACGGTGGAGCTGGTGCGGAGCACGCCCGGCTTCCAGCCGGCACGGCGCAATCCCGGCGGCCGCCCCGAGCCGCCTGCGGCCAGTGGCGGCGGCGCCAGTGGCCACGGCTTGGACGTGCTGTTCCAGGTCAAGCACTTCGGCGGCATCCGCCAGCAGCCGATCCTGCTGCCCGCCGACGGCGACCTGCCCGGACTGCGCTTGGGCGTGTTGGCAACCCTGCGCCTGCAGGACGCTACGGCCACGGCGGAATAGGTCGTGCCGGGATCCTGCAACAGAAAAGGCCGGGGTCTCCCCCGGCCTTTCCACTCATCCCGTCACCGCGATCAGGCGATCGCTTCCTGGTAACGGCGCTCGACTTCATTCCAGTCGATGACGTTGAAGAACGCGCCGATGTACTCCGGGCGGCGGTTCTGGTACTTCAGGTAGTACGCGTGTTCCCACACGTCCAGGCCGAGGATGGGGGTGTTGCCTTCCATCAGCGGGCTGTCCTGGTTGCCGGTGCTCTCGACCACCACCTTCTTGTCCGGGGTCACGCTCAGCCACGCCCAGCCGCTGCCGAAACGGGTCAGCGCCGCCTTGGTGAAGGCATCCTTGAACTTGTCGAAACCGCCCAGGTCCTTGTCGATGGCCTTGGCCACGTCACCCACCGGGTTGCCACCTGCGTTCGGGGCCATCACGGTCCAGAACAGCGAGTGGTTGGCATGGCCACCACCGTTGTTGCGCACCGGACCCTGCAGGTTCTCCGGCAACGACTTGAGCTTCTTCACCAGCTCTTCGACCGGCAGGTCAGCGTATTCGGTGCCTTCCAGCGCCGCGTTGACGTTGTTGATGTAGGTCTGGTGATGCTTGGTGTGATGGATTTCCATCGTCGCCGCATCGATATGCGGCTCCAGCGCGTCGTAGGCGTAGGACAGCTTGGGCAGGGTGTAGGCCATGATGCATCTCCTGATTGCGAGGGCACCCGACGATGTCGGGCGGTGCGCCGTGAATGATGGGGACAGACCCGCAGATTACCAAGGGGGATGTAAAGGAAATTGCGTCCTGCCAGTGAGCACGACGGCAATTGTTACGCAGCAGTGACGCGGCGCCCTCCTCATGCGCCATGCAGCGCGCAGGCGCTACAGTGCGTGTACCACCCTCGCCCGCCCCTGCCCATGCGCAACCCCCGGCTGCTGATCACCGCCATCGCCCTGCTGCTGCTCGGCCTGGTCGCCAACCATTTCCTGCAGCGGCCGCCGGCGCCACAGTTCGCACCGGACCTGCAGGGAACACCGACCGCACGGGCCCCTGCCACGGCCACGCCCGGACGGGACAACGGCCTGCCCGCGTTCCTGCCCACCGAAGCACGCCAGACCATTGCCCTGATCCAGCGAGGCGGTCCATTCCCGCACCGCCAGGACGGCACCACCTTCGGCAACCGCGAGCAGCAGCTGCCGCAACGTCCGCGTGGCTACTACCGCGAGTACACCGTCGACACCCCCGGTGCACGCACGCGTGGCACGCGCCGCATCGTCACCGGCGGCGATCCGCCGGAGGCGTGGTACTACACCGACGACCACTACGAATCGTTCCGCAGCTTCACCGTACCGGCCCAGGGAGCGCAGTGATGAGCCGCGATGATTTCGGCCTCGGCCTGCATGACATCAACAATGCCGGCGTCTATGCCATCGACAGCGATGACATCGGCGCACTGGCCGCAGCGATGCGCGATGCCAGCCTCAAGGTGATCCGCATCGATCTGGAGGGCGTGACGGACAAGCGCACCCTGCTCGCCCGGCTCGCCGCGCAACTGGATTTCCCGGCCGGTTTCGGCGGCAACTGGGATGCACTGTCGGACAACCTGCGTGATCTGCAATGGCTGCCGGCCAACGGCTACGCGCTGTTCCTGTGCGATGTGGACGCGCTGCGCGCCGCCGCACAGAGGGACTTCGACACCCTGCTGGACGTGATGGATGAAGCCAGCCGCGATTGGGTCGGCCGCGACGTCCCGTTCTGGGTGTTCCTGTCGCAGAGCGCGTAAGGGCAACGCCCTGATAGAGGCTGACCTTGGTCGGCATGGGCGTGCCCCCCATGGATCATCCACGCATGGCGTGGATCTACCCGGCGCAGCTGGATGCACAGTAGATCCACGCCATGCGTGGATGCGCCGTCCTAGCGGCTCCCGTTGTCTTCCTGCAGTTCTTTCTTGAACGGGATGTCCGGCGGTGGTCGTGCCACGGCCGGCTGGTCCTGCATGTTGGGGTTGGTCAGGCCGCAGCCGCCACCGGCCTGCAGGATCGAAATGACGCAGGAGATCTTCGAGTTGGTGCCCGGCAACGGAATCTCCATCGCCTTGACGCCCTTGCGCACCCATTCGGCCAGCAGCGATTCCTGTGGCACCCAGTACTTGTCGAACGACGTCGGCGTGTAGTCGTACGGCGGACGTTTCAGCCATGTGCCCGATTGCGCGATGCGCTCCTTGCTCCAGCCGTCGTTGGCGCCACCGGGCGCACCGCGCTCGGCATGGCCATCGCCGTCCTGGCCCGGCACGCGCACGCTGCCATCGGCATTGAACAGGCCATTGCCCTTGCCGGCAGTGCTGGCCTGGCGGGCGCCACTGCTGGCACCGTCACGGTTACGGCTGGAGGAACCCCAGTCGTCGCCCTTGGCAGGCGTGGCCCAGTTGCCTGGATTGGGCGCCGGGCGCGCTCCGGCGTGTGCCGGTGTGCTGCCGGAGGCCGACGGACGCGTGCTGCTGCTCGTCTGCGCCGCGCTGCCTTGCGCCGCAGCCGCAGGCGTCACGGAGGCACTGCCACTGGAGGATGCCGGTGCCGCCGCCGGTGCCGGGGCCACTTCACGCTCCCGCACCTGTACATCACGACCGGTGGGCGCGCGTACGGCGGGCTCACGCCCGGCCACCGCCGCCATCCGCACCTGCGGATCGGCCACGGCCTGCACTTCACGTTCACGCACCTGCACGTCCTGCTGTGGCACGCGCACCTGCATTTCAGGGCTGCGCAGCGGTTTGGGCGCGACGGGCGCTTCGACGATGCTGACTTCGCGTTCGCGCACCTGGATGTCACGCACCTGCGGCGTGCGCACGGCCAGTTCCGGGCTGCGCATCTGGCTTGGCGTCGGCGGCGCCTGCACCGGCTGCACACTGCGCTCGCGCACAACGGGCGTGCTGTCACGTGGTACGACGCTGACTTCGGTTCGCGGCACGCTGACCGGCGGCACCACGAAATCCGTGCTGGCCTGCGCCACCTCGGTGGCCTGGACCGGTGAAGGCGGCGGCGCGGCAACCGGCGCCGGCTCGGCTTCGGCTGGCGGAGGAGGAACACTGGCGGTCGGCGCGGATGCAGGGGAAGATGCGGCGGCTTCGGCAGCCGCCGGACGGGGGGCAGGAGCTGTGGCGGCGTCCGCCTGCTGCCCCGTCGCAACCCGACCTGCCGCAGCGGCCGCAGCGACTTCGGCGCCGGGCTGATCACCCCCGCCTTCCTGGGTCGCGCGGCCGACGAACTCCACCTGCACGCGCTCGCCCTCGGCGCCCTCTTCGTCTGGCGCAGTGGTGCGGATCACCGCCACCCACAGCAGCAGCATGAAGAACAGCAGGTGCAGCAGTGCGCTGATCAGCGCCGAGGTCCAGCGCATCCAGCGCTGGTCGCGCGGCGCAGCGTCCCAGTCCTGCCAGAACAGACGGCGCAACGCCTGCCACGGTGACAACTGCGGCGATTGGCCTGGCCGGCCGGGCAGCGGACGCGGCAGCAATACCGCAATCACTTCGCTGGCATGCAACGGCCGCGGCAGCGGCCCCAGCGAGCGCAGCCACAACGCCCAGCCATAAGGCAGGCGCGTGGTCTTCTCAAGGACGGCGCGGGGCTGCTGGCGCGCCAGCAGCAGATCGATGAGTTGCTCGGCCCGGGTCAGAGGCACGCGTCAGCGATCAGGCGACGTTGTCGCGCGGGATGTACGGCGCGTGGCCGCTGTCGTGGTCGGTCGCGTCGCGCACGGCGGTCACGCCCGGCACGCGGCCCATCAGGGTCTTTTCGATGCCCTGCTTGAGCGTCACGTCGGCCATGCCGCAGCCCTGGCAGCCACCACCGAAGCGCAGCAGCACCACGCCGTCGGCCGAGACTTCCTGCACGGCCACCTTGCCGCCATGCGAGGCCAGCTGCGGATTGACTTCGTTCTCCACCACCCAGTGCACGCGCTCGACCAGCGAGGCCGCATCACCGGGCGCTTCACCCTTGATGCGCGGCGCCTTGATGGTCAGCTGCTGGGCACCGGCGGTGCCGGCGACGATGTCGATCTCGGCACCGTCGAGCCAGCCAACGCTGCCGGCATCGACATAGAGGGTGAAGCCATCGCAGTCCACCGCCCACTCGTCGCCCAGCAGGTCGGCGGGTTCGGCGAATTCCAGCCGGGCGTCGGCGCGCGGGGTACCGGGGTCGACCGCGCTCAGGCGCACGCCCATGCCAGGCACGCCCTCGCGTTCGATCAGCTTGCGGAAATGGGTCTGGGCAGTGTCGGAGATCTGGATCATCAGGCTATTCTAGCCAAGTAAGCGTCAGCCGCTCATTCGGTTTATACACCGTCCGGCGCATTGTTCAGTCAACACGAGGTGGAGATTCCCATGGCCGACCTGATTCCACTGGCCCAGGCCCGTTGCGTGCCACGCAAAGGCAGCGACCACAAGCTCGGCGAAGCCCGCCTGGCCGAACTGCTGCCGCAGGTTCCCGGCTGGGAACTGAGCGAGGGCGGGCAGGCCCTGACGCGCACCTTCCGCTTCAAGGATTACTACGCCACCATGGCCTTCGTGAACGCGCTGGCCTGGATTGCCCATCGCGAGGACCACCATCCGGACCTGGGCGTGCACTACGACCGCGCGGTCGTGCGCTTTTCTACCCACGACGTGGGCGGTCTGAGCGAGAACGACTTCATCTGCGCGGCAAAGACTTCGGCCCTGACGGAGCAACTGCCATGAACGTACGCTTGCTGAGCCTGTCCCTGATCGCTGCGACCGGCCTGGCCGGCTGCGGCTCGTCCGAACCGCCGGCACCACCGCCGCCACCGCCGACCGAAGTCGCAGCGGTGAAGACGCCGCCGCCGCAGTACCCGCTTGAACTGGCCTGCATGGGCGTGGGCGGCACCAGTACGTTCAAGGTGACCATCGGCACCGACGGCAAGCCGAGCGAGGTCGCCCTGCTGACTGGCGCGGGCAACCCGCAGCTGGACGAACTGGCCAAAACCGCCGTGCAGGGCTGGCAGTTCAAGGCCGCGACACGCAATGGCCAGCCGGTGCCGGCCACCATCCAGGTGCCGGTCAGCTTCAACCCGCCGCAGCCGAAGCCGGACCAGTGCTTCGCCATTGAAGAGCGCCTGCGCCGCGGCGGCTGATCGCACGCACCCGACGGGGCCAGCCGGCGCCCGCCTCGCCCTCGCCGCCCCGGCCCTGTCCGGGGCGGTTGTCTGTTGACTAGGACTGCGTCGGTAGATGCTGCAGATTCCCCCCGAAAACATCTGGATTGCGCTGGCGGTCACCCTCGCGGCCGGCCTCGCCACTGCGATCGGCAGCCTGCTGGTGCTGTTCTCGCGCCGCCCCAGCCCGCGCCTGCTGGCGTTCGGCCTGGCCTTCGCCGGCGGCGCGATGGTCTATGTGTCGCTGTCGGAAATCCTCAACAAATCCATTGCTTCGTTCGCACTGGCCCATGGCGAGCGCACCGGCTTCACCTACGGCACCCTGGCGTTCCTGCTGGGCGTGATCGTGATCGTGCTGATCGACCACTTCATTCCCAACCCGCATGACAGCCTGGACAAGCAGGATCCCGCGTTCCGCGAAAACAGCCGCGAGTACCTGAAGCGGGTCGCGCTGCTGACCTCGGTCGCGATCACCGCGCACAATTTCCCGGAAGGGCTGGCGACCTTCTTCGCCACGCTGGAAAGCCCGTCGGTGGGCATGCCACTGGCCTTTGCGATTGCCATCCACAACATCCCCGAGGGCATCGCGATCGCGGTGCCGGTGTACTTCGCCACCCAGAACAAGGCCTATGCGTTCAGCGCCAGCCTGCTGTCGGGCCTGGCCGAGCCGGTGGGCGCCGCGCTCGGCTACTGGTTGCTGTCCGGGTCGCTGTCGCACGCCACCTTCGGCTGGGTGTTCGGGCTGATTGCCGGCGTGATGGTGTTCCTGGCGCTGGATGAGCTGCTGCCGGCCGCCAAGCGCTATGCCAAGGGTCACGAGACCGTTTATGGGTTGGTGGCGGGCATGGGCACGCTGGCGATCAGCCTGGTGCTGTTCAAATGGTGAGGGGTTTGCGGCCGACGGGCTGAGCCCCCTCGCGGCTGGTACGTCCCACAGTATCGAGAGGTCACGGGCGGGTATGGGCCTACGCTGCGGATGTCCGGGTCCGCCTTGTAGCGAGCCGAGCACCGCAGGTCCGGCGAGGGCGAAGAGGCGCGGGTGTCTGAGCGCAGCGCGTTCCGCGCCGTCCCTCGGCGGACCGAGGAGCGCAGGGCACCGGCGCGCGGCGCCGGCTCGCGGATGGCGGCGTGTTTCTTTGGTTACTTTCTTTGCACGAGCAAAGAAAGTGACAAGCCCACTCTCCGCAGGGAAGCGACGGCGCCGACCGAGCACCCGGCGCCGCCGAACCGCCGTCAGCGCAGGCGGTCCAGCGCCTCGACCAGCTCATCCGCCAGCGGCGCGTTCAGCACATACGGGCTCTTGCCGTCGTCCAGTGCAAACTCCAGCGAGGCCGCGTGCAGGAACAGGCGCTTCAGCCCGATCTGCTCACGAAGCCGCTTGTTGACCGCAGGATCGCCGTATTTGTCGTCACCGGCCACCGGATGGCCCAGATGCTGGGCATGCACGCGGATCTGATGGGTGCGGCCGGTTTCGATGCGCACCTCGCAGTACGACTGGCCGCCGCGGCGCTCCAGCACCCGGAAGTGACTGATCGATTCCTTGCCGATGGCATTGACCTGTACATGGCGCTCGCCGCCCTGGCGCAGGCCCACGTGCAGCGGCGCGTCGACGGTCATCACGCCGTCCGGCATGCGGCCGGCCAGCAGGGTCAGGTAGCGCTTGCGGATGCCGGCGCCGTGGTCTTCACGCAACAGCGCCTGCAGTTCGCTCAGCGCCGAACGCTTCTTGGCCACGATCAGCAGGCCCGAGGTGTCGCGATCCAGCCGATGGACCAACTCCAGTGTCTGTCCCGGGCGCAACGCGCGCAGGGTCTCGATGGCACCGAAGCTGATGCCGCTGCCGCCATGGCTGGCCACGCCGGAGGGCTTGTTCAGGGCCAGCAGCCGGGCGTCCTCGAAGACGATGGCCTGCTCCAGGCGCCGCATGAACGCCTCTGGCGGGCCGGCCTTGTCTCCTTCCTCACTGAGACGGACCGGCGGCACACGCACCTCATCGCCCGCCTCCAGCTTGCGCTCGGCCTTGGCGCGGCCGCCGTTCACCCGAACCTGCCCGCTGCGCACCAGCTTGTACACCAAGCTGCGCGGGGCTCCCTTCAGCTGGCCGAGCAGGAAGTTGTCCAGGCGCTGGCCGGCGCGGTCGGCGGGAACGGTGATCATGCGCACGGAAGGCTTGTCGCCAGCGGGTTTGGTCGGGTCTTGGGCGGTCATCAGGCTGTTTATTCTGTTACACTCGGGGGGCGAGATAAGGGATTGATTTCGTTGGAAGTTACTCAGGGCCAGAAGCCCAGCTTCCGACGAATCCGGCACAGTGCGCGACCACCGCCCGCGGGGCGGCCATGTTAGCGGCTCACCGGCCTTCCCGGCCATCGCCGGATGCCTGACACGCAACCGTGCTGAACATGTCCCGCGTGGCGCTCCAGCCTGGCTGACAGCTGCCTGCGGCCCTGCAACACCCAAAACCCATAAGAGTGAAGCGCTCCCGCGGCCTGCCGTGGTGTCGTAGCGCTGGAAACCCAAGCCGCCCTCCCCGCGCTTGCGCGAATGGGCGGCGAGCCGTGTCCAGAGGCGAAACCCCATGGCGTTCCGCGCGGTAGCCGCTTGCGAGGAACGCAACAATGAAGCGAATGCTGATCAACGCCACGCAGGCTGAAGAGCTGCGTGTTGCCATCGTGGATGGCCAGTCGTTGTATGACATCGACATCGAACAGCCGTCGAAGGAACAGAAGAAGTCCAACATCTACAAGGGCCGGATCTTCCGCATCGAGCCCTCGCTGGAAGCCGCCTTCGTCGAGTACGGCGGTGGCCGCCATGGCTTCCTGCCGCTGAAGGAAATCTCCCGCGACTACTTCCAGGCCGGTGTCGACCACAACAAGGCCGGCATCCGCGAGCTGCTGAAGGAAGGCCAGGAGATCGTTGTCCAGGTCGACAAGGAAGAGCGTGGCAACAAGGGCGCCGCCCTGACCACGTTCATCTCGCTGGCCGGCCGCTACATGGTGCTGATGCCGAACTCGCCCAGCGCCGGCGGCGTGTCCCGCCGCATCGAGGGCGAAGACCGTGCCGCGCTGAAGGAGGCCCTGGACAAGCTGAACATTCCCGACGACATGGGAGTGATCATCCGTACTGCCGGCGTCGGTCGCGATGCGGAAGAGCTGCAGTGGGACCTGGACTACCTGCTCAACGTCTGGCGCGCCATCGCCGAAGCCGCACTGAGCAAGCCGGCCCCGTTCCTGATCTACCAGGAATCGCGCCTGATCGTGCGCGCCCTGCGTGACTACCTGCGCGCCGACATCGGCGAGATCCTGGTGGACACCGAGGAGATGTACGAGCACGCCCGCGAGTTCATGCAGCAGGTGATGCCGCAGACCCTGCGCAAGCTCAAGCACTACAAGGACGACATCCCGCTGTTCAACCGCTTCCAGATCGAGTCGCAGATCGAAGGTGCCTACGAGCGCAACGTGCGCCTGCCGTCGGGTGGCTCGATCGTGGTCGACCAGACCGAAGCACTGACCGCAGTCGACGTGAACTCCTCGCGCGCCACCAAGGGCAGCGACATCGAGGACACCGCGTTCCAGACCAACCTGGAAGCGGCCGAGGAAGTGGCCCGCCAGCTGCGCCTGCGCGACCTGGGCGGCCTGGTGGTGATCGACTTCATCGACATGGCCTCCAACAAGCACCAGCGCGAGGTCGAGAATCGCCTGGCCAACGCGCTGAAGTACGACCGTGCCCGCGTGCAGGTCGGCCGCATCTCGCGCTTCGGCCTGCTGGAAATGAGCCGCCAGCGCCTGCGCCCGAGCCTGGGCGAATCCAGCCAGATCGTCTGCCCGCGTTGCGACGGCCACGGCCGCATGCGCAGCGTCGAGTCGCTGTCGCTGTCGATCATCCGCGTCGCCGAAGAGCACGCGATGAAGGAGAACACCGGGCAGGTGCTGGTCCAGGCGCCGGTGGAGATCGCCAACTACCTGTTGAACGAGAAGCGCAGCGCCCTGCGCGAGATCGAGCAGCGCCACGAAGCGCCGATCGTGATCGTCGCCGACGAGCAGCTGCACACCCCGCACTATGCGGTCACCCGCCTGCGTGAGAACGAGCTCGGTGAAGAGAGCAGCAAGCCCAGCTACCAGCGCGGCACCCCGCGCAAGCTGCCGGTGCACGCCCTGACCAAGGGCCAGCTGAACATCCCGCCGCCGGCAGTGACCCAGGTCAAGCACACCTCTCCCGCCCCGGTGCGCGAGGAAGCGGCTCCGGCTGCAGCCGCTCCGGCTCCGGTCGTGGCAGCGCCCGTGGCGCCGGCTTCGAGCGGCGGCGTGATCGGTTGGCTCAAGCGCGTGTTCGGTGGCGAGCCGGCACCGGCGCCGGCTCCGGCCGCCCCGGCTCCGCGCCAGCAGCAGGACGGTGGTCGCAAGGACCGCAACAAGGATCGCAACAAGGATCGCAAGGACCGTCGCGACGAAAACCGTGGCAACGGTGGCAACGGCAACGCGCAGCAGCAGAAGGATGGCGGCAACCGCAAGGACCGTTCTGAGCAGCGCAACAAGGACGGCCGCAACGGCAATGCCCAGCAGCAGCCGCAGCAGGGCAGGCAGAAAGAGCCGCAGCAGAAGGATGGCCAGCAGCAGCCGCAGCAGCAGAACAAGCCGCGCAACGAGCAGCAGGGCCAGGGCCAGAACCAGCCGAAGCTGAAGCAGCCCAAGCAGCCGCGCCAGCAGCAGGACGGTGACAAGCCGGCCGAGAAGCCGCAGCGCAACGTCGCCGAAGCCCCGGTTGAAGGTGTGACCGCGGCAGCAGCCGTGGCCGCCACTGCCGTCGCCGCCAATGTGGTGACCGCGCAGGAAGCCACTGCACCGGTCGCCCCGGTTGCCCCGGTGGCCGCCGCTCCGGTGGACGCAGTACCGGTCGAGAACGCTGCCGGCGAGGCCGAGGTGGTTGCGGTTGCCGGTGAAGAGACTGCAGCCGACGCCCATGGCGAGCAGGCTGGCGAAGGTGCAACCCGCCGCCGTCGCGGCCGTCGTGGCGGCCGTCGTCGTCGTCGCGGTGGCGCCGAGAACGCTGCCGGTGGTGACGGCCTGGGCGATGACCAGGACGAGGGTGACGAGGGTGATGACGCCGAGGGCGTCGAGCCGAACGTCGACAGTGCCGCCCCGGCCACTCCGGTCGCCGCCGCACAGCCGACCCGTGCGCAGCCGGAATTCGATTTCGATGACGAAGCCGAACCGGTTGCCGTCGAAGCCGAGAAGCCGGTCCGTACTGCCGTCGCTGCTGTCGCCGCACCGGTGGCGGTGGTGAGCAGCGCCGTGGTCGAGACTGCCGCACCGATCACCGCCGAAGTGCCGGCGGCGGTTGAAGCCGCAGCCAAGGCAGAGCCGGTGTCCTCGCCGGTGCAGACCAGCATGCTCGATGCCATCGACGCGGCAACCCCGGCGCAACCGGTGGCTGTTGCCACACCGGCGGTCGAAGCAAAGCCGGTCGCGGTGGAAGCAGCCCCGGTGGCTGAAGTCACTCAGGCGATCGAAGCGAAGCCGGCGGCAGTCGAGGCTGCACCGGTGGCTGAAGCCAAGCCGGCCGCTACCGAAACCGCTCCGGTGGTAGAAGCCAAGCCGGAGATCGTTGAGGCTGCTCCGGTGGTTGAAGCCAAGCCGGTCGTCGAGACCGCGCCGGTGGCCGAACAGCCGGTCGCTCCGGTGGCAGTTGAAGCTGCACCGGTGGAAGCTGCGGCCCCGGTCGCCGATGCAGTGGTGACACCGTCGATCGATCCGGTCGCCGATGGCCACGCCGATGCGGCAGCCCAGGCGGCCGAAGCCAAGGCCGACGAAGAAGACGAAGAAGGCGCCAAGCGCACGCCGCCGGCGAACTGATCGCGCTTTGATCGCGTGAAAAAACGGCGGGGATCGATGATCCCCGCCGTTTCTGTTTTTGCGCCGGGCGCGTGCAGCGCTCTGGTAGAGGCCAACCCTGGTCGGCGCCGTTGTTGGAGTGAACGCGGACACGTCCGTGCCAACCAAGGGTGGCACCTACCAGGACATCAGTGCGCCGGAGCGAATTGCAGGCGGGTCCACACGCCATAATGGTCCGAGGCCCAGCGACCGCTGTCATCGGGCTGGTCGAACAGGAGCTTGGCCTCACGTGCGACCATCGCGTCCTGCTGGAAGAAGATGTGGTCGATCCGCGAGGCCACCGGGTAGTAGTGCCTGTTCAGCGTACTGGCCCTAGCCAGGTCGGTGTTGACGTGCACGCTGCCGTAGCTGTCACCGTAATGGCTGCGCAGCTCGCTCAGGTCACTGGCATCGACCAGCGCGTTGAAGTCGCCCGCGATCACCACCGGTGCGCCGGCCGAGGTGCTGGCGATGAAGCGCTGCAGGTCCTCGACCTGGGTGCGACGGATGCGCTGGCCATTTTCGTCGCTGCGCTCGTTGAAGTGGGTGGCATAGACGTTGACCGCCTTGCCGTCCACATCGATGCGCAGATGGGCGACCGTCCGGTAGTCGTCCAGCGGCTGTAGCAGGTGCTCACCCTGGGCGAGGATCGGCCGCCGGGTCAGCAGCGCATTGCCGTAACGTTTCGGCGCACCCACCGGATCGGTGGACACGAATACGTACTTGTAGCCGAGTTGGCTGGCCAGCCACTGCGCCTGGTTGCGCACGTTGCGGCGCTGGATCACCTCCTGCAGGGCAACCGCATCCGGCTGCAGGCGCTTGAGCTCGGCCAGGATGGTGCGGCGGCGGCTCGGCCAGTCCTCGCGGTCGTGATGCAGGTTGAAGGTCACCATGCTCATGCCTGGTGCGCTGGCGATGTCAGCCGCTGCCGCGGCGGTTGGCACGGCTGCCATCACGGCACCCGGCAATGCCAATGCAATGGCCAGTCCCAAGGCACGCACGGCCGTGCGTACCCTTCCCCCCTGCTGCTTCATCGTTACTGCCCCTTGCGTTCGGCGCGGCGCACCGCGCCCGGTACATCGATCTCGACCCGCGCCGGCAGCTGGTGCACGTGCAGTTCCCTGTCGGTCCATTCGGCCGCTTCGCCGTTGATGGTCGCCTCGCCCGGATCACCGGCGTACGGCCACGGCAAGACTACGCCACCGACCGGTGGCACCAGGCCCGGCTGCACCTCCAGCACCAGCTGCTTGTCGCTGCGCTGCAGGCGGTAGTTGAGCTGGCCCTGCGGCGTGCGCAGGCCCTGCACAGCGATGCCCTCGCCCTGCAGCCAGGCGGTCGGAATGCCGGCGGCCAACACCAGCGCATCGTCCATGTCACGGCTGTAGGCGAACATGTCCAGGGCCGAGCGCACGAAGTCCGAGGCGACCCAGGCATGCGGCAGGTCACCGACGAAGAACGGCTTGCGCGGCGTGCGCGAGACCACTTCGGCCCACTGGTTCCAGGCCTGCGGCGCACGGTCCTTGAAGAAGAACTCAGTCGCCTGCCAGGCGCGATCGCGCCAGCCAAGGCGGACGAAGGCGGCCACGTTGCGCCACTCGTAGGGCGTGTAGTCCTTCCACTCGCGCTTGCCGTCCCGACGGGCCACGAATTCCTTCCAGTAGCGCTCGAAAGTGGCACCGAGCGCCTGCTGCGGAAGGCGCCCCTGTTCACCGCCCGGAGCCAGCGCAATGGTTGTCGAGGTCGCATCGAAATCGCCCAGCTCGGCCGAGCCCGGCAGGTAATCGATGTTGTGCTGCTGCATCGCCGACAGCAGCGAGGCCTGCAGGTCATCACGGAACTGGTCACGCGATTCGGCAATCTGCATGGCTTCGACCTTGCCCAGCTGGGCCGCCAGCGATGCCGCATCCTTGTAGCCGCGCAACGCCCAGAAATTGTCCCAGTACGAATGCATCGGCTTGGCCGAATAGCCTTCGTGGCTGATCGAGGCCGGCATCATCCCGTAGAACGCCGGATTGCGCGCCCGATTCTCGTCCGTGCGCTCGCTGGCGCGCAGCTGCTCCATGTAGTTGTAGGCGCCCTGCACATGCGGCCACATCAGTTCGGCGAAGGTGCTGTCACCGGTATAGCGCCCATACTCGGCAATGCTGTAGATCAGCTCGCCATGGCTGTCGTTCTCCGGCACCGGATCGCTGCCACGTGCATCGACACAGCACGGCACCTTGCCATTCTCGAACTGATAGGGCGCATACCAGTTGATGTAATCACGCACCGCATCACTGCGCCCCATGCGCAGAAGGCCCTCTGAAATCATCGCGCCATCGCGGATCCAGCTGCGTGCGTACGAGCGCGTGCCCGGCTGCAGGCGCGGGCCGACCCGCGAGATCAGCATGTGCGCCACGGCGGTGCGCAGGGTATCGACCAGTGCCTGGCCCGCAGCCGGTACCTGCAACGAGACCACCCCCAGCTTCTGCCGCCACTGCTCTGCGACCTGTGCCTGCGCCTTGGCCACATCCAGCGCCTGCGGCGCCCAGCCTCCGGTCTGTGGCAACACCACCGCCACTTCTCGGCTCTGGCCAGGCTCCAGCTTGATCGTATACAGCAGCGCACCGGACGCCATGCCGGTGCTGTCCTTCACCGCCGTGCTGGCCGGGTATTTCCCGGAGGCCAGATGCATCGCGTCGAGCTTGCCATCGAACGTGCTGGCGAAGCGCGCATCCGGCACCTGCAACGGATAGATGCGCGGCTCACCGTTGATGCGCACCAGCTGTTCGCCCACATCCAGCGCATCGATGCGACTGATGCCGCCGACGGTATTGAGGAACTGGGTCGGCGGGTTCACCTGCCACGGCCGGATCGCCAGCGCCAGGGTGTACTCGTGCGCCACCTTGTCCGGATTGCTCAACCGGTAGCGGCCGATCAGCTGCGCGCGCTCCGGCGTGCCCTGCACGAAGCTGGTTACCGCCAGGCCGGCCTTCTCATGCACCCAGTCGACATTGGCGATGGGCAGGTAGCGATCCTGCAGCGACTGGGTGATGGCCACCGTCGACCAGTCCAGCAACTTGCCGTCCACGCGGATGAACGGCTCGATGCTGAAACTGCCCTTGGCCGGTTCCAGCGCACCGTCCTCGCTGATCAGTGCCTGCTCCTGGCCGCCATCGAGGCCGAGCAGGGTCCAGTACGGCTGTTCGCCCACATATGCACGCGGCAGCAAGCCGCGCGGCAGGTCGGCCGCCATCGAGGACAGGAATGCGTTCGGCGTGGCCGCGAACGCCAGCGGCTTGAGCGTGATGTCACGGATGCCATAGCGCCAGTTCGGGCCATCGTGCAGATCGAAGCGCACGTAGCGCGCGTCGGTATCCGGCAGCGCCAGCCAGTCGCGGCCGCCCGCACCGCCGATCACCTCGCGCACGGTGCGCCAGTCCCGGCCATCCTCGGACGTCCGCACGGTGTAGCGATTGGCTTCCAGGTTCGGCAGCCAGTCAATCACCGCACCGCCGATCTCGCGGCTCTTGTGCAGGTCCAGGCTGATGGTCTGCTGCTTGACCCCGCCACTGATCCAGAACGTATCGCTCTTTCCGTCGATCATCCGGTCCTGCAGCGCGGTGGCGGTGTCGGCGATCACCGATGGCACCAGCGCCGAATCATCCTGCGGCGGCAGGCCCTGCAGGGTCAGCTTGTCGAAGCACACCGTGCCGCGGCCGCCGACCTTGCTGTAGATCGTGAACTCGACCGCAGCGCTGCGCGCCATCTCCTTCTCCGGCGATGGCCCCCATGCCTTGTCGATCTGGCGACGGCGGTATTCGACCGGCGTCCACGCCTTGGGGAAGCTGTAGCCCGGACGGTTGACCCACCAGACATTATCGCCGCTGGCATCGATCAGCTTGAACTGCAGGTCGTTGCCCGGCGAATCTCCCCGCAGCTGGAAGCCGAAGCGGTAGTTGGCCGGGTACTCGATACCCAGCGCGCGGCGGATGCCGACGTAGCCCGACACCTTGTGGAAATCGTAGTCCAGGCACAGCGCGCGGCCGCCACCGGCACCGCTCACCGGCCGCAGCGAACCGCTGACCTGGTCGGACAGCACCAGCTTCCAGGCGCCGATGTCGTCGAAATCGTCCAGTACCTTCGGCGCCGGCAGTGCCGGTGGTGCGGCGATCGCCAGGGAAGTCCACAACAGGCCCAGTCCAACGGCGATCGCTCGCTTCATCCCTTGACGCTCCCCAGCAACAGACCTTGGATGTAGTACCGCTGCAGCACCAGGAACAGTGCCAGCACCGGAACCACGGTGACCACCGCGCCAGCCATCATCATTTCCACGTCCATGATGTGCTCGCGCGAGAGGGTGGCCAGCGCCACCGGCAAAGTGTAGTGCTCCTGGTCGGTCAACACGATCAGCGGCCACATGAAATCGTTCCATGCCCCCATGAAGGTGAAGATCGCCAGGGTCACCAGTACCGGCTTGAGCATCGGCAGCACGATCTGGAAGAAGATGCGCAGCTCCCCCGCGCCGTCGATGCGGGCCGCTTCAAGCAGCTCGTCCGGGATCGAACGCGCGTACTGGCGCACCAGGAAGATACCGAACACGCTGGCCAGCGCTGGCACGATCACGCCGCCAAAGCTGTTGACCAGGCCCAGCTGCTTCATCAGCAGGAACAGCGGCAGCATCGCCACCTGCGCCGGGATCACCAGCGCTGCCATCAGCACCTGGAACAGGCGTTCGCGGCCAACGAAGTTGAGCTTGGCGAAGGCGTAGCCGGCCATGGTGTTGAGCAGCAGCGAACCCAGCGTGATAGCCAGCGACACCAGCAGGCTGTTGGCGAAGTTGCCGCCCATGCCGGTGCGCGCGAACAGCTCGTGGTAGTTGTGCGTGGTGATGCTCGAAGGCAGCAGTGGCGGCGGGAAATGACTGGCCTCGCCCTGCGGCATGAACGAGACCGAGAGCATCCACAGCAGCGGTGCAAGGCTGACCAGGGCCAGCACCAGCAACGCACCATTGATCATCCACGGATACCAGCGCGACTGGCCGATTTCACGACTCATACCAACTGCCTCTTGCGGCCGAAACGCAGCATCACGGTGGTCACCGCCAGGATGATCAGGAACAGCAGGAACGCCACCGCGGAGGCGCGCCCCAGGTTCCACCACTTGAAGCCTTCCTCGAACATGAAATACAGCACGCTGACGGTGCTCTGCAGCGGATCGCCGCGGGTCATGACATACGGCTCGGCGAACAGCTGGAAATAGCCGGACACGGTGATCACGCCGACCACCAGCAGTACCGGGCCGAGCATCGGCAGGGTGATGTGCAGGAACTGCTTCCAGCGCGAAGCGCCGTCGATGCGCGCGGCTTCGTACAGGTCATGCGGGATCGCCTGCAGGCCGGCGAGGAAGATCACCATGTTGTAGCCGAAGTTCTTCCACACCGCGAACAGCATGATGGTCGGCATCGCCCAGTTGGGATCACCCAGCCAGTCGATCGGACTGATGCCCAGATGGCCCAGCCCGTAGTTCACCAGTCCATAGCTGGTATGGAACAGGTAGCGCCAGATCACCGCCACCGCCACCAGCGTGGTCACCACCGGCGCGAACAGTGCCGTACGGAACAGGGCCTTGAAGCGTGCGGCCGGTGCGTTGAGCAGCATGGCCGCGCCCAGCGACACACCGATCGACAACGGTACGCCGATCAGCACGAAGTAGGTGGTATTCCACAGCGACTTCCAGAACATCGGCGTCTGCAGCAGGTCGATGTAGTTGCCCAGGCCGACGAAGCGCAGGTTGCTGCTGTCGGCCAGTGCATAGAGGTCGAAGTCGGTCACGCTCAGCGCCAGCGCCGAGGCGACCGGCAGGCCGAAGAACACGCCCAGCACGATCAGCGAGGGGCCGGCGAAGATCCAGCCGGCCAGCGAAGTACGTTTCATTGCGCGCTCCCGGCGGCCACTGCGCTGCTCGATTGCGGCGACGGCGCGCGCTCCTGCAGGCGTTGTTGTTCATGCATCCAGCGGCGCTTGGCCAGCACCTTGTCCACGCGCTGGTCCAGTTCGGCCACGGCCTTGTCCTGCGGCAGGCCACCGCGCACCACCTTCTCGGTGACAATGCGCATTTCCTGCACGATGCGCTCCCATTCGAGCACCTTCGGCGTCGGCTTGACCCGCTCCAGCTGATCGCGGAACGCGGCGGCCAGCGGGTCGTTGGCCAGCGACGGCGCGTTCCAGGCGCTGCGGCGTGGCGGCAGGTCGCCGATGATCGAATGGAAGCGTGCCTGGATCTGCGGGCGCGACAGGAATTCGATCAGCTTCCAGGACGCCTCCTTCTGCTGCGACTTGCGGAAGATCACCAGGCTGGTGCCACCGGCGATGCCCGCGCCCGGACCGTCGGGCCCCGGCAGCGCAGCGGTGCCCCACTGTCCTTCCAGTTCCTTCGGCTGCAGTTTCTTGAACTCGCGGATGTTCCAGGGGCCGGAGATGTAGAACACGTTGAAGCCGCGGAAGAATTCATCCCAGACGTTGGAGATCTGCGTCTCGGACATCTTCGGCGCCCAGCCCTGCTCGAACATGTTGGCGTAGAAGGACAGCGTGCGGCGGAATCCCGGGCTGGCGAAATTGCCACGGGTATCGTCGTCGCGCAGCAGCGGGTCGGGCTGCTGCAGGGCCAGCGACAGCTGCTGCTCGAACTCGTTGATCGGCATCAGCACCGCGTAGCGGTTCGGACCCTGCATGCGTTTGATCGCCGCCATCTGCTCGTCCCACTCGGCCCAGGTACGCGGCGGGTGGTCGTAGCCGGCCTTGGCCAGCAGGTCCTTGCGGTAGTAGATCAGGCGCGTATCGACGTACCACGGCACGCCGACCAGCTCGCCGTGGATCACGTTGGTATCCCAGATGCCCTGGAAGTAATCTTTCGGATCGACCACAGTGGAGCGCTGCACGAACGGCTGCAGCGGGGTCAATGCATCGAGTTCGGCGAACTCCGGCACCCAGGTGTTACCGAGCTGGCACACGTCCGGCAGGCCATCGGCGGCGAACGCGGTCAGCAGCTTTTCGTGCGCGGCGGTCCACGGGATGTTCTGCACATCCACCTTGATGCCGGGATTTTCGGCCTCGAACTCGTGGATCAGCTCGCTGACCACCTCGGCTTCGCGGCCCATCGCCCAGAAGCGCACGGTGGTGGTGCCCGGTTCGGTGCGGGCGCAGCCGGCCACGGCCAGGGTGGCCAGGGCAGGCAGCGCCCAGCGGCGCAGGCGGTCGATCCAGTTCGGCATCGGGTTACTTGCCCTGGCCTGTGGTGCGGTTGGCATTGTTCTTCTGTTCCTGCGCGGCAGCCGCGCGTGATTCGGCGATACCCACCGCGCGTGCTGCCGCGGCCTTTTCGTCCTTCTGCAGTTCCAGCGGCTGGAACGACCCTTCCGGCGCCAGCCAGCCACCGCTGAATCCGGCCCGCTCCAGGCCCTTGCGGATGTACGGATTCTTCTTCATCACTTCCCAGACGAAGTCGTTGCGATAGTTGGCGATCATGGTCAGGATCGGCCCCTGGTCGATGGCGATGTAGTCGCTGGCGACCCAGCCGCGATCCGGCACCAGGCGACCGGTCTTGATCGGGATGTCGTAGTTGAAGCTGGGATTGAACGAATCCAGGAAGCCGTAGCTGGAATAGATGTAGTCGCCGTAGCGTTTGTGCATTTCCAGCGTGGCCGGGATCACCTGCTCGGGCGCGAACACCACCGAGGCGATTGCCGCAGTCGGGGCAATGGTGCCGTCATCGAAGTTCTCGCGCAGGCCGGCGCCGCGCGAGGAGTAGTGGCGGAACTGGCGCTGTTCGCCGCGGTACTCCTGCGTGGTGTTCTGCGGGCCATCGCTGGCGGTCAGGCCCCACACGTTCTCGCCATAGTCCTTCCACTGCATCGGGTTGGCGATGGCGTACTCGCGCTGGGCCAGCGCGGCCGAGCGGCTGTTGAGGAAATAGGTGCTGCCGCGCTCGCGCATGTACGCGTCCTGGATATCGCGGAAATCGATCCAGACGTGGCTGTACTGGTGGCCGAACAGCGGGCCGAAGGACAGGTATTCCTGGCCCTGGTAGACACCCCAGTCGTTGTCATAGGTGCGCGTCCACACCGTCCACGCGTCCGGGCTGACCGGGTGCGTGGGCGAGCCCAGGGCGAGGATGTAGACCATCATCGCCTCGTTGTAGCCCATCCAGTCGTGGTCGATGAAGCCGCTCTCCGGGAACCAGCCCATCGAGATCAGCGGTGCACGCTGCTGCAGCCACGGCCAGTCGACCTTCTTGTACAAGGTATCGGCGATCTGGCGGATTTCCTTTTCGCGCGGATCGTCACCGTCGTAGTACGACTGCGCGAACAGCACGCCCATCATCAGCAGTGCGGTATCCACCGAGGACAGTTCGACCCAGCTGTCGTAGCGACGGCCTTCCTGCATGTCCAGGAAGTGATAGTAGAAACCCTTGTAGCCCGCCTTGCCGGTGCGCTGCGGGCCCATCGGCACGTCGCGGAAGAACTTCAGCGTGGTCAGGGTCCGGTCGATCGCCTGGTTGCGGCTGACCCAACCGTTCTCGATGCCGATCGGATACGCGGTCAGCGCGAAACCCACCGACGCGATGCTGGCGAATGGCCGCGACGGATAGCGATCCGGGGTCAGACCATTGATCTCGTTGGTGGTGTCCCAGAAGAACTGGAAGGTGCGGCGCTCGATGTCATCGAACAGCGGCGGCAACTCCGGCTTCATCGGCCGCGGCGGTGCATCGGCCTCGATCAGGATCACCGGCGGGCGCGGCTTGGCAGGTTCCTGCTGGGCCGGCTGGCAGGCGGCCACCGCCAAGCACAGCATTGCGGCGGACAACAGATGGCGTGCCTGCATGGCGCGGTTCCTCCGGTGGTCTGATCGATGGGAAAGCATACCGTCCAATGATCTGAAATCGTTTACAAGATGCGCTCTTAAAAAACCACGAAAAACGTGGTTTGACACCGCGATCATTGCCCACGCCGCTGCCCCCTGCCCGGCAGCGGCGTGGGCAATGGACCGGCACGGGGCCGGCCATTGCCGTTCTCACACAATCGATGCCGCCGGCGGACCGGCGGCATCGGATACAGCAGCAGGCGGCGCCGCTTAGAAGCGGAAGCCCACCTCGGCCTTCACCTGGCGCGGAGTGCCGATGATGTCGCCGGTCTCGTTGTAGCTGGCCTGCAGCTTGCCGTTGGTCTTGACGTAGTTGTAGGTGGAGAAGTTGTCGAAGTTGAACACGTTGATGATGTCCAGACGGGCGTACAGCTCGGTGTTGCCCGCCAGCTTGAACGTCTTCGTCGCCTGCAGGTCGACCGAACGGTAGCCGAAGATCTTGCCACCCACCAGGAACTTGCCGGTTGCGTTGGGCACGGCCGCCTGCGGGGTCGGCAGGGTGTAGCCGCTGGCCTGCATCACCGGGTACCAGTCGTTGACGGCGGTCGGGGTGGCCAGGGTGATCTTGCCGCCGAAGGTGATGCCCCAGAAGCCCGCGTACGAACCGGTCACCACCAGGCGGTGGCGCGGTGCGCCGTTGGAGCGGATGGTCGGGTAGTCACCGATCAGGCCGCGATCGAACGCATACTTCTCGTTGATGTCGCGGTTATGGCGCGCGGTGGTCCAGGTGTAGGCGATCGAGGTGCCCCAGCCGCTTTCCTTGGTGAACGGCTTCTGTGCCGACAACAGGACCTGGGTGGCACGGGTCTTGATGCCCTGCTGGCCGATGATCAGGCTGCCGAAGCCCGGCACGTTGCAGCTCCAGGCCTGGCTCAGGCCCGGGGAGGTGCCACCACACAGGCGCGGATCATCGAAGAACTGGCCGGTCGGGTAGCGGTTGCCCAGGGTGAAGGCGAAGCCGTCGTAGCTCAGGGTGCGAGCAATGGTGGCGTCGGTCAGCCAGTCGCCGATCTGGTTGCTCATGCCCAGGCTGAACTGATCCGAGTACGGCGCCTTCAGCTTGTTGTTCAGCAGGTCCACTTCCAGGCCGGCATTGCTGGTCGCGCCGACCAGGGCCTGCAGGTTGCCGATCCCGCTGAGCAGGTTCGGGTTCCAGTCATAGCAGGCGGCCTGGCCGTTGATGCAGGCGCCGGTGGCCGGATTGCGGAAGTAGATGGTCGGCTGCGGCAGGGCCAGCTTGGTGGTTTCCAGCTGCAGGTTGTCGAACAGGTCACGGTCGTAGGAACGGCCGGCACCACCGTGGATCACGTGCTGCTCGTCGGCGTTGATGTCATACGAGAAGCCCAGGCGCGGCTGCCAGGCGTCCTTGAACGCCTTGCGGTTGTGGCCGTTGCTGATGTAGTCGCTGATGTCCAGGCCGCCCAGTGCCAGCGAATCGGCATAGGTCTGGCCAGCGGGGGCGCGCGGATCCTGCGAATAGATGGCGTCGACCACCTGCTGCGGGGTCACGAAGTCCAGATAGGACGGCGTCTTTTCGTAGTCCCAGCGCAGGCCGATGTTCAGCTGCAGGTGGTCATTGACCTGCCAGTCGTCCTGGATGAACACGCCGTACTGCTTGGACTTCGAACGCACTTCACCGGACACGCCGGTCACGCCGGTCACCGGCTTGACGAACTGCGCCTTGTACGGAATGGAATCGGGGAAGTCCGGATCGCCCAGCGAGTAGGTGAAGGTCGGATTGATCTGCGCCGCATCGGATGCGTACAGATCGATCGCCTTGTACTTCACGCCCATCTTGATGGTGTGGTCACCGGCCCACTGGATGCCATCCAGGGTCAGGTTGTCTTCGATCGACCAGCCCTTCTGGCCCTTCACCTGCGAATCCAGTGCCGAGGCGCCACCGATCTTCACGATGGTGCGGTCTTCGGGGCCGTCCGGTGCGGTGTAGGTGATGCCGTTGGCCAGCGTCAGCGGGGTCGGGTTGTTGAACGAGTCTTCGTGGGTGACCATCAACTCGTTGTAGTAGCGCTCACCACTGTGGTTCCAGCGCAGGGCATAACGACGGTCGGTGTTGACCACTTCACGGCCGGCTTCCGGCGAGGTCTGGCCACTGAACTGCGACTGGGTTTCGTCGCGGTCCTGGAAGGTCAGCTCGATGCGGTCGTTGTCGGTCGGCTCGAAGTCGATCTTGCCGAAGATCAGATCCTGCTGGAACGGCTGGCTGGCCGGGCCGAGGCCGGCGGCACCGGCCGGCGGCAGCAGGCCGGCAGCGCCGGTGACCGCGCCATCCGGCGCGATGGTGACCGGCAGGTCGAAGCGCTTGGCTTCGTAGGTCACGAAGAAGTGCGCCTTGTCCTGGATGATCGGGCCGCCCAGGGCGAAGCCGTATTCCTTCTCGGCCGAGACCATCTTCTCCTTGCCGCCCTGGCGCTCGGCCGGGGTCTTGGCACGCATGTCTTCATCGGTGTAGCGGTAGAACGCCTCACCCTTGAACTCATTGGTACCGGACTTGGTCGCAGCCGTCACTGCGGCGCTCGACACCTGGCCATACTCGGCCTTGTAGTTGCCGCTGATGACCTTGTATTCGCCGATGGCCAGCTGCGGGAACGGGTTACCGGCGCTGCCGGACTGGCCGGCCACGCCGCCGCCCTTGACGTAGCTCTTCTGGCCGACGCCGTCGATGTAGACGTTGGTGCCATCTGCATTGGTGGCGCCGCCGCGCAGCGAGGTGTTGCCCTTGGCATCGCGGGTGAAGATCAGGCCCGGCACCGCGTCAGCGAACTCCAGGAAGTTGCGCGACACCTGCGGGGTGGTCTGGATCTGCTGCAGGCTGACGGTCTTGCCAACTTCGGAGGTGCGCACTTCCTGCAGCAGGGTCGGCGCAACAACGTTGACGGTGTCCAGGTTGGTGGCCGCGGTCGAGCCCGGGCTGCTGCTGGCTGCGCCAGCGAAGTTCAGCGTCGCGGTCGAAGCCACGGTGACGGTGACCTTCTGGGTCTGGCCGTTGGCGACCACGTTGTACGTGCCCGGATCCAGGCCCATCAGCGAGTAGCTGCCGTCGGCGCGGATGGTGCCACGGCGGACGGTACCGGTGGCCACGTTGGTGGCGGTCACTTCGGTGCCGGCCTGGGCACCGGCAACCTGGCCGCGCAGGCTGGCGTTGGCCGACTGCGCCATGACGTTCGGGGCGGCAGCCAGCATCAGGCAGCTGACCAGAGCGGTGCTCAGCAGCCGGCGCGCCGGCATGCGGAAGGTGGTATGCATCATCAACTCAATCTCCGGGTGGCGGTAACCGCTTGCGCGGTCCCTGCGATCAGTCAAAAAAAAAGAAGAAACGCCTCTGGCTTCAACGGCCGGATGGCGGAGTGGTGGAATCGCGAACAATCAAGCGGGGAACCAGGGTCTGCTTGTCCCCTGCCCCATCCGTGGAGGTGCCGTCCATCAACTGCATCAGACGCGTCATGGCCCGGTCGCCGAGCTCGGCGATGCTGACCTGCATGGTGGTCAGCGACGGGTGGACGAAACGCGCCAGTGGAATGTCATCGAAACCCGCCAGGGCCACATCGGCCGGCACACGGACCCCTGCCTGCGTAAACGCATACAGGCAGCCCAGGGCCATCATGTCGTTGGCGGCGAATACGGCATCGGGCAGCGCTCCGGCTGCCAGCAACTCCTGACCGGCACGATGGCCGGAAGCTTCGTCGAAATCACCGGGCAACTCGATGCCTTCGGCGCCACCGCCAGAAGCCGCCAGCGCGTCACGGAAGCCGCGCAGGCGCTCGCGCGCGTCGAAGTTGAGGTCCGGACCAGAAATGAAGGCAATGCGGCGGTGGCCGGCATCCAGCAGGTGGCGGGTCATCGCCATTGCACCGGCGTGGTCGTCGATGCTCAGCACCGGGTGGTCCTGCCCGGGCAGATAGGTGTTGATCAACACCGTCGGCAACGACTGCGGCAGGTTGTCGGTCAGGAAGCCCGGACTCTCGGCATAGGGCGAAAGCACCAGCAGGCCGTCGACGCGGCCGCGCATGGCACGCAGGGCGGCGCCCTGCTGTTCCTGGTCACCGTGGTAGCTGGACACCAGCAGGTGCTGGCGGCGGTTGCGGGCCACCCCGTCAATGCCGCGCATCAGCTCGGAAAAGAATTCGCCGTACAGGTCAGGCAGCACCACGCCCACCGTATTGGTGCGGCGGCTGCTCAGGCTGCGGGCGGCGGCGTGCGGTGTGTAACGCAGCCGTGCGGCCACCTCCAGCACAAGCTGGCGGACCGGTTCGGCGACATTTTCATGCCCGTTGAGCGCGCGGGAAACCGTGGCCACGGAGACCCGGGCTTCGCGTGCGACGTCTTTGATTGTGATAGCTGCCTTGTTCACGAAGCCGCCCTCCACGGCTTGGACCTACCAGCATTGGCGCGGAATGTAAGCGTTTCCATCCAGGCTTGTAAACAGTCCGTTAGGCGAATGTCCCGAAATGGACATGAAAATCTGTCCGTGGCCAGACCCGCAGGGACCGGCCAGGACAGTGCGGGACAAGGACTCAGCCCTGTTCTGACGGGGTCTGTGCGCGGATGGACAGCGCGTGGATATCGGTCTCCATCATCGACCCCAGCGCGGCATAGACCGCGCGATGTCGGGCCAATGGAGCCAGCCCTGCGAAGCGCTCACTGACCACATGCACGTTGAAATGGCCGCGCCCGTCGCGCGCACCGGCATGGCCGGCGTGACGATGGCTGTCGTCCTCGATCTCCAGCACGCTCGGCGCCAGCGCCTGCTGCAGCGCACCACGGATCCGCTCGATCCGTTCCGCGTTCACGGCAGCACCTTGCGGAACGGGCGGACCTGCACGCGGGTGTAGACGCCTGCAGCCACGTACGGGTCGGCATCGGCCCAGGCCTGGGCCTGCGGCAGCGACTCGAACTGCGCGATCACCACCGAACCGCTGAAACCGGCCGGGCCCGGGTCTTCACTGTCCACCGCCGGGCACGGCCCGGCCAGCAGCAAGCGTCCCGCGTCGCGCAGCGCATGCAGCCGCGCCAGATGCTCCGGCCGCGCCTGCAGCCGCTGCGCCAGCACATCCTGGCCGTCATACCCTTCGATCACATACCACACCGGCATTTCCTCGCTTGCGTTGTCGGGTCCGCCGATTCTAGCCAATGCAGCCCCTGCCCCGGTCCGGCTGGACACTGGCGCAGCAAAGGCTTACCCTAGACTCCATTGCACGTGGCTGGATGCAGCAGCCCGTCGGTTTCTGCGGCCACGCAGCCCCCGGCGACAGATCCGCTGCTTCAAACCGGACCACCTGGCCGGGCCACGTAGACGACCTCCCCGTAGTTCTGTCGCTGCCGTTTACTGCGGCGCGTCCTGCTGTTTGATATGTGTGGAATCGCGCCGATCCCGGCGTGTCTGGTGCCCTGGGGCTCCGTGGCGTTGGCCCGGCGAACCCGGTGCCGCGACTGGTCCGTTGCAATCCTGATGTCCATTAGATGACTTCCGAACTCGCGCTCGACGCGAACCCGCCAACCCGGCCGCCCGCCCCCCAGCAGCAGGAAATGCCGCTGGCCGTGGTGCATGGGCAACCGGTCCTGCAGATCCCACAGGACCTGTACATCCCGCCGGACGCGCTGGAAGTCATCCTGGACGCCTTCGAAGGCCCGCTGGACCTGCTGCTGTACCTGATCCGCCGCCAGAACCTGGATGTGCTGGACATTCCCGTGGCCGAAATCACCCGGCAGTACGTGGAATACATCACCGTGATGCGCGAGCTGCGCTTCGAGCTGGCGGCCGAGTACCTGGTGATGGCCGCGATCCTGGCCGAGGTGAAGTCGCGGATGCTGCTGCCGCGCCCGGTCAGCGAGGAAGGCGATGAGGCCGACCCGCGCGCCGAGCTGGTGCGCCGGCTGCAGGAGTACGAACGTTTCAAGCAGGCCGCCGAGGACATCGACGCCCTGCCCCGCCAGGACCGCGACACCACGGTGGCGCATGCCTTCATGCCCGAGCGCGCCACGGTGAAGCTGCCGCCGCCGGTGGACCTGAAGGAAATGCTGCTGGCCCTGCACGACGTGCTCAAGCGCGCCGAGCTGTTCAGCGGCCACGCCATCAAGCGCGAAGCACTGAGCGTGCGGCAACGCATGGGCGAAGTACTGGGACGCCTGGAAGACGGCAAGTTCTATCGTTTTGAAGGGCTGTTCACCGCCGAAGAAGGCAAGCTGGGCGTGCTGGTCACGTTCCTGGCGGTGCTGGAACTGGCCAAGGAACAGTTGCTGGACATCGTCCAGGAAGAACCGCTGGCGCCGATCTACGTGAAGTCGCTGGCCGCTGGAAACACCAACGCGCCGCTGCAGTTCAGCAGCGAGTTCGACGACAACGACGCCGCCAATGCCAACGAGTGAGCGCTGACTGCCGATGGATCAATCGCTGATCGACCGCATTGTCGAGGGTGCCCTGCTGGCCTCCAGCCAGCCACTCACCCTGGCCCAGCTGAAGGACCTGTTCCCGGAAGAGGAACCGGCACCGCCGGGCAGCATCGAACGTGCGCTGGAGCGCCTGCGCGAGGCCTGCGAAGGTCGTGGCGTGGAACTGGTCGAGGTCGCCTCCGGCTTCCGCTACCAGGTCACCAGCGAAGTACATGGCTGGATCAGCCGACTGTGGACCGAACGCAAGACCCGCTACACCCGTGCCACCCTGGAAACCCTGGCGCTGATCGCCTACCGGCAGCCGATCACCCGCGGCGAGATCGAGCAGGTGCGCGGCGTGGCGGTCAGCAGCAACATCATCCAGGCACTGGAAGAACGCGAATGGATCCGCGTGGTCGGCCACCGTGACGTGCCCGGCAAGCCGGCGCTGTTCGGCACCACCAAGGGCTTCCTGGACTACTTCGGGCTGAAGCGGCTGGACGAACTGCCGCCGCTGTCGGAACTGAAGGACCTGGGTGAGCTGGAACCGCAGCTGGCCCTGGACCGTGATGCACCGGCCGTGGCCGGTGCCGAGGGCCCGGACATCTCGGCCGGCGCCGATGGCGTTGCCGCGAACGATGACGCCGGCCTGGCCGGCGGTGACACCCCCGATTCCGCCAATGCAGCCCCTGCATCGGCCTCCGATGAGCAAGCACCTTCGCCCCTCGATGATGGGCACCCCGATTCCGCGCCGGGCGAGCGCGCGGTGCCAGTGAACGAACGCGAAGACAACGCCGTCGCGATGACGACCGTGGCTGTTGACCAAGCCGATTCCGAACCAGAGGCCGACCTCGAAACCGTCGGCCGGAGCAAAACTGATGAGTGACACCCCCCGTAACAAGCTCTCGCTGAAGCGCGAAGCCACCTCCGAACAGTTCAAGCTGGAAGAGCGCCTGCACAAGGTGCTGGCCCAGGCCGGCCTCGGCTCGCGCCGCGCGCTGGAACAGCGCATCGCCGAAGGCCTGGTCAAGGTCAACGGTGAAGTCGCGCAGACCGGCATGTCGGTCAAGAGCGGCGACAGGATCGAACTGGATGGCCGTGGCTTCGTCGCCACTGCCCTGGCCGAGCCGTCGCGCGTGCTGGTCTACAACAAGCCGGAAGGCCAGGTGACCACCCGCGAAGATCCCGAAGGCCGCCCGACCGTGTTCGAGTCGCTGCCGCCGCTGAAGGGCGCGCGCTGGATCGCCATCGGCCGCCTGGACATCAACACCACCGGCCTGCTGCTGGCCACCACCGACGGTGAGCTGGCCAACGCCATGATGCACCCGTCGTTCGAGGTCGAGCGCGAGTACGTGGTGCGCGTGCGTGCACCGGAAGGCGAGGAAAAGGTCTCCGACGCCATCGTCGACCGCCTCAGCCGTGGCGTCGCACTGGAAGACGGTCCGGCCAAGTTTGATGAGATCGAACGCATCGGCGGCACCGATTCCCACGACTGGTTCCGCGTCGTGGTGAAGGAAGGCCGCAACCGCGAAGTGCGCCGCCTGTGGGAATCGCAGGGCTGCCAGGTCAGCCGCCTGAAGCGCACCCGCTATGGCAAGGTGAGCCTGCCGCGCGAACTGGCCCGTGGCCATTCGGTGGAACTGGGCACCGCTCAGGTGGAAGCGCTGCGCGCCCAGCTGAAGCTGGAAGAAGGCGCACCGTCGGCACTGACGCTGCAGCCGGTGATCGGCCAGCGCCGCGCCGCCAAGACCACCGTGCGCGTGCGCGAAGGTGGCCGTGGCAACGCCTACGTCAACGGCCACAACACCGCCGACGAAGGCCGCGAGCTGCGCCGTTTCGACAACGTCCGCGAAGACCGCGGCCGTGGTCGCGGCGGCAAGGGTGGCGGCTTCAAGGGCGGCCTGACGGTCAGCGGTGAAGCGGCGGCCAAGCAGTCGCAGAAGCCGTTCAAGCAGCGCCCGCCGAAGAATGATCGCTCGCTGCCGGAAGGCAACCCGGCCGCGTTCCGTACCTGGTACGTGCCGGACGGCGTGAGCACCGGCCCGAGCGGCCATCGCAACGCCGGTCCGGGCGCACGTGGCCCGGGTGCCCGTGGTCCGGGCGCGGGCGGCCAGGGCCGTCCGTACGGCAAGCCGAAGGGCCCGGGCGCCGCCGGCGGCCAGGGCCGTGGCGGTTTCGGTGGTGAAGGCCGTGGCGGCGCAGGCGGCCAGGGTCGTCCGGCCGGTGCCGGCAACCGCTCGCAGGGCCAGGGCAACAAGCACCCGTACGGTCATCCGGGCAACGCCCCGAGCTTCCCGTCCGACCATGCAACCCCGGGTTTCAACCCGTATGGCAGCCCGAAGCCGGCACAGGGCGCCCGTCCGGGCGGTCGCGGCCCGGGCGGTGGCAACCGTGGCCCCGGAGGTAACCGCGGCCCCGGCGGTCCGGGTGGCAACCGTGGTCCCGGCGGCAACCGCGGCCCGGGCGGCCCGCGCCGTAGCGGCCCACGCGGCGGCTGATCACAGGCCACGCTGAAATGAGAAACCCCGGCCCAGGCCGGGGTTTTTCTTTGTCTGTTGGGTCGATCCGTTGGCAGATCCACGCCATGCGCGGATGAAAAGCGTGAGCTAGGAATTCTTTGAAAACGTGCAATTAGTGCCATAGGTCGACGCGAGCAACGCGATGAACGCCTATCGTGAACCCTCACCCGCAACATGAGGCATTGACGATGGCGTGGTACACCGAAGCAGCGCACCTGCAGGCAGAGAAGGTCACACAGGTATGGACTGACACGCATGGCCCGGCCGAGAAGGTCCAGACGTCAGGCATCTATCGGTGCAAGGGCTGCAAGCGTGAAGTGACGTGCAACAAGAACGATCCATTCCGCCCCAATCCCATCACCAGCACGCGCCCCACGAAGGCGACATCCGCTGGAAGCTGATCGTGCGCACCAACACCGACGGCATCTGATACAAAAAGGGGACGGAGGGGATTAAGTCGCTTTTGCCTCAAAGGGGCGAAAGCGACTTAATCCCCTCCGTCCCCTTTTTTTGGGATCAGCGACGGCTGATGGTGAAGGCGGCGCCGTCCACGCCCAGGTCCCAGCCCTTGCCGGTACCGGACAGGGCCAGCGAGATGTCACCCTTGGTCATCACCTGCGCGTTGCTGGACTTCACGGCACCCGCATGCGCGCCAACCGAGGCGTAGGTGCCCAGCAGTTCGTTGACGCTGACGGCGCCAGTGAAGCTGCCACGGCCATTGGTGATCTTCGACTTGCCCACGGTCAGGCCGCCGCCCTTCACTTCGATACGTACCGGCATGCTGGCGCCATTGCTGCAGGTGACGGTGCCGTTGCCGGAGGCGGTCTTGTAGATCAGCGACCAGCCGGACAGGTTGTAGCGCAGCTGGCAATCGAGATTGCCGGCAGCGTGCGCAGCCGGGGCCAGCGTTGCAGCAGACAGGGCCAGCAGCACGGCGAAAGGCTTGTTCATGGCAGGACTTCCAGTTCGGTCGGACTGACGGCAAATCTAGCAGCGCGCGCGTGCACGTTGGATGCAGGCGCGCGCGCTGGTGCGGCATTGTTCAGGCCGTGGCTCAGGCCTGTTCGTCCAGGTGGAAGGCATCGGCATCGAGCATCGCCGGGAAGCGCGCGCGATGTGCGGCCAGGGCATCGGCCGAGATGGTGGTGGTCACCACCTGTTCGCGTTCGCGGATCTCCACCTGCGGCTGGCCAAGGAAGTCGATCACCGCGCTGTCGCCGGCGTAGTGCAGCTGGTTGCCGTCCACGCCGACGCGGTTTACCGCCGCCACGAAGCACAGGTTCTCGATCGCGCGCGCGCGCAGCAGGGTCTTCCACGCATAGGCGCGCGCCGACGGCCAGTTGGCCACGAAGATCTGCAGATCGAAGTCCAGCTGCTGCGGACGCTCGACGTTGTAGCGGTTGCGGCAGAACACCGGGAAGCGCAGGTCGTAGCAGACCTGCGGATTGATCCGCCAGCCCTTCCATTCCACGCTCAGGCGCTCACGGCCGGCGGCATAACGCTCGTGCTCGCCGCCGTAACGGAACAGGTGGCGCTTGTCGTAGTACTCCAGCGTGCCATCGGGCGTGGCGAACAGCAGGCGGTTGTAGACGCCTTCGCCATCACGCAGCTGCACGCTGCCGATCACCGCCGCGTTCAAGGCCTTGGCCTGCTCGCGCACCCAGGCCACGGTCGGGCCGTCCATGCCTTCGGCCTGGGCAATGGCCTCGTTGGAGAAACCACTGGTGAAGGTCTCCGGCAGGATCACCAGGTCGGTGGTGCCGGCCAGCGGTGCCAGCAGCGCGCCGTAGTAGGCGCGGTTGCCGGCCGGGTCGTGCCAGCGGGTGTCGCCCTGGACGAGGGAAATGCGCAGGTCCTGCATGTCCATGCCTCCGCTCACAGCAGGCGCAGGCGTTCGATCGCCGCGTCCATGGTCGCTTCGTTCTTGGCGAAGCACAGGCGCACCAGGCGCTGGCCGGCCGGCGGAGTCTCATAGAACGGCGACAGCGGGATGGCGGTCACGCCCTTCTCGATGGTCAGCCACTTCACGAACTCATGGTCCGGCAGGTCGCTGATGGCCGAGTAGTCGACCAGCTGGAAGTAGCCGCCCGGTACCGGCAGCGCCTTCAGGCGGGTGCTGGCCAGCTGCTCGCGGAAGCGGTCGCGCTTGGCCTGGTAGAACGCGCCCAGTTCCAGGTGGTGTTCCGGCTCATCGCGGATCATCGCGGCGAAACCGTACTGCGCCGGGCCGAAGCTGGTGAAGGTGTTGTACTGGTGCACCTTGCGGAACTCGGCGGTCAGCGCCGGCGGGGCGATCGCATAGCCGATCTTCCAGCCGGTGCAGTGGTAGGTCTTGCCGAAGCTGGAGATCACGAACGCGCGCTCGCGCAGTTCCGGGTAGCGCAGCGCTGACTCATGGCGACGGCCGTCGTAAATGATGTGCTCATACACTTCATCGGAAATCAGGTAGATCTGCGTGCCGCGCAGCAGTTCGGCCAGCGCCTGCATGTCCTGCGCCGACAGCATCGCGCCGGACGGATTGTGCGGGGTGTTGACGATCAACATGCGGGTGCGCGGGGAGATCGCTGCACGCACGCGATCCCAATCGACGGCGAAGGTCTGCGGATCGAGCGACACATGCACCGCCTTGGCGCCGGCCAGGTCGATCGCCGGCTCGTAGCAGTCGTAGGCCGGGTCGAGCACGATCACTTCCTCGCCCGCACGCACCACGGCGTGGATGGCGTTGAAGATGGCCTCGGTGCCGCCGCTGGTGACGGTGATCTCGCTGTCCGCATCCACCTGCGCGCCGTAGCAGTCCAGCGCCTTCTGGGCGATGGCCTGGCGCAGCGGGGCTACGCCGGTCATCGGCGGGTACTGGTTCAGCCCGGCGGCCATCGCCCTGGCCGTCTCATCGATCAGGCGCTGCGGCGCGGAAAAGTCCGGGAAACCCTGGCCCAGGTTGACCGCGCCGTGTTCGGCGGCGAGCTGGGACATCACGGTGAAGATCGTGGTACCGACCTTGGGCAGCTTGGTGGTGGGTTGCATCGGCCTGGACTGTGGGGAACGAGGCCCAGAAGTGTACGAAATCCGCGCTGCGACTGTGGGTTCAGCCGGTAGCGCCGGGCCATGCCCGGCGGCTCTTTGCATATGCCTTGCGGCCGCCGGGCATGGCCCGGCGCTACCGGGACAGCATTCACCGCTACAATTGCGACCGCACTCCGGCATGAAGACCCCTGCCCCTTGAACACCCCTGCATTGCTGGCCGCCAGCGGCCTGAGCTTCTCCCGCAATGACGAGCCGGTGTTCGGCCCGCTGGACTTCCATGTGGACGCCGGCGAAGCCCTGCTGGTGCAGGGTGGCAACGGCGCCGGCAAGACCACCCTGCTGCGCGTTCTGGCCGGCCTGGCCCGGCCCGGCGCCGGCCAGGTGCGAATCGATGGCAAGCCCGCCAGCAACGCCGAGCGTGCGCGCTATGTCGCCTATCTCAGCCACCTGCCGGCGCTGAAGCCGGACCTCGGCACGCTGGAGAACCTGCACTTCCTGTGCGGCCTGCACGGCCGTCGTGCGCGGCAGATGCCCGGCAACGCGCTGGCCATCGTCGGCCTGGCCGGTTACGAGGACACTCTGGTACGCCACCTGTCGGCCGGGCAGAAGCGGCGGCTGGCACTGGCGCGCATCTGGCTGTCGCCGGCGCCACTGTGGCTGCTCGACGAACCCTACGCCAACCTCGACCTGGAGGGAATCACCCTGGTCAACCGGATGATTTCGGCGCACCTGCGCGCCGGCGGCGCTGCGCTGGTCACCACCCACGGCGCCTATGCCGCACCGCCGGTGCGCACCCGCCAGCTCGACCTCGGCGGTGCCGCATGATCGCGCCGGGCACCGAACCAGGCCTGTGGCAGACCGCAGGCGCCCTGCTCAAGCGCGACCTGCGCCTGCTCTGGCGCCGACGCGGCGACGCGCTGCAACCGCTGCTGTTCGCGGTGCTGGTGGTGGTGCTGTTCGCGCTGGCCCAGGGTCGTGAGCCACAACTGCTGGCCGCTACCGCCGGCGCGGTGCTGTGGCTGGCCGTGCTGCTGGCGGGACAGCTGTCGCTGGATTCGCTGTTCCGTTCCGACGCCGAAGATGGCTCGCTGGAACAGTGGCTGCTGGCGCCGGTGCCGCTGGCCTGGCTGGTACTGGTGCGCGTACTGCTGCACTGGGCCACCACGGCACTGCCGTTGATCGTGGTCAGCCCGCTGCTGGCCGAAATGCTGCATCTGCCGCATGACCAGCTGCCGATGTTGCTGGCATCGTTGCTGCTGGGAACGCCGTTGCTGAGCCTGATCGGTGGCGTGGTCGCTGCACTGACCGTCGGCATCCGGCGCTCTGGTATTCTCGTGGCGTTGCTGTCGTTGCCGCTGTACGTGCCGGTGCTGGTGTTCGGTGCAGGCGGCCTGGCGGCAGCCGGACGCGGGCAGGATCCGGTCGGTGCGCTGCTGATGCTGGGCGCCGGCCTGCTGGTCGCGCTGGTGCTGGCGCCGCTGGCCACCGCCGCTGCAATACGTATTTCTCTGAGTTGACCGAGCTGAGAGCCAATCCACCCCTGCTGGATAGCCGCCACGCATGAATCCGATTGTCCGCTGGTTCCACCAACTCGGTTCGCCTCCCACGTTCGACCGTTTCGCTGCCCGCTGGTCGCGGGTGTTCTACCTTGCAGCAGTGCCGGTGCTGCTGGTCGGCATGTGGCAGGCGCTGCTGGTGGTGCCGCCGGAAGCCAAGCAGCTGGACAGCTTCCGCATTCTCTACATCCACGTGCCCAGTGCCTGGATGAGCCTGTTCGTGTTCGCGCTGATGGCGCTGTATGCCGCGATCGCGCTGATCTGGCGGATCAAGGTCTGCGAGATCCTGGCCATGGCCTGCGCGCCGATGGGCGCCGGCTTCACCCTCATCACCCTGCTGACCGGCAGCATCTGGGGCAAGGGCACCTGGGGCACCTGGTGGGACTGGGACCCGCGCATGACCAGCGAACTGGTACTGCTGTTCCTGTACCTGGGCGTGATCGGCCTGTACCACGCCATCGAGGACCGCCGCAGCGCTGCGCGCGCCGCTGGCCTGCTGGCCATTGTAGGTGTCAGCCTGCTGCCGGTGATCCGCTATTCGGTGGACTGGTGGGGTGGCCTGCACCAGCGCCAGTCGATCAACGTGTTCGGTGAATCGGCGATCAGCAGCGCGATGATCGCGCCGCTGTGGTGGATGGTGATCGGCACCAAGTTCTGGTTCGCCGGTTCGGTGCTGGCCAAGGCCCGCGCCGACAATCTCGACCGCGAGGCCGGCAAGGCCTGGGTCGGCGGCCGTGTCCATGCCGCGCGCGCCTCACGGGAAGCCCAGCCATGACCCACCTGCCCTATGTGATCGGCGCCTACGCCGTATTCGTGCTGGTGCTCGGCGCCGATGCCCTCGGTTCGTGGCTGCGCCTGCGCGTGGCGCGCCGGCTGGCACTGGCCCGCCAGCAACGGCAGCAGACCCGCGCTGGCAGGCAGGACGCGGCGACGCCGCTGTCGACGGAGCTGGAACGATGACCCCGGTGCAGCGTCGCCGCCTGGTGTGGGTGCTGCTGGCCCTGCTCGCCTCCGGCCTGGCCACCGCGCTGGTGGCGATGGCGCTGGAGCGCAACATCGCCTACCTGTACACCCCTTCGGAAGTGCTGCGCGGCGATGTCGATGCACAGTCGCGTTTCCGCTTGGGCGGCATGGTGGTGAAGGGCTCCTTCAACCGCCCGGTCGGCTCGCTGGAGGCGCGCTTCGACGTGACCGACGGCGATGCACAGCTGGCGGTGACCACCTCGCGGATCCTGCCGGACATGTTCGCCGAAGGCACCGCGGTTGTCGCCAGTGGCCGCCTGCAGGACGGTGTCTTCGTCGCCGACGAAGTGCTGGCCAAGCACGATGAGAAGTACGTGCCGAAGGAAGTGGCCGACAAGATGGGCGATGCCCATCGCAAGCACGACGTGCCGGTGACGGCCCCCGAGGTACGCTGAGTGCTGCCCGAACTGGGTCAGATCCTGCTGTTGTGTGCGTTGCTGGCCTCGCTGCTGCAGGCCGGCCTGCCGCTGGCCGGTGCGCATCGCAACAACGCGGCATGGATGGCGGTGGCGCGGCCTGCCGCCTTCGCGCAGCTGCTGCTGTTGGCCGGCGCCTTCGCGGTGCTGACCGCCGCGTTCGTGCAGCAGGATTTCTCGGTGCGCTACGTGGCCGAGAACTCCAATTCGCTGCTGCCGCTGATCTACCGCTATTCGGCGGTGTGGGGCGCGCATGAGGGCTCGCTGCTGATGTGGGCGCTGGTGCTGGCATTGTGGACCGGCGCGGTGGCGCTGTTCTCGCGGCACCTGCCGGCACCGGTGCAGGCCCGCGTGCTGGCAGTGATGGGCGTGGTCAGCGTCGGCTTTCTCGCCTTCCTGATCTTCACCTCCAATCCGTTCCTGCGCCTGAACCCGGCGCCGCTGGAAGGCCGCGACCTCAATCCGCTGCTGCAGGATCCGGGGCTGATCATCCACCCGCCGATGCTGTACATCGGTTACGTGGGCTTTGCGGTGCCGTTCGCGTTCGCGGTGGCGGCATTGCTGGAAGGTCGCGTGGATGCGCGCTGGCTGCGCTGGACGCGGCCGTGGACCAACGTTGCCTGGGGCTTTTTGACCCTGGGCATCGCACTGGGCAGCTGGTGGGCCTACTACGAGCTGGGCTGGGGCGGCTGGTGGTTCTGGGACCCGGTGGAAAATGCCAGCTTCATGCCGTGGCTGGTCGGTGCGGCACTGATCCATTCACAGGCCGTGACCGAAAAGCGCGGCACCTTCGGCAGCTGGACCCTGCTGCTGGCGATCGCCGCCTTCGCGCTGTCGCTGCTGGGCACCTTCCTGGTGCGCTCGGGCGTGCTGACCAGCGTGCATTCATTCGCCGCCGATCCTTCGCGCGGCCTGTTCATCCTGGTGTTCCTGTCAGTGCTGGTCGGTGGCAGCCTGCTGCTGTACGCGCTGCGCGCCAGCCAGCTGAGCGTGGATGCCGATGATCCGCGCCGTGGCTTCACCGCCACCTCGCGCGAGACCCTGCTGCTGGCCAACAACCTGCTGCTGGCCACCGCCTGCGCGATGGTGCTGCTCGGCACGCTGTACCCGCTGCTGGCCGATGCGCTGTCGCTGGGCAAGATCTCGGTCGGTCCGCCCTACTTCGGCAGCCTGTTCCTGCTGCTGATGGCACCGATGATCCTGTTGCTGCCGTTCGGCCCACTGGTGAAATGGCAGCGTGACCAGCCCTCGCGCGCCTTCGCGCTGCTGGCACCCTGGCTGGGCCTGGCAGTATTGCTGGGCGCGCTGGCCTGGTGGCAGGCACCGCAGAATGGCTGGAAGGCCGGTATCGGCGTCGCCGCTGCGGCCTGGGTCGCACTCGGCACCGCACGCTTCGTCTGGCAGCGCCTGCGCGGCAATGGCCGCTTCACCGCCGAGATGCTCGGCATGATCGTCGCCCACGCCGGCATCGCCGTGTTCCTGGCCGGCGCGCTGCTGGTGGAGGCGCTGAACGTGCAGCGCGAAGTGGCGCTGGCGCCGGGCCAGCAGCTGGTGGTCGGTCGCTACGAAGTCCGCTTCGAAGGCGTGGACCATCGCGAAGGGCCGAATTTCATCGCTGATCGAGGCCACCTGCGGGTGTTCCGCAACGGCCGCGAGCAGGCCCTGCTGCATCCCGAGAAGCGCCAGTACGCCAGTGGCGGCCAGGTGATGACCGAGGCCGGCATCGATGCACGCTTCGACGGCGACGTCTACGTGGCATTGGGCGAGCCGCTGGGCAACAATGCATGGGCGGTCCGGGTGCACATCAAGCCGTTCGTGCGCTGGATCTGGCTCGGCGCGCTGCTGATGGCCCTGGGCGGATTCATCACCGCCGCCGACCGCCGTTTCCGTCGTCCGTAGGAGTTCCCATGTCCGAGTCCCCCGCCCCGCGCCCCTCCCGCCCGCTGCCGCCGGTAGCCATCGTGATCGGCGTGCTGTTCTTCTTCGGTCTGCTCGGGCTGATGATCTATGGGGTGATGAAATCGGGCGACCCGCAGCGCGACGTGCTGCCGTCGGCGCTGATCGACAAGCCGGCGCCGGCGTTCGCGCTGCCAGTGCTGCATGACCCGGAAATGATCGTACACAGCGACGAGCTGCGCGGCGCGCCCTATCTGCTGAACGTCTGGGGCAGCTGGTGCGCGGCCTGCCGTGAGGAACACCCGGTGTTGACCCGCTTTGCCGAGAGCAAGCGCGTGCGCGTGATCGGCTACAACTGGAAGGATGATCCGACCGACGCGCTGCACTGGCTGGAACAGCTGGGCAACCCGTTCATGGTGGTGCTCAGTGACGTCGAGGGCCGCACCGCGATCGACTGGGGCGTGACCGCCGCACCGGAGACGTTCCTGGTCGATGGCAGTGGCATCGTGCGCTGGAAGTACAGTGGCGCGATGACCCAGCGCGTGGTCGACGAGAAGCTGATCCCGGCACTGGAGAAGATCGAGAAGGCCCAGGGCAGTGCCGGCAACACCCTGCAAACGGCGCCCTGAACCCATGCGCTGGCTGCTGGCGTTGCTGCTTCTGATGGTGCCGCTGGCCTCGCTGGCCCAGCAGCCGCTGCACGATCCGCAGCCGCTGCAGTTCCGCGATGATGCCGAGGAACGCCGCTTCCATGACCTGGCCGCGCAGCTGCGCTGCGTGCAGTGCCAGAACCAGTCGCTGGCCGATTCGAACGCGCAGATCGCCCAGGACCTGCGCCGCGAGGTGCTGCAGCTGATGCAGCAGGGCCACGACAACGCACAGATCAAGCAGTTCCTGGTCGCCCGATACGGTGAGTTCGTGCTCTATCAGCCGCCGTTGCAGCCGGGTACCTGCCTGCTGTGGGGCGGCCCCCTGGTGGTGCTCGCCGCCGGTGCACTGGTGGTGCTGGGCATCGTCCGCCGGCGTGGACGCAGCGTCAGCGCGGCGCCGGCCGGCAAGGCCGATGAAGGAGACGAATGGTGAACCATTGGCTGCCGGTGCTGGCCGGCCTGGTTGCTGCGCTGATGGCAGCACTGGTGCTGTGGCCGTTGCGCCACCACGGTCGTCGCGGTTTCGTGGTCGTCGTGTTCGCACTGGGCGTGGCCGGTGCCTGCCTGTACCTGCTGGTCGGTGATCCGCGTGCAGCACAGGTACAGCCGACGCCGTCGGTAGCCACCCTGCGCGATGGCGTGCAGGCCCTGCAGGATGCACTGAAGCGCGACCCTCAGCGTGCCGATGGCTGGGCATTGCTCGGGCGTTCGCAGGCCGAACTGGGCAATGCCTCAGCTGCGGCAGACGCCTTCGCGAAGGCCGCCGAATTGGCACCGGATGATCCTGGCGTGCTGGTGGAAGCCGCGCAGGCGCGCGCGCAGGCTGATGCCGGCAAGCAGTTCGATGACACCGCGATGGCCTGGTTGCAGCAGGCACGTACACAGGCCCCTGACGCCGAGCGCGCCAGCTGGCTGCTGGGCATCGCCCTGCGCCAACGCGGAAAGAACGCCGAGGCTGCGGACGTGTGGAGCGGCCTGCTGCCGCGACTGGAACCGGGTGCCGCGCAGGCGCTGCAGGCGCAGATCGCGATTGCCCGCGAGGCCGCCGGCCAGGCGCCCGATGCTGGCGCCGCGGCGCCACCGGCGCTGCTGCAGGTGCGCGTGCAGCTGCCGGCACTGAACAACGCCGAGTGGCCCGCCAGCACCCAGGTGTTCGTGCTGGCCCGTGCCGTCGGTGGCCCGCCGATGCCGGTGGCCGCTCGCAAGCTGCCGCTGAGCGGATTCCCGGACACGGTCGGGCTGGGCGACGGTGACAGTCCGATGCCAACCGCACCGCTGTCAGCCCATCGCGAAGTGGAAGTACTGGCACGCATCTCACGCACCGGCAGCGCCAACCGCAGCGAGGGCGACCTGCAGAGCGTTCCAGTGAAGGTAAGCCTGCCGCATGAAGGCGTGGTGGAACTGCGGTTTCCCTGACTTGTAGAGCCGAGCCCACGCTCGGCTGCGATTGGGTTGCCGGCGCCCGCCAGCCGAGCATCGGTTCGGCTCTACAGCAGATCCACGCCATGCGTGGATACGACGGTCCGGTCCGCGTCCACCCGCTGCTGGAAACCAGCGTGTCGCCAGCTCCACATGCCGCCCCGCTAGAATGCCTGCATGACCGAATTCATCCCGCCCGGCACCCGCTTCCACGCCCTGCCTTCGCCGTTCCCGTTCAAGCGCGGTGGCGCCCTGCACGGCGCGCGCGTGGCCTACGAGACCTGGGGAACGCTGGCGGCCGATGCCAGCAATGCGATCCTGATCGTGACCGGCCTGTCCCCAGACGCGCATGCAGCGGCCAACGAGGCCAACCCGGCACCGGGCTGGTGGGAAGCGATGGTTGGCCCCGGCAAGCCCATCGATACCAACCGCTGTTTCGTGGTCTGCGTGAACTCGCTGGGCAGCTGCAAGGGCTCGACCGGCCCCGCTTCGCTCAACCCGGCCAACGGTCAGCCCTACCGCCTGGACTTCCCCGAGCTGTCGATCGAAGACGGTGCCCGCGCCGCCGTCGACGTCGTGCGTGCACTAGGTATCGAGCGGCTGGCCTGCGTGGTCGGCAACTCGATGGGCGGCATGACGGCCCTTGCCATCCTGATGCTGCATCCGGGCATCGCGCGCAGCCACGTCAACATTTCCGGCAGCGCGCAGGCGTTGCCGTTCTCGATCGCGATCCGCTCGCTGCAGCGCGAGGCGATCCGCCTTGACCCGCGCTGGAATGGCGGCCACTACGACGATGCCGAGTACCCCGAGTCCGGCATGCGCATGGCGCGCAAACTGGGCGTGATCACCTACCGCTCCGCGCTGGAGTGGGATGGCCGCTTCGGCCGCGTGCGGCTGGATTCGGACCAGACCGACGACGATCCGTTCGGCCTGGAATTCCAGGTGGAAAGCTATCTGGAAGGCCACGCACGGCGCTTCGTGCGTTTCTTCGATCCCAACTGCTACCTGTACCTGAGCCGCTCGATGGACTGGTTCGACCTGGCCGAGTATGCCGACGGCGACGTGCTGGCCGGGCTCGCAAAGATCCGCGTGGAGAAGGCGCTGGCGATCGGCGCCAACACCGATATCCTGTTCCCCGTGCAGCAGCAGCAACAGGTTGCCGATGGCCTGCGCGCCGGCGGTGCCGATGCGCACTTCATCGGCCTGGAATCGCCGCAGGGCCACGACGCCTTCCTCGTCGATTTCGAGCGTTTCGGCCCGGCCGTGCGCGGCTTCCTCGACGCGCTGTAAGTGGCGTGGCGGCGTAATCTCGCGCTGGCTGCCTTCGGCGCGTTGATCGCGCTGATGATCAGCGGCGTGCTGCCGCTGTGGCTGGGCGGCTGGTGCGTGCTGGCCAGCGCAGTGTCGTTCGGCCTCTATGGCCATGACAAGCGCGCGGCGCAGCGAAAGCAGTGGCGGATTCCCGAGCGCACCCTGCAGCTGCTGGCCTTTGCCGGTGGTTGGCCCGGCGCGCTGCTGGGCCAGGCGATGTTCCGCCACAAGCACCGCAAGGCCGCGTTCCAATGGGTGCTCTGGCTGTGCGTGCTGGCCAACGTGGCCTCGATCGCGGTACTGCTGCGCGAGTTCTCGCGATAGCCAACCTGTAGAGCCGAGCCCATGCTCGGCTGCCTCTGCTCTACAGTAGATCCACGCCACGCGTGGACATGCCTCGATCAGAGTTCGCGGATCAACACCCCATCACGCAACCGGTACTGCGCATCGACCACGCCTTCGGGCAGGTCGTCGTGGGTGATCATCAACAGGCTGCGCCCGTCCAGCAACCCGGAGAGATCGTGCAGCAGCGCACGTGCGGTATCCACGTCCAACCCTTCGGTTGGTTCGTCCAGCAGCAGGATCGGCGCGTTGCGCAGCAGCGCCCGCGCCAGCGCCAGCCGTCGCGCCTGGCCGGCCGACATCGTCGCGCCGTTCTCGCCCACCCAAGCCTGCAGGCCCCCGTTGCGCTCGGCCCAGTCGCCCAGGCGCACGCGACGGAGGACCGCCCACAAGGCGGCGTCGCTGGCATCGGGATCGCCCAACCGCAGGTTTTCTGCCACGCTGCCGGCAAACACCGGTGCGTTCTGTGGCAGCCACGCCAGTTGCTGGTGCCACTCAGCCTGGGCGACGTCGCGCAGATCGCGGCCACCATAGGTGATTCGCCCCTGCTGCGGATCCCACAGCCGCAGCAGCAGGCTGGACAGCGTGGTCTTGCCACTGCCGCTGTCGCCGCGGATGGCAATGCGTTCGCCTGGCGCCAGGGTCAGCTGGAGACCGGACAGCACCGGCCGCGCCGCGCCCGGCCACTGGAAATGCACATCGTCCCAATGCACGCGCGCGGCTTGCGGCACCGGCTGTGGCACTTGCGGATCGTCCACCGTCGGCGGTTGCTCGACGATCGCCTGCAGGCGATCTGCGGCAATGCGCCCGGACTGCAGCGACTGCCAGGCCAGGCCCATGCCGGCCCACAGTTCAATCAACGCCACGGTCAGGAACACGAGGCCCGCCGCCATCTCCGGCGCGATGCGCTGCCGTTCGGCGGCGTGCAGGGCCAACGCCAGCATCGCCACCAGGCCCAGCCCGGCCACCAGGCCGTGCAGGGTCGAGGCCGCGATCAGGCGCCAGCGACGGCGGCGGTCGCGCGAGACCAGCAGCTTGGCTGCCACGCGTACCTTCAGCTGCCACGCGGCATCGGCATGCAGCGCGGCCAGATCTCCCGCCCCTTCCAACCCTTCAAAGGCCGCGGTGCGCAATGCGGCGCGATGCGCGGCGCGGTCGGCTTCTTCATCATCGTGGCCACGCACGCCCAGCCACGGCACACCGAAGGCGATCAGCAGCGCCAGCACCGCCAGCAGCACTGCCGCCGACGGCAGGATCAGCGCCGCCGATGCAACCGCCACCACCGACAGCGCACCCAGCGCCACCAGCGGCCCGATCGCCCGTACCAGCAGGCCATCCACTTCGCCGATGTCGCCCAGCAGTCGCGCCAGCAACTCGCCGGTACGCGTAGCCCCCAGCCGTGCCGGCGCCAGTGGCAGCGCGCGGCGGAAGAACCAGACGCGCAGATCGCGGGCGATGCGCAGGGTGGCATCGTGGCCCACCAGCTTTTCGAAGTAGCGCGACACGATGCGCGCCATGGTCAAGCCACGGATACCCGCAGACGGCGAGAAGAAATTGAATCCCTGCCCCAGGCCTGCGGCACCGGCCAGCGCGGCCGCAGTGAGGAAACCACCGGACAGGCCCAGCAATGCAGTGCCGGCCAGCATCGTGGTCCACAACAACAGGATCGTCAGCAACAGGCGCGGACGATGACGCAGGAACACCGCGCGCAGCGAATCAGGCGAACGGCTCATGCGCGCACCGCCTGTGCCGGTTCCACCAGGCGGCCTTCCGGCAACAGCAGGCAACGATCGGCCCAGGCGATCACCGCCGGGCTGTGGGTGGCGACCACCACGCTGCGGCCACGTGCATATGCGGCCAGGCTGCGCAGCAATGCCGCTTCGGTATCGGCATCCAGGAACGCGGTGGGTTCGTCCAGCAGCAGCACCTGCGGATCACGCAGCAGAAGGCGGGCCAGGCCGATGCGACGCGCCTCACCACCGGACAGGCCGAAGCCACGTTCGCCGATCACCGTATCCAGCCCCTGCGGCAGGCGCTGCGCAAACTGCAGTACCTGCGAAGCCTCGGCCACCGCGCGCAGGCGCGCATCGCTGGCGCCGGGATCGGCCAGGCGCAGGTTGTCGGCGATGCTGCCGTGGAACAGGTACGGACGCTGGCTGGCATAGGCCACCTGCACGCCGGGACGCACCTGCAGCTTGCCGGCACGCGGCGGCAGCCAACCGGCCAGCGCCTCCAGCAACGTACTCTTGCCGGACCCGCTGGGACCGACCAGGGCCAGGCGCTGGCCCGCTTCCAGCAGCACGTCCAGATCCTGCAGCACATCGTGCGGCGCGCCCAGCGGACGCAGCACCAGACCCTGTGCCCGCAGCGGCGGCAGCGCGGCCTCGGCCGGCTCCACCGCCAGCGGCGCAGCTTCGTTCTCGATCAGGCCCTGCTCATCGGGCAGCGACTGCAGCAGGCGCTCCACCTCGGCAGCGGCAGCCAGCGCATTGGCACGGTCGTGGTAGTGGGCGGCCAGCCGTCGCAGCGGCGCATAGAATTCCGGCGCCAGCAGCAGGCAGAACAGGCCCGCCCCCAGCGTCGGTACCGTTGCATGCAACGACATCATGCCCAGATAGCTCAGCCCGAGGTACAGGGCGACCATCGCCACGCTGACCGAGGCGAAGAACTCCAGCACCGTGGACGAGAGGAAAGCGATGCGCAGAACCTTCAGGGTACGCACGCGCACGCCTTCGGCAGCCGCCTCGATCCCCTCCAGCTCAGCCTCGCCGCGGCCATACAGGCGCAGCAGGCCCAGGCCCTTGATGCGGTCGGCGAAATGGCCGCTCATCCGCGCCAGCTCACCCAGCTGCGCGCGGCCGGCCGCTTCGGCCCCCCAGCCCACCAGCATCATGAAGAACGGTACCAACGGTGCAGTGAACAGCAGGATCAGCGCCACCACCCAGTCGACCCAGGCTACGGCGGCCAGGATCAGCAGCGGCACCACCACCACTTCGGTGCGTACCGGCAGGAAACCGCTGTAGTAGCTCTCGATCGCATCAGCGTGATGCAGCATCAGTTCGCCCAGTTCGCCGGTGCGGCGCTGGCGCAGCCACAGCGGCCCATGGCCAAGCAGGCGTCCGAACACGCGTTCACGCAGGGCCAACCGCGCGGCATCGGCCACATCACCGGCGGCGGCCTGGGTGGCGCTGCCCAGCAGCGTGCGCGCCACCAGGATCGCCGCCAGACCGCCCAGCACCGGCAACCCCGAGGCCAGCGGCGCGCGCTCCACCAGCACCTGCTGCACCAGCCAGGCGATGGCGGCCGCCTGGCCGATCAACAGGGCACCGGACAGGCTGATGCACAGTGCCGCCAGCTGCTGGCGGCCTCGGGCGGAATGGGCCAGATCGGCCAGCCACGCCGCGCGGACACGACGCTGGCGGGCAGTTTCGGCCTCCGGGGACAGGGCGTCGGGGGTGGTTTCGGCGGCGCTCAAGGGGTCTTCACGGGCAACGGGGGAGACACGGCATTGTAGGCGCAGGCAATGGCCGACCTCTGCGGCCAGCGGTCGCAGTCTTCATCGGGTTGGCATACGATCAACCGGGGCATCTGTTCATACATTGATCTGGATCAAGGCTGTTTGAAGTAGTCGGTCACATCATTCACGTCGTAGACCACCCTTCCCGCCACCTGCAACGGCACTATCCCACGAGGTAGCCAGGCCATGATTGATCAGACAGTCGTAGAACTGTCGCGGCTGCAATTCGCGCTGACCGCGATGTACCACTTCCTATTCGTACCGCTCACCCTCGGCCTGTCCTTCATGGTGGCCATCATGGAGAGCGTGTACGTGATGACCGGCAAGGAGATCTGGCGCAGGATGACCCTGTTCTGGGGCGTCCTGTTCGGCATCAACTTCGCCATGGGCGTCGCCACTGGCATTGTCATGGAATTCCAGTTCGGCATGAACTGGTCCTACTACAGCCACTACGTGGGTGACATCTTCGGTGCGCCGCTGGCGATCGAAGGCCTGATGGCCTTCTTCCTGGAAGCCACCTTCGTCGGCCTGTTCTTCTTCGGCTGGAATCGCCTGACCAAGGTCAAGCACCTGATGGTGACCTGGCTGATGGCGTTGGGCACCAACCTGTCGGCGATCTGGATCCTGGTGGCCAATGGCTGGATGCAGAACCCGACCGGTGCGGTGTTCAACCCGGAAACCATGCGCATGGAAGTGGTCGACTTCATGGCGGTGGTGTTCAACCCGGTGGCGCAGGCCAAGTTCGTGCACACCGTCAGCGCCGGCTACGTGACCGGTGCGGTGTTCGTGATGGCGATCAGTGCCCTGTTCCTGCTGCGCAACAAGCACAAGGACCTGGCCCGTCGTTCGTTCGCGGTGGCCGCAGCGTTCGGCCTGCTGTCATCGCTGTCGGTGGTGGTGCTGGGTGACGAGAGCGGTTACGCCGCCAGTGAACACCAGAAGATGAAGCTGGCCGCGATCGAAGCGATGTGGGAGACCGAGCGTGCGCCGGCCGACTTCACCGCCTTCGGCATCCCGAACCAGGACACCCACCAGAACGACTATGCGGTGAAGATCCCCTACCTGATGGGCCTGATCGCCACCCGTTCGTTGAACCAGCCGATTCCAGGCATCCTGGAACTGGTCGAGCGCGCCGAACACCGCGTGCGCGGCGGCCAGCTCGCCTACGGCGCGCTGGAACGCCTGCGTGCGAACAAGAACGACGTGGAAGCACGCGAGATGTTCGACCGCCACTGGCAGGACCTGGGCCACGGCCTGCTGCTCAAGCGCTACCGCGATGACATCCTCAACGCCACCCCGCAGGAAATCTCGCAGGCGGCGATGGACACGGTGCCGCGCGTGATGCCGCTGTTCTGGACCTTCCGCGTGATGGCCGGCCTGGGCTTCTACCTGATCGCCTTCTTCGCGCTGGCCTTCTACTACTCGTGCCGCAACAACTTCCAGGACAAGCGCTGGTTCCTCAAGCTGGCCCTGTGGACGCTGCCGGCACCGTGGATCGCGATCGAGTGCGGCTGGTTCGTGGCCGAGTATGGTCGCCAGCCGTGGGCGGTCGATGGCGTGCTGCCAACCTTCTATGCGGCATCGGGCCTGGCCCTGCATGAAATCGTGCTGACCCTGGCCGGCTTCACCGCGATCTACACCGCGCTGATCGTGGTCGAGATCAAGCTGATGCTCAAGGCGATCCGCAAGGGTCCGGACGAACTGCTGCCTTCGCTGCAGTCGCCCCAGCCGCATGCTTCCCACAATGCCTCGGCGCCCGCCGCCGGCCAGGCCTGAGGCAGGAGAACCAAGATGGACTTCATTCTTCTGGACTACACCACGCTGCGCGTGATCTGGTGGCTGCTGCTCGGCATCCTGCTGATCGGTTTCGCCGTGATGGATGGTTTCGACCTGGGCGTGGGCACCCTGCTGCCCTTCGTCGCCCGCACTGACGCCGAACGCCGCCGGGTGATCAACACCATCGGCCCGGTCTGGGAAGGCAACCAGGTGTGGCTGATCCTGGGTGGCGGCGCGATCTTCGCCGCCTGGCCGCCGCTGTACGCGGTCAGCTTCTCTGGCTTCTACCTGGCGATGTTCGTGATCCTGTTCGCCCTGATCCTGCGTCCGGTCGGCTTCAAGTTCCGCAGCAAGATGCCCAGCGAACGCTGGCGCAACACCTGGGACTGGGCGCTGTTCATCGGTGGCTTCATTCCCGCACTGATCATGGGCGTGGCCGTGGGCAACGTGCTGTTGGGCGTTCCGTTCCATTTCGATGACAGCATGCGCATCTTCTACACCGGCTCGTTCTTCGGCCTGCTGATGCCCTTCGCGCTGCTGGCCGGCCTGCTCAGCGTGTCGATGCTGGTCGCCCACGGTGCGGCCATGCTGGTGATCAAGACCGACGGCCCGGTGGCCGAACGTGCAGCCCGCTTCGGCAGCATCGCGGCAATCATCGCCTTCGTGCTGTTCGCAGTGGGTGGCGCCTGGGTGGCCTTCGGCCTGCCGGGTTACCAGATCACCTCGCAGGTGGTTACCGATGGCGCCACCAATCCGCTGCTGAAGACCGCCGAACTCGGCGCCGCCGGTGGCTGGATGCGCAACTACAGCGCGATGCCGGCCACGATCCTGGCCCCGCTGCTCGGCCTGGCGGGCCTGCTGGCCAGTGCGGTGCTGCTGCGTGCCCGTCGTGGTGGCTTGGCCTTCATCGCCTCCGGTGCGGCCATCGCCGGCATCATCCTGACCGTCGGCTTCGCCATCTTCCCGTTCCTGCTGCCGTCCTCGAGCCAGCCCACCTCCAGCCTGACCGTGTGGGATGCCTCGTCCAGCCACCTGACCCTGTGGATCATGCTGCTGGCCACGGCGGTGTTCCTGCCGATCATCCTCGCCTACACCACCTGGGTGTACCGCGTGCTGAAGGGCAAGACCACCACCGAAGAGATGGGCAACAACCCGAACGCCTACTGATTGCCGGTGTGCCGGCCGACGGTCGGCACACCCTTGAACAAAGGAGATTGACCATGTGGTACTTCGCCTGGATTCTCGGTGCCGGCCTCGCCTCGACGGTGGCCATCCTCAACGGCATGTGGTTCGAAGCCCGCGAGCAGAACCGCATCGAGAACGAAAATCGTCGCTGAGCTGTAAAAAAACCTTGCCGCCCTGGCCTTCACACGGTATCTTAGGCGGCTCCTTCGGGGTGTAGCTCAGTCTGGTAGAGCGCTACGTTCGGGACGTAGAGGTCGCAGGTTCGAATCCTGTCTCCCCGACCACTCACGTGGTCGCATTGAAGCCTGGTGAAGTCATCCAGGCTTTTTTGTTCCCTGAGGTGGCACTGCTTCGGCGGTGTGAAGAAAACAGCATTCACCCCTTGCCGCCATCGGGGTGAATCGCTAGAATAGGCGGCTCCCTTCGGGGTGTAGCTCAGTCTGGTAGAGCGCTACGTTCGGGACGTAGAGGTCGCAGGTTCGAATCCTGTCTCCCCGACCACTTCGGTGGTCACCAAGAAGCCTGGAAGACATCACTGTCCTCCGGGTTTTTTTGTACCCAGCGCCAGGCCGCCCGCATGACGGGACCTTGCCGGAGCGCACACGTACAATGGCCGCGCTGCCGGCCCACCTGCAGCCCCCACCCCCACCTGCCGCTTCGGCGTAGACCGATGCCGGCGCTGCATGCCATTGCCGCGGCGTGCGACACCTGCAAGGACCACCGATGAGTTCCTCCACTTCCGATTCGCCGTCGCTGCTGCACGGTCGCGTCCTCGCGTTTGCCGCGATCCTGCTGGCAGCAGTCAACCTGCGCACTGCGGTCACCTCGATCACCCCGCTGCTGGACGTGCTCGGCCAGCAGTTCGGCTTCGGTACCACCATGACCGGCGTGCTGGGCATGCTGCCGACCGCCTCGTTCGCGCTGTTCGGCGTGGCCACGCCGGCACTGGCGCGGCGCCTGGGCCTGGAACGCACTACGCTGCTGGCGATGCTGATGGCGATGGCCGGCCTGCTGCTGCGCTCCAGCGCCGGCAACGTCGGCACGCTGCTGCTGGGCTCGGTAATCGCGCTGGCCGGCATGGGCATCGGCAACGTGGTGGTGCCGCCGCTGGTGAAGCGTTACTTCGCCAACAAGGTCGGCACCATGAGCACGCTCTACATCAGCGTGCTGCAGCTGGGCACGATGCTGCCGGCGCTACTGGCAGTACCGGTGGCCAACGCTGCAGGCTGGCGCGTGTCGCTGGGCATGTGGGCGCTGCTTGCACTGGCCGCCGCGCTGCCGTGGCTGCTGCTGGCCAGGCGCGCACCGAAGCCGCTGGCCGACGCCGCCGATCCCACCGCGCAGCCGCACGGAAAGGTCTGGCGTACGCCGCTGGGCTGGAGCATGACGCTGATGTTCGGCATGACCTCGCTGATGACCTATTCGATGTTCACCTGGCTGCCGCGCATCGTGGTCGAGGCCGGTGGCACGCCCGCGTTCGGCGGCGTGATGGTGGCCGTGTTCTCGGCACTGGGCCTGCTGCCGTCACTGGTCATTCCGTCGATGGCGGTACGCCTGCAGAACCCGTTCCCGCTGGTGCTGATCGGCTTCTTCTCGTTCGTGATCGCCTTCACCGGGCTGCTGCTGGCGCCGATGAAGGCGCCCCTGCTGTGGGCCTGCCTGCTCGGCGTCGGCCCGTCCACCTTCCCGCTGGCGCTGACCCTGATCAACCTGCGCACCCGCACCCCGGCCGGCTCGGCCGCGCTGTCGGGCTTCATGCAGGGCGTGGGCTACAGCTTCAGCTGCCTGGGCCCGTTCCTGGTCGGCTGGCTGCATACCGTCAGCAATGGCTGGACGCTCCCGTTCAGCTTCCTGTTCGGCTGCGCCACCTTAATGCTGTGCGCCTCGTGGGTCGCCTGCAAGCCCCGCAAGCTGGAAGATCTCTGGTAGCCCGGCCGGGGCCGCCAGACGGCCCCGCCTACCGCTCGTCAGACACCGGGCAATCTTGACGCCGAACTGACAATTCCGGGCGGATAGTGCCCACGAATGCCCTTCCTTGCCGCGTGCCGGCATCGGGCATGGGGGCGGCAGCGCCGCCCAGGCCACCACTCGGTGTGCGGGGGACTCTCGTTTCAGACAAGACATTGCAGGTCGCTGTCCGGGTTGTATCCGTCTTCAATGGGCGGGAACGCACGAAGGGAGTGACGCGGGCCACGGCCACGCCAAATACTGGCATGTGATTTGCGTCACATTTTCACAGGTTGTCTGGTTCGGAAGCCAAGGGGGTCCCCAATGGTCGTCCACCGCCGACTGGCGCTCTGCGTCGGCCTCGCATGCACCGCTCTGGCCTGGGCCAGCGGCGCCGCTCCGACCGACCGCGACACGGCCCTGGCCGAGATCGGCCGCTACCGCGACCAGGCCCGCTGGCTGGATGCGCTCGGCGCAATCGAGCGCGCCAGCCAGCAGCAGCCCAACGACGATCTGCTGTTCAAGCTGCGCGTGCTGACCCTGGGCGACATCGGCAATGCCTGGCGCGCCTGGGAGCTGTACCAGCAGCGGCCGCAGCTGTTCGACGACGCCCAGAAGCAGCGCCTGGAAGGCGACTACCTGGCCAAACTCGTGGTCTGGAGCCTGGCCTACAGCAGCAGCGAGGACAGCCGCCTGGAAGAAGCCGAGTCGACCCTGGCGCGCATGCAGCGCTACGTCGGCGGCGAAGGCACCCCACCCTCGCAGGCCCCACTGCGCATCCGCATGGACCGGCTGATCCTGCTCAACCGGCTGGGCCGCCATGTACAGGTGCGTGAGGAAGCACGAGCCCTGCAGGCCGAAGGCCACACCCTGCCCGACTACGTGCTGCCTGCCGTGGGCGATTCGTTGATGGGCACCCTGCACCCGGAAGAAGCCATTCCGGTACTGCAGGCGGCCGTCGCTGGCGATCCGGCGCGCGACGCCTCGCATTCGGAACTGGCCTACGCCTACCTGGAAAGCGAACAGCAGGAAAAGGCGATCGACCTGCTGCAGGCATGGCGCGACAAGGAGCCGGCGTGGCGCTGGAGCAATGGCAAATCACCGTACGCGAACTGGTCACGCTACGAGGCCGATCTCAACCTGGCAATGGTGCGCGCTTACAGCGGCGACCTGGTCACTGCGCAGCACGATCTGGAGTCGATGGTGGACATCGCACCCGGCAACGGAGGCCTGCAGAGTGCGCTGGGCAGCGTCTACATGATGCGCGGCTGGCCACGCAGGGCACTGCAGCGACAGCAGATGGCACACGCGCTGGACCCGCGTGACATCGAACCGCGGCTGGGCATGGAAGAGGCCTACGTCGCCCTGCAGCGCGACGACCTGGCGCGGCCGCTGCACGATGACCTGGTCGCACGCTATCCCACCCAACCGGCTGTCGAACGCATGGACCAGGCCTGGCGTGCGCATCGCGGCTGGCAGCTGAAGGCATGGACCGACATCGGCCGCAGCTCCGGTGGCGGTGGCACCTCGCCACTGGGCAACAACGATCGCCACTACGGTGTGGAAGTGGAGACACCGATCCTTGATGACCGCTGGCGGTTGTTCGCCCTGGCCGACCGGCGCTCGACCGATTTCCAGGACCAGCGCATCGATCCCCTGTGGCTGGGTGCGGGCGTGCGCTACCGCTTCGGGCAGCTGGATGCGGAAGCGGCCGTCCTGCGCGCCAACGACCACATCGGCGATACCGGCCTGCGGGCCGCCGTCGGCTGGCAGTTCAACGATTACTGGCACGCCGGCCTGGTGGCCGCGCGCAATGATCCAGAAGCCTCGATGCAGGCGCGCGCGGCCGGCATCACCGCCGACAGCGTGAGCGCACAGGTGGACTACCGGCGCAGCGAGCTCACCCACTGGACGTTCGGCGCCAGCCGCTTCCGCTATGACGATGGCAACCACCGCGAACTGTTCAGCACCCGCCTTGACCAGCGCCTGCTGACCCGCCCGCGCTGGCTGATCGATGGCCTCGCCAGTGCCTACACCAGTCGTGGCAGCCGCGACGATGCGCCCTACTTCAACCCGAAGCGCGACCGCATGGTCGAGATCGGGCTGCGCATCGACCAGCAGCTGTGGCGGCACTACGAACGCCACTTCCGCCACCGGCTGACGGTCTCGCTGGGCGACTACTGGCAGGACGGCTTCGGCAGTGCGCTGGTGCCGTCGGTGTCGTACATGCACGAATGGCAGCTGGGCCCGGGCCGCGTGTTCGAGTACGGCGTGCGCTGGTCGCGGCCGGTCTACGACGGCCACCGCGAGCGTCATATCGGCTTTGAAGCCGCACTGCGCTGGGGAGACTGACATGGCCTGCTTCCTGCGACTGATCGTGCTCCTGCTGCTGGCCATCACGCCACCGGCCTTGGCGCAGCAGGCCGCGCATCTCGATGCGATCGACAATGGCCTGCTGATCCTCAGCTACCACGACATCCGCGACCAGGTCGCGGCCAAGGGCGATGCCGATACCTATGCGGTGAGCACGCAGAACTTTGCCGCACACCTGGACTGGCTGGGCGCGCATGGCTATCACCCGGTCTCGCTGTCGCAGGTGATCGATGCCTCGCAGGGCCGGGCCACGCTGCCGCCCAAGCCTGTGCTGCTGACCTTCGATGACGGCCTGCGCAGCGTCTACGACAAGGCCTTCCCATTGCTGCAGGCCTACCGCTACCCGGCGCTGGTGGCGGTGATCACCGACTACGTGGACATGGCTCCGGGCCGCACCATCGACTACGGCTACCGTCCGTTCGGCCGCGATGACTTCGTCACCTGGGCGCAGCTGAAGCAGATGCACGACAGCGGCCTGATCGAAGTGGCCAGCCACACCGACGACCTGCACCACGGCGTGCTGGCCAATCCACAGGGCAATTCAACGCCCGCCGTGGTCACCCGCATCTACAGCCCGGCCACGCACAGGTACGAGACTGAAACGCAGTATGAGCAGCGCCTGCGCGCCGATCTCTCGCGCAGCGTGCAGCGCATCGAGCAGCACCTGGGCGTGCGCCCGCGCGCCATCGTCTGGCCATACGCCGCCTACAACCAGTTGAGCAACGACATCGCCGAACAGCTGGGCATGCCGGTGTCCTTCGATCTGGAGGGCCGCAGCACGCCGGTGGCCAGCGACCTGCATGGCCTGGCGCGCTTCCTGGTCAGCGACAATCCGACCGTGGAAGGGCTGGCCTACGAGCTGCGCCGCGATGTCGCGCTCGATGGCATCCGTGCCCTGCAGATCGACCTGGATGATGTCTACGACGCTGACCCGACGCAGCAGGCACGCAACCTCGATGCGCTGGTCGAACGGGTCAAGCGCATCGCGCCGACGCACGTCTACCTGCAGGCGTTCGCCGATCCGGACGGCAACAACACTGCCGATGCGCTGTACTTCCCCAACCGGCACATGCCGATGCGTGCGGACCTGTTCAGCCGCGTTGCCTGGCAGCTGAAATCCCGCGCCGGCGTGAAGGTCTACGCATGGCTGCCGGTGCTTGGCTTCGAGCTGCCCGACCCGGTGCAGCGCAAGGCGCTGGCGATCCGCAACGGCGATCCCGATGGCATGTACCGGTTGGACTTCACCAACCCGAAGGCCCGCCAGATCATGCTCGACATCTACGAGGACCTGGCGGTCAATTCCTACTTTGAAGGCCTGCTGTTCCATGACGACGGCTACCTGCGCGACACCGAGCTGCCGGCACTGGCAGCCGGCGGCGATGGCAGCGCGCGCACGCAGGCGCTGATCAGCTTCACCCTGGCGCTGCGCGACAGCGCGCAACGCTGGCGCCCGAAACTGGCCACCGTCCGCAACCTGTACGCTGAGCCGGTGCTCCGCCCGCAGAGCGAGGCCTGGTTCGCGCAGCGCCTGGACCTGTTCAACAAGGCCTATGACCAGACCGCGCTGATGGCGATGCCGTGGATGGAAGGCAGCCAGCACCCCGAGCGCTGGCTGGACCAGCTGCTGGCCGCAGTACGCGCACACGACCCGCAGCTGCAGCACACCCTGTTCGAGCTGCAGACCGTCGATTGGCGCAACGGGCAACCGATTCCCGCCGAGCGCCTGCGCGCACAGATCCGCCAGTTGCAGGCACAGGGCGTGCACCACTTCGCCTGGTACCCGGACGATTTCATCGCCGACCAGCCCTCCACCCGCGATGCCCGCGCGGCGATGTCCGCCGGCACCTTCCCGTACCCGGAGAAGTGACATGGACATGCATCCGCTGCTGCAGGTCCTGTTCCAGTTCGCCTTCTACTACCCGATGGTGATGGCGTTCTTCTGGATGTCCGGCGGCCTCTACTACTACTACCGGCGCGAACGCCACTCGCGGCCACGCAACGATCCTCCATTGATGGTCGATCCCCCCTTCGCGAGCCTGCTGGTGCCCTGCCACAACGAGGCAGAGAACCTGGATGACACGCTCACTGCGGCGCTGGCCCAGCGTTACCCCGCCGACTACGAAGTGATCGCCATCGATGATGGCAGCAGCGATGACACCGGCGCGCGGCTGGATGTGCTGGCGGCAAGGCACCCGCGGCTGCGCGTATTGCACCTGGACCGTAACCTGGGCAAGGCCAATGCGCTGCGCATGGGTGCACTGGCCGCTCGCTCGGAGTACCTGGTGTGCATCGACGGCGATGCAATGCTGGAGGAACATGCGCTGCACTGGATGGTCTGGCACCTGGTCAGCGGCAACCGGGTTGGTGCGGTCACCGGCAACCCGCGCATCCGCAACCGCTCCACCCTGCTCGGACGCCTGCAGGTGGCCGAGTTTTCCTCGATCATCGGCATGATCAAGCGCGCGCAGCGCGTATACGGGCGCATCTTCACCATCTCCGGGGTGATCGCCGGCTTCCGCCGTACCGCCCTGCACCAGGTGGGCTGGTGGTCGGATGACATGGTGACCGAGGACATCGACATCAGCTGGCGCCTGCAGCGCGCGCACTGGGACATCCGCTACGAACCCAATGCGCTGTGCTTCATCCTGATGCCGGAGACCCTCAAGGGCCTGTGGCGGCAGCGCCTGCGCTGGGCCCAGGGGGGCGTGGAGGTGATGCTGCGTCACGCGCGCTCGCTGCTGCACTGGAAAGAGCGGCGCATGTGGGGCGTGCTGCTGGAGTACGTGCTGAGCGTGATCTGGGCCTACACCATGTTGTTCATCGTGCTGCTGTGGGCACTGGGCAAGTTCATCGAGCTGCCGCCGCAGCTGCATATCGCCAGCCTGCTGCCGCAGTGGCATGGCGTGATCCTGGCGCTGGTCTGCCTGCTGCAGTTCGCCAGCAGCCTGATCATCGACCGGCGTTACGAAACACAGATTGGACGCAACTATTTCTGGGTCATCTGGTACCCGATGGCGTACTGGCTGATCAGCCTTTCCACCACCCTGGTGGCGCTGCCGAAGACACTGCTGCGCCGTCGCAGCAAGCGCGCCACCTGGACCAGCCCTGACCGGGGGATCCGATGAACGCGCAACGCCCGTCCAACCGCTTCGACTCACGGATGATCCGCAAGCCACACCGCCAGCCGCGCTTCCAGCGCACCGCCTGGGGCTTCGTCACCCTGGCGTTCTGGGGCTTCTACTTCTACCTGTGGGCGCCCCTGGTGACCCTGTTCTCGTGGTTGGTTGGCGGCCAGCTGGCCTGGCAGCAGCTGTACGAACGGCAAAGCCAGTTCGATCCCTACGTGCTGGTGGCATTGCCGCTGATGCTGTTGTGCGCCAGCGTGCTGCTGATCGGTTGGGCCGAGTACAACCGTGCCCGCTTCCGTGGCCGCGAGCGTCGCCTGCCGCGGCCACTGGCCAGCCTCAACGAAGTGGCCGCCGATCTGGGTGCCAGCAGCGGCCTGGCCGAACGCCTGATGGGCTGCAAGGCCGCCACGCTGCACATGGATGATCACGCACGCCCGGTCGGCATCCGCCGCGAGGTGGTGTAGCCCGACAGCCCGGTGGATGCCGGCCTTGGTCGGCACCGGGGTCTGCCGCGAAGAACATCCACGCATGGCGTGGTTCCACTTATGTGCGCGTCTGCCCTTCGCCACGCACCACGAAGCGTTCGACGGTGAGCGCTTCCAGACCCATCGGGCCATAGGCATGCAGGCGCGTGGTGGAAATGCCGATTTCGCTGCCCAGGCCCAGCTGGCCACCATCGGAGAAGCGCGATGAGGCATTGACCATCACCACCGCCGAGCGCAGCGCAGTAACGAAACGCTCGGCATGGCCGGCGTCTGCGGTCGCGATCACTTCGGTGTGATCTGAGGTATAGCGGCGGATGTGCGCGATGGCCGCATCGAGGTCGTCCACCACGCGCACGGCCAGCACCAGGTCGAGGAACTCGGCAGCGTAGTCCTCCTCGGTCGCCGCCGTGCTGCCCGGCAGCAGCGGCTGCGCCTGCGCATCGGCGCGCAGCTGCACGCCGCGCTCGCCGAGCGCCTGCGCCACGCGCGGCAGGAACGAATCGGCTACGTCACGGTGTACCAGCAGTGTCTCCAGCGAATTGCAGGCGGCTGGCCGGCTGCACTTGCCATCCACCAGCAGGTCGATGGCCTTGCCCAGGTCGGCGCTGGCATCCACGAACAGATGACAGACGCCCTTGTAGTGCTTGATCACCGGTACCCGCGCATGCTCGGCAACGAAACGGATCAGGCCTTCGCCACCGCGCGGAATCGCCAGGTCGATCAGCTCATGCAGCTGCAGCAGTTCCAGCATCGCCTCGCGGCGCAGGTCGGTCAGCACGGTCACGGCGGCCGGCGGTACGCCGTTGGCCTTCAACGCACCGGCGAGTGCCTGCGCGATCGCGGTGTTGGAGTGAATTGCCTCGGAACCACCACGCAGGATCACGCCGTTCCCCGCCTTCAGGCACAGCGCCGCGGCTTCGGCGGTCACGTTCGGGCGCGCCTCGTAGATCATCGCGATCACGCCCAGCGGCACGCGCACCTTCTGCACGCGGATGCCGTTCGGGCGCACGTCATCGCGGGTGACCTCGCCGACAGGATCTGGCAATCCGGCCACTTCGCGCACGGCTTCGGCCATCGCGAACAGGCGCGGCGGGTCCAGTGCCAGACGATCGAGCATGGCGCTGCCCACGCCCTTCCCGCGCGCGGCGGCGAGGTCGCGTGCGTTTCCGGCCAGGATCAACCCTGCATTCACTTCCAGCGCCTGCGCCATCGCCAGCAGCAGCGTGCGTCGTGCCGCACTGTCCAGGCCGGCAACGATCTGCGCCGCATCACGGCAGGCACGCGCCTGCGCTTCGATCTCGCTCATCGGTGTGTCCTTCAATCCGGTCATGGCAGCACCAGGTCGTCGCGATGGACGACGCTGCCGCCGTAGTTGTAGCCGAGCACGGCCTGGATGTCGCGCGAATGGTGGCCGGCAATCCGGCGTACGTCGTCGGCAGCATACTGGCTGACGCCACGGGCCACGCAGACACGGCCCTGCGGCGCGTTCCAGCACACCTGTACCATATCGCCGCGGCGGAACACGCCCTCTGCACCGGTGATGCCACCGGGCAGCAGCGAGGCCCCCTTCTCGCGCATCGCCTGTGCCGCACCGGCATCGATGACGATCACGCCCTCGGCCAGCGGTGCATGCCGCAGCCAGTGCTTGCGGGCGGCCTCGCGGCTGCGTGCGGCATGGATGCGGGTGCCGAACAGGCGATCCTGCGCCAGCGCGCGCACCACGTCACCGCTGCGGCCATTGAACAGATAGGTTTCGATGCCCAGGCGCCCGGCCTTCGCCGCCGCCTCCAGCTTGGTGCGCATGCCGCCGGTACCGGCGCGCGAGCCGGCGCCGCCCGCCATCGCCAGCACCTCGTCACCCAGCTCCGGCACGTCGTGCAACGGCCGCGCATCGGCCACGGTGCGCGGGTCGGCGCTGTACAGGCCATCGATATCGGTAGCGATGAACAGCGCATCGGCGTCGACCAGCGCCGCCACGGTGGCAGCCAGGTTGTCGTTGTCGCCGAGCTTGAGCTCATCCACCGACACGGTGTCGTTCTCGTTGACCACCGGCAACGCGCCCAGGCGCAACAGTTCACTCAACGTGGCGCGTGCATTGAGGTAGCGGCGGCGGTTGCGCAGGTCGTCGTGGGTCAGCAGCACCTGCGCCACCGGGCGCTCGAAGAAGCGCTGCCAGAGCCCGATCAGCTGTGCCTGGCCGAGCGCGGCCAGGGCCTGCCTCGCCGCCATCGCCGCGCCAGGCTTATCGGCCCGAGGCAGGATCGCGCGCCCGGCAGCGACCGCGCCGGAAGACACGATCACCACCTCGCGCCCGGCCAGGACATTGGCCGAGACGAACTGCGCCAGGCCCAGCGCGTGGCGTGGCGACAGGCCGCCGCCATCAGCTGCCAGCAGGCTGCTGCCAACCTTGAGCACCGCACGCCGCCACGGCGGCAGCGCTTGTTCGGGGAACGGCGAGGCGACGTGGGCAGCGTGCTGGATCATCGGTCAGGCTCTCAGCGGGTGTTCCATTCGTGCACGGTCAGGTCGGAGGCCTGCATCGTCACCAGTGGATCGGTGGCGACGATGGCCTGTGCCTGCGCCAGGCTGTCCACGTTGCACAGCACGTAGGCGCCACCGCTGCCATCGGCGAAGCCACCGGTCAGCTGCAGCTTGCCCTGCGCCTGCAACGCATCGAGGAAATCGCGATGCGGCTGCACCGCTGCATCGTTGAAGTCCGGCCGGCGCATCGCCAGCACCAGATACACCGTGGCCGCCATCAGGACAACGCCTGCCAGCGCGCGCGCAGTTCGTCCAGGCGCAGGTCGGCGGCCGAGCCCGGCGATACACGCGCGGCCAGGCTGCCCTCCGGCGTGCGTCCCTGCCCTGCACTGTCGGCACCGGCCGCAGCGGCCTTGTAGGCCTCGCGGAACGGTACGCCAGCCACGGCCGCCTCCACGGCGACGTCGGTGGCATACATGCCCGAGTCGATCGCTGCGCGCAGCCTGTCGTCGCGCCATTCCAGGTTGGCCAGCAATGCCGGCAGCAGCTCCAGCGCGGCCAGGCCGCGGCCGAAGCCATGGAAGATGGCGCCCTTGGACGATTGCAGGTCGCGGTGATAACCCGAAGGCAGCGACAGCAGCTGCTCGATCTCGGTGCGCGCAGCGGCGACGCTGGCGTGGGTGGCGCGCATCAGCTCGATCACATCCGGATTGCGCTTGTTGGGCATGATCGAACTGCCGGTGGTGTACTGCGCCGGCAGCGCGACGAAGCCGAACTCGGCGCTGGTGAACAGCGACAGGTCCCACGCAATGCGGCGCAGGTCCAGCGTGGCGCCACCGAGCGCTTCCAGTGCAGCCAGCTCGAACTTGCCACGCGACAGCTGCGCGTAGATCGGCGAGACCTGCATGCGCGCGAAACCGAGCGCGGCGGTGGTGTGCTCGCGGTCCAGCGGCAGGTTCACGCCGTAGCCGGCGGCGGTGCCGAGCGGATTGGCATCAACCAGCGCATGGGTGTCACGGGCGCGGATGGCGTTGTCGATGAAGGCCTCGGCCCAGCCCGCCCACCACATTCCGGCCGAGGACACCACGGCACGCTGGATGTGGGTGTAGCCGGGAATCGGCAGATCCTTCTCGGCCTGCGCGCGGTCCAGCGCGACCTTTGCCACTTCGGCGCTGAGCTGCGTCACGCGCTGCAGCTTCTCCTTCAGCCACAGGCGGGTGGCGACCAGGATCTGGTCGTTGCGGCTGCGGCCGGTGTGGATCTTGCGACCCGCATCACCAAGGCGTTCGGTCAGGCGCGCCTCGATCGCCGAGTGGCCATCCTCGTACTGCGTATCCAGCACGAAGCGGCCTTCGCGGAAGTCCTGCGCCAGGATCTCCAGTTCGCGCAGCAGGCCGGCAAGCTCATCGGCACTGAGGATGCCGATGTGCTGCAGGCCCTGCGCATGCGCGGCGCTGGCAGCGATGTCATGCAGGAAGAACTCGCGGTCGAGGATCACGTCGTCGCCGGCGAGGAAGGACTGGATCTGGGCGTCGACAGCGACGCCGGGCTTCTGCCAAAGAAGGTCTGCCATGGGGGCTCCGGAAGGCGTGTTCAGTGCGGGATCGACGTCAGTTCGTCGATGCCCAGCGCGAGGTTGAGGTTCTGCATGGCCTGGGTGGCCGCGCCCTTCAGCAGGTTGTCCAGCGTCGCCACCACCACCACCCGCTTGCCGCCCGGCGCGAGCGTGAAGCCACCGACCTGGGCACCGTGGCGGCCGGCGATGCGGCTGACCCACGGCGCTTCGTCCACCACCTCGATCAGCGGTTCGCCCGCATAGGCCTGCTGGAAGCGCTCGACGATCTGCTCACGGGTCTGCACGCGGTTCAGCCACAGGTTGGCGGTCAGCGTGATGCCCCGGAAGTGTGGCGCGACGTGCGGCATGAATTCCACGGCCACGCCCAGCTGCACCGACACCTCGCGCTCGTGCACGTGGTTGGTCAGCGCGTACGGCATCAGGTTGTCGGCCAGCAGTTCGACGTTGTTCTTGTCCGACGGCGTGGTACCGGCACCGGAGTAGCCGGAGACACCGAAGCACTGCGGCGGACCGGCCAGCAGGTCCAACAGCGGATGCACCGCCAGCTGCATCGCGGTGGCATAGCAGCCCGGGTTGCTGATGTGCTTCTGGCCGTTGTAGCGGCCGCGGGTCAGCTCCGGCAGGCCGTAGTACCAGCTGTTGTCGAAACGGTAGTCGGCCGAGAGATCGACGATGACGGTGTCAGCCTTCGCCGCTTCCAATGCGGCCACGAACGGCGCGGCCAGGCCGTTGGGCAGGGCCAGGATCACCGCGTCCACGCCCTTGGCCGCCACCGCATCGGCGTCCAGGTTTTCGTACTGCAGCTCGCCCTGGAATTCCGGGTGGTGGTCGGACAGGCGCTGCCCGGCGCGCTCGCGCGAAGAGACGAAAGCCAGCTTCAGCCGCGGGTGGGTGGCCACCAGCTTGATCAGCTCGGCGCCGGTATGGCCGCGGGCACCGACGATGCCCAGGGTAAAAGTCGAATCGTTCATGCGTGACTGTCCAGGCGGTACTGCAGGTGGCGCTTCACGCCCTGCCATTCCGCATCGATGATGGAGAAGATGACGGTGTCGCGCGGCGTGCCGTCGGCGTGCCGCTTGTGGTTGCGCAGCACGCCATCCTGCTTGGCGCCGAGGCGGGCGATGGCGGTGCGCGAGGTGACGTTGAACCAGCTGGTTTCCAGCACCACGCTGATGCAGCCCATGGACTCGAAGGCGTGCTGCAGCAGCAACAGCTTGGCCTCGGTGTTGGCGCCGGTGCGCTGCACGCGCGGCGTGTACCAGGTGTAGCCGAGGCTGAGCCTGGGCACGCTGGCATCCATGTCGTAGAAGCGCGTGCTGCCGATGATGTCACCGGCGGCGTCGCGGATCACGAACGGCAGCACCTTGCGTTCGGCATGCGCCTGCAGCGCGGCCTGCACATAGTGCTCGACCTGCTGCGGTGACGGCACCTGGGTGTACCAGAGCTGGTCCAGGCCGCTGCCTTCGAGGGCAGCGCGCAGGCCGGGGACATGCCCAAGCTGCAGCGGCTGCAGCGCCACGTGCTGGCCGCGCAGGGTAGGCACCGTGTTCCACACGTCAGGAGGACTCATCGCTCACCCCAGCAGGCTCGGCGCGCGCTGGGCGCAGTGGTCGACGTAGGTCTTGATCCGGTCGATGCCATCGGCGCCGAACCAGAACACTTTCCAATGGTCCTGCTTGTAGCAGCCATCGGACTCGGCGTAGTAGAAGTGGTTGATCGGGTTGCCGTGGCGCGAGCGCCAGAACAGCTGCGGGGTCTCCTCCAGCATCACGTTCCAGACCGCACGCCCCAGGCCTTCACCCTGCGCGTCGTCGAGCACAGCGAACTTGTCCAGGTACACGCCTTCGGCCTCGTCGGTGAGGATCACCGCAGTGCGGTAGTTCTCGCTGACATAGGCGCGCAGCAGCCTGGTCTTTTCGAAGTAGTCCGGCACCAGGGTGCGGCCGAAGCTGGATTCGATCAGGCCCTTCAGCCGCGGCAGGTCGAGCTCGCTCCAGGCGGTGGCGCGCAGCACTTTCTCACCCTTGCGCACCAGCGTGCCCGAGCCCTTGTGGGTGAACAGTTCCTTGGCCAGGTCGGCCGGACGCGTGATCGACACCGACGACTCCAGCGGCAGGCGGTCGAGCAGGTCCTTGATCTGTTCGATCTTCACCTTCATGCCGCCGTGGATCCACGGCTGCGCGATGAGGTGGTCGTACTCGGTGGACAGGTTGATCGAATCGATCACGTTGCCCGCCTCGTCCAGCAGGCCCCCGGTGCCGGTCAGGAAGATGATCTTGTACGGCTGCAGTTCCTGCACCAGCTCGTTGGCGGCAAAGTCGGCGTTGACGTTGAGGATCTGGCCACCGGCGGTTTCACCCAGGCTGGTGATGACCGGGATCGAGCCGGCACGCAGGCTGGCCTCGATCGGTGCCAGGTTGACCTTCTTCACTTCGCCGACCAGGCCGTAGGTGTCCACGTCCAGGTACTCGGCCTCGAACACGCCACCGGTAATCGAGGTGGCACGTGCGCCGTTCTGCTGCAGCGCCTCGACCAGGCGCAGGTTGGACTGCTGGAACACCCGGCGCACGATCGCCAGTGCTTCCGGCGAAGTCACGCGCAGGCCGTTCACGGTCTGCTTCTCGATGCCGGCCGCCGACAGCTCGGCATCCAGCTGCGGGCCGGCGCCGTGCAGCACGATCGGGGTCAACCCGACTTCCTGCAGGAACGACAGCGAAGAGGTCAGCGCGTCGAGATCGTCGCGCAGCACCGCGCCGCCGACCTTGACCACGGCGAAGCGCTTGGCGTCCAGCTGCGAGAAGCGCTTGAGGTACTGGCTGATCTCCTTCGCGCTGGCCATGCTGGAAAGCAGGCGCACGATGGTCTGGCGGGTCTGGCGGTGGGGCTGGAGGGCAGGAGACATTTCGGTTTCGTCACAGGCGGCGGTCGCCGCGTTGCAGTCCCGCCATGCCCGTGGCATGGCGGCGTTGTAGGGTCGATCAGGCGCCGGCGGCGATGATCCGGTGCACGGCGTGGGTATAGCGCTGCAATTGGTCCAGCGTCACGAACTCATCGGCGGTGTGGGCCTGGGCGATGTCACCCGGGCCGAATACCAGTGTGGTATAGCCAGCGGCCGAGAACAGCGACGCCTCGGTCCAGAAATCCACGGCATTGCCGATCGGCAGCTCCAGCGCATCGGCCACGTCGCGCGCCAGCAGGCGGCGGTTCTCAGCTTCGGCGATGTCACCGGCGGGCAGGCTGGGACCACGGAACGTCTCGGTGAACACGGCGGCTTCCGGCTCGGCGAAACCGGCGAAGGTCGCCAGCAGGCCATCGATGTCCATCGACGGTAGCGGGCGGAACCCGAAGCGCACCTCGGCAGCCGGTGCGATCATGTTGGCCTTGATACCGCCTTCGACGCGACCGATGTTGAAGCGCAGGCCGGTCAGCCCACCGAAGCGCGCCGAAGCCAGCGATTCCACATGATCCAGCGCGCGATTGCCCCAGCGCATGGCCTGGTGCAATGCGCTGGCAGCCGCATCCTGCTTGCCCGACGCATGGCCGGCACGGCCGGCGAACTGCATCAGCACCGAACTGATGCCACGATGCGCCAGCACCGCTTCGCTCATGGTCGGTTCGGCCACGAGTACGGCTTCATACGGCAGGCCACGCGCCAGGAACGCGGCGATGCAGCGCGGGTCGTTGGCTTCTTCGTCGCTGGAGAACAGGAACGCGGCATCGCCATCGCTGGCGTTGGCCGCCGCCACCAGCGCAGCGGCGGCGCCCTTGATGTCACACACGCCCAGGCCGACCACGCGGTCGTCCAGGCGGCGCATCACATGCGGATCGGCACTCCAGTGCGGCGAGTCCGGTACGGTATCCAGGTGCACGTTGAACAGGAACTTCGGCGTCCCACGCACGGCGTACAGGCTGACCGCACCGGCGCCATGGTCGATCACCTCGACGTTGAAGCCGGGCAGGTTCGCGCGCAGGTAATCGAAGATGCCGCCGATGGTGATCGCACGCGGCGGGTTGCGGGTGTCGAAGGACACCAGGACCTGCAGGTGATCGAGCGTCTGTTCAAGCATGAAACAAAGATCCTGTGGAATTCCGCCGGGCATGGCCCGGCGCTACCGTGATGCGTCTGGTGGAGAGCCCCCTTCTTGTTGAAGGGGGCGCGCCAACGGCGCAGGGTTAAGGTGGAATGCGCGGGAGACGCGCGCGCAATTCAATCGCTCAGCGATTGACTTGCGCGTAAAGCGTCGAACTCATGCCGAACAGCTTGATGAAGCCTTCAGCCTCTTCCACGCCCCAGTCGGCCGACTGTGCGTAGGTGGCGCCCTTGGTGTTGAGCAGGTGCGGCGACTTCACCGCCACCGCGTCGACGCGGCCACCGCGGGTTTCCAGCACCACTTCGCCGTTGACCTTGGCCTGCGAGGACTTCAGGAAGGCTTCGATGTCGGTCTTCAGCGGGTCGTGGTAGAAGCCTTCGTACACCAGCTCCACCCACTTGCGTGCCACGTCCGGCTTGAAGCGGTTCTGCTGCTTGGTCAGCACGGCATCTTCCAGCGCGCGGTGCGCGGCCAGCAGCGAAACCAGGCCCGGGGCCTCGAACACGATGCGGCCCTTCAGGCCGATCACGGTGTCGCCGGTGTAGACGCCGCGGCCAACGCCGTACGGGGCAAACAGCTTGTTGAGCTGGGCCAGGATCTGGTCGCCCGGCAGCGCCTTGCCGTTCAGTTCGACGGCTTCGCCTTCAACGAACTTCAGGGTCACGGTCAGCGCCTGTTCCGGCCACTCGCTGCGCGGCGAGCACCAGCCACGCGCACCTTCGCCCGGGGCTTCCCAACGGTCGATCTCGCCGCCGGACATGGTCACGCCCAGCAGGTTCTCGTTGATGGTGTAGGCCTGCTGCTTGGCGCGCACGCCGAAGCCGCGCTCTTCCAGGTACTTCTGCTCGTAGGCGCGGGTCTGGGTGTGTTCCTTCTGGATCTCGCGGATCGGCGCGATGATCTGGTAGTCGCCCAGTGCCTTCACGGCCAGGTCGAAGCGGACCTGGTCGTTGCCCATGCCGGTGCAGCCGTGGGCGATGATGTTGGTACCCAGCTCGGCAGCACGCTTCAGCGCGGCATCGACGATCAGGTAGCGGTCCGAGACCAGCAGCGGGTACTGGCCCTGGTAGCCTTCGCCGGCCCACACGAACGGCTTGACGAAGCCTTCCCAGATGGCCGGGCCACCATTGACGGTGACATGGCTGGTCACGCCCAGCTCGGCGGCACGCTTCTCGATGAAATCGCGCTCCTCATCATCCACGCCGCCGGTGTCGGCGAACACGGTGTGCACGTTGTAGCCGCGCTCCTGCAGGTAGGGCACGCAGAAGCTGGTATCCAGGCCGCCGGAGAAGGCGAGAACGACGTCTTTGTTGCTCATGGGGAGGGTATGTCCTGGTAGCGCCGGGCCGTGCCCGGCAGAAATGATTGAATCGGAAAAAATCAGCGCCCGGCAACGGCGGCCATGATCGCCTTCTGCACGTGCAGGCGGTTCTCGGCTTCGTTGATGGCGATGCACTGCGGCGAATCCATCACCGCATCGGTGGCTTTCACGTTGCGGCGCAGCGGCAGGCAGTGGCTGAACACCCCGTTATTGGTCAGCGCCATCTTCCGCTCGTCCACGATGAAGTGCTTGAACTGGTCGCGGATCGGCTTTTCCGGTTCCCAGTTGCCGAAGAACGGCAGCGCACCCCAGCTCTTGGCGTAGACCACGTCGGCGCCGGCGTAGGCGCTGTCGATGTCATGGCTGATCTTCAGCGAACCACCGCTCTCGGCCACGTTCTGCTCGGCCCAGCCCATGTAGCGCTCGTCGAGGATGTAGTCGGCGGTCGGGCACAGCAGGGTCACGTCCATGCCCATGCGGGTGGCGATGGTCAGCGCCGAGTTGGCCACGGCGGTGTTCAGCGGCTTGGGGTGGTAGGTCCAGGTCAGCACGTACTTCTTGCCGCGCAGGTCCTGGGTGCCGAAGTGCTCCTGCAGCGCCATGATGTGGGCCAGCTCCTGGCACGGATGGGTGATGGTCTCCATGTTGATGACCGGCACCGGCGAGTACTTGGCGAAGCTGTTGAGGACGATGTCCTGGCGGTCGTAGGCCCAGTCGATGAACTTGGGGAACGCGCGCACGGCGATGATGTCGCAGTAACGGCCCAGCACCTTGGCCACCTCAGCGATGTGCTCTTCGGTATCGCCGTCCATCACCGTGCCGAGGTTGAACTCGATCGGCCACGCATCCTTGCCCGGCTGCAGCACCACCGCGTGGGCACCGAGCTGGAATGCGCCCAGTTCGAAGCTGGTGCGGGTACGCATGGACGGGTTGAAGAACACCAGCGCGATCGACTTGCCCTTGAGCTGGTCGCCGAGCTTGTTGCGCTTGAACAGCGCGGCCTGGGTCAGCAGCGCGTCGAGATCGCTGCGGCTCCAGTCCTGGGTGTTCAGGAAGTGCTTGGGGGACATCATCTTTCCTTGCGTGGCGGCGCCGGGTTCGACGCGGTGGAAGGGAAAACAGGAAGCAAAGGTGAAACGAAAAGGTTGCAGTTGCAGCTTTCAGAACGCGGAAACGAAAAAACCCAGCCGGCGGGCTGGGTTTTTTTCGGACGAACAGCAAAAAGCTCCGGTTACCCAGCGAGAATGTGGGGTTCCGGTCGACGCGCACGCGAGGTCATGCCCGACGCCTGTCGGGCTGCGCTGCTGTCGTGCTGGAAGTCGGTGAGCTTCATGGCCGAATATCTTTGCATGCGGCCGTGACCGGCGCAAGGGGCCGGGGTCGCAGAATCAGGGATTGCCGGCGGCGCCCTGCTCCGGACCCACCCAGGGGGTGATCGACACCCGGATCTTGAGCCGGTTGCCCGGGTCTTCCGGCAGCCGCGACCGATACTTGGTGCCCTTGTAGACGTAATCCACGTCGTAGGCGATGGGCCGGCGGAATTCACGCCCCACCGGAACGATGCGGCAGTCGCGGGTCAGCATCGGACCGGTGTTGGCCGGCGCCGGGGCCGGCGACTCGGTTCCGACCTCCTCAACAACCTCCTCATCGCTGCGCTTGAACATCGAGCGCACCGAATCCCAGAAGCGGCTGATCCGGCCCTTGTCCTCGACCGGCTCCTCGCCGGTCACGTTCACCGGGGCCAGCGTCCGTGTCGACACCGGCTCGCAGTGCTCCTCGGTACGGGTCGCGCGCAGGGTCTGGAACACCGGCTCGACGTTCAGCACCTGGGCGTAGTCGAACTTCACGTTCTCCACGATCACCACCCGGTTGCGGGGCTCGGCCTCCTGGGCCAGCACCACGGCGGGCAGCGCCGACAGGCAGGCCAGGGTCAGCAACGCGGTGGATTTCATTGGCGACGGGAGCAAGGACACGGCAATAGTGTAGGCAGTGGCGAGCGCAAGGGGCTGAACATTACCCGTCCACGCCGCTCCTGCCCACCCCACCCTGGACGGACCCGGCGTCCACCGGTGGCAGCCAGTGCCCCCAAAGGGGGCCGACACGTTCTAAAATCACAGGCTTGTCCCCCAGCCACAGCCCCATGACCCTGCGCCTGCACAACAACCTGACTCGCCAGCTCGAACCGTTCACTCCGCTCGACCCGGCCTGTCCGACCCTGTATGTGTGCGGCCCCACGGTCTACAACTACGTGCACATCGGCAACGCCCGTGGCCCGGTGGTGTTCGGGGTGCTGGCCGACCTGCTGCGGCGCCGTTTCGGCGCGCTGCGCTACGCCCGCAACATCACCGACGTGGACGACAAGATCAACACCGCCGCGCGCGAGCAGGGCGTGCCGATCAGCACCATCACCGGCAAGTTCGCCGCCGCCTACCGTGAAGACATGGCCGCGCTGGGCGTGGTGCCGCCGGACATCGAGCCGGAGGTGACCGCGCACATGCCGCAGATCATCACCATGATCGAGCAGCTGATCGCCAATGGTCATGCCTACGCCGCCGAGGGTCACGTACTGTTCGCGGTGGCCAGCTTCGACGGCTACGGCAAGCTCTCGCGCCGTGACCCGGAAGAAATGCTGGCCGGTGCCCGTGTCGACGTGGCCCCGTACAAGCGCGACCCGGGTGATTTCGTGCTGTGGAAGCCGTCCAGCGACGACCTGCCCGGCTGGGAATCGCCGTGGGGCCGGGGTCGTCCGGGCTGGCATATCGAATGCTCGGCGATGGCCGCCGCCCACCTGGGCGAGACCATCGACATCCACGCCGGCGGCGTCGACCTGCAGTTCCCGCACCACGAGAACGAGATCGCGCAAAGCGAATGCGCCCACGGCGGCAAGATCTTCGCCCGCTTCTGGCTGCACAACGGCATGCTCAACTTCGGCGGCGCCAAGATGAGCAAGTCGCTGGGCAACATCGAGCGCGTACACGACCTGGTCCGCCAGCATCCGCCGGAGGCGCTGCGCCTGGCCCTGCTGTCGGCCCACTACCGGCAGCCGCTGGACTGGTCTGATGCGCTGATCGAACAATCGGTGCGCACCCTGGACCGCCTGTACGGCACGCTGCGCGAACTGGCGTCGATCGAGGCCACGGCAGTGATCCCCGCCAGCGTCGAAGCGACCCTGGACGACGATCTCAACACACCCCAGGCGCTGGCCGAAGTGGCCCGCATCGCCGCCGACGCGCGTCGTGCCACCGACCCGGCCGAACAGGCGCGCCTGAAGGGCGAACTGCTCGGTGCGGGCCTGGTGCTGGGCCTGCTGCAGGCCGACCCGGCGCAGTGGTTCGGCACCGCAGCGGGCGACGAGGACGACGATGCCCGCGTCCAGGGCCTGATCGACGAGCGCGCCGCGGCCAAGAAGGCACGCGACTTCGCCCGTGCCGACGCCATCCGCGACCAGCTGGCCGCCGAAGGCATCGTGCTGGATGACACCCCGCAGGGCGTTCGCTGGTCGCGCAAGCGCAGCTGACCTGCCCTGCCCCGTGGCCGGTCCGCCGGCCACGCCCCACCGTAGAGACTGTTGTGACCGACTCCCCGTTCCCGCTTGAACCCACCGCCGCCGAGGCCCAGGCCGCCATCGCCGAGGAATTCGGCTTCTTCGGCGACTGGTCCGAGCGCTACCAGTACCTGATCGACCTCGGCCGCAAGCTGCCGCCCTTCCCGGAAGAATGGAAGACCGAAGAGCATCGCCTGCTCGGCTGCCAGTCGATGGTCTGGATCGTGCCCGAGGGCAACGCGCAGTCGCTGCGCTTCCATGCCATCAGCGATTCGGCGATTGTCTCCGGCCTGATCTTCCTGGCGCTGCGCGTGTACTCCGGGCGCTCGGCGCAGGAGATCCTGGACACCGAGCCGAGCTACATCCAGGACATCGGCCTGGCCCGCCACCTCTCGCCCACCCGCAGCAATGGGGTGGCGGCGATGCTGGCGTTCATCCGTGAGACGGCGCAGGCGCAGCTGCAGCGCGACCCGCCGTGAGCGAACCCGCCACAGCCGAAGACAGTGCACTGGGCCTGCTGTCCCGCCCCGGTTTCGCCAGGCTGCTGGCCTACCGCATCTTCGCGATGCTGTCCTACCAGGTGGTCGCGGTCACTGTCGGCTGGCACATCTACGAAGTCACCCGCAATCCGTTCTCGCTGGGCCTGATCGGCCTGGCCGAGGTCGTGCCGTTCTTCTGCGTGGCTCCGTTCGCCGGTTACCTGGTGGATCACCTGCCGCGCCGTCGGCTGGGCATGGTCGCCTGTTGCGGGCTGATCGCCACTGCACTGGTGTTGACCAGCGTAGCCATGGGCTGGCTGCCGATTGACGGCGTGTGGCCGATCTATGCGGCCATCGCGCTGACCGGCATGGTCCGCGCCTTCCTGTCGCCGATCTACAACGCCTTGTTCGCCCGCGTGCTGGCCCGTGACCAGTTTGCCCGTGGCGCCGGCCTGGGCGCGGTGGTGTTCCAGGCCGGCATGATCGCCGGCCCGGCACTGGGTGGCGTGCTGGTCGGCTTCGGTGGCAAGGGTCTGTCCTACGCGGTGGCTACGGCCTTTGCGCTGGTGGCGATGGCCTGCCTGGCCACACTGAAGGTGGAAGAACCGGTGCATACCGGTCCGGCCGCACCGATCTTCAAGAGCATCGCCGAAGGCGCGCGCTTCGTGGTCGGCAACCGGATCATGGTCGGCGCGATGGCGCTGGACATGTTCTCGGTGCTGCTGGGCGGCGTGGTAGCGATGCTGCCGGCGTTCCTGCACGAGATCCTGCACCACGGCCCGGAAGGCCTGGGCATCCTGCGCGCGATGCCGGCGCTGGGCTCGGTGTGCGTGGGCCTGTGGCTGGCGCGCCACCCGCTGCAGCGCAATGCCGGCCGCGTCCTGCTGTTCGCGGTGGCCGGCTTCGGCCTGTGCGTGATCAGCTTCGGGTTGTCGCAGCATTTCTGGCTGTCGGCGCTGATCCTGCTGTTCTACGGCGCGTTCGATGGCGTCTCGGTGGTGATCCGCTCGACCATCCTGCAGTTGGCTACGCCGGAAGAAATGCGCGGTCGCGTATCGTCGATCAACGGCATCTTCATCAGTTCGTCCAACGAGCTGGGCGCGTTCTATGCCGGCACGATGGCGAAGCTGCTCGGCCTGGTGCCGGCGGTGGTGCTGGGCGGACTCGCGGTGCTGAGCGTGGCCGGGATCACCGCGTGGAAGAACCCGACATTGCGGAAATTGAATCTTCGCGACCTGCAGTGAACCTGTAGAGCCGAGCCCATGCTCGGCTGCGTATTTCCGTGCGCCCACGCAGCGGTTGCGCCGGGCCGCGCCCGGCGGGCTTCTTCCGCGACCGCGGCGGGGTGTACCTTTCTTTGCTCGTGCAAAGAAAGTAACCAAAGAAACGCTCCGCCATCCGCGAGCCGGCGCTGCGCGCCGGTGCCCTGTGCTCCTCGGTGAATCAGGGGACGGCGCCGAACTCGCTGCGCTCAAACAGCGGCGCCTCTTCGCCCCTGATTCCCCTGCGGTGCTCGGCCCGCTACAAGGCGGACCCAACAGCCGCGAGCGCACGCATGACCGCTCCTGTCGGCCTGAGCCGAGCGTGGGCTCGGCTCTACATCGGCCGCGCACGCAGGAAACCGTCGAGAGCCTGCGGGTGGGTCCGGGCAGGACCGTCCGCGGCATGGATGCCGCGGCCGAGCTTACAGGGATGTACTTGCAGCGTGTCCTGCCCGGACCCACCCGCAGGCTCACGCCGATACCCGCAAGGCGCCGCTCTACGCAACCAACACGAACCCAACAAAAAACCCGGCCGAAGCCGGGTTTTTCGCATGACCAGACAACGAACTGGAATCAGTCGCCCTGCTGCTTCTGCAGGTGCTCCCAACGCTCCTGGGCGTCGATGGTGCGCTCTGCGGTGAGGCGCGCTTCCAGGCGCTCCAGGCCGATTTCTTCGCCGGTGTCGACGCAGTAACCGTAGTCGCCAGCTTCCAGGCGCTTCAGGGTGCTGTCGATCTTGCCGATCAGCTTGCGGTAGCGGTCGCGGGTACGCAGTTCCAGCGAGTTCTCGGTCTCGCGGGTCGCACGCTCGGCTTCGTCGCCGATGTCACGCACTTCCTCGCGCAGGTTCTCGATGGTCTGCTTGGACTCTTCCACCAGGTCCGCGCGCCAGTTCTGCAGGCGCTGGCGGAAATACTCCTGCTGCAGCGGGCTCATGTATTCCTCTTCCGAGGACGGCTTGTAGCCAGCCGGCAGGATCGGGCGGCCAGTGGCCTCGTCGGTCTTGTACTCGACCACCTTGTACTTGCTGCGCGGGGCCGGTGCTGCCGAGCGGGCGGCGACGGCCACGGCAACCTTGCCGACAGGGCGCGACGCGGTCTTCGGGGCGGAATCGGATTTCACGGCGGTTTTGGCAGGCGATTTCGAAACGGGCACGGGATTCTTGGATTGCGGGGCCTTCGAAGCGACAGGAGCGGCGGCCGGGGCCGGTGTTGAGGCCGGTTGGGCTGCCGCCACTGCCACGGTCTTGGCCGGGACAGGCTTGGCCGGAGCCGGCTTGGCAGCAGGCTTCGGTGCGGACTTCACTACTGGGGCCGGGGTCGGCTTTACGGCCGGCGCGGCAACGTTCTTGGCAACCTTCTTTACAGCGGCAGGCGTGGCGGCCGGTTTAGCCGCAGCGACCTTCTTTGCTACGGGCTTGGCGACCGGCTTGGCTGCAGCCTTCTTCACCACCGCCTTCGGCGACGGTTTGGCGGCTGCCTTCTTGACCACCGGCTTGGCGGCGGCCTTCTTCACCGGCGCGGCCTTGCTGACGGTCTTCTTCACCGGCGCCTTCTTGCTGGCGGCGGCTGGCTTGGCCTTGGCGGGCGCAGCGGCCTTCTTCGCCACCGGCTTGGTTGCCTTGACCGGCGTTTTCTTTGCGGTGGCCTTCCTGGCCGCCGGTTGCGAGGACGCTGCCTTGGTCGCCGGCTTGCTGGCCGGCTTCTTGGCAACGGGCTTTGCCGCCAACTTCTTCACAACAGGCTTGGCGGTTTTCTTGGCGGCCGTTGCGGCCTTCTTTGCAGTTTTTTTAGCAGCCACGAAACGCTCTTCCTTGGATTTCCCGGGGCCCGGGAAAGCGGGCCTTTATAGCCTACCCGACCCGCAGCAGCAACCTTGGCACCCTGCTCCATTCAGTCCTGGAGCCAAGGCGCCCTGGAGGGCAGTCCGACGAACACGGACCGCCTTGCGCGGTACGGAACCTGGCCAGCACCCGACGGTGCTGGTACCGGTCGCAGGCCATCGGCGACATGCGACCAACGCCCCATCCTGCACAAATGCGTCCTTCATGCCAACTGGCATAAGATGACTGGGTGATCTCGCGCCTGCTCATTGCCCTGCTGCGCTTCTACAAGCGCTTCATCAGCCCCCTGCTGGGGCCGCGCTGCCGTTTCGTGCCGAGCTGTTCTGAATACGCGATGGACGCCATCTCGCGGCACGGCCCGCTGCGCGGCAGCTGGTTGGCTGCGCGCCGGCTGGGCCGCTGCCATCCGTTCCATCCCGGCGGCTTCGATCCCGTGCCCGAGTCCCCCAACGCCCCCTCTTGCCGTTGCACAGGAAAACACTGACATGTCCTCCACCCTCATCACCAACGCCCGCATGGTCAACGAAGGCCGCACCTTCGATGGTGACCTGCGCATCGAGAACGGCCGCATTGCGCAGATCGGCGCCGGGCTGGCGCCGCGCAACGGCGAGCAGGTGGTGGACGCGGCCGGGCGCTGGCTGCTGCCCGGCATGATCGATGACCAGGTGCACTTCCGCGAACCGGGCCTGACCCACAAGGGCGACATCGCCAGCGAATCGGCGGCCGCCGTGGCCGGTGGCCTGACCAGCTTCATGGACATGCCCAACACCAACCCGCCGACGCTGGATTCAACCATCCTGGAAGCCAAGTACGAGCTCGCGCGCGGCCGCGCCTGGGCCAACTACGGTTTCTACCACGGTGCCAGCAATGACAACCTGGACGCGATCCGTGCCCTGGACCCGAAGAAGGCCCCGGGCGTGAAGGTGTTCATGGGTGCTTCGACCGGCAACATGCTGGTCGACAACCCGGAAACGCTGGACGCGATCTTCCGCGAATGCCCGACCCCGATCATCACGCACTGCGAAGACACGCCGATGATCGATGCCAACCTCAAGGCCTTCCAGGAAAAGTACGGCGATGCGCTGACCCCGGACATGCACCCGGACATCCGTTCGCGCGAAGCCTGCATCAAGTCGACCCGCCTGGCGATGTCGCTGGCACGCAAGCACGGCACCCGCCTGCACGTACTGCACATCTCCACCGCCGATGAGCTGGCGCTGTTCGAGAAGGGCCCGCTGATCCGAGCCGATGGCAGCCGCAAGCAGATCACCGCCGAAACCTGCGTGCACTTCCTGCACTTCGCGCGCCCGGACTACGCGACCAAGGGCAACCTGATCAAGTGCAACCCGGCGATCAAGGAAGTGTCCGACCGCGAGGCAATCACCGCTGCCTTGGCCGATGACGTGCTGGACGTGCTGGCCACCGACCACGCGCCGCACACCTGGGAAGAGAAGCAGAAGCCCTACGCGCAGGCGCCGTCGGGCCTGCCGCTGGTGCAGTACGCGCTGGTGGCCGCGCTGGAGCGGGTGCACGACGGCAAGCTGACCCGCGAGCAGGTGGTGCAGAAATTCGCACATGCGCCGGCGCAGCTGTTCGACGTGGAAGAACGCGGCTTCCTGCGCGAAGGCTACTTTGCCGACCTGGTGCTGGTGGAGGACGTGCCGTTCACCGTCAAGCGCGAGGACGTGCTGTCCAAGTGCGGCTGGTCGCCGTTCGAAGGCACCACTTTCCGCTCGCGCATCGCCTCCACCTGGGTCAACGGCCAGCTGGTGTGGGACGGCAGCAAGCTGGTGGGTGAGCCCGCCGGCCAGCGCATGACCTACGACCGCTGATGCGTTCGGCACTGATGATCGGGGCGCTGCTGCTGGCCGCGCCCCTGTTTTCCTCTTCCCCGGCGCAGGCGCAGGATGGCATCGGCAGCCTGATCGACAGCCGCGTGGTGTTCCCGGCCAGTGCCTCGCAGGGCGCGCTGGTTATCGGCAAGGTGCCCGCAGGCAGTCGCGTGCAGTACGCCGGCCGCCAGCTGCGGGTGAGCGGCTACGGCAGCGTGGTGTTCGGCATCGGCCGCGACGAGAAGGGTCCGCTGCGCGTACAGGTGCAGCGCCCCGATGGTGGCAGCGAGACAGCCACCATCGCGGTAACGCCGCGCGACTGGCCCACCGAGCGGGTGAATGGCGTGCCGCCGAAGACGGTCAACCCGCCGCCGGCGATTGCCGAGCGGATCAAGCGCGAACAGGCGCAGGTGACCGCCGCACGTGCCCGCGATGACGACCGCACCGACTTCACCCAGACCTTCATCTGGCCGGTACAGGGCCGCATCAGCGGCCGCTTCGGCAATGCGCGCGTCTACAACGGGCAGCCGGGGGCTGGCCATTCCGGCATGGACATCGCGGTGCCGACCGGCACCCCGGTGAAGGCGCCGGCGGCCGGCATCGTGACCTTCGCTGGGCCGGACCTGTACCTGACCGGTGGCACGCTGCTGCTCGACCACGGCTTCGGGGTCAGTTCCAATTTCCTGCACCTTTCGCGCATCGACGTAAAAGTTGGCGACCGTGTGGAGCAGGGCCAGGTGATCGCTGCCGTCGGCGCCACCGGCCGTGCCACCGGCCCGCACCTGCACTGGGGCATGAACTGGTTCGACACCCGCATCGATCCGTTGCTGGTGCTGGAGCGGAAGTAACGCCCATCGCCCGGTGCGGTGGTGAGCCGCTGTTGTAGAGCCGAGCATGGGCTCGGCTCTACAGACAGCATTCAATCAACCGCGCGAGGTAGCGCCGGGCCATGCCCGGCGGAGCGCGGGATCAACCGCGCGCTGCCCACCACACGCGCAGCAACGTGCGCACCGGGGTGGCTTCGATTGGCTTGCCTGCGGCCTGCGCGGCAACGCGGGCGCGCGCCAGGCTCGACCACACGCGCCGCGGGCGCGGGCCCGGCACGCGGCTGCCCCATCCTTTCAGCAGGTACTGGGCCCAGCGCTGCGCGGCCGTGCTGGAATCCTCATCCAACAGGCTGCGCGGCACACCGGCTACGCCGGCATCCTGCAGGCGCTGGGCCAGCGTCTGCAGCTGCACCGCACGACCGGCGCCGGTGCGCGGCTTGTCGGCAAACAAGGCCGCTTCCACTGCGGCCACGGCCTCGGCGTAATTGGCCAGCGCACGCTCGGCACCGGCTGCATCCAACGCAACAGTACGCGCTTCAACGAGGTCCGGCAGCGCTTCGGCCAGTTGCACCCACGGCGCACGCACCGGCTCCAGCAGACGGCCCAGTGGATGGCGCGAACGATGCCCTGCCCAGCTGCGCAGTTCCTCGCCCCACCACGCCAGCTTGGCATCGGCCGGCAGCGGATCGCCGCTGGTGTTGAGCATGTCGTCAAACTCCTGCAGCAGCGCAAACCACGCCACTGCGAGCTCGCGTTGCGGTTCGGCCACGAACGGAGCGGCCACCGACCATTCCGGCCAACGGCTGCGCCACTTGTCGAGGAAACTGTCCAGCGCGGTACTGCTCACTACGGGATTCCTTACGGCTGGGCCGGGGCTGCCGGCCGGGTCGGCCAGAGACTGGCCAGTTGCAGAAGTTCAGCGTTCTCGACCAGCACGTCGGCCTGCCAGGCCAGCGGATCGTCGCTGTGCAGGCGGTAGCCCCACAGCGCCGCCACCGACGGCATCGCGGCAGCACGTGCAGCGATGATGTCGCGCTCGTCATCGCCCACGTACACGCAGTCTTCGGCGGCCATGCCAATGGCCTGCGCAGCGTGCAGCAGTGGAAGCGGGTGCGGCTTGCGCTCGGCCAGGCTGTCACCGCCGACCAGCACCGCGCAGCGCTGCTGCCAACCATGCTGCGGCAGGATCAGGCGCGCCAGGTACTCCGGCTTGTTGGTGACGATGCCCCATACCGTACCGGCCTCATCCAGCGCGGCGAGCATGCCGGCCACGCCGTCGAACAGCACCGCGTGCTGGCCGATCAGCGCTTCGTAGCGCTGCAGGAATTCCGGGATCAATGCATCGCGCGCAGCGGCATCCAGGTCCGGGAAAGCGGTCCCGACCATCGCGCGCGAGCCCTTGGAGACCACCGGCCGCAGCTGCGCCGGATCGATCGCTGCCCGGCCCCGCTCGGCCAGCATCGCATTGCAGGTGGCGACGAAGTCCGGCGCGCTGTCCAGCAACGTGCCATCCAGGTCGAACAGCACCGCACGCGGGAAGCGGGCGGAGGTCATGCCGGCTTGACCGCGTAGGCCAAGTAGTTGATGTCGGTGCGGCTGCTCAGGCGGGCATGGTTGCGCCACGGCTCGTAGGCCATGCCGCTGACATCCACCAGCTGCAGGTCGGCCTCGCGCAGCCAGCGCGCCAGCTCGGCCGGCTTGATGAATTCCTGGTAGTGGTGGGTACCCCTGGGCAGCAGCCGCGCCACGTACTCGGCGCCGACAATCGCCACCGCGAAGGCGGCCGCGGTGCGGTTGATGGTCGACAGGAACAGGTGGCCGCCCGGCTTCAGCAGGCGCTTGCAGGCGTCGATGATCGCGCCCGGGTCTGGCACGTGCTCCAGCATTTCCATGCAGGTGACCACATCGAAACTGCCCGGCTGCTCGGCGGCCAGATCCTCGGCGGCCTGCACGCGGTAGTCGACCTTGGCGCCGCTTTCCAGCGCATGCAGGCGCGCGACCTTCACCAGTTCCGGGGCCAGGTCGATGGCGGTGACGTCGGCGCCGGCCTGCGCCAGTGCTTCGCTCAGCAGCCCGCCACCGCAGCCGATGTCGAGCACGCGCGCGCCACGCAACGGCACGCGGTCGGTCACGTACTTCAGGCGCACCGGGTTCAGCGCATGCAGCGGCTTCTGCGGGCCGTCAGCGTCCCACCAGCGGTTGGCCAGCGCGGCGAACTTGTCCAGCTCGGCCTGATCGAAATTGGAGGAAGCGTGAGGGGCAGTCATGAGGGGTCCTTGCGGCGCCAGGGATCAGGCGCGGATATGACGGATGCGCTCGCGCCACTGGCGCGCGTTGGCGATGATGCCCGGCAGGTCCATGCCGACCAGCTCGCGCTGCACCAGCTTCGGCTTGCCGGCGATCCAGACGTCGCTGACCTGCTGGCGGCCGGTGGCATACACCAGCTGCGACAGCACGTTGTGCAGCGGCTGGGTTTCCAGCGCCGACAGGTCGACACAGACCAGGTCGGCCTGCTTGCCGATTTCGATCGAACCGATACGGTCACCGAAGCCCAGCGCGCGTGCGCCGCCCAGCGTGGACGCGCGCAGCGTGGTCGCCGCGTCGAGCGCGGTGGCATCATCGGCCACGGCCTTGGCCAGGATCGCTGCGGTACGGTTCTCGCTGAACATGTCCAGGTCGTTGTTGCTGGCGCAGCCATCGGTGCCGATCGCCAGGTTCACGCCGGCGCGCTGCAGGGCGCAGGCCGGGCAGAAACCGGAGGCCAGCTTCAGGTTCGATTCCGGGCAGTGCACCACGCTGACGCCGCGTTCGGCGCACAGGTGGATTTCCGCATCGGTCAGCTGGGTCATGTGCACCGCGATCAGGCGGTCGTTGACCAGGCCGAGCCGATCCAGCCGCGCCAGCGGGCGCTGGCCGTGCAGCTTGATCGAATCGTTGATCTCCTGCGCGGTCTCGTGGGTATGCAGGTGCACCTGCATGTCGAGCTGGTCGGACAGCATCCGCACCCGCTCGAAGTTGGCATCGTTGACCGTGTACGGCGCATGCGGCGCGAACGCGGTCCCGATCAGCGGATCGGTGCGCCACTGGTCGTGCAGTTCACCAGCCTTGGCGAAGTATTCGTCGTCGGTCCTGGCCCAGGCGGTGGGGAAATCGATGATGACCGCGCCAACCAGTGCGCGGAAACCGTGCTTCTTGTAGACCGCAGCCTGCACGTCGCCGAAGAAGTAGTTCTCGTTGGCGCAGGTGGTGCCGCCGCGCAGCATCTCGGCGATGGCCAGGGTGGTGCCGTCGGCGACGAACTCAGGACCAATCACCGCCGCTTCCACCGGCCAGATGTGCTGCTGCAGCCAGGTCATCAGCGGCAGGTCGTCGGCGACGCCGCGCAGCAGGGTCATCGGGTTGTGCGTGTGCGCGTTGACCAGGCCCGGCATCAGCGCCGACTCGGGGCGGCTGACCACCTGCGCGGCACGGAAGCGTGCGCGCGCCTCGGCACGCGGCAGGATGGCCACGATCTCGCTGCCACGCACGGCAACGGCATGGTCTTCCAGCACCACCGCATGCGGCTCGATCGGAACGACATGACCGGCTTCGATGAGCAGGTCGCAGGCTTCGGGGAGGTGCGGGCTATCGCTCATGCGGGCTCACTGGCTATTGGAGAAGGGCCTGGCGGGAGGCGGTAGCGCCGGGCCATGCCCGGCGGCTGTCCGCTGCGGCGCCATGGGCGCCAGCAACGGGTCCGGGCGGTGCCCGGAAAGCCGAGCGCGGGCTCGGCTCTACAGTGAGGTCGGCCAACCGCCGGAACCTTATTTGACGCGTGCGGAGTATTCGCCCGAACGGGTGTCGACACGGATCACTTCGTCCTGGTTGACGAACAGCGGCACGCGGACCACGGCACCGGTTTCCAGGGTGGCCGGCTTGCCGCCGCCGCCCGAGGTGTCGCCACGGACGCCCGGATCGGTTTCGGTGATCTTCAGTTCGACGAAGTTCGGCGGCTGAACGAAGATCGGCTCGCCATTCCACAGGGTGACCACGCAGGACTCTTCGCCCTTCAGCCACTTCTCGGCGCCGCCCATGCCGGCCTTGGTGGCCTGGACCTGCTCGAAGGACTCCGGATCCATGAAGTGCCAGTATTCGCCGTCGCTGTACATGAAGTTCATGTCGGTATCGACGACGTCGGCTGCATCCAGCGAGTCGGTCGACTTCATGGTCACTTCCTGGGTACGCCCGTCCTTGATCAGGCGGTACTTCACGCGGGTGAAGGCCTGGCCCTTGCCCGGCTTGACGTATTCGGTGTCGATGATGACGGCCGGTTGGTTGTTGACCAGGATCTTCATCCCGTTCTTGACGTCGTTCATGCCGTAGCTGGCCATGCGTAAACTCCTGAGTGGCAGAAACGCCGCGGGTGCGGCGAGCCGTTAGAATGGAAAGCCCACCGGATGCCGGTGGGCGACTGTTTTTCTGCCCCCATGATAACCGCAGGCCCCCTCTCCATGCAGCTTTCCGCCTTCCCCCGGCCCCAGTCGCCAGGCGCGCCCGCGCGCTGGCAGCAGCTCTGGCGCCAGGCGCTGCGCGACCCGCACGCCCTGCTGGCCCGGCTGCAGCTGGACCCGGCGGCGCTGGGTGTCTCGGAGGCGGCCATGAACCAGTTCGCATTGCGCGTGCCCGAGGGCTTCGTGGCCCGCATGCGCGTGGGCGATGCGGCCGACCCGCTGCTGCGCCAGGTGCTGCCGATCGGCGAGGAAATGCGCCCGGCGCCCGGGTTCAGCTTCGACGCGGTGGGCGATGGTGCCGCCAGGAAGGCTACCGGGGTGATCCAGAAGTACCGTGGCCGTGCCCTGCTGGTCGCCACCGGCAGCTGCGCGATCAACTGCCGCTACTGCTTCCGCCGCCACTTCGACTATGCCGCGGAAAACGCTGCCAAGGGCGGCTGGCAGGAGGCCGTAGCTGCCATCGCGGCCGACCCGGACATCGATGAGGTGATCCTGTCCGGCGGTGACCCGTTGTCACTGGCCACGCACAAGCTGGTCGAGCTGACCGACGCCCTGCGCGCGATTCCGCATATCCGCCGCCTGCGCATCCATACCCGGCTGCCGATCGTGCTGCCGGAACGCGTGGACGATGAACTGGTGTGCTGGCTGGGCAGCCTGCCATGGCCGCTGGCGATCGTGGTCCACGCCAATCACGCCAATGAATTCGACGCCAGCGTGGACGCGGCGATGGCCCGCCTGCGCGCTACCGGCGCCCAACTGCTGAACCAGGCGGTGTTGCTGCGCGGGGTCAATGACAGCGTGCAGGCCCTGCAGGACCTGAGCGAGCGCAGCTTCGACGCCGGCGTGCTGCCCTACTACCTGCACCAGCTGGACCGGGTCGAAGGCGTGGCCCACTTCGAAGTGGATGATGCCCAGGCCAAGGCACTGATTGCCGGCCTGACCGCACGCCTGTCCGGTTATCTGATTCCCAAGCTGGTGCGCGAGCTGCCGGGCGACCCGAGCAAGCGCCCGCTGTAATCCGGGGGCGGGGTCAGATCCCTTTTCCTGCGGAAAAGGGATCTGACCCCAGGACAACGGCAGCAGGTCAGAGGCCCGATTCGATCATCCGCACCACTTCGGTGGCGGTCACCGGGTGGCTCAGCCAGTAGCCCTGGCCAAGATCGCAGCCGCGCTGCACCAGCAGTTCGAACTGCGCCTGCTGCTCGATGCCCTCGGCCACCACCGTGATGCCCAGTGCGTGGGCCATGGCGATGATCGCCGTGGTCAGCGCCAGATCGTCGGGATCGCGCTGCATGTCGGCCACGAAGCTCTTGTCGATCTTCACGCCGTCCACCGGTACCTGGCGAAGATGGCTGAGACCGGAGAAGCCGGTGCCAAAATCGTCCAGCCAGACCTTCACGCCGGTGCGGTGCAGCTTGTCCAGCAGCTGCGCGGCAACCATTTCGTCGCCGATCACCGCGGTTTCGGTCAACTCCAGGTGCAGGCGCGACGCCGGCAGCCCGGACTCGTGCAGGCACTGCGCGACCAATGCCGGCAGTTCACCGCCGCGCAGCTGCCGTGGCGACACATTCACCGACACGAACAGATCATCGCCGCCCGCCCCGCGTGGCCACTGCGAGGCTTCCATGCAGGCCGCACGCAGCACCTTCGGGCCGATGAGCTCGATCAGCCCGCTCTGCTCGGCCACTTCGATGAACACCGACGGCGGAATCGTGCCCAGGGTCGGATGCTGCCAGCGCAGCAGCACTTCCACGCCGACCATGCGCCGGTCGCGCATGCGGAAGATGGGCTGGTAGGCCAGGCGCAGCTCGCCGCGCTCCCAGGCCCCGCGCAGCTCCTGCTCCATGTGCACGCGGCGCTCGACCGCGTGGTCCATCGCACGGCTGTAATAGCGGTAGCAGTTCTTGCCGGCCATCTTGGCCTGGTACATGGCGATGTCGCCGTTCTTCAGCAGCGTGGTCGCATCAGCGGCATCGTCCGGGAACAGGGTCACGCCGATCGAAGTGCCCAGGAACAGTTCCCGGCCCTGCACCACCAGCGGCTTGCCCAGCTCGCGCACCAGCACTTCGGCCAGCAGCCGTGCGTTGGCCGCCACGTCGCCATCACCGACCAGGATCACGAACTCGTCGCCGCCAAAGCGGGCCAGCAGGGCTTCATCGCCACCGGCCTCGGCAACCGCACTGCCGATGCGCTGCGCGAACTGCAACAGCGCTTCGTCACCGGCCTCATGGCCCAGGGTGTCGTTGACGCGCTTGAAATCGTCGATATCGGCAAACAGCAGGCCCAGCCGATGATTGGATGCGCGCGCGGCCATCAGGCGATGGTCCAGCGCTTCCCGGAATGCCAGCCGGTTGGTCAGCCCGGTCAGCGCATCGGTATAGGCCATGCGCCGCACCTCGCGGTCATGCCGGGCGATGGCATCGCGCATTCGGGCGAAGCCGCGCACCAGCTCGCCGACCTCGTCGTCGCGGGTGTTCTCGGCCAGCGGCGCCTGGTAGTCGCCAGCTTCGATGCGGCGCGCCGCAGCGGCCAGGTCCCGGATCGGCGCCACCAGGGTGCGCTGCACGTACAGGATCACCACCACGCCGATCACCACCAGCAGGCCCAGCATCAGCAGCAGCCAGCCCAGGTGGCGGCTGCCGACCTGCTGCAGGCGCTCGCCAAGCGTGGCATTGGCGGCCTGTTCGCGCCGCTGCACCTCGTCCAGCGCCATGCCGACGCGGACGCCGCCGATGCGCTGGTTGCCGACCATGATCGGCATGGTGTTGTCGAGCACCTTGGGCGATTCCTGCACCACCAGTGCCTGCGCCACCGCGGCCTTGGGGGCCAGCGGGTCGGTCATCGGCTGGCCGAAGCCGGACACCTCGATCGAGCCGTCATGCACCAGCCGGCCGCGTTCGTCGAACACCAGCACATAGCGCACGACCGGTTGCCGTGCGGTGTTGCGCACCAGCGCACCGACCTGATCCAGGTCGCGGTAGTACAACGGGTTGGCCAGCGCGTCGGACAGCTCGCGCGCCATTGCTTCGCCGCGGCTGCGCACGCTGCGGTCGAACAGTTCATGGATGACGCCACCACTGAGGTTGCGCACCTCGCCCTGCATCGCCGCCTGCCGCCCCAGCAACACCGCCAGGATCGCCACCACCACGACCATCGCCCCGCCCATCGCCAGCAGGAACCGGGCCTGCATTCCCGAGCCGAGCCACTTCATTCCACTTCCATCCGCACGCGCGTCAATCCTTGTTTCAATTCATCCAGCCGCTGCTGCGCATGCGCATCGACGCGGTGGAAACCGGAAGTGCCGAAAAACCGATGCAGCGCCCCCTGTGCCTGCGGGTCGCTGGCCGCCTGCAGCAGGACGTCCTGCAGCCGGTCACGCACCCGCGGGTCAAGGTCGGCGCGAACCATTTCCACCGCCCGCGGGTAGGGTTCGGTGCGCAGCAGTTCGCGGAAGTCGCGCCGGAATGCCGCAGGCATCCGTCGCTCGTCATTCCAGTCCACGCTGCTCACCGCCCCCACTTCGACCATGCCCTTGTGCACGAACGTGGCGATGTTCAACTCGCTACGTGCGAACACGTACCCCACGCTGTCCCGGCCCGGCACGTCCCACACACCGGCCAGGATCTGCGGCGCCAGCCCTTCCTGCAGCAGCGTCATCACCGGCACCAGGTAGGCACTGGTGGACGCCGTGTTCTGCAGCGCCAGGCGATGCCCGCGCAGGTCCTGGATCCGCTGGATCGGACTGTCGCGACGCACGAAGAACACGGTCTGGTACTCACGCACGCCGTTGCGCTCGGTCAGCAGCAGCGGCCGCGCGCCACTGCGCTGGCCCAGTGCCACCGCCGTACCCGACGTTTCCGTGACCCAGTCGACCCGCCCCCGCCGCAGATAGCTGGCCATCTGCTGCGGGTCGCGTGCCATCAGGATCCGCCCTTCGGTGATGCCGACGTCGTGCATGCGTGCCACTACATAGTCCAGCAACGGTTGCAGCTGCTCGTAATGGGCCTTGGGATCATCGCTGATCCGGCCCAGCACCAGCACCGGGTCCGGTGCTGCACGCACCGTCCCGGCCAGCAGGATCATGACCAGGCTCAGCAGTCCCCTCTGCACTGCCCTTCGCAGACCCGACACAGGCTTCATCCCCCCTGGGTATCCGGACAGACTACCCGAAAAAATGAGAACGTCGTCAGCTGTCCTTGTTGCCCGCCTGTGCCAGCCGCGCCATCCGCTGGGTGTCGGCAAGGATGCCGCGCAGCAGGCGCACTTCCTGCTCGCTCGGCTCGCTGCGCAGGAACAGCCGGCGCAGCTTGCGCATCGCCGATTCCGGGGCGCGGCCCTTGTGGAAATCGATCTCGTCCAGCGTGTCACCGAGCTGGGCGAAGAAGCTCTCCATCTGTTCATGGCTTGCTGCCTGTTCGCGGAAGCCGGGCTCGGCATTGGGGGCCGGCTGCGCGCCCAGCAGCTGCATGCGCGTTTCATAGGCCAGCACCTGTACGGCGGCCGCCAGGTTGAGCGAACTGAACGCCGGGTCTGACGGGATGTGCACTGCGGCGTGGCAGAGCTGCAGCTCCTCGTTGGTCAGGCCAGTGCGCTCACGGCCGAACACCAGCGCCACCTCGGCGCCCTCGCCCGCCTTGGCCACCGCACGAGCGGCGGCATCGGCCGGCAGGTACTCCTCCAGCTGCACGCGGCGGGCACGCGCGGTGCAGCCCAGCACCAGGCGGCAATCGGCCACGGCCTCGGCCAGGGTGGCCACCACCGGGGCGTCCCCCAGCACATCTTCGGCACCGGCCGAGCGGCGGAAGGCCTCCTCGTCCAGCGGTTTCTCGGGGGCGACCAGCACCAGGCGGGCCAGGCCCATGGTCTTCAGGGCACGGGCGGCGGCCCCCATGTTGCCGGGGTGCTGGGTACCGACCAGGACGAATCGGAGGCGGGTGGCGGCGGGAAACTGGGACATGAACAGGGAAAAGGTCGAGCTGGACGATGACCAATGGTAAACTGTGCGGCCGGCCACTGCGCCGGACCCGCTCTTTTCCCCCGCCAGTCCATCTCTTCTGCCTTTCCGGGAGCCCACGCCATGCAGAAACCCGCCGTCACCGTCATGGTCAAGGCCGCCCGCCTCGCCGGCAACGTCCTGTTGCGCAACATCAACAAGCTCGAGGCACTGAACGTGGTGCAGAAGGGCCGGATGGACTACGCCAGCGAAGTGGATGCGGACGCGGAAAAGGTCATCGTCAAGGAACTCAAGCGCGCTTACCCGGACTACGGCATCTTCGGCGAAGAAGGTGGCGTGCAGGGCGAGCGCCGCCAGATGTGGGTCATCGACCCGCTGGACGGCACCAGCAACTACCTGCGTGGCGTGCCGCACTACTGCGTGTCGATCGCGCTGGTAGAGAACGGCGAGCCGACCGACGCGGTCATCTTCGACCCGCTGCGCAATGAACTGTTCACCGCCAGCCGGGGTGCCGGCGCCGTGCTGAACGACCGCCGCATCCGCGTGGCCGACCGCAAGGATCTGGAAGGCACGATGATCCACACCGGCTTCGCCCCGCGCGAGCGCAGCCGTGCCAGCGCCCAGCTGAAGGCGGTTGACGCCCTGCTGGTGCACGGCGAGGACATCCGCCGCACCGGCTCGGCCGCGCTGGACCTGGCCTACGTGGCCTGCGGCCGTGCCGACGCCTACTTCGAGGCCGGTGTGAAGGCGTGGGACATCGCCGCCGGCCTGCTGCTGGTCCGCGAAGCGGGCGGCAAGGTCTGTGACTTCAAGGGCGCCACCCTGGGCCGCATGGACAACCGCGGCCCGGAGACCCACCAGATCGTGGCCGGCAACCTGAAGGTGGCCGAGTCGCTGCAGAAGGTGCTGGTGAACACCGGTTACGCGGCGGAGTTTGACGCGAAGTTCTGAGATTCCGTGTAAAAGCGATTCATGGAGACGGCACCTGCGAAGGTGCCGTTCCCGTATCCGCGGTGATCGTGCTTGTCACTTTCTTTGCGCGCAAAGAAAGTAACCAAAGAAGCGCTCCGCCGGCCGCGAGCCGACGCGCTGCGCACGCCGGTGCCCTGCGCTCCTCGGCCCGCCGAGGGACGGTGCGGGAACTCGCTGCGCTCAGACACCCGCACCTCTTCGCCCTCGCCGGACCTGCGGTGCTCGGCTCGCTCAAGGCGGACCCAAGGTCAAATGCCACAGCTGCACCCAGTACATCTTCGCGACGGGTGGATGCTGTTGTTCTTGATCTTGATCTTCCAGTCCGCCTTGAGCGAGCCGAGCATCGCAGGCGAATCAGGGGCGAAGAGGCGCCGGTGTCTGAGCGCAGCGAGTTCGGCGCCGTCCCCTGATTCGCCGAGAAGCGCAGGGTACCGGCGCGTAGCGACGGCTCGCGCCCCGGCGGCGTGTTTCTTTGGTTACTTTCTTTGCACGAGCAAAGAAAGTGACACCCCTCCGCGGTCGCGGAAACGACTCTCGCCAGGTCGTACCCGGCGCCACCAATGCATCGGCGCGCAAACAAAAACGCCCGGCGCGAGGCCAGGCGTTCCTGCACTATCTTGAAAGCAGAAGCTTACGCCACCGTCGACGCCCGCAGCGCGGCAATGCGCTCTTCCAGCGGCGGATGGCTCATGAACAGCTTCTTCGCCGTCGAACCGGCAATACCGAACGCGGCGATCTGGGTCGGCAGCGTGCTCTGGCCATGGTTGAGCTGCAGGCGCTCCAGCGCGGCGATCATCTTCTGGCGACCGGCCAGCGCGGCACCGCCGGCATCGGCGCGGAACTCGCGGTGGCGCGAGAACCACATCGAGATCATCGTGGCGAACAGGCCAAACACCATCTCCAGCACGAACACGATGATGTAGTAGGCGAAGCCACGGCCGCCGCCTTCGCGGTTGCCCGACAGCGCGCTGTCGATGATGCCGCCGACCACGCGGGCCAGCACGATCACGAAGGTGTTCAGCACGCCCTGCAGCAGCGCCATGGTGATCATGTCACCGTTGGCGACGTGGGCGATCTCGTGGCCCAGCACGGCTTCAGCCTCGTCTTCGCTCATGTTGTGCAGCAGGCCGGTGGACACCGCCACCAGCGCGTTGTTGCGGTTGGCACCGGTGGCGAAGGCGTTGATCTCCGGGCCGTCATAGACCGCCACTTCCGGCATGCCGATGCCGGCGGCCTTGGCCTGGCGCTCGACCGTGGCCAGCAGCCAGCGCTCGGTCTGGTTGCGCGGCTCGGTGATCACCACCGCACCGGTGGAGCGCTTGGCCATCCACTTGGACAGCAGCAGCGAGATGAAGGAGCCACCGAAACCGAAGATGCCGGCCATCACCAGCAGGCCGCTCATCGAACGCGCGTCCACGCCCAGGATCGACATGACGATGCCGGCCAGGATCAGGACCGCGAGGTTGGTCGCCAGGAACAGGGCAATACGGGTGAACATGGGAAAATCCGGCTCGGAAGGGATCGATATCCGTCAATTTGCGGTGCGCTCAGCTTGAATTCAAGCGCCAACCTGACCGACGATTCAGCCTGCATGACCGCCATTGTTCCCTGCGGCCGCTTCGCGCCCTCGCCGACCGGCCTGCTCCACCCCGGATCCCTGCTTGCCGCCTTCGGCAGCTGGCTGCTGGCCCGCCACCACGGCGGCCTATGGCGGCTGCGCATCGAAGACGTTGACCCGCCGCGTACCGTGCCCGGCGCCGCGCAGTCACAGCTGCAGGCACTGGCTGCGTTCGGCCTGGTCCACGACGGCCCGGTCCTGTGGCAGAGCGCTCGAGGCGAGGCCTACCAGGCCGCGCTGGACGTGCTGCAGGCCAGCGACCAGGCCTTCATCTGCCACTGCAGCCGCAGCGAACTGGCTGCCAGCGGCGGCATCCACCACCGCTGCGTTGCGCGGCAACCGCGACCGGACCCCGCCGTCCGCTTCCGCGTGCCACCGGGCAGCGTCGTGCACTTCGACGATGGCCTGCGTGGCCCGCAGCAGCAGGACGTGCATGCCGAAGTCGGCGACTTCGTGCTGCGCCGTGCCGACGGCTGCTGGGCCTACCAGCTGGCGGTGGTAGTCGATGACGCTGCGCAGGGGGTGACCGAAGTGGTGCGCGGCGCCGATCTGCTCGATTCCACCGCGCGGCAGATCCTGCTGCAGCAGGCGCTGGGCCTGGCCGTGCCGCGCTACTGGCACCTGCCGCTGCTGCTCGACGCCCCCGGCCACAAACTGTCCAAGTCGCTGGCGTCGCTGCCGGTGGACAGTACAAGGCCGGTGCCGGTACTGCGCGCGCTCTGGCAGCTGCTGGGCCAGGCCCCTGCCGCACTGGACGGCGCCGATGACCGGGATGCGCTGCTGCACGCTGCGCAACGGGCATTCGACCCGGTTCGACTGCCGCGGACCGACATCCTGTTGCCGGCCGGCGCACTTTCCGCGCCGATGTTGCAGAATCCCCCTTCCCCCATCTGATTCCCGGACAGCACTCCATGACATCTCGCGTCGCACTGGTCACCGGCGGAACCGGCGGCATCGGTACCGCCATCTGCCAACGCCTGGCCGACCAGGGCCACCGGGTCGCCACCAATTACCGCGACGAGGACAAGGCCCGCGCATGGCAGCAGGCGATGACCGAGCGCGGCTACAACGTGTCGATCTTCCCGGGCGATGTGTCCGATCCAGGCAGCGCCGAGGCGCTGGTGCGTGCGGTCGAGGCCGAGCTGGGCCCGGTCGAGATCCTGGTCAACAACGCCGGCATCACCCGCGACACGACGTTCCACCGCATGCGCGCGGACCAGTGGCACGATGTGATCAACACCAACCTCAATTCGGTGTTCAACGTCACCCGTCCGGTCATCGAAGGCATGCGGCGCCGCGGCTGGGGCCGGGTCATCCAGATCAGCTCGATCAACGGCCTGAAGGGCCAGTACGGCCAGGCCAACTACGCCGCGGCCAAGGCCGGCATGCACGGCTTCACCATTTCGCTGGCCCGCGAGAACGCCGGCTTCGGCATCACCGTGAACACCATTTCGCCCGGCTACGTCGCCACCGACATGGTGATGGCGGTTCCGGAGGACGTGCGCGCCAAGATCATCGCCGATATCCCCACCGGGCGCCTCGGCAAGCCGGAGGAAATCGCCTATGGCGTGGCCTTCCTGGTGGCCGAGGAGGCCTCATGGATCACCGGCAGCAACCTGGACATCAACGGCGGCCACCACATGGGCTGGTAAGCCGCGCAGGGGCCGCTGCGGCGTGCGCTGACGGCCCCTGCCGATGGTCATGCTGCGCAGCACGCAAACCCTTGCTGCGCAACATGATCGCTGCTGAAAGCCAAGCCTGGCGGGGGCTGGGGCGGTTGCAACCGCTGCTGCACTGCGCCATGCTGCGCGTCTACTGTGACGAGTACCGCTTCATGGCTGCGACCCGCATCATCAAGAAGTATCCGAACCGCCGTCTCTACGACACCGAGATCTCCAGCTACATCACCATCGAGGACGTGCGCCAGCTGATCCTGGACGGTGAAGACTTCGAAGTCCGCGACGCCAAGAGCGGCGACGACCTCACGCGGTCAGTCCTGCTGCAGATCATCGCCGACCAGGAACAGGACGGCGAACCGATGCTGTCCACCCAGCTGCTGAGCCAGCTGATCCGCTTCTACGGCGACTCCCTGCAGGGCTTCATGGGCAATTACCTGGAGCGCAGCATGCAGGTCTTCCTCGACCAGCAGCAGCAGTTCCGCCAGCAGATGGGCAACCTGCTGGGGCAGACCCCGTGGGCGATGATGAACCAGCTGACCGAGCGCAACCTGGAGCTGTGGCAGGAATTCCAGCGCAGCATGGGCAGCGGCTTCGGTGGCCCGCGCCCGGGCGGCACCGGAACGGGAACCGGCAACAAGCCCGGCGAACCCGGCACCGGTACCGGCAGCAAGACCCGCCGCTGAGCTGCAGCAACGGCTGATACGAAAACGGCGCGCCCCTGGCGCGCCGTCTTGTTTGGCATCGCGCCAACCGTGCGTCAGCGTTTGGCCTTGCACCCCGTGCACACGCGCTCGACCTTGTAGCCCTTCGCCCTCAGCTTCTCGACCACGCCATCACTGCCCAGCAGGTGCAGCGTGCCGACCACCACCAGCGTACCGCCCTGCCCGGCCTGCAGGTACGGCTGCAGCTTCGGCACCCAGGCATCGTTGCGACCGGTGTTGATGCGCTGGTACAGCTGCGGATACTGCTGGCGCATCTCTGCCGCCATCTTGGTCCACAGCAGGCGCTCGTCGCCGCGACGCCATGCATCATGCAGCAGCCGCGCCTGCTCATCGGCCTTGCCGGCCTGGTCCAGTGCTTCGGCCAGCATCTGCCGCTGTTCCTGCACCGTCATCCCGTCCAGCATGCCGATCTGGGTATCGATATCTTCCAGTCCCGCGGTCTTGCGGCCGGTCTTCTGCGCGCGTTCCATGAAGTGGCGGTCCAGGCCCAGCGCCGGGTCCAGGCCCAGCTTCTGCATCTGCCCGATCGAAATGCTCAGACCGACGAACCAGGGCTTCATGCCCTGCATCTGCGCCAGCGGCAACTGGTTCTGGGCAGCAAAGGCCTGCAGCTTCTGCCAGGTGGCCGCATCCAGATCACGCTTCAGCTCGCTGCCATCGGTGCGGGTCGCAGCCTGCACCATGCGGCTGGCCAGCTGGGGCGATTGCATGTCTTCCGGCGACAGTTCGAACACCACCCGCTGCGAGGCTTCGAACGCCTGCTCGACATCGGGCGACAGCGGGTAGTCCTGCGGCTTCAGCAGATGGAACGATCCCAGCAGGTATACGCGTGCGTCGCCCGGGCCGGTGACTTTCCACAACAGGGGCACCGGCGGCTTGGCCGCCGTTGCGGCCGCGGCCGCGGCAGGGCTGGCCTGGCCATCGCGGGCCGTGGCCAGTGGCGCCACTGCGCAGGCCGCCAGCAGCAGCGCGGTACGGAACAGGTGTTTGATCGGCATGGTCAGCCTTCTCCTTCAGGCAGGTGGTAGGCCTTCTCGCCCGCTTCCACGCGCAGGTCCAACCGGTTTTCCGGCGGCGCCAGCGGGCAGGTCGCGTAGGCGGTGAACGCGCACGGTGGGTTGTAGGCATGGTTGAAATCGATGCGCACCGTGCCGTCTGCAGCGGGGGCCTCGGTATCCAGATAGCGCCCGGCCGGATAGCTGCCGCGGCCGCTGGTGCGGTCGGCGAAGATCAGGAACAGTGGCTGCCCGGGCGCACCGATGGCCTCCAGGCGCCAGCTGCGGCCATCACGTTCGAACTCCACCGCACCGGCATTGGGCATCTCGGTGGTCAGGCCAGTGATGTCGACGATCGGCAAGGTCTTCCCCGGCGGATGCGCGATGAAGCGCGCCTGCACCTGCCAGTCCGCGCCGCCCGGCCAGTACTGCAGGCCGGCGAAATCACGCCGCGCAGGTGCCTCGGCATGCTTGACCCGCAGCGCGTCCCGTGGCCCCCGGCGGATGATGCTGAGCTGGCCCTTGCCGCCATCGAAGGCCAGCAGCGTCGGCTGCGCGTCCTTGTCGGTGTCGACGCGGATGCGGCCACGCACCGGCTGGCCGTCGTGGCTGACATCGACACCGGCTTCAGGCGTGAACCACCACTGCGCCCCGTCGCGACGCAGCAGGCCCAGCCTGTCCGGGCCAACCGTCAGGCGGATGCCGTTGGTGGCGCCGCTGCCAACGAAATGGGATTTGTTCTGCAGCCAGTGCAGGCCGACCAGGGCCGTCCAGCCATCGGGCCGGGTCAGGTCCTGGTAGCGCGCTACACGCCATTGCTGCTGCGCGGCCGCGTAGGCCGGATCTTCAGCGACCGTCGGCGCCGGCGGTGTTGCCGGGCTGCAGGCGGCCAATACCACGGCGGCCAGCAGGCCCGCCACTCCCCGATAACGCATCGATGCTCCCCTCAACGTCCGCGCAGGAACCAGCGGTCGATCTCCGCCAGCGAAAAACGGGCCCAGGTCGGTCGGCCGTGGTTGCACTGGCCGGACCGTTCGGTGATTTCCATGTCGCGCAGCAGCGCGTTCATTTCCGGCACGGTCAGGCGCCGGTTGGCACGCACCGCGCCATGGCAGGCCATGGTCGACAGCAGCTCGTCGCGTGCACTGGCCACGCGGCGGCTCTGGCCATGCTCGCGCAGGTCGGTCAGCACGTCGCGCAGCAGTCCTTCCGGTTCGGCATGCGCCAGCAGTGCCGGAATGCTGCGCACGTGCAGCGACCCGGGGCCGGCCCGGGTCACCTCGAAGCCGAGCGCCGCCAGTGTGTCGGCTTCGCTTTCGGCGGTGTCGGCCTCGCGCTCGCCCACCGCCAGCGTGATCGGCACCAGCAACGGCTGCGACTGCAGGCCGATGCCATCGTGCGCATTCTTCAGGCGCTCGTAGCCGATGCGTTCGTGGGCCGCATGCATGTCGACCACGATCAGGCCTTCAGCGTTCTCGGCCAGGATGTAGATGCCATGCAGCTGCGCGATCGCGTAGCCCAGCGGCGGTACACCCGCGTCGGCACTGGTCACCGGCAACCCGTTCTCGCTCGGCATCGGCGGCAACGCCGCTGCGCGTTCGGCACCGGCCGGCGTGGCATACAGCGCGGCGTAGGCGGCCGGTGCATCGGCCACCTGCAGGCCCAGCGGCTGCTGCGGACGCCAGCCTGAAAATCCGCCACCACCACCTCCCGAGCCGGGCGCAGCCCCACGCACCAGCCCGAACCCCGACGCGCCGGCGCTCGATGCCGTCGGGACGGCGGCGGCGTCCGCCGGATGTGCGGGGCCGGCACCGATCTCCTGCGCCGACATGCCTGCACGGGTATCGGCCAGCGCATCCTTCAACGTGCGATAGACGAAATCGTGGACCAGCCGCGAATCGCGGAAGCGCACCTCGTGCTTGGCCGGATGCACGTTGACGTCGACGCGGGTCGGATCCAGTTCGAGGAACAGCACATAGGCCGGCTGGCGGCCGTGATACAGCACGTCGCCGTAGGCCATCTTCACTGCGTGGGCGACGCTGCGGTCACGCACTGAGCGACCGTTGACGTACAGGTACTGCTGGTCGGCGCTCGCGCGCGAATAATGCGGCTGCGCAATCCAGCCATGCAGGCGCAGGCCGGCGCCGCTGTGGTCCACGCGCACGGCCTGGTTGGCGAAATCCTCGCCCAGCGTTTCGGCAAGGCGTGCATCGGAATACAGATCGCCCGGCTTGTAGCGCCGCGAGGCCTTGCCGTTGTGCGACACGCGCAGCTCGACATCCGGCCGCGCCAGCGCCAGCGAACGCAGCCACTCTTCGATATGGCCCAGTTCGGTACGCTCTGCGCGCAGGAACTTGCGCCGCGCCGGCACGTTGTAGAACAACTCACGCACTTCCACCGTGGTGCCCGGCGCATGCGCGCGCGGGGTCACCTCGCCGATCTTGCCGCCTTCGATCTGCAGTGCCGAACCGTGCTCGTCGTGCGCGCGGCGCGAGCACAGGGTGAAGCGGCTGACCGATGCGATCGACGGCAGCGCTTCTCCCCGGAAACCGAGCGTGGCCACCGATTCGAGATCGTCAAGATCGGCGATCTTGCTGGTGGCATGGCGCGATACCGCCAGCGGCAGCTGTTCCGGTGCGATGCCACTGCCGTTGTCGCGGATGCGGATCAGGCGTACACCGCCCTCTTCAAGATCGATATCAACGCGGCTGGCGCCGGCGTCGATCGCGTTCTCGACCAGCTCCTTGACCACCGACGCGGGTCGTTCGACCACTTCGCCGGCGGCGATCTGGTTGATCAGGATCTCCGGCAACGGCCGGATCGGGCGCGGATGGGTAGCAGACGTCATGCGGGGATGATAACGGAGCGGCCGAGGGTAGAGTCGAGCCATGCTCGACTGACGGGCTACCGGCAAGGCCCAGTCGAGCGCGGCTCGACTCTGCAGAAAGCAGAAACCCGCCTTCGGCGGGTTATTTGCTGCCGCCGGCCATGGTGGCTGCGGCGTCGATCTCGGCCTGCGCGCGGGCAGCATACAACGTGCCCGGCGGCGGTTGGCGGCTGAAGAAGGTGTGCACGCCATCCAGCACAGCGCCAGCGACCTTGCGCTGGTAAGCCGGGTCCGTCAGGCGGCGCTCTTCATCCGGATTGGAGATGAACGCCGTTTCCACCAGCATCGCTGGCATGTCCGACGTGCGCAGCACCGCGAAGTTCGCGCGCTCGATGTTCGGCTTGTGGTTGTTGCCGATCCGCTTCAGGCCGCCCAGCACGTGGCCGGCGGCGTCTTCGGACGCCTTCATGTAGCCGCTCTGCGCCAGGTCCAACAGCACATTGGCAAGCGTGCCCTCGGTCTGCTGCAGGCGAACGCCACCGACCAGATCGGCCGCGTTTTCCTTGTCTGCCAGCCAGCGGGCGCGCTGCGAAGAGGCACCCTTGGTCGACAGCACGTACACCGACGAACCTGTGGCCGAGCGGTTCTCGGCCGCGTCGGCATGGATCGAAATGAAGATGTCCGCCTTGTTCGCACGCGCCTTCTGCGCACGCATCGGCAGCGGGATGAACACGTCGCTGTCGCGCGTCAGGTAGGCCTTCAGGCCCGGCGTGGCGTTGACCTGGCGGGCCAGCTCACGCGCCACGGCCAGGGTGACATCCTTCTCGCGCTTGCCGGTCGGGCCGATCGCACCCGGGTCCTGGCCACCATGACCAGGATCGATCGCCACCACAAGATGGCGCATGCCGGGCTGCATGCGGATGCGCGATGCATCGCTGGGCATGGCCGGACGCGGCGGCTCGGCCGGCGTCGGTGCCGGTGTAGGGGCCGTTGCCGGCGGCGTGGTCACCACCGCAGCAGTGCGCTGGCCGGCGAGGATTGCAGCCGGCGAGGATGAAGGCGTGCTGCTGGCCGCGACACCTGCCGCAGCAACCTGGGCCGGCGCGCTGGTCGGTGCGGGGGTCGGCGTGGCGGGTGCGGCAGCGCTGGCGCTGGCCTGCTGCTGCACCTGTGCGGTCAGCAGGGCGGTGGCCCGCGCAGCATCGGTGCGTGACTGCGCGTTCTCGGCCGGCGTGGGCGCGACTGAGCCCCCCGCAGCGGCCGCCTGCGGCTGCACGGCCGGTGGCGTCGCCGGGCGGCTGGTGGTGGCCACGGCAGGGCCATCACCCGGCCATTCGATCACCAGCTTGGATTCATTGCCCTCGCGCTGCATCTGCGGGCGGAACGGCGCCACCGATTCGGCAAGGTCGAACACGACACGGAAAGTGCCCGGGACCGGCTGTCCGGTACGCACCGCCGTGACCACGCCCTGCGCGGCCGGCATCTTCAGGTTGCGTACGGCGCTGGAGTCGGGGAAATCGACCACCAGGCGGTTCGGGCCGGCCAGCGACAGGGTCTTGTAGCCGCCACTGCCGACCAGTGAGATCTCGGCACGGGTGCCGGTCGCGCCGGTGTTCAGCAGCACCTGGCGGACTTCACCCGCCCACGCACTGACGCTCGCCAGACCCAGTCCGACGGCGGCACAGATGGCGATGAGACGGTTCCCCGGGCGCATGGCTCAGGATTCAATCACCGCGCTGAACGGAATGCAACACCTTTTTCCTTAATAATCCGTAACCTGCCGATCTTTGTTCTCGTCAGCCGACAGAAATGGCCTGCAAGTCGCCCCCTTGGGGCAGCCGTTTCAGCCATTCATGTCCAACGTCGCTGCCCGCGGTGAGACTGGCGCGGCGCCCATGTCCTTCGATCTCCAGTGCCACCACCAGGTCGGTCGGCGGCAGCGCGCCGGCGCCCCGTTCCGGCCATTCGACCAGCCACAGCACCGCGCTGCCTTCGTCCAGGCCGAGGAAATCCAGCTCACCGGCCTGGCCGATGCGGTACAGGTCCAGGTGCCACGCCTCACCGCCACTGGCCAGCGGATAGCGCTCGACCAGGGTGTAGGTGGGGCTGCGGATCGCGCCCTGCACGCCCAGCGCCCGCAGCAGCGCGCGGGCCGTGGTCGACTTGCCGGCGCCCAGGTCGCCGCGCAGTTCGATCAGCGCCTGCGGGGGCCGGGTGGCCGCCAGCCACTGCCCGAGCAGTTCGGTGGCGTCGCTGTCGGCAAGGAAGAAATCGGTCATGGGAAGCGTTCCGGGTTGGCCAGTCGCCGCAGCGGCGCCAGCAGATCAGTAGGAAGCAGGCCGCGTGCGCCGTCAGCGGCAGCCGCGTCGCCGGCCAGCGCATGCAGCAACGCGCCCGCCGCGGCGGCATCGAAGGCGGCCAGGCCCTGCGCACGCAGGCCGGCGATGATGCCGGTGAGCAGGTCGCCCATGCCCCCCACGGCCATGCCGGGATTGCCGGCGGCGATCAACCGGGGCGTTTGCCCGGGCGCCGCCACGATGCTGCCGGCGCCCTTCAACACCACCACCGCATGGAAACGCTCGGCGAGCGTCTGCGCACAGGCGTAGCGATCGGCCTGGATGTCGCTGGTGCTGCAGCCGAGCAGGCGTGCGGCCTCGCCCGGGTGCGGTGTGAGGACGGCGCCGGGCAAGGCACGCGGATCCTGCGTCAGCAGGTTCAGCGCGTCGGCATCGACCACCAGTGGTCTGGCGCTGGCCAGCACCCGCGCAAACAGTGCGCGTGCCCATTCGTCCTGGCCCAGACCGGGCCCGATCGCCACCACCTTGGCCCTGTCAAGCAAGGCCGGCAGCGCTTCGCCGTCTTCCAACGCGTGGGTCATCGCCTCGGGCAGCCGAGCCAGCAGTGGACCGACGTGGTCGCGGCGGGTGCCCAGGCTCAACAGCCCCGCCCCTGCGCGCAAGGCGGCCTCGGCTGCCATGGCGATGGCACCGCCGCTGCCGTGGTTGCCGCCGACGCACAGCACGTGGCCGGATTCACCCTTGTGGGTATTGGCGCGGCGCGGCGGCAACAGGGCCGGCAACCGTGCCTGCGTCCAGTACTCCACGGCAGGCGACACGCTTTGCCATGCGGCCGCGGGCAACTGCAGGGGTGCCAGGGCCTTGTGCCCGCAATGATCCAGCGCGTCGCCGGTGTACAGCCCGCGATGGGCCACGATGAACTGCAGGGTCCGCGCAGCGCGTACTGCCGCGCCGGGTACCGCACCGCGGTCGGCATCGACGCCACTGGGCACATCCAGGGCCAGCACAGGTGCCGCCTGCGCATTGATCGCAACGATCAGCGCCTGCGCCGCGCCCTCCGGCGCGCGATCGAAACCCAGCCCGAACAGGGCATCGACCCAGAGGTCGGCCTCGGGCAGCGCGCCGTCGAACTCGGTGATGGCGCCGCCGTCGGACCTGAATTCCGATGTTGCACGCTGCGCCAGCGCCGTCGATGGCGCCCGGCCCGGCAGGACGATCACCCTCACCTCGCGCCCGGCCTGCAACGCGTGGCGAGCCAGCACGAGGCCGTCGCCGCCATTGTTGCCCGCACCGACCACCACGCCGATGCGCTGCGCCTGCGGCCAATGCTGCAGCAGGCACTGCCAGGCGGCCTGGCCGGCCTGCGCCATCAGTCCCCAGCCAGCATCCCCCGCCAGGGTGGACGCCTGGGCATCCAGCGCACGCGCGGCAGCGGAATCGAACAGATCGGCGAGGTTGGCCATGCAGGGATTTTATACTGGTGCGCATGTCCCTCGCCCCCTCCCCCGTCGATCCAGCCCAGGCCGTGCAGCGCATCCGCGAACTGGCCCGCGCGCATGGCTTCCAGCGCTGCGGCATCGCCGGTATCGAGCTCGGCGAGGACGAGGCGCACCTGGCCGACTGGCTGGGCCAGGGCCTGTACGGCACGATGGACTGGATGGCGCGCCACGGCACCCTGCGCGCACGACCGGCCGAGCTGTTGCCCGGCACTGTGCGCGTGATCTCGGTGGGCATGGACTACAGCCACAAGGATGACACCGAAGCGTGGGCGACGCTGGCCGACCCGGGCCGCGCCTACGTGGCGCGCTATGCGCTGGGCCGCGACTACCACAAGCTGATGCGCAACCGCCTGCAGAAGCTGGCCACGCAGATCAACGACGAAGTCGCGCCACTGGGCTACCGCGTGTTCGTCGATTCCGCCCCCGTCCTGGAGCGCGCACTGGCCCGCAACGCCGGGCTCGGCTGGATCGGCAAACACACCTGCCTGATCGACCGCCATGGCGGTTCCTGGTTCTTCATCGGCGAGATCTACATCGACATCCCGCTGCCGATCGATACGCCGGCCACGGCGCACTGCGGCACCTGCACGCGCTGCATCGATGTCTGCCCGACCCAGGCCATCACCGGCCCGCAGCGGCTGGACGCGCGGCGCTGCATTTCCTACCTGACCATCGAACACGACGGCGCCATTCCCGAACAGATGCGCCCGCTGATCGGCAACCGCATCTATGGCTGCGACGACTGCCAGCTGGTCTGCCCCTGGAACAAGTTCGCCAAGCGCACCGACGAAGCCGATTTCCGTGCGCGCAACAACCTCGATACCGCGCGCCTGGACCAGCTGTTCGCCTGGGACGAAGCCGAGTTCCTGCGCCGCACTGAAGGCAGCCCGATCAGGCGCAGCGGCCATGAGCGCTGGCTACGCAACATCGCCGTGGCGCTGGGCAATGCGCCGTCCTCGGCCGAAGCGCTGGCTGCGCTGCAGACCCGCATCGACGATCCCTCGCCGCTGGTGCGTGAACACGTGCAGTGGGCACTGGGCCAGCACACAGCGCGCTGACGTGCGATCCTGAGCCCCCGTTCCGCCCGCAGCACGCCGTTTCCATGCAGCCACGCAACAACGACATCCTCACCCCCAGCCAGCTCAACACCCTGGCCCGCGACCTGCTGGAAGGCAGCTTCCCGGCGATCTGGGTCGAGGCCGAACTGGGCAGCGTGGCGCGTCCTGCCTCCGGACACCTCTACTTCACCCTGAAGGACGCGCGCGCGCAGCTGCGTGCGGCGATGTTCCGGATGAAGGCGCAGTACCTGAAGTTCGTGCCGCGCGAAGGCATGCGCGTGCTGGTGCGCGGCAAGGTGACCCTGTACGACGCCCGTGGCGAGTACCAGATGGTGCTGGACCACATGGAGGAAGCCGGCGAAGGCGCGCTGCGCCGCGCCTTCGAGGAGCTGAAGGCACGGCTGGAGGCCGAGGGCCTGTTCGACCCGGCACGCAAGCGGCCGCTGCCGGCGCACGTGCAGCGCCTGGCCGTGATCACCTCGCCCACCGGCGCCGCCGTGCGCGACGTGCTGAGCGTGCTCGGCCGGCGCTTCCCGCTGCTGGAAGTGGACCTGCTGCCAACCCTGGTACAGGGCAGCAGTGCCGCCGCGCAGATCACCCGGCTGCTGCAGGCCGCCGATGCCAGTGGCCGCTACGACGTGATCCTGCTGACCCGCGGTGGTGGTTCGCTGGAAGACCTGTGGGCCTTCAACGATGAAACACTGGCCCGTGCGATCGCCGCCAGCCGCACGCCGGTGGTCTCGGCGGTGGGCCACGAAACCGACTTCAGCCTGAGCGACTTCGCCGCCGACCTGCGTGCACCAACGCCCTCGGTGGCGGCCGAGCTGCTGGTACCCGACCAGCGCGAACTGGCCCTGCGCCTGCGCCGCACGGCCGCCCGCATGGTGCAGCTGCAACGGCATGCGATGCAGCAGGCGATGCAGCGCGCCGACCGCGCCCTGTTGCGCCTGAACGCCCAGAGCCCGCAGGCACGACTGGACCTGCTGCGTCGACGCCAGCTCGATCTGGGCCGGCGCCTGCATGCCGCGTTCAACCAGCAGCAGGAGCGCCGTGCCGCGCGGCTTCGCCATGCAGCGGCGGTCCTGCGCGGGCACCATCCACAGCGCCAGCTCGACACGATGCAACGCCGCCTGGCCACCCTGCGCGGACGACCGCAGGCAGCGATGCAGCGTCTGCTGGAGCGCGATGCACTGCGACTGCGCGGGCTGGCACGTTCACTTGAAGCAGTCAGCCCGCTGGCGACCGTGGCGCGTGGCTACAGCATCCTGACCCGCAGCGATGATGGCACCCTGGTGCGGAAGGTTGATCAGGTACAGCCCGGTGACGCCCTGCGGGCCCGCGTCGGCGACGGCGTGATCGACGTGCAGGTCAAGTAAAGGGGTTCGGCAGGGCTGCGCCCTGCACCTGCCGGAGCTTCAATCAAAGGTCGAAGCAACAGCAAAAGCCGGCTATCCGTGGATGGCGGGGCGATGTCGGAGTGCGGGGACGCCGCAAGTACATCCCTGTAGGCTTGGCAGCCGCTTGCTAGTGTGCGCTTTCCTGCGCACACGGCAAGACCAGGGTTGGGCGTCCTGCCCAACCCGCCCGAGGCATGCCTCGGGCCCATGCGGCTGACACCCCGCACTCCGACACCGCCCCACCTCTGACAGTTTTCCGCGATCGTGTAGATCCACGCCATGCTGGATGACTCTCCATCGGAATCGAATATTTCGAATCGAGATCGAAAAGCATCCACGCATCGCATGGATCTACCGTGTCGACCAAGGTCGACACCTACCAACAGCAGCAGAAATCTGTCGAAGGCGGGGTGGGTCCGGTTGCGGGGGCGTGAGCCGCATGGATGCGGCGACCGAGCTTACATGGGTGAGGGCGCTTTGCTTGCGAAGCACTGCTTCGCAAGCGCCCGAACGCACAGCCGCCCGCGGCTGGGCCGGGCCCCGGAGGGGGACTTGCAGCGGCCCCCGCAACCGGACCCACCCCGCCACCCCACGGAATGCACGCTGTTGCTGTTGCTGTTGCTGTTGCTCTGGCTTCGGCAGGTGCAGGGCGCAGCCCTGACGAACACCCCCCTACTTTGCCTGCTCGCAGAACTTCTGCCGGTACTCGAGCGCCTTCGGCATCAGTGCCTGCAGGTTCTGGATGCGGGTGCCCGGATTCGGGTGGGTGGAGGCGAACTCCGGCGGCGCCTGGCCGCCACTGGCCTGGCCCATGCGCTGCCACAATGGCACTGCCTCGCGGGGATCGAAGCACGCCGCTGCGGCCAGCATCAGCCCCACTTCGTCGGCCTGCGTCTCGTGGCTGCGCGCATAGGGCAGCAGATAGCCGTAGCCCATCGCCGACATCATCATCTGTTGCTGCTGCGCATCCATGCCGCTGGCGGCACCGGCCATCTGCCCGATCTGGGTCAGCTTCTGCTGCGCCATCCGCTGCGCACCATGGCGCAGCAGCGCGTGGGCGATCTCATGGCCCATCACCACCGCCATCGCATCACGCGTACGCGCCACCGGCACCAGGCCGGTGTAGACCGCCATCTTGCCGCCCGGCAGGCAGAACGCATTGGCCTGCTCGGACGGGATCACATTCACTTCCCACTGGAAATCCCGCGCGAAATGCGCCGGCTGCACGCCGTGCTCCTGTGCCAGCGCGGTCTCCACCACATCCACCTTGGCGATCAGGCGCTGCGCGATGTCGCGCACATCGCGCGCGATCGGCGCATTCGGATCCATCGGCCGTTCCTGTGAGAGGATCTGCTGGTAGGCCTGCAGACCGAGCGCGGTCTCCTGGCGCGCATCCAGGCTGCTGTCGATCATCACCTTCTCGCCGGTGTAGGGATCGACGGTGCGATTGGAGAACCAGTAGAACACCGCATAGCCCGCCGCCAGCAGCAGCACCCACCAGCGGATGTTGCCGAACAGGCCGCGTCGCTGCGGGCCTTGGGGCGAGCGGGAAAAGGGATCGTTGCGCATCGGTGGTCTTCCAGCAGACCCCGCCGGCTGGCGGGCACGGCGCAATCTTAGTGCGCGGACGCCAGCAGCGGGTGAAGCCCGATGCCGCTCAGATGCCGCGCACCAGACGGAAGCCGATGCGCGCATTGGTGGTGTCCGAATCCTGCGATTGCCGCCAGGCCGCACGGGTCTGCTCGGGCGCATTGGCCCAATTGCCGCCCCGGATCACCCGTGACCGGCAGCCCGGGTTGAACCAGGCGACACCGTCGGACGGCGCACGCCGGTAGCTGGCGTGCCAGCAGTCGGCCACCCATTCGCTCAGATTCCCGGCCATGTCGTGCAGGCCGAAAGCATTGGCCTGGAAACTGGCCACCGGCGCCGGTCCCCACCAGCCATCGCCATAGCCGATGAAAGCGTTGTGCCAGTGCCGACCCGAAGGCGAGACGTCCTTGCTGCCGGTGAAATTGCCGCTGCCCGGCGGCGGCGTACCCGCGTCTCCCCAGGGGTAGCGGCCACTGCTCCCGGCGCGCAGCGCATATTCGAATTCGGCCTCGCTCGGCAGCCGGTAGCTGCGTCCGGTCTGCTCGGACAGCCATGCCGCGTAGTTCTCGGCATCCCGCACGCTGACATGCATCACCGGCGAGTTGCCCAGTGCGCGCGCGCCATCGTAATCCGAACGCCAGTCGACGCCGCTGCGGCGGATGAAATTGCCGCTGCGCTCGTCATAGACCACCGAGTGGCCGCGCCGGGTCGCACGTGGTCGTGCATTGGTCGACTTCACATAGCGCTCGAAATCGCCGACGGTAACCTCGGTGATCGCCATCGCGAAGCCGCGGTCAAAGCGAACGTAATGGGAGGGGCGCTCGGCGTCGGTGGAGCCGGGCTCGGCATCACCCGCGCCCATCTGGAAGCCGCCATGCGGCACAACCACCATCTGCGGACCGCGCCCACCATCACGCATCGCGTCGCTGAACACCTGACCCGGGCGGAAGCTGCCGTAATGGGTGGCCAGATCGATGCGTTCGCGCAGCTGGGCCACCACCGCATCCCCCGGCAAGGCGATGCGCAGGGCCTCGGCCAGCTTTTCGCGCGCCGGCTTCAGCCCCTGCGGCGTCGCCAGCTCGCGCAGGCCCTCATCACGCAGCTGCAGCAGCGCGGCGGCGCGGATCTGCTCGATGCGCTCGAAGGCATCGGCAATGGTCGGTGACGAGTCACGGACCTTGCTGGCTTCGGCCAGCCAGGTGCCCGCACTGGCAAAGTCGCGCACGCGCGCGGCGTCCTCGGCCCGGCGGATCAGGCCACTTTCGGCCGCCGCCAGGCCCTGCCGCGCCCGGCTGTTGTGTTCGTCCAGAGCCAGCGCTTCACGGAAGTTGCCGATCGCACCGTCGCCGTCCTCACCGATCCGCCCCGACCGCAGGTCTTCCTCGCCAGCACGGTTATAGGCCACCACGCGCTGGGCGAGCTCTACCCGGCCCTGCAGCGCGCGCACCTTCTCATCCTTCGGCGCCAGGGTCAGCAGCACCAGCGCCTGGCGACTCGCCTCGGCCAGCGCCTCGCGCTGCCGCAGTGGCCGAACCAGCAGGGCATCGGCCTGCTGCTGCAGGCGCTGGCGAGCACGCTGCAGGCCGCTGCGGGCGAGGCGGTCATCCGGGTCTTCCTCCTGCACCGCCAGCCACAGCGGAACCGCCGCGTCGGCGTCCTCGTACAGGTGCCCTTCGCTGAACGCCTTTTCGGCTGCGCGGCGCAGCTGGGCGACGCTGCGGCCCTGCCGGTCGACCCGCGGCGGTGTCCACCGCTGCACGTCCTCGGTGGCATCCTCACCGGCAATGGTGACGCTGCCCTGCCCGGTCCCCGGTGTCGGCTCCGCCAGTGAGCCTTCCTGCGGCCGCGCGTCTTCGCCAGCAGCCGGCCCCGGCTCCGGTGTCGCCGAGGGCGACGGTGTGCAACCGGCCAGGGCCACGGCCAGAGCGGTGCACAGCACGGACGACAGCGGAAAACGCAAGCAGGATCTCCTTCGGCACGGACGCGGACCGACGTTAGGCTATTCTCCCCTGCCTGAGCAAACCCGAGTAGTAGGCCCTGACCCGTGGCAACCTGGATCACCACCCCCGCCGAGCTGGATGCGTACTTCCAGCAGCGTCCGGCCCGCATCGGCCTGGACACCGAATTCATCCGTGAACGCACGTTCTGGCCGCAGTTGGCTCTGGTGCAGATGGCGGTCGGGCAGGACATCCTGCTGATCGATCCGCTGATTCCCGGTATGGCCGAGGCACTGGCGCCGTGGCTGGCCGATGAGTCGATCACCAAGGTGATGCACAGCGCCAGCGAAGACCTGGTTGCCTTCAAGTGGACCTGCGGCGTGTTGCCGCGACCGCTGTTCGACACACAGATCGGCGCCTCGCTGGCCGGCATTGGTGGCGGCATGGGCTACCAGAAGCTGGTCGCGGAAATCACCGGCGTGGCGCTGGCCAAGGGTGAAACGCGCTCGGACTGGATGCGCCGTCCGCTCTCGGAGTCGCAACTGCAGTACGCCGCCGACGACGTCGAGCATCTGTTCGCGCTGCATGACGCCATTGATGCCAAGTTGCAGGCGCTGGGCCGCCAGCAGTGGCTGCACGACGACGGCGAGCGCCTGCTGGCCAGCGTCGCCAATGACGAGGACCGCTGGCCGCATCTGGCGATGCGCTCAGCGCAGTTTCTCGATGCTCCCGCGCAGCGCCGCCTGCTGCGCCTGCTGCGCTGGCGTGATGTGCAGGCACGCAGCAGCGACCGCCCGCGCAGCTGGATCCTGGACAACGAACTGGCCGCCACGCTGGCACGCACGCCACCGGCCGATGCCGCCGCGCTGGCCACGCTGTTTGAACAGTTCCCGAAGGCACCGCGCAAACTCGCTGGCGCCGTGTGGCAGGCGCTGGACACACCGCTGGCCGATGAGGCCGAGGCACCGCTGGCGCTGCCGGCCAACGACAGCAACAAGCAGGCACTGAAGAAGCTGCAGGACGCGGTCGCCGAGCGCAGCCGCGAACTGGGCCTGCCGGATGGCGTGCTGGCCTCGCGCAAGCACCTGGAAAGCTATCTGGAACGTCGCCAGTGGCCGGCCGCACTGGCGGGCTGGCGCCAGCAGGAGCTGGAGTCGCGGCTGCAGGCGCTGCTGCCGGCACGTTGAAGCGCCGAGCACGGCGCCGGATTGCGATCCGGCTACCGTGGAAGGCCATGAAAAAGGGCGACCCGGATCACCGGGCCGCCCTTTGCATTCCAGCAGTGCGATGGCGGGAAGACCCGCCACCGTCGCAACGCCTTACCAGTTCATGTTCAGCGAGACACCGACGGTGCGCGGTTCGTTGTAGACCGCAGCCATATAGTTCTCGATCACACCCTTGAGGTTCTTCTCGTTGGTGATGTTGCGCGCGAACAGCGCCACTTCGTAGGCACCGTAGTTGCCCGAGTAGCCGATCTTCAGGCCGCCTTCGAAATCACCCTTGGAGTTGAACTCCTTGCTGTCGTACAGCACGAAGCTGGTGTAGCCCTGCTTGTTCCAGTCGGTGGAGACGAACATGGTGCCGGCGTCGCTGACCGGGAAGTCGTAGCGGGCGGCCAGGTTGACGTTGTACTTCGGCGCGTTCGGCAGCGGGTTGCCGTCGATCTGCGCGAAGGTGTTGGCACCGACCTTGATGGTCGGGTCATTCACCGTGCACACCACCTGGCCGTTGAGGCCGCAGACCTGCGCGTAGACGCGCTTGTCCTTGATCTCGCTGTGCAGCAGGCTCAGGCCGGCGCTCAGGGTCAGGTTCGGGATCGGGCGCAGCTCCATGTCCGCTTCGAAACCATAGGCCTTGGCCTTGTCGGCGTTGAACAGCACGCCGTTGCCGTCCGAATCGTTGCCGTTGAGCTGGATGTCGTTGACGGTGTAGGTGAACGCGGTGGCGTTCAGGCGCAGGCGGTTGTCCCACAGGCTGCTCTTCACGCCCGCTTCCCAGGACAGGATGGTCTCGGAATCGGCGGTGGTGAAGTCGGCATTGAACACGGCCGAGCGGCCCTGGATGGTCGGGCCGCGGAAGCCGCGGGCGACCTTGGCATAGACGCTCACGTCCGGCGTGATCTGATACATCGCGCTCAGATCCCAGCTCGGGGTGGTGTCGGACATCTTGACGTCGGTGCGGCCCTTGTAGGTGACCACGCCAGCGGCAGTGTCAGCCGTCTTCAGCAGGCGGGTGTGCTTCTCGTCCCGGGTCTGGCGCAGGCCGGCCGTGACGGTGAACTTGTCGGTGAAGGCATAGCTCAGCTGGCCGAAGCCGGCCCACGAGGTGTTCTTGTTGCGCAGGCGCACCCAGTTGTTCGGGTTGCGGGCCGCGCCCTGCAGGAACCAGGCGCGCTGGTAGAAGTCGGTGGTGTCGCTGCCGTTGAAGTAGAAGGCACCGGCCTGCCACTGCAGCGCGCTGTCGTCATGGCTGGCCAGGCGGAATTCCTGGGTCCACTGGTCCAGGTCACGGATGCGGCCCATCGACTGGCCGTAGCCGTTCGGCACGCCGTTCACCGGGAAGTTCACCGCGGCGCCACCGTCGGTGTCGCCACGGCTGTAACCGGAGGTGGTCTCGTAGGCGGTGATCGAGGTGAAGTCGATCGCGCCGAAGTCGTAACGCGCCTTCACCGAGCCGCCGTAGGTCTTGTAGGCCTGCGGGTTGTTGTCGGCTTCGTCGTAGGCGACCTGGTCGCGCGGCACGTCGGTCTTGTTCGAACCCTTGGTCAGCGCACCGCGCAGGAACAGGGTCGAGGTGCCTTCGTAGTCACGGGCGTGGGCCGAGGCCAGGATCGAGAACTGGTCGCTCGGGGTCAGCAGCAGCTGCGCGCGTACGTTGCGGTCATCGAAGCCGCCCATCGCGTTCTTCTTCGGGCTGACCGTGCCGTCGGCACTCGGGCCCTTGTAGGTGTTGTCGACGTAGTCATCGCGGTGCTGGTACAGCGCCGACACGCGGAACGAAGCGATGTCGTTGATCGGGCCGCCGAAGCCGCCGTCGATCGACACGCTGTTGTAGGTCGCGTAGCTGGCGCTGACCCGGCCGGTGTAGTCCTGGGTCGGCTTCAGGGTGTCGAACTTGACGATGCCGGCGGTGGTGTTGCGGCCGAACAGCGAGCCCTGCGGGCCACGCAGCACTTCCACCTGGTCCACGTCATAGACCGGGTTGGACTTCAGCACCACGTGCTCCAGCACCACATCGTCCTGGATGATCGACACCGGCTGCGAGGCACCCAGGTAGAAGTCGATATTGCCCAGGCCACGGATATAGAAGCGCGGGAAGATGCGGCCGGTGGTGGTTTCCGCATACAGGCTCGGCACGCGGCCGGACAGTGCCAGCAGGGTGTCGTCGCCGCCGGCGGTGAAGTCGCGCATGCGCTCGCCCTGCACCACGCCCACCGAAACCGGCACTTCCTGCAGGTTCTGCTCACGGTGTTCGGCGGTCACGGTGATCGTGTCCAGGCCGGTCGGGGTCGGCGCGCTGTCCTGCGCGGCGGCACCGAAGCTGCCGACCAGGGCCAGGCCGGCACAGGCCAGGGCCAGCGGATGGCGGCGGAAGGAAGCGAAGGAAGACGACAGACCCGACAGGCGGCGGGAATCGGAATGGGAGGGCATGGAATGCTCTGAGGAGGCGTCCGTGCGGCCTGCGCGAGCCGGGCGGCAAAAAGGGGGAAAACTGCGCAAGCGGCCATTATCCCCCAAATTGTTACGATTTCGTTGCGCGGCACCCGAACCCGGCGAAACAAGCGGTTTCGGCACAGTCCGCCGGCACCACCTTGGGGTCAGCTCCGTTCTCCCAAGGAAAACGGATCTGCCCCCGAAGCTCCTGGCAGCCGGGTCAGCGCGACATCGACCCTCGCAAGTCGCCCGCATGCGCGCTGCGAAACCAACTCTCGCCTTTACTTCTACGGCGCCACGGCTTCGCGGAACGACTGCTCATTGCTGCCGCCCCCGGCATTGCCTTGCGCAACGCCTGGTCTCTGTCGAATTCGCCCTGCTGCGCCAAGCACTGGCCCGAATCCGGCCGGCACGGCGGTGGATCCAGGCCTTGCGTCGTCCCTGCCCGGTGCTTGGCAAGCCCGGCAGGCAGCGCTACACTGCAGCCTTGCCGTGGGGCCATAGCTCAGCTGGGAGAGCGCGTCGTTCGCAATGACGAGGTCAGGAGTTCGATCCTCCTTGGCTCCACCACTATTCAGAAGAACCCGTAGATCCTGGCGATCTACGGGTTTTTTCTTGTCTGGAATCCGCCTAGCCGGGTTCCTGGCCGCCATCCTTGCGGCGCGGGCTGCGCGAATGCGCATCACGCACCTGTTGGTCGCACTGGCCCGGCCGCTGCTTCGCCACGTTGTCCTGCTTCCGGTCCTGGCGGCTTTCCTGGATGCCCTGCTTCGGGTCCTGATCCTTGTCTGGCTCGTTCATCTGATTACTCCCTCATCGGCATCAGGCCGACGTTCTGCCCCACGCTAGAGGCCGGCGGGTAATCCACAGGTCAGTCCCGCGCCAACAGCGTGTGCACGAACCCACTTGCTGCGACGGTGAACACACGCCCAGAATCCGATGCAGCACGAATTCCGCGGACACCCATGCCCCCGCCCGCCCAGCACGCGACGCCCACCGTGCCGATGAACTTCAATCCAACCGACGGCAGCATCCAGCTCGGCACGCTGCCGAACCTGATCCGTCCCAGCCTCTCACTGCAGGAGGCGCGCATCGCCTTCGCCACGCTGACGCATGGCGAGCGCGATGTCGGCACCGGCTACGTCTGGCTGAGCCTGCAGCGGCTCAGCCTGGGCGGTGCGCCCGCTGGCATCAGCCTGGGCTTCCACGGGCAACAGCTCGACAGGGTGACGATGGGTGTCGATCTGCCTGATGCGACACTGGAAGACGGCTGGCCGACCCAGGCCGCGATCGATGCCGAAGTGGCTTTCATGCGGCGCACGCTGGGTGCAGCGCTGGGTCGCACGTTGAGCGGCGGCCACGTCCGCTTCAGCTGGGGCGAGGCCTGGGCCCGGTTCGACCCGAAGGGATTCATGGCCAGCAGCGGCATCCGCTACTCGCCTCGCACGTGACGGCGCTCAGGTTCGGGTGATCGACACGCCGCCTTCAACGCGCATTGCGGTACCGGTAACGAAGCTGCTTTCATCGCTGGCCAGGAACAACGCCGCATTGGCGATCTCTTCCGGCTCGGCCATGCGCTTGAGTGCATGCAGCGAGCGCACGAAGTCGCGGGCATCGCCGGTCGGTGCGGCCTGCCGGCCCATTTCGGTATCGGTGCCCCCGGGCAGCAGCACGTTGCTGCGCACGCCGCGCGCGCCGTACTCGGCCGCAATCACCTGGCTCAGGCCGATCAGCCCCGCCTTGCTCGACGCATAGGCCGCCATGCCCGGGAAGCCGACGGTGTGGCCGACGAAGGTGCCGACAAACACCAGCGAGCCACCGCCGCGTGCCAGCAACGCCGGCAACTGGGCGCGTGCGGCGTGGAAGGCGGCATCGAGATTGGTGGCCATCACCTCGCGCCACGCATCCACCGGGAACTCTGCTGCCGGTGCACCGGGCCCGAGCATGCCGGCATTGTTGAGCGCGATGTCCAACCCACCGAATGACTGCTGGGCCAGTTCCACCAGCGCCGGTGCCGTGGCCGGATCAGCCACGTCCGCGGCATGCACCACCACCTCGCCACCGGCGGCGCGGATCTGCTCGGCCAGCACCTGCAGCGGCTGTGGGCGTCGTGCATTGAGCACCAGCTTTGCCCCTTCGGCAGCAAAGCGCAGCGCGCTGGCGCGGCCGATGCCAGCACTGGCACCGGTGATGAGGGCGATCTTGTTGTTCAGGCGCATGAGGGTGGTACCGGTTGTGGAGTGGCCACCACGATGCCGCGCCTCTCGCCTGCCGACACTCCGTTTCCGGGCCTCCCGACCCGGTGCAGGAAACGGAGTTTCCGTAGAACCGGCACGTGCCAGAATCCATCCATGGACAGCACCGCCACCACCGCTCCCGATGCCCGCGTCGAACGGGTCTGCCGCCATCTGCAGGCCAGCCTCGACGAGCCCTCGCTGCAGGCGTTGGCCGCCATCGCCGGCTGCAGCCCGACCCGGCTGCATCGCCTGTTCAAGCAGGCGACCGGGTTGACCCCGAAGCAGTACGCTGCAGCGCTGCGCGCCGATCGCCTGCGCAGCGAACTTCAGCAGAAGGAACGCATCACCGACGCCTTCCACGATGCCGGCTTCGGCTCCAGCGGACGCTTCTACGAGAACGCGCCGAAGCTGCTGGGCATGACGCCGAAGCAATGGCGTGCCGGTGGTCGCGGCGAAGTCATCCACTTCGCGCTTGCCGAAAGTTCGTTGGGCAGCGTGCTGGTGGCCAGCAGTGCCACCGGCGTGGTCGCGATCCTGCTCGGCGACGATCCGGAAGCGCTGCTGCAGTCACTGCAGCAGCGCTTCCGCCAGGCCGAACTGGTCGGGGCCGACAGCGGCTATGAGCAACTGGTGGCACAGGTGGTGGGCCTGGTCGAGGATCCCTCGCGGGGCGCCACGCTGCCGCTGGACATCCGCGGCACGGCTTTCCAGCAACGTGTATGGCAGGCGCTGCAGCAGATTCCGCGCGGACAGACGGCCTCATATGCCGAAATCGCCGCGCGTATCGGCGCGCCGCGATCAAGCCGCGCGGTGGCACGCGCCTGCGCAAGCAATCCGCTGGCCGTGGCGGTGCCCTGCCACCGGGTGGTGCGCCGCGACGGCGACCTGTCCGGCTATGCCTGGGGCGTGGCACGCAAGCGCGAACTGCTGCGCCGGGAAAAGGTCGCCAACGGCTGACGCGACCCGCAAGCCGCCGACCTTGTCCGGCACCGGCCAAGCCCTCAGTCCAGCTTCACCACCAGCTTGCCGAAGTTGTGCCCCAGCAGCAGCCCGAAGAACGCCTCCGGTGCATTTTCCAGCCCTTCCACCACATCCTCGCGGTACTGGATGCGGCCCTCACGCAGCCACTGCGCCATCTCGCGCTCGAAGTCCGGCCACAGGTGCTTGAAGTCATGCACGATGAAACCGCGCACGGTCAGGCGCTGGCGCAGGATCTGGCTGAACAGCGCCGGCAGGCGGTCCGGGCCAGGCTGCGTGACACCACGATCGTTGTAGGTGGCGATGGTGCCGCACACCGGAATGCGGGCGAAGTCGTTGAGCAACGGCAGCACCGCGTCCAGTACATGACCCCCGACGTTCTCGAAGTACACGTCGATACCCGCAGGTACCGCCGCGCGCAGCTGCTCGGCAAAATCAGCCGCGCGATGATCCAGCGCCACGTCCACGCCCAGCGTCTGCAGATAGGCACGCTTGGCCTCGCCACCGGCGATAGCCACTACGCGCGCGCCCTGCAGCTTGGCCAACTGCGCCACGGTCGCGCCGACCGGCCCTGTTGCGGCGGCCACCACCAGCGTCTCTCCCGGCTGCAGGCGGGCGATTTCATGAAGGCTGGAGTAGGCGGTGAAGCCCGGCATGCCATACACCCCCAGCGCCGTACTCAACGGCAGCCCGGCCGGGTCCAGGCGGCGGCCCAGCGCCTTGGCCGGCAGCACGGCGTGGGTCTGCCACCCGCCCGGCGCCAGCACCCGTTCGCCCACTGCGACCCCCTCGGCCCTGGATTGCACCACCTCGGCCACGGTCTGGCCTTCACAGCCCCCACTGCCACCGGCGCGGCATACGACGGTCCCTCATCCATGCGTCCACGCATGTACGGGTCCAGTGAGAGGTAGCGATTGCGCAGCAGCACCTCGCCGTCGCCCAAGGGCGGCAGCGCGGCCTGCTCCAGACGGAAATTGGCTGCGGTGGGCGCCCCCTGCGGACGCGACGCCAGCACGATGCGGGTGGTGGTCGATGAGTCGGACATGACGACGGTCTCTGCTGTTGCCAGCATCAGGAAAGGAACGCCGACACTACGCCGCAGCGTTCCCCCATGGCGGTCACGAAAACAGCGTTCCATGTCCGGTATCGGTGCCGTCCACGCGCAGGCCGCGCCACGCCGCGTTTGTCGATCACCGTGGCCCGCTGAATTCCGCCGCACGCGATGATCACCGCGCCGCCGCGCCCGGTTGAATCGGCATCCAGCGCGCCCCCGCTCCGCGACGGCGGATCAAGTACTTGCGCCTGCGCAGACGGCAATGTGAAGGTTTTTTGCCAAAATGCTTGCCGTAGGCGGCTGACCTCCGTAATATGCGCGTCCTTGGCAGCGACCTCGCTGCAATGAACTACGTGGCCGAGTAGCTCAGTTGGTAGAGCAGGGGATTGAAAATCCCCGTGTCGGCGGTTCGATTCCGTCCTCGGCCACCACGTTCGACAGCCTGCAGAAATGCAGGTCTTTTTTTCGGGAATCACGGTTGATCGTGATTGCCACACAGTTTGGCCGAGTAGCTCAGTTGGTAGAGCAGGGGATTGAAAATCCCCGTGTCGGCGGTTCGATTCCGTCTTCGGCCACCATCTTTCGAGACCTGCAGAGATGCAGGTCTTTTTTTGTTCGTGCTTCGCGCACTGCACGAGTGGCGGATGCGGCGCCTGCGCACACGCCCGGTTGACGAAACATTTACACCGGCATGCGCGGCGGCACCTACGCTCCAGACTCCTGCCTGGAGCCTGACGATGCCTCTGCGCCCCGCCCTGTTCGCCTGCCTGCTGCTGGCCGCTTTCCCGGTGATCGCCACTGAACCTGTGCGCGCGGTCGAGCGCCTGGACATTGATCGCTACGCCGGCCAGTGGCACGAGATTGCGCATCTTCCGGTCTCGTTCCAGAAGCAGTGCGTGGGCGAGATCACCGCCAACTACGGACTGCGCAGCGATGGCCGCATCAGTGTCACCAACGCCTGCCGCAACGGCGACGGTGAGCGCGTGGTCGCCGAAGGCGTGGCTCGCGCGGTGGCCGGCCATCCCGGCCAGTTGCAGGTGCGCTTCGCGCCGGACTGGCTGAGCTGGGTCCCGCTGGTCTGGGCCGACTACTGGGTGCTGGCGCTGGATCCGGACTATCAGTGGGCGCTGGTCGGTGAACCGGACCGGAAGTACCTGTGGATCCTCTCGCGCCTGCCGGAAATGGATCGCGCACGCTTCGAAGCGCTGAAAGAAAAGGCCGAGGCCATGGGCTACGACCTGCGCCCGCTGCGCCTGATGGCCCCGCTTCGCGATACGCCCGCCGATTGAACCGCGTCGCAACCGCGGCGCCGCGCACGCCCGGCCACCATCTTCACGCGCTACCCTCTGCGACGGGTCGCCACAGGCGATCCAAACGACCATACGCCGTAGTATGCTTATCCAAACGCACCCCTCCAGAGGACTTGCGCCCATGCTCCACCGTTTCCGTATCGCCTTGATTGTCCTGTGCACCCTCGCCCTTGTTGCCTGCAACAACGGCATCGTCAAGCGTGTTTCGGAACCGGCGGCCAGCCTGCAGCAGCTGACCGTGCGTGCCGACGGCAACTGGACCGTGGCCCTGCGCCTGCAGAACTTCAGCTCGATGCCGATGACCTTCGATGACGTTTCGCTGGCGCTGACCGTCGGCGACAACGAAGCCGGCACCCTGCAGGCCAAGCCCGGCATCTCCATCGGCGGCACCTCCGCCGACGTCATCAATGTCGACCTCGTGCCCAGCTCGGCCGCGCGCCTGGTGGTGGCCGATGCGCTGGCCAGCAACCGCACCCTGGCCTATGGCCTGAAGGGAACGGTGGCGGCCACGCCGCAGGAGAAGAAGCAGCGCAGCTTCGACATCAGCAGCCGCAGCACCCTCAACCAGGCCCCCGGCCTGCCCGGCGTGCTGCGCTGAACCCGCCTTTCGTGGCGGCGCCCGGCGCCGCTCTCCCCTGCCCTGATCAAATCGAGACGTACCGATGAGCAGCTACACCGCCCCGCTTTCCGACCTCCGTTTCGCCCTGCACGACGTGCTCAAGGTCGAACCCCTGTTCGCCCGCCTGGGCTTCACCGACGCCACCGCCGACGTGGTCGATGCCGTGCTGGAGGAAGCCGGCCGCTTCAGCGCCACCGTGCTGGCCCCGCTCAACAGCGTCGGCGACGAGATCGGCTGCGTGCTCGACCAGGCCACCGGTGAAGTGACCACCCCGCCCGGCTTCAAGCAGGCCTACGACCAGTTCGTCGATGGCGGCTGGACCGGCCTGACCGCCTCGCCGGAGCTGGGCGGCCAGGGCCTGCCGCACACCCTGGGCGTGCCGCTGAACGAAATGATCAACGCCGCCAACCTGGCGTGGGGCAACTTCCCGCTGCTCTCGCACGGCGCGATCGAAGCGTTGAAGCAGCACGGCGAGGCCTGGCAGCACGAGGCTTTCCTCAAGCCGCTGATCGAGGGCCGCTGGACCGGCACCATGTGCCTGACCGAACCGCACTGCGGTACCGACCTCGGCCTGCTCAAGACCAAGGCCGAGCCGAACGCCGATGGGAGCTATTCGATCACCGGCACCAAGATCTTCATCACCGCCGGCGAGCATGACCTGACCGGGAACATCGTGCACCTGGTGCTGGCCAAGCTGCCCGACGCTCCCCCGGGTGCCAAGGGCATCTCGCTGTTCGTCACCCCGAAGTTCAAGGTCGACCGCGACGGCAACGTCGGCGAGCGCAACGCACTGCGCTGCGGCTCGATCGAGCACAAGATGGGCATCAAGGGGTCGGTCACCTGCGTGATGAACTTCGATGGCGCGCAGGGCTACCTGGTCGGCCAGCCGCACAAGGGCCTGCAGGCGATGTTCACCATGATGAACACCGCGCGCCTGGGGGTCGGCCTGCAGGGCATCGGCCTGTCCGAGCGCGCCTACCAGAACGCGCTGAAGTACAGCCGTGAGCGCCTGCAGTCGCGCGCCCTGAGTGGTGCCAGGTTCCCTGACAAGCCGGCCGACCCGATCCTGGTCCACCCGGATGTGCGCCGCATGCTGCTGACGGTGAAGTCGCTGGTCGAAGGCAGCCGCCTGCTGGCGCTGCACGCCGCAACCCTGATCGACGTCGCCCACCATGCCGAAGATGCGGCCGAGCGCGAGCGCGCCGACACCCTGGTGAGCTTCCTGACCCCGATCTCCAAGGCCTGCCAGACCGAATGGGGCATCGAGAACACCTACAACGCCCTGCAGTGCTTCGGTGGCCACGGCTACATCCGCGAACACGGCATGGAACAGCTGGCCCGCGATGCCCGAATCACCACGCTGTATGAAGGCACCACCGGCATCCAGGCGCTGGACCTGATCGGCCGCAAGACCGCGTCCAGCCAGGGCGCCGGCCTGAAGCTGATGCTGGCCGAGATCGAAGCCTTCGCCAAGGAACACGAGGGCAACGAAGCGCTGGCCGAGTTCATTGGCCCGCTGCGCGCCAAGGCCGCCGAATGGGGCAAGCTGACGATGGACGTGCTCCAGCGCGCGGCCGCCAGTCCGGACGAACTGGGCGCGGCCAGCTACGACTACCTGTTCTATTCGGGTTACGTGGTGCTGGCCTACTGGTGGGCCCGCAGCGTGGCCGCCGCCGATGCCAGCGCGCACGGCGCCGCCTTCGCCCAGGGCAAGCGCGAGACTGCGCGGTTCTACTTCGCCCGCGTGCTGCCGCGCACCCTCAGCCACGCCGCCGCGATCCAGTCCGGCGCCGCCCCGCTGATGGCGATGGACGACGAGCGATTCGGCGTCTGAGCCGGGCTGCCGCCCGGCACCCGCGGTAGTGCCGGCCGCTGGCCGGCAACCGCAACAACAACAGCTGTATCCCGGTGGATGGCGGGGCGGTGTGGCCTGGCAGGACACGCCGTAAACCCATCCTTGGGGGCTCGATGGCGCCATCCATGGCGCCAACGGTCCTGCCACCCCACACCGCCCCGCCTCTGACAGTCCCCCGCGATCTGCCGTAGATCCACGCCACGCGTGGATGAGAACCACCGGAATCCATCTGGAGAAAAGCCCCCTTTGTTAAGGGGGGGCGCACCGACAGGTGCGGGGGATAGGAGGAATGCGCGGACCTGAATGTTGACGATTTGCGTATCGCCGACGGGCGATACACAAATCGTCAACATTCAGGTATAAGCTGTTCTCCCGATGGAGACAGACACTACACGCTTGGGTCTGATCGAAGCCGGAGCTCCGTTTTCTGCTCCGGGCGCCGAAGCATCGCCCAACGCCACGACGCTGCATCGCCCCGGTTCGGTCCGGCTGCTCTCGCTTGATGCCCACGGACGCGTACTGGACTGGATCACCTGGCAGGATGCGGCCTGCCTCTACGCCCGCGAGGCAGTGGCCTGGACGCTTGGCGATCCCTGCCTGCACATCCACGGTGGCACCAACCGCTTCAGCGGCCTGCAGAGCGGCATGGACCTGCACCCGATCATCGCTGCCCGCGGCCACGCCCGCTCCCGCGCGATCGACCCGACGCCGAACCTGACCAACCAGGCCCTGTTCGCCCGCGACGCCCATCTGTGCATGTACTGCGGCCAGCAGTTCACCCGCCCCACGCTCACCCGCGACCATGTCATGCCGCTGTCCAAAGGTGGCCTGGACTGCTGGGAAAACGTGGTCACCGCCTGCTTCCACTGCAACTCGCGCAAGAGCGACCGCACCCCGCAGCAGGCCGGCATGCCCCTGCTGGCGGTGCCCTACCGGCCCAGCTGGATCGAGCACCTGATCCTGTCCAACCGCAACATCCTGGCCGACCAGATGGCCTTCCTGAAGGCGCAGTTGCCCAAGCGCTCGAAACTGAGCACCTGAACGCCCGAACATGCAACCCTCACCGTCCTGTCACGGACGGCGGCGTTTGCTTGCCCCACCCCCGTTTGAGGGCGAAAATGGGCGTTCAGAAAAAGTGCGAACATGATGATCGACTCTGCCCGCTATCCCCGCCTCGCGCGCATCCAGACACCGGATGACCTGCGCACGTTCGACGAATCCGAATTGAGGGCGGTCGCCGACGAACTGCGCGCCTACCTCATCGAATCGGTGGGCAAGAGCGGAGGCCACTTCGCCGCCGGCCTGGGCGTCATCGAGCTCACCGTGGCGCTGCACTACCTGTACCAGACCCCGGTCGACCAGCTGGTGTGGGACGTCGGCCATCAGACCTACCCGCACAAGATCCTGACCGGCCGCCGCGACGAGATCCATACCGTCAAGCAGAAGGACGGTGTCGCGCCGTTCCCGAAGCGCGAGGAAAGCGAGTACGACACCTTCGGCGTCGGCCACTCCTCCACCTCGATCTCGGCCGCGCTCGGCATGGCCATCGCCCGCCAGTCCGAAGGCGACGACCGCAAGGTCGTGGCAGTGATCGGTGACGGCGCGATGACTGCCGGCATGGCGTTCGAGGCGCTGATGCACGCCGGTGGCATGGAGCCGGAGCCGAACCTGCTGGTGATCCTCAACGACAACAACATGTCGATCTCCGAGGCAGTGGGCGGCCTGACCAAGATGCTGGGCCGAGCGACCGGCAGCCGTACGCTCAACGCGCTGCGCGAAGGTGGCAAGAAGATCCTCGGTGACAAGAAGAACAACCCGGCGCGTTTCGTGAAGCGCTGGGAAGAACACTGGAAGGGCATGTTCGTGCCCTCCACGATGTTCGAAGAGATGGGCTTCCACTACACCGGCCCGATCGACGGCCACGACATGCCGGCGCTGTTGTCCACCCTGAAGACGCTGCGCGCCTCCAAGGGCCCGAAGCTGCTGCATGTGATGACCACCAAGGGCAAGGGCTACGAGCCGGCGGAAGGCGATCAGATCGGTTACCACGCCGTGGGCCCGTTCGATCCGGACAAGGGCCTGGTGGCCAAGGCCGGGGCCAAGAAGCCGACCTATACCGATGTATTCAGCGACTGGCTGTGCGATGCCGCCGCCGCCGAGCCGCGCCTCTACGGCATCACCCCGGCGATGCGCGAAGGCTCCGGCCTGGTGCGCTTCAGCAAGGAGTACCCCCAGCGCTATTTCGACGTGGCGATCGCCGAGCAGCACGCGGTCACCCTCGCCGCCGGCATGGCCACCCAGGGTGGCAAGCCGGTGGTGGCGATCTACTCCACATTCCTGCAGCGTGCGTACGACCAGCTGGTGCACGACGTGGCGATCCAGGATCTGGACGTGCTGTTTGCGATCGACCGCGCTGGGGTGGTCGGTCCGGACGGCGCGACCCACGCCGGCAACCTCGACCTCAGCTTCCTGCGCTGCGTGCCGAACATGGTGGTGATGGCACCCTCCAATGAAGCCGAGTGCCGGCAGATGCTCAGCACCGGCCTGCAGCACCCGGGTCCGGCTGCCGTGCGCTACCCGCGCGGTACGGGTACCGGCGTTGCGGCCGGCACCGACCTGTCGACCCTGCCGATCGGCAAGGGCGAGCTGCGCCTGCAGGGCAACCGCATCGCCCTGCTTGCCTTCGGCAGCACCGTGCCCGCCGCCGAGCAGGTCGGCCGCGAACTGGGCCTGAGCGTGGTCAACATGCGCTTCATCAAGCCACTGGATCGCGAGCTGGTGCTGGCCATGGCCGCCCAACACGAGGGCCTGGTCACGATCGAAGACAACGTCGTGGCCGGCGGTGCCGGTTCCGGTGTCGGTGAACTGCTCAATGCCGAAGGCGTGCTGCGTCCGATCCTGCACCTGGGCCTGCCCGACAGCTACCAGCACCACGCCAGCCGCGAGGACCTGCTGGCCGAAGCCGGTATCGATGCGGCCGGCATCCGCGCCGCCGTGCTCAAGCGTTGGCCACAGCTGGCCGCAGGCAGCCCGCCGCTGAGTGCCGCGGGCTGAGGCCGATCAGGAATCCACGCATCACGGGAAGGTGCAGCCGAAGGCTCGCACCTTCCACGGTGGAAGCAGGTGGTTCCACGCCATGCGTGGATGGCCGAACCCCGCAGGCCTGCCCCGGCAGGCGCCCCACGCTCAACCGTAACTGACCGCTTCCACGAACGCCCCGCTGGCCTCCACGCGCACGGCGGCGCGCTGCCCGGTGTCGACGAAGTGCAGGCGGGCCAGGGTCTCGGCAAAGTCATAGGCTCGTGCGCCATCACGGAACTCGATCGGCTCCGGCCTATCCGGGTGCAGCACGCGCCACTGGCGCTGTTCGCATTGCAGGCGGATCAACATGCAGCTCACTCCTTGAGGCAGCGTATCGACGGCGGCGCGATGCTGATGCCGGCTACGGCAATCGACATCACCGGGTATCAGGGCACGCAGGGCGCCCTGGTCACAGACGATACGTCGTTCAAAATGTGAGCTGTATCAGATTATTCTGATTTTCACGGGTTGAACCCGTAAAGCTCAGTTCACCTGGAACTGCGCCCTGCAGCCATCGCTCACCCAGATGCCGCGGCGATCCCAGCCCCAGCTCTGACCTTCGATGCAGGCACTGCGCGAGTCCTGGCGGATCAGGCGCACGCCCCGGCGGATGCGGGCATCGCAGTACTCCTGCCGGTGGCCATTGGAATGGCAGGTGACCACATCGCCACCACCCCATCCATTGCCGTTGCCCCAGCCGCCGCCATTGCCGCCCCAGCCGCCGCCGCGGCGGTATTCACCGACGAATTCGGCACGGCACCCCTGTGTGACCCAGACGCCGTTGCGCGACTGGCCCCAGGTCTCACCTTCCACACAGGGCGAACCGGACAATTGGCGGATCAACCGCGCGCGGCCATCCAGGCGGCACTCATTGCTGCGGTTCTTGACCGACTCGCAGCGCACGATGCCACTGCCATCGCGGCCGCCGTAGCGGTCGTCGTCGTAGCCGTAGCCATAGCTCTGCGCCTGGGCGCCGCCGGCGGCCGCCAGCATCGGCAACAGGATGCAGGCCAGGGTGCGCCAGGTGAGTGCCTTGCCCATCGAGATCTCCAGATGAATACGATGGCGCAAGCATCCGGGATTCACGGCGCGGCGCACAGAGGGAGGCGCGATGGCAGTTGTTCCCCCATTCAAACAACTCAACCGGACCTGACTGGACCGCCGTGAACTCATGGGCCCCCGTTTGCTGCCCCACTGGCCATGCCACCGGCATTGCCCAGGCGTTCCTCGAACGCATAGGCGAACAGCTCGGCATCATTGCTGATGCCCAGTTTCCTCATCGCCGAAATGCGTTGCCGGCTGATGGTACTGACGGTGCGCCGCAGCTTCCCGGCGATCTCTGTGATCGAAGGTCCCGACACATACAGCCGCAGAACCTCCAGCTCCTTGGGCGACAACACCGAAAGCGATCGCTCACGCCCACCCTCCTGCAGGCAGTGCGCCAACTGGGGGTCCAGGTAGATCCCCCCGCTCAACACGGTATCGACCGCCTTGCGGGTGCCATCCACGCAACTGCACTTCCACACCAGTCCGCGCACACCGGTACGCATTGCCATGTTCAAGGTGGTGGCGTTGGTGACCATCGTGACCAGGATCACCGGCACCTTGGGGTAATTGCGACTCAGCGCCTGCAGCATCGCCTGACCGTCCGAGCGGCCGACATCCGGCATCGAAAAATCAGTCACCACCAGATCCACCGGCTCTTCGGCCAGGATGGCCAGCAGGCTTTCTGCACATCGCGCCTCCGCCACCACGCGATGCTGCCCACCGGCCTCGATCACGATGCGCGTGCCTAGCAAGACCAGTGGATGATCATCCGCAATGGCAATTCGAGTGAGCATGCTGATTACCCGTCAATAGTCACGCCGCAGTGCGCAGTGGAGACGCTAGTAATCATTCCAGGTTACGTCAACTTAATAATCGCTCACTGCAATTGATGTCATTGCAGCAGTAACTTCCGGCCAATTCCATTAATTGCAGAGAGCATCAAAAATACGAATTACACAGCAGTTTTCCCAATAGTTTCATTCCAGAAAGCCAGCGGGGCCGCTTACAAAGTCACCTCCGATCACTCGCCGCACTGGACACCCCATGGTCCGATTCCGTCGTCAATCGTTTGAGGATCTGCAAGAGCCCTTTGAAGCAGAGCCACTGGCGCCGGCCGCATTGCCAACTGCCGCATTGCCGTTCGTACAGCAGTTGCGACTGCATCTGGCGAGCGACAGCACGCCGTCGCGGCGGCCGGCCCATGCCGCGATCATTCACGACGGGGCCACCGTGTGCTGGCTGGACGCCAGGAACGACCGGATGATGACCACCGCACCCGCGCCGATCACGCTGACACTGCTGCAGAGACTACTGGGCGACGCAGACTCTCGACTGAGCCTAGTACCGGTGACACAGGAGGTCTTCGTGCAGCGTGCGACGGTGTGCAGCAATGTTCCGCTGCGCCTGACGCTGTGGAACGTTGCCCTGGTCACGGACGGGCCCGGCGTGCCGATCCCGCCCCTGCAAGACTGCACGAAGTTGCGCCTGCGGCGTTGGCCAGACTTCCGCATCCTGGCCCATCGTCCCGATCACTTCCGACTGTGCGCGCTGCTGATCAAGCAGGGCGCGTCCGTGCGCGCATGCTGCGACATCCTGGATCTGCCACGCCAAACCGTGCAGTCGTTCTTCAACGCAGCGTTCCTCACCGCCTATGCCTTTCCCGTTGTGGGCGAGGACGCACCTGTGCGCCCCTCGCCCGCCGACAGCCTCGTCAATCTGTGGCGACAACTTCGCATCCGCTGGAGTGCATGACCGTGCGTGAGCACAAGATCGTAGTGATGGGCCCACTCGGCGCGGGCAAGTCCACCCTCGTGCAGACCCTGACCCAGGGCACGGCGGTGGTGACGGAAGCCCGCAATACCGACCCTTCCGTGGGCAAGCAATACACCACCGTGGCCATGGACTATGGCGACATCGACCTGCCAGGCGGCGACCGCCTGCGCCTGTACGGATCGCCGGGGCAGGAACGTTTCTCCTACATCTGGCCGATCCTGCTGGCCGGTGCAGAAGGTGCCATCGTTCTGATCGATGGCAGCGCCAGCGTGGGCGCCACGCTGGCCGGGCGGCATCTGCGAGCTATCGCCGAAAGCGCACCGGGGCTGCCCGTCGTCATCGGCTTCACCCGATGCGGTAGCACCGATGATCCGGTACAGCCGCACTGGCAGGACTGGTTGCAGGACCATGCGCCACACCTGCCGGCATTGCCGCTGGACCCACGCGACATGGCGCAGGCCATCATGGCGATGGACCTGCTGATGAGTCAGATCGAATGCAATGCCACGGCGGCCGCCCATGAATGACATCGACCGCACATTGGCACTCGACGCGCTCGTACACGATGTCACCGGCATCCAGGCGCTCGTCGTTGCCAGCACTGATGGTTTCGCACTGGCCCAGGCCGGCCCGAAGGGCCATGTCGCCGATCGCCTGGCCGCGATGACCAGCTCGATGCTCGGCCTGGCCAGTGCGCTGGGTCGCGAACTGCACTTTGGTGAACTCGACACACTCATCCTCGATGCCGCCAACGGCAAGGTTTTGATGCTTGCCATTCCCGGAACACAGCCCCGCCTATTGATGACCGCATGCGACCACAGCTGTGTCATCGGCAACGTGCTGTGGCATGCCAAGCAGTGCGTACGGGCCCTGACCGACAACCCGAACTGATGCATGCCCTCTCACTGATCAGACGGCTCTTCAACTCCTCACACCCGCAACGGACCACTGAAATGAACATCGCCATCAACAAATGACTGGACACGCTCATGCAGATCAACGGCGCACAAGCCGTTGCCCTGGTCGACTACGAAAGCGGCATGCTGCTGGGTGAGGCCGGCTCAGGCGTGGACATGGAGCTGGCGGCCGCAGGAAACACCGAGGTGCTGCGCGCCAAGATGAAAGCGGCTGAAGCGCTGAAGCTCAACGACAGCATCGAGGACGTGCTGATCACTCTGGGTCGCGCGTACCACGTGCTGCGCCCGGTGTCGGCCAAGAAGGGCCTGTTCTTCTATGTGGTACTGGATCGGCAGAAGGCCAATCTAGCTCTCGCCCGGCGCATGGTGCTGGACGTGGAAAGCTCGCTGGCGCTGTAGCGCACGACAACGATAGCCAGGGGATGCGAATGCCGGGGCTGCTCTGGGGAGAGCGGCCCCGGCCTGTGGTTGCACCGCGCGCCCTTCTCGACAACGGGAGCCGCCCTCCATGCGCCCTCGATCAACCACACAGGCGGCACCTCGCCGACGCCACTACCGGCCCTGGGCGTCGGTCTGCATCGTCGCCGGACTGACAGCCGTCTACGCGCTACTGTTGTGTGCGCCCTCGGCAGATGACGCTACCGGCCGCACCCGGCCGCGCGACGCGGCCAGCGTGCTGGGCGGCGCCATCGCCGCCGTGGAAAGCAGTTACGCCGAAGGTGATCTCACCGTGACCGACCAGCACCTGGGACTGCCTGCCAGCGCCGCGCATTGCGTGCACCTGCGCGCCTCGCTCCCCGACACCGGCCGCGCGGTGCTGACCTGCGATCTGCGCCAGGACGGCCGCCTGCAATGGTGGCGAACCCCTGCCGGAGAATGGCGATGCAATGCGGGCAAGGCCGATGTGCAGGCAGTGCCTGGGCCATGCCCAACGCAATTGCGGCGCACTTTCTGATTATTCGCAAAACAGTCGCGCGGCCATTCAACACGCTCGACTTTACCAGTTCTTGAATATACCCACTGCCGTGCACGTGATTTCCTATGACTGCGCCACGAATGCTTGTTTCCGGGCCAGACCAATGAAACCACCACGCCACAGAGGATTATCATGAACACCGCAATCGGCCGTACACGCCACGCAGGCAAAAGCGCATCCCGGCAGAAGGGCTTTTCCCTTATTGAACTCATGGTGGTGGTGGCGATCATCGGGATTCTGGGGATGATTGCCCTGCCGCAGTATCAGCGGTTCGCGGCCAAGGCAAAGTTGGCGGGCGCCCTCGCAGAAGTTGCCGGTGGAAAAGTTGGCGTTGAATCACTCCTCGCCGAGGGCAGCGAGGTCACCACGCCGGCATCGATTGGCCTGCCCGAGTCGAGCTCCCGCTGTACCTGGATTACGGTGACAAGCGATGTCACGAATGGAGCTACGAGCATCAACTGCGAGCTCAAGAGCGACGCTGCAATCGGCAGTGGCAGCCTGACCCTGGATCGCGACTCGCAGGGAGCTTGGCTCTGCAAGGGCGACATTCCGGACCGGAGCCTCCTTCCCCAGGTCTGCCTGAACTGATCGCACGCGCATGCCCCTACATAGATCGCCGGGCCTGTATACAGTTGCGCGCGTCTCTCCCATTGCGTGCGCCAGCCATGATTCAAAGTTGATTTCCTCATGGAGGAACCTATGAGAAAGAAAATCTCAAGGGCCGGTCACGCGTTGAGGCATACACGCCGGCAACGAGGATTCTCTCTGGTCGAACTCATGGTGGTCGTCGCCATCATTGCAGTTCTTTCCCTGATCGCAGTTCCGCAATACAAGAAGTTCTCTACCAAAGCCAAGCTGGCGGCGGCGTTGGCCGAACTGGCTGGCGGGAAGGCTGGAGTGGAGGCGTGGCTGGCCGAACGGGGGGATTTCTATGGCTCGGACAACCGCAAGCTGGGAGTACCGGAGAGCAGTGAGCGCTGTGAAACCATCACGGCAAAGTATCGTGCAGATGGCGGCTTCGAGATCGATTGCCTGCTGCGATTCGATGCTGGCTACAACGTGGGGACATGGCGGCGCAATCTGGTGCTGATCATGGACACGCGCAGCCGTGAATGGCGCTGCTGGACTGCCATCCCCTATTACGACCTCCTGCCCAAAGGCTGTGGCCCCGACAATCCATAGCCTGCTATGCAGATACTTCAAGCTGTTCACGCTTTGCCACTCCAGTCAGGCAGTGGCGCCTGCGAAAGCCGGCCGTCCCCCCTCCCCTCCCTCGTCATCGCCGATGCAAACCCCTGGATCCGACGCGAACTGATACGCAGACTCCAGCCCCATCTGGACGGCAGAACCCTCGGCGAAGCGCGTTCGCCCGCAGAGGTTCTGACCCAGATCGCCAGCCCGCGCTGCAACGCACTGATCATCGATCCCTGCATGCCGACTGTGGGCCAGGCTGACGGCATGCCACTGCTGCGCCGCATCTGCTGCCTGCGCAGGGATCTGCTCATCCTCGTGCTGGCCCAACAGCCCTTGCGCGTACTGCAGGATCGCGCCCTGCCGGCACAGATCGGTCATGTCTATGCCAAAACGGTGAATCCATCGTGGCTGCGCCATGTCGTAAGCCAGGCACTGCACGGGGGATCCTCCGGCGTTACGCCACCGGCGCAGGACGCAGGCCGGTAACCGGCCCCGAGGCGGTTGCCATCGCCTCGAAATGCACGGCATCCACGCTGCTACCCAGCGCCTCCACGCGCACCGTGCTGCCCTGGCCGGTCCGGCGATGGTGGGCGCTGGCCAGGCCAACCGCGGCATCGAACGCTGCGGCCCCGGAGTTGAATGCTTCGGCGACGCCTGCGGCCGGATCCAACAGGGACCACTGCGCGGCACTGCACTTGACGGTAATGACCATGGGACGCTCCTTCTGGGAAAGGCGCAGGGGGCACTAGACCCTCTGCTGATGCCGTCACCCTAGCCATGCCATCAGGGTGGTCCCATCAGAAAAGTACGAAAAGTCCGCGCCAGTGCGTCAGAACCCCACCCTCATCACATCCCTGAGTCCGTTTAGCCCGTTCATTCCGTGATCCTTGTCACGGAGTCAGGCTGGCTTCACACTACCGTCATCAACAGGGGCCCCTTCCACATGCGCACCTTCTTCTCGCACCAGCGTTCGACGTTGCTGAAGTTCTATTTCGTGGCCAGCTATCTGATCCTGATCGAAGAGTTGATCCGCGCCGCCGTGCATTGAGCGCTTGCTGGCGAGCTATTTGCGACAGAAAATGTCGCTTTACGCACGGAGCTCGCGCATGAAGGTGCTTCTTCTGATCCCGGCCCTGCTGGCTCTGGCCGGCTGTGCCAGCCAGGACACGGCGACCGCGCGCGCTGATGCGGCTGAGGCGTCGCCAGCGACACCGGTGGTGGGGGGCGACCGTGATGCGCACGGCTGTATCGGCTCTGCCGGCTATCAGTGGTGCGAACACAGCCAGCGCTGCGAGCGCCCCTGGGAACTGGCGCAGGCGCAGGGCCTGGCCAACACGGCCGAGGCCATCGACGCGTACTGCGCCAAGCCCGCCAGCCCGACGCGCAAGTGAGCACGCCCTGCCATGGCTGAGCTGACTCCCCTGCCCGATCTCGCCCGTGGCCGGTATCGCCACTTCAAGGGCGGCGAATACGAGGTGCTCGACATCGTCCGCAGCAGCGAGACGTTGGAACCGATGGTGCTTTATCGCGCACTCTATGGCGAAGGCGGCCTGTGGGTACGCCCCTACCCGATGTTCATCGAGCAGGTTCCGGGCGAACACGGCCCGCAGGCGCGCTTCGCTCGCATCGACGATTGATCCGGTGCGACCCGCAGTGACCCGGAGCCCGCGATGAACCCCTATATCTACCTGGCCACCGCCATCGTGCTGGAAGTGATCGCCACGTCACTGCTGAAAGCCTCGGACGGCATGAGCCGGCTGTGGCCGACAGTGGGCGCACTGGTTGGCTATGGGCTGTGCTTCTACCTGCTATCGGTCACCATGAAGTCGGTGCCGACCGGCATCGCCTATGCAATCTGGTCCGGCGTCGGCATCGTGCTGATCTCGCTGATCGGCCTGGTGGTCTTCAAGCAGCGGCTGGATGCACCGGCATTGATCGGGATCGGCCTGATCTGCGCCGGCGTACTGGTGATCAATCTGTTCTCGCGCAGCAGCGCGCACTGAAGACGCTGCTGCGCGACTGGCGCTAGCTGACCTTCTTCGCCACGCTCATGCCGATCAGGAACAGGACCACGGCGATGATGATGCCTGCCCAGAACAGGAACTTGGCGATGCCCACGGCGGCGCCAGCGATGCCGCCGAAGCCCAGCACGCCAGCGATGATGCCGATGATGGCGAAGATGATGGCCCACTTGATCATGTCGATCCTTTCCCTGCAGGGAATGCAAACGGTGCGATCAGGCTAGGCCGCCACCGATGCGGCGCTCGTGAACGGGCCGCGTGTGCGGCGTGAATCAACGCGGCCGGAAGCGCAGCAGCGCCACTGCGAAGGCCAGGAACACGCTTCCCACCAGCCGCTCGAACCAGCGCCGTGCGAATGGCTTGGCAAGCCAACGGCGCAGGCCGTGGCCACCGGCCGCATACATCACGTACCAGAACAGTTCGCAGGCCGCGAAGGTCGCCACCAGCACGCTGTACTGCACGGCCTGGCTGCGCGACGGATCGACGAACTGTGGCAGGAACGCTGCGGCGAACAGCAGTAGTTTGGGATTGCTCAGGCCAACCCACAGGCCGCCGCGGAACACCGTTCCTGCGCCATGTACCGGCGCCAGTGTGACCTCGGCAGCATCGACCACTGCGGGTGCGGGCCGGCAACTGTCACGCCAGGCCTTGATGCCGAGCCAGGCCAGGTAGGCCACACCGAGATAGCGCAGCACCTCGAACAGCATGGGCGAGGAATGCAGCAGCGCACTCAGGCCCGCTGCGGAAGCCGCCAGCACCAGGAGCATCGCCAGCAGGCAGCCGGCCATGGCCGGCACACTGCCACGGAACCCCAGCCCGACGCTGCGCCCAAGGATGTGCAGCATGTTCGGCCCGGGCGTCCCGCACAGCACGAAGACCGTGGCCAGGAACCACCACCAGGTATGCAGGGCCATATCGGGCGTCCACTTCAGAACATCTAACCAGCATAGAGCGCGCCGGCCTGGCGCGGCACACACAGTGCAGCATGGATGCGGTGGTTACAGAGGCAGGCTCAGGCCGCGAGCGCGTCGCGCCGTACCAGTACCTGGTCGATCAGGCCCCATTCGCATGCCTGCTCGGCGCTCATGAACCGATCACGGTCCAGGGTCTGTTCGACCTCCTCGAAACTGCGTCCGCAATGCCGCGCATACAGTTGGGTGATGCGCTGCTTGGTGCGCTGCATCTCCTCGGCGTGGATGAAGATGTCCGAAGCCTGGCCCTGCACCCCGCCCAGCGGCTGGTGCACATGCAGGTTGGCATTGGCCAGCGCCGCGCGGTGACCCGGCTCGCCGGCCATCAGCAGGAACGAACCCATCGACCGCGCGGTGCCCATGCACAGCGTATGCACCGGGGCCGAGATGTATTGCATCGTGTCGTACATCGCCAGGCCGCTGGAGATCACCCCACCCGGCGAATTGATGTACAGATGGATCGGCTTCTCCGGATTTTCAGATTCAAGGAACAGCAGTTGCGCGCAGACCAGCGCCGATACGGTGTCATCGACTTCGCCGTTGAGAAAGATGATGCGCTCGCGCAGGAGCCGCGAGTAGATGTCATAGGAGCGCTCACCGCGCTCGCTGCGTTCCACCACCATCGGTACCAGCTGCATTCTGTCCCGCATGTGCCTGCTCCCTGTAGCGTTCGATCCAGGCGCCGGCTCAAGCCGCGCGCATCACCGTGCGATGGTCATCGTTGGACGCCGGCGGTATCAGCGCGCGCCGGTCGGTGAGCCGATGCACGATGGTCAGCACCGTTCCCCCATCCTCATCAGCGCGCAGCCGAAAACACACAAGGCTGTGCAGATGTGGGGGCTGTGCATCGCGCAAGCGGAATCCCAGCTCCCGCCCCTCCTCGCACAGGCAGGGCTGTGGATCGGCAAGATCGGCGGCAGGCAACCAGCGCTCACGCAGTGCCGGGTCGAACAGTGCGCGCCAGACCCGTTCCGGCGGCGCAGGCAACCGCTGCTCCATCACCAGCGCGGGAGCCGCTTCCTTCAGTACATCGTCCATCAGTCCATCTCCTCCAGCAGGTTCTGCAGTGCGGACATCCGCGCCGGCCAGTAGGCCCGGTATCGCTGCAGCCAGCGTCCGATGTGGGCCAGCCCGCGCGGATCGACTTCATAGTGGACGAAGCGCCCCTGGCGCTGCTCACGCACCAGCCCTGCATCGCGCAGCACTGCCAGGTGCTGGGACATCGCAGACTGGCTGATCGCAATGCCCTCGCGTAGCGCGCTGGCATGCCGCCCACCATCGGCCAGCTTTTCGAAGATGTGGCGGCGGGTGGGGTCAGCCAGCGCCTTGAACAGGGCGTTCTCGATCATGATCAACACATTAGCAGTCACTAATGTATGGTGCAACTGCCACACCTGCTGTGCTGCAATGACGACTCCCTGGCATGGAGCAGTGCATGAAGACCCTTGGCCTGATCGGCGGGATGAGTTGGGAAAGCTCGGCGCAGTACTACCGTCTCATCAACGAGGCGGTGCGGAACCGCCTCGGTGGCGCCCATTCGGCGCAACTGCTGCTGTGGTCGGTGGATTTCGCCGGCATCAAGCAGTTGCAGCACGATGGTCGGTGGGATGTGCTGGGCAACCACATGCTCGATGCCGCGCGGCGACTGCAGGCCGGTGGCGCCGAGCTGCTGGTGATCTGCACCAACACCATGCACACGCTGGCCGACCGGATCGAAGCCGAGTGCCCGCTGCCCTTGCTGCATATCGCCGACCCGACCGCCACGGCGATCCTGCAGGCAGGCATCCGCAAGGTGGGACTGCTCGGCACCGCCTTCACCATGGAGCAGGCGTTCTACCGCGACCGGCTGCAGGACCGCTTCGGGCTGCAGGTACTGGTTCCGGAGGCTGATGATCGCCGCTGCGTGCACGACATCATCTACCAGGAGCTGATCGCCGGCGTGGTCAGCGAGCACTCACGGCAGGCCTACGCCGGCGTGATCGCGCGCCTGGTCGCGCGCGGCGCCGAAGCGATCATCCTCGGCTGTACCGAGATCATGCTGCTGGTGCGCCCAGAAGACAGTGCGGTGCCGTTGTTCGACACCACCACCCTGCACGCGCTTGCGGCGGTGGACGCTGCGCTGGCCTGACCGCGCGCAGCGTCAGCCTTCGCCCTGGACTTCCAGGGCGGTGATCAGCCAGTCGACCACGGCCTGCGAATCACACAGGAAGAAGATGGCATCACCCGAACGCGCCTCGGTCAGCAGTCGATAGACGGTAATCGCCACCGCCGACTGGTTGGCGATGAACACCTCCGGGCTGCGCGGCCCTTCGCTGTGGCCAGCCACGGCGTGCAACGCCTTGCGCGCAGCCACGGTGGCGGGCGGGTCTGCGCTGCGGGTCAGTTCCGGCCCGCGCAGGCCCCACGCAATGAACACATGCTTGCCCTTGAACGTGGTGTCCAGGACACGCACCTGCCCGGCCTCTGCGCCAGCCGAGCGATGAATGACGGTACTGCTGATCAACGCAACCCCCTGTGGTCGTCGTGGTCCGCGCATCCTCCTCCGCAAGCCGGCTGCACGCCAGTGACGGCAGCCACAGGCTGCGCCGGCATGCGTGGGAGACATGTAAGAAGGTGTAAGCCGATGCGATCGGATGTGCCGCGATGATAAGGGATGTAAGGCCCTGCATGGGCCGGTGCGCACTACTAAATCCCCACTGAGCCAGCGCCGGAACGATCCGTTCCGACGGCCTCGGGCTGGTCCATTCTTGCGGCCCATTCCCTCTGCCTAGGCTCTCCATGACCCATCGCCTGTTGCTGCCGATTTCCACCTCCGCCCTGGCCCTGTTGCTGGGGGCCACCACGGTGGCCGCCCAGGACTACGTCAGCGATCACATTCCGCCGCTGCGTTGCGAGTCGCAGTTCAACAAGACCCAGCAGTGCCCGATCGAAGGCCGCATGCGCATGGCCAGGCAGCTGTCGGTCACCCGCTGCGTCGAGGACCAGAACTGGGGCCAGAGCCGCCGAATGCTCTGGGTCACCGAAGGCTGCCGCGCTGAGTTCGTGGCCGACGAACAGGGACGCGGCCGCTGGCCGGGGCGCGGCCGGGACCGTGACCGGGATGACGACGGCGAGCGCCTGGTCTGCGAGTCCTACGAACAGAAGGACAAGGAATGCCGCATCCGGGTGCGCCATGGAGTGCGCCTGGTCAAGCAGAAGTCGGTGACGCCGTGCGTCGAGGACCGCAACTGGGGCTGGGACCGCCGGGGGGTGTGGGTCAGCGACGGCTGCCGTGCCGAGTTCCGCGTGTATTGACTGCCGACCACACGCTGGCTGTGGCGGATACGCAGACACGGCCGAGGTGATCGATGGGCTGGGCGCATCCAGTCCAGGAGCCTGCGATGGCACAGCCGATCTTTCCTCGACGATGCTGCATATCCGCGAGGTGATGCCCGCCTCGGGTTTCATCGACAGCGGCATCGTGCATGGATTGGACGAAGGCGATCCGGAGCTGATCTACCGCTTTTCCGGCAGCTGATCGAGATACATGGTCACCTTTGCGTCCAGCAGGTCCATCAATACCGGATCCATGCAGCGATAGTCGTCGGGGATATCCAGGCAATGCAGGCGCTTGTGTTCCAGCAGGCGCGCGTACGCGGCCTGCAGGCGATGCTGGTGCTTGGCCTCCATCACGAAGATGACATCGGCCCAGCGGATATCCGCCGGGCCGATGGGGCGTCGTGCGTGCGGGCTGGTGCCGGCCGACTTCGCGTTGAAGCCGGGCCGCCGTCGCCACATGGCTTCGGCGGTCGGGCTCCGCAGCTGGTTGCGGCTGCAGACGAACAGCAGGTTGATCATTCCTGTTCCTGCAGTTGGCGGGCGCTGAGGACCGGATAGGTGAAGCCCAGCTGGCGTGCACGCGCGAGCTTGGCATCGCGCGTATACAACAGCTTCCAGTTCTTCTCGGGCTTGTAGCGGTAGGCCGTCGTGGCGCGGTCGCCACCACGGTTGCGGGCCTGGCTGCGACGCCAGGCACGGTTTCTTGCAGATTCCATGATGTGTTCTCGTGAGTACCGGGTTCAGCAGCCGCGGTAGTACGAGTGGCGCGCAGCATACACCGCACGCACAAAAAAGCCCACGCATCGCTGCGCGGGCTTCTTGATTCATCACAGTGGTCGGGACGGCCGGATTCGAACCGACGACCCTCTGCCCCCCAGGCAGATGCGCTACCAGGCTGCGCTACGCCCCGACTGATGCTGCGATGTGCCCGCCAGTGCGGCGGGCCGTGAAGTATAGCGGATTACGATGGAAATAGGATCAGCGGCGCAGCAACTGCAGCACTTCTTCCAGCTCCATGCGCACCTGTTTGATGATCTGGTTGCTCAGCGCCGATTCCTCGCGGGCATCGGGACCCTCCAGGCGCAGGCGTGCACCACCGATGGTGTAGCCCTGTTCGTACAGCAGGCTGCGGATCTGCCGCACCATCAGCACGTCATGGCGCTGGTAGTAGCGGCGGTTGCCTCGGCGCTTGGCCGGCTCAAGGCTGGGAAACTCGGTTTCCCAGTAGCGCAGGACGTGCGGCTTGACGTCGCACAGCTCGCTGACTTCACCGATGGTGAAGTAGCGCTTGGCCGGGATCGGCGGTAGTTCGCGGTTACTGCCCGGATCCAGCATAAGCTTCCACCCTCTCCTTGAGCTTCTGGCCCGGCCGGAAGGTGACCACCGTACGGGCGGAAATCGGAATTTCCTCGCCGGTCTTGGGGTTGCGACCCGGGCGCTGGTTCTTGCGCCGCAGATCGAAATTACCGAAGCCCGACAGCTTCACCTGACGTCCCTGTTCCAATGCTTCACGCAGCACATCGAAAAACGCGTCGACGAATTCCTTGGCTTCCCGCTTGTTCAGACCGACTTCGTCGAACAGCTTTTCCGCCATCTCCGCCTTGGTCAATGCCATTGCCTGCTACCCCCGAGTGCTGCCCGCTCAGCCGCGGATCCGGGCGTGGTGTTCACGCTCGATGGCAGTGACCGCCTCGGCCACCACCGCATCCACGTCGCGGTCCGTCAGAGTGCGCGACTTGTCCTGCAAAATCAAGCCCATAGCGAGACTCTTGAATCCCGGCTCGACGCCCTGGCCAACATAGCGATCGAACAGGTTCAGGTCGCGCAGCAGCGGGCCGGCGGCCTGGCGGACGGTGGCCGCCAGATCGGTCCAGGCCACCTGTTCAGGCACCAGGAACGCCAGGTCGCGACGCACCGCCGGGAATCGCGACAGCTCGCCGGCACGCGGCAGGCGGCGGGCGGTCAGCGGTTCCAGGTCCAGCTCGAAGGCATAGACGTCGGCTTCGATCTCCATCGCCTTGGCCAGGCGCGGGTGGATCTGGCCGATCCAGCCGATCGGCACGCCATCGCGGAACACCTCGGCCGACCGCGCCGGGTGGCCGTAGGCACGGGACGACGGGCGGAACTCCAGTACCGCACCACTGGCAGCCGCCAGCGATTCCAGGTCGCCCTTCAGGTCATGGAAATCGACCTTGCGGGTCGGCAGGCCCCACTGCACCGCCTGGGCCTCACCGCAGACAGCTGCCGCCACGCGCTGGGTTTCCAGCGGTGCCGGTTGGCCATCTCCGGCCTGCTGGGCGAACACGCGGCCGAGCTCGAACAGGCGCACGCGGCCGAGCTGGCGGGCGGCGTTGCGGCCCAGGGTGGCGACCAGGCCCGGCAGCAGCGACGGACGCATCACCGCCAGTTCGGCCGACAGTGGGTTGGCCAGTGGCACCAGGCCGTCGCGCAGCTGCCACTGGGCCAGCAGTGCGTCGTCGACGAAGGCGAAATTGACGGTTTCCTGCAGGTCGCGGGCGATCAGCTGGCGGCGCACGCTCAGCGCGTCCAACTGGGTCTCGCTCGGCATCGCCACGCGCGAGGCACCGCCCGGCAGCGTGGTCGGGATCTGCTCGTAACCGTGGATGCGGGCCAGCTCTTCGATCAGGTCTTCTTCAATGGCGATGTCGAAGCGGCGGCTCGGCGCGGCGACCTGCCAGCCCTCGGCCGTGGCAGCCACGTCCATGCCCAGCGCGCGCAGGATGCGCTCGACTTCGGCGTCGTCGATGGTGATGCCCAGCACGCGGGTGATGCGTGCGCGGCGCAGTACGATCGTCGCCGGCTGCGGCAGGTCATCGGCGCGCACGGCCTCGGTGACCGGCGCCGGGGTACCGCCGGCCAGGTCCAGCACCAGGCGGGTGGCGTATTCGATGGCGGTGCGCGGCAGTGCCGGATCTACGCCACGCTCGAAGCGGTGGCCGGCATCGGTGTGCAGGCCCAGCTTGCGGCCACGGCCCATGATCGCAGCCGGCGCGAAGTGCGCGGCTTCCAGGAACACGGCAGTCGTCGCGTCGGTGACGCGGGTGTCGAAGCCGCCCATCAGGCCGGCCAGGCCGATCGCACGATCGGCGTCGGTGACCACCAGGAAGCTGTCGTCCAGCGCGGCATCGCGGCCGTCCAGCAGCTTCAGCGTCTCGCCCGCGCGCGAACGGCGCACGGCAATGCTGCCCTGCAGGGTGGACAGGTCGTAGGCATGCATCGGCTGGCCCAGTTCCAGCATCACGTACTGGGTGATGTCGACCAGCAGCGAGACCGGACGCACGCCACTGCGGCGCAGGCGCTCGGCCATCCACAACGGGGTCTTGGCGGCAGCGTTGACGCCCTCGATCACACGGCCCAGGTAACGCGGCGCTTCGGCGCCAGCGTCGAGCTGGATGGCCAGCTCACGGCTGCCGGCAGCCGGAATGGCGTCGGCAGCGAAATCCAGCACTTCGCTGCGGGTAGCGGCGGCGACGTCGTAGGCGATGCCGCGCAGGCTGAAGCAGTCGGCGCGGTTCGGGGTCAGCTTGATCTCGATGCTGGCGTCCGGCAGGCCCAGGTACTCGACCAGGGCCTGGCCGACCGGTGCGTCATCGGGCAGTTCCAGCAGGCCGGAGGCATCGCTGTCCAGGCCCAGTTCCTTGGCAGAGCACAGCATGCCGTTGGACTCCACGCCGCGCAGCTTGGCCGGCTTGATCTTCAACTCGCCGATCTGCGCACCGACCATCGCCAGTGGCGCGACCAGGCCCGGGCGGGCGTTCGGCGCACCACAGACGATCTGCAGCAGCTCGCCCTGCCCGGCATCGACCCTGCACACCTGCAGGCGGTCGGCTTCGGGATGGCGCACGGCCTCGACGATGCGTGCCACGACCACGTGATCGAGGCCTTCGCCCAGCGCGGTCACGTCTTCCACTTCCAGGCCGATGGCGGTCAGCACTGCACTCAGTTCATCGCGCGAGGCGCCGGTCGGGACATGGCTGCGCAGCCAGTTTTCGGAGAATTTCATGGTGTCACCCTGGTGGGCCCGGCGCATGCGCCTGGGCCTGCGAATTTAGGAGCAGCCGAGCATGGCTCGGCTCTACATGGTTGCGGCTTACGCGAACTGTTTCAGGAATCGCACGTCGTTCTCGAAGAACGCGCGCAGATCGTTGACGCCGTAACGCAGCATCGCGAAGCGCTCCACGCCCATGCCGAAGGCGAAGCCGGTGTAGCGCTCCGGATCGATGCCGACGTTGCGCAGCACGTTCGGATGGACCATGCCGCAGCCCAGCACTTCCAGCCAGCGGGTGCTGCCATCGGGCTGCTGCCAGGCGATGTCCACTTCCGCGCCCGGTTCAACGAACGGGAAGTAGCTGGGGCGGAAGCGCATCTCGAAGTCGCGCTCGAAGAAGGCGCGCACGAACTCGGCCAGCGTGCCCTTCAGGTCGGCGAAGGTCGAATGCTCGTCCACCAGCAGGCCTTCCACCTGATGGAACATCGGCGAATGGGTCTGGTCGCTGTCGCTGCGGTACACCTTGCCGGCGGCGATCATGCGCAGCGGCGGCGCGTGGTCGCCCATGTAGCGCACCTGCACGCCCGAGGTGTGCGTGCGCAGCAGGCGGCCGTCGCCGAAGTAGAAGGTATCGTGCATGGCGCGCGCCGGGTGGTGCGGCGGGAAGTTCAGCGCCTCGAAATTGTGCCAGTCGTCCTCGATCTCCGGCCCTTCCGACAGCTCGTAGCCCAGCCGGCCGAAGATGCCGGTGATGCGCTCCAGGGTGCGGGTGATCGGGTGCAGGCCGGCACGCTCGCCGTTGCGGCCCGGCAGGGTGATGTCGATGGCTTCGGCGGCCAGGCGCGCATCCAGCGCCGCGTCTTCCAGCAGCGCCTTGCGCTCGCCCAGCGCGCGGGTCAGCGCGTCACGAGCCTGGTTGATCGCTTCACCGGCGGCCTTGCGCTCGTCGGCCGGCAGGGCACCGAGCTGCTTGAGCTGCGAGGTGATGCTGCCACTCTTGCCAAGCAGGGCCACGCGCAGCTGTTCCAGCACGTCGGGGCTCTGTGCGGCGGCCACATCGGCCAGCGCCTGGGTGGTGAGGGATTGGATGTCGCTCATGGGGGGGCCGGAACTCCAGTCGATCTGCCATCGCGATGCGCGAAGGGCCGACCCCTGTCGCCACCGCCGTCCCCGCGCTGCCGCCATGGCCTCGCCGGGACCCAAAAAAGAATGGGGAAGGACTTGCGCCCTTCCCCATGCATTGCCTTGACCTGACACCGTTCCGAGTGAACGGTTACGGCATCGGGAAGGACTTATGCCGCCAGCGCGCCCTTGGCCTTTTCGGCCAGCGCAGCAAAACCGGCTGCGTCGTGCACGGCGATGTCAGCCAGGACCTTGCGATCCAGGGTGATGCCGGCCTTCAACAGGCCGTTCATGAAGCGGCTGTAGCTCAGGCCGTTGATGCGGGCAGCCGCATTGATACGGGTGATCCACAGCGAACGGAAGTTGCGCTTCTTCTGCTTACGGCCGATGTAGGCGTACTGCTGTGCCTTGATGACCGCCTGCTTGGCGACGCGGAAGACCTTGCGACGGGCGTTGTAATAGCCCTTGGCGAGATCCAGAATCTTCTTGTGGCGGCGACGCGCCTGTACGCCACGCTTAACTCGTGCCATTTTTCAGTTCCTCAGAGGTAAGGGAGCATGCGGTCCAGACGGCCTGCGTCTTCTGCACGGACATGGCCCGTCTGACGCAGATTACGCTTACGCTTGGTCGCTTTCTTCGTGAGGATGTGGCTACGGTTGGCGTGGCCGCACTTGTACTTGCCCGAGGCGGTCTTGCGGAAACGCTTGGCCGCTGCCCGGTTGGTCTTGATCTTGGGCATTGCAATGTCCTTGATGGGATATGACCCTGGTTTCTGACTGATCTGGCGGCGGCCTGGGCCGCTCTTTCCGTCCTGCCATGATCGGCGTACGACCCGTCCTGGGTGGGTCGAGCCGGGCATGATACAGGCAAAACCGCCCTGCCACCAGCCCCTGCAACCCTTTCACGGCAATTCACCGGCCTGCCGCAAAAGCGAAGGGGCGCCGATGGCGCCCCTTCACCCTGAACCGTTCAGCCAGGCGCCCCGGAGGGCGGCCCGTCAGGCCTCAGGTCTTCTTCTTCGGCGCGATCATCATGACCATCTGACGCCCTTCCAGGCGCGGACGGGATTCAATGACGATGTCCTCGCCCAGATCGGCCTCGATCCGGTTGGCCATTTCACGACCCAGCTCCTGGTGACTCATTTCACGGCCACGGAAGCGGATGTTGACCTTGATCTTGTCACCATCCTCAAGGAACCCGCGCATCTTGCGCAGCTTGATCTGGTAGTCGCCCTCGTCCGTGACCGGACGGAACTTCACTTCCTTGATCTCGACCTGCTTGGTCTTCTTCTTGGCCTCACTGGCCTTCTTCTGCGCTTCGAACTTGAACTTGCCGAAGTCCATGATCTTGCAGACCGGCGGATCGGCCTGCGGCTGGATTTCGACCAGGTCCAGGCCTTCATCTTCGGCCATGGACAGCGCTTCGTCGCGCGACAACACGCCGATCATTTCTCCGTCACTGCCGATCACGCGGACGCGCGGCACACGGATTTCCTGATTCTTGCGGTTCTGTTTGTTGTCAGGGGTGCTGATATTACGTTCTCCCAAGGGTATCGAACCGGTCCGGGTGCCTGTGCGCCCGGACCGGACCTTTGCTTACGCGCCCTCGGCGTGGAGCCGCTCGATGAAGGCCTGCAGGCTCATGCTGCCCAGATCTTCGCCAGAACGCGTACGCACCGCCACAGCCCCATTTTCCTTCTCGCGGTCACCAATGACCAGCAGGTAGGGCACGCGCTGCAACGTATGCTCACGGATTTTATAGCCGATCTTCTCGTTACGCAAATCCGAGCTGACGCGGAAGCCTTGCTCCGCAAGGGTTTTGGTCACGCCCGAGACGTAGTCGGCCTGGGCGTCGGTGATGTTGGCCACCACCACCTGGGTCGGGGCCAGCCAGGCCGGGAACTGGCCGGCATGGTGCTCGATCAGGATGCCCAGGAAGCGCTCCATCGAGCCGACGATGGCGCGGTGCAGCATGACCGGGTGCTTCTTCTGGCTGTTCTCGTCCACGTACTCGGCGCCCAGGCGGCCCGGCATCATGAAGTCGACCTGCATGGTGCCCAGCTGCCAGGTACGGCCGATCGCGTCCTTCAGGTGGTACTCGATCTTCGGGCCGTAGAAGGCACCCTCGCCCGGCAGCTCCTGCCATTCCACACCACAGGCGGTCAGTGCCGAGCGCAGCGCGCCTTCGGCCTTGTCCCAGGTGGCGTCGTCACCCAGGCGCGATTCCGGACGCAGCGCGATCTTGATCTGGATCTCGTCGAAGCCGAAGTGCCGGTAAACCGCCAGCGCCTGCTGGTGGAAGGCCGTCACTTCCGACTCGATCTGGTTTTCCGTGCAGAACACGTGGCCGTCGTCCTGGGTGAAGCCACGCACGCGCAGGATGCCGTGCAGCGCGCCGGACGGCTCGTTGCGGTGGCAGGAACCGAACTCACCGTAGCGGATCGGCAGGTCGCGGTAGCTGTGCAGGCCCTGGTTGAACACCTGGATGTGGCCCGGGCAGTTCATCGGCTTGACCGCGTAGGTGCGCTTCTCCGATTCGGTGAAGAACATGTTGTCCTGGTAGTTGTCCCAGTGGCCGGACTTCTTCCACAGGCTCACGTCCAGGATCTGCGGGCAGCGCACTTCGCCGTAGCCGCTGTTGCGGTAGACCTTGCGCATGTACTGCTCGACCACCTGCCACAGTGCCCAGCCCTTCGGGTGCCAGAACACCAGGCCCGGGGCTTCTTCCTGCAGGTGGAACAGGTCCTGCTGCTTGCCGATGCGGCGGTGGTCGCGCATCTCGGCTTCCTCGATGCGCTTGATGTACGCCTCGAGCTGCTTCTTGTCGGCCCAGGCGGTGCCGTAGATGCGCTGCAGCTGCTCGTTCTGCGCGTCGCCGCGCCAGTAGGCGCCGGAGATGCGGGTCAGCTTGAAGGCCTTCAGGAAGCGCGTGTTCGGCACGTGCGGGCCGCGGCACATGTCCACGTATTCCTGGTGGTAGTACATGCCCATCGCCTGGATGTCGTCGGACATGTCTTCGATCAGGCGCAGCTTGTAGTCCTCGCCACGGGCCTTGAAGATCTCGATCACCTCGGCGCGCGGCGTCATCTTCTTGATGACGTCGTAGTCCTGGGCGATCAGTTCACCCATGCGCTTCTCGATCGCGGCCATGTCGTCCGGCGTGAACGGGCGCTCGGAATAGATGTCGTAGTAGAAGCCCTCGGCGATCACCGGGCCGATCACCATCTTCACGTCCGGGTACAGCTGCTTGACGGCGTGGCCGACCAGGTGGGCGCAGGAGTGGCGGATGATCTCCACGCCCTCCTCGTCCTTGGCGGTGATGATGCGCAGGCTGGCATCGTGGTCGATGACGTCGCTGGCATCGACCAGCACGCCATCGACGGAACCGGCGATGGTGGCCTTGGCCAGGCCGGCACCGATCGACTGGGCGACGTCCATGACGCTGACGGGATTTTCGAACTCGCGGCGGCTGCCGTCGGGAAGGGTAATGTTGATCATCGCATTGGTTTCGTGCGGGCCCGCGGGGCGGGCTGGAAAGCGTTCCCGGGCCGCGGCCCGGGCAATAAAAAAGCGCCGCGAGGGCGCCTGGAACACAGGGCCTTCGGGGGCAGGTCAACAGTGGGCGGTGGTAGTGCTCATGTCGCACGCTCGGCCGGCGCTGGGCGCGGGCCACCTTGTTCCAGTCAGGAGTCTGCGACGATCTTAAACCAGCGCACCGGAAAGCCCAAGGGCTGCCGTACGGTCCGCTGAATGGCCGGCGCTGGCGGCGTGAAAACGCAATGATTACCATGTCCGCGCAGCCCGCCCCGTGCCAGCCTGCCCGCTTCCCCCAGGACCTCGTGATGCGCCACCCGCTCCGACCGGCTCCCGCCGGCCCCGCCCGTGCCCCGCGTTCGCCGGCCCACTGCCGCGGCGCCCGCCCGCAATGATCACCGTCGGCCTTTCCACCCTGGGCTTCTGCAGCCTGGGCATGCTGGCAGCGATGTTTTCGGCACTGGCCTTCTATGCCGCCTCGCCGCACTGCCGTTGGCCGCGCCTGCGCCGCGCCGGTCGCCTCGGCCGCCAGATCGGCCTGGTCGCCGCGGCTGCCGCATTGTGGCTGTGGATGGCCGAACTCGGCTTCGCTGCCGGTCTGGTGGCGATGCTGTGCACCTGGATGCTCGCCGCGATGCTGCTGCCGGCGCTGGCCGCCTGGCATCGCCCGGGCACGGAGTCGCCGTGATGTGGTCGCGCGCCATCGCCGGCATCATCGCTGGCTTCCTGCTTGCGGCCGCCGCGACCGGCCTGCTGGCCTGGCTGCCGCCCGGCCCGTGGCAGCGCGCACTGGTGCCGACCCTGATCGCCTTCATCCCGTTATGGATGCTGGCCGCCCTGTGGGCGTTCAGCTTCCGCAGCGCACTGCGCGCCTGGCTGGTTCTGGGTGGCAGCGCCGCAGCCGGCTTCGCCGTGCTCGGGCTGCTGCGCCTGGCCGGCGCGGTGCAATGAGAGCTCCCCCATGAAGTTCAGTTCGCAGACGCTGCGCACATTCACCACCCTGCACACCTGGGTCGGCCTGGTCGCCGGCTTCGGCCTTTTCGTGGCCTTCTATGCGGGTGCGCTGACCCTGTTCCATCACGACCTGCCGCTGTGGCAGACCCCGGGCGCCGCCACCGCCCTGCCGGCGGGCCTGGACGATGCGCAGTATCTGCTGGAAGACGTACTGGCGACACACCCGGAGGCCCGCCGCCACGTTGGCATGACCTTCCCCGGTACCGAACACCCGCAGCCCCTGGCGTACTGGCAGGCCGACGACGGCAGCTGGCGCTACGCCTGGCCGGGCCAGATCGCCGGCAGCCCCGCGCCGCCGCAGACCGGACTGGCCGAACTGGTCAACGAATTGCACTACAGCCTCGGCCTGCCGGTGGCCGGCATCTATGTGATGGGCATCGTCAGCCTGCTGTATGGCATGGCGCTGCTGAGCGGCCTGGTGATCCACCTGCCTAGGCTGTTCGGCGACCTGTTCGCGCTGCGCCCGGGTCGCAACCTGAAGCAGCTGTGGCAGGACGCGCACAACGTGATCGGCGTGCTCAGCCTGCCCTTCCACCTGATGTTCGCGGTCACGGGCGCCCTGCTGTGCCTGGTGTTCGTGCAGATGGCCCTGCTCAATCCGCTGATCTACGATGGCAAGGCGCTGCAGGCGGTACCGACCGCGATGGACACTGCGCCGGTGCGCGATGCCAGCGGGATTCCGGCACCACCGGGCAGCCTGCGCGTGCTGCATGCGCGCGCACTTGAAGTGGCCCGCGCGCAGGGCGTGGCCAACTTTGAACCGGCCTACCTGAAGCTGGCCAATGGCGGCGATGCCAACGCCACGATCGAGATCACCGGCGAGGCCAGTGGCACCCTCGGCCCGCTTGGTGCCGTGGCATTGGACGTGGCCAGCGGCGACCTGCTGGCCTCCCAGCTGCCGGGCCAGCGCGACGCCAACCACGCCACGCTCAGCGCCGCCTACGCGCTGCACTTCGGTGAGTTCGGCAACGGCGTGGTGGTCTGGCTGTACTTCCTGCTCGGCCTCGGCGGTGCGTTCCTGTTCTACTCCGGCAACCTGTTGTGGATCGAGTCGCGGCGCAAGCGTCGCCAGCCGCAACAGCCACGTGCCGGTGTGAACATGGCGCGGGCCACGGTCGGCGTGTGCATCGGCCTGTGCGTGGCGATCTCGATCGCGTTCGTCACCGCACTGGTGCTGGAGCGGCTGGCACCGTCGGCGGTCGACCACGGCATCCGCTGGGCCTGCTTCGGCAGCTGGGCAGCCTGTGCGCTGTGGGCTGCACTGCGCCGTCCCGCGCAGGCCGCGCGCGAACTGCTGTGGGCCGCAGCGATCAGCACTGCACTGGTGCCGGTCCTGCACGGTGCACTCAATGGTGACTGGCTGTGGCGGGCCGCCGGGCGTGGCCAGTGGCCGCTGTTCTGGGTCGATGCCATCGCGCTGGCCATGGCCTTCGGCTTCGCCCGCCTGGCCGTCGCCAGCCAGCGCCGCGCCCGCAACGGCGATCCGAACAGCGTCTGGGCGGACTGAAGCGTCGCCGGGCATGGCCCGGCGCCAGCAGGCGACTCAATCGCCGATACGCGCGTTCTGCCACGGGCCGAGCATGGCGTTGAGCAGGCTGGCCTGCTCGTCGTCGCCGGTCAGCTCCCACATGAACACCCCGGCCAGGCCCTGCTCGCGGGCGAACTGCGCACGCAGCCCGATCGAGCGCGGGTCTTCATAGCTGATGAAGACCTTCTGTTCGGCGTTGTACAGCCACGGGCTCTGCGCCTGCGGCTGCCAGTGCCTGGTCCAGCCCGGCTGGTCGAGATAGCGCGCCTTGATCACCCGCCAGTCGCCGGCGTCGGCCGGTGCGCTGTAAGGCTGATACAGGCCATCCGGTGCATCGCCGGTGACCTTGAAGCCGCGCCCGTAGAACGGCACGCCCAGCACCAGCTTGTCGGCCGGTACACCGTGCTCGCGGTAGTACTGCACGGCGCCGGCCACGTTGTTCCAGCGGCGCAGCTCCGGCGCCAGCGGATCGGCCGGCACCTCATGCAAGGGAGCATTGAAGGTCGACACCGACGAGAAGCCGGTGCCCATGTCGTAGCTCATCAGGTTGATGAAATCGAACACCCTGGCCAGCGCCGGCAGGTCGTAGCTCGCCGCCGGATCATAGGGGCCATCGGTCTGCAGGCGACCGGCGGCCAACGCGGCGGTCAGCAGCATCGGCTGGCCAACCTTGCGACCGCGCGCATCGAGTGCCTGGCGGAAGGCCTGCGCAAGCCGGGTCAGGTTGGCGCGATCCTGCGGGCGGTGTGCCAGCTCCTTCGGCCCACCACTGACCGGGAATTCCCAGTCGATGTCCACACCATCGAAGCTGCCTGCATGGCGCTCGAAGAACAGCGCCATGCATGAGTCGACCAGGCGCTTGCGGCTGGTTTCGGTCAGTGCCGCATCGGAGAAGCCGCCTGCGCCCCAGCCGCCAATGGAGATCAGCGTGCGCAGGTGCGGGTGCGCCTTCTTGAGTTGGGCCAGTGCGGCGAAATTCTTCGGCGCTTCCGCACCGACCGTGCAGCGGCCGTCCTCGATGGTGGAGAACGCGTAGAACAGGTGTGTCAGGCGCTCGGCCGGAATGCTCGACACCGGATAGCGCTCGGCCGATCCACCAGGGTAATAGGCGCCGAAGATCGGCTGCTGTGCGGGCGCTGCGTGCGCGGCAATGGGCAAGGCACCGGCAATCAGCACGGCAAGGACGGCCACGGTCTGGCGGAACATGGGATCTCCCGGTTCAAAGGCGCCGCCACGTTAGCAAACCGATGGGGCTGCGGTACGGATGTCGCGGCATGTCGTCCCATGGACAGGCGCGATCCGTGCAACGGTGACAGAACGATGGCTGCGTGGCGGCGATCATGCACTGCAGCAGGACATGCAGCGACCTGGATGAGCGTCTCTTCACAACATCGAGGCAAAGAAAAAGCGGGCCGAAGCCCGCTTTTTCATTTGCGAAAGCGTGAGGACCAACGGTCCTCACCCACCGCACGATCAGCAGTACCGATTATTCGGCGCTGGCGCCTTCGCCTTCTTCGACGGCCTTCATCGACAGGCGGATACGGCCCTGCTTGTCGACTTCCAGCACCTTGACCTTGACCACATCGCCTTCCTTCAGCTTGTCGCCGACCTTCTCGACGCGCTCGCTGGAGATCTGCGACACGTGGACCAGGCCGTCCTTGCCCGGCAGGATGGTGACGAACGCACCGAAGTCCATGATCTTGGCGACCTTGCCTTCGTAGATGCGGCCCGGCTCGACGTCCGAGGTGATCTGCTCGATGCGGGCCTTGGCAGCCTGGGCAGCGATGGCGTTGACCGACGCGATGACGATGGTGCCATCGTCCTGGATGTCGATCTGGGTGCCGGTTTCCTTGGTGATGGCCTGGATGGTCGAGCCACCCTTGCCGATCACTTCGCGGATCTTGTCCGGGTGGATCTTGATGGTCAGCAGGCGCGGCGCGTAGTCCGACAGCTCCTCACGCGGAGCGGTCAGGCCGTGGGCCATTTCACCCAGGATGTGCAGACGGCCAGCCTTGGCCTGCTGCAGGGCCTGCTTCATGATCTCTTCGGTGATGCCTTCGATCTTGATGTCCATCTGCAGGGCGGAAATGCCCTCAGCGGTACCGGCCACCTTGAAGTCCATGTCGCCCAGGTGATCTTCGTCACCCAGGATGTCGGACAGGACCACGAAACGGTCGCCTTCCTTGACCAGACCCATGGCAATGCCGGCCACCGGGGCCTTCACCGGCACGCCGGCGTCCATCAGCGCCAGCGACGAGCCGCAGACCGAGGCCATCGACGAGGAACCGTTCGACTCGGTGATTTCCGAAACGACGCGGATGGTGTACGGGAAGGCTTCCAGCGACGGCATGACAGCCAGCACGCCGCGCTTGGCCAGACGACCGTGGCCGATTTCGCGGCGCTTCGGGCCCATCATGCGGCCGCACTCACCCACCGAGAACGGAGGGAAGTTGTAGTGGAACAGGAAGTTTTCCTTGTACTCACCGGCAACGGCGTCGATGACCTGGCCGTCACGGGCGGTGCCCAGCGTGATGGTCACGATGGCCTGGGTTTCGCCACGGGTGAACAGCGAGGAACCGTGGGTACGCGGCAGCACGCCGGTCTTCACGGTGATCGGGCGGACGGTGTCCAGCGCACGGCCGTCGATGCGGACCTTGGTGTCCAGCACCGAGTCACGCATGGTGCGGTATTCCAGTTCGCCGAATTCCTTCGACAGCTCGGCCGGGTTCCAGCCTTCGGCGGCCACACGGCCGGCCAGGGCTTCGAACACGTCCTTCTTGATCGCCGAGATGGCGTCACGGCGCTGCAGCTTGTCACGCACCTGGAAGGCTTCGCCCAGGCGCGGGCCGATGGCTTCCTTCAGGGCGGAGATCAGCGCGTCGTTCTTGGCCGGGGCTTCCCAGGTCGACGGCTTGGTGCCGGCTTCGACGGTCAGCTCGTTGATCGCGTTGATGACCTTCTGCATTTCGCGGTGACCGAAGGTCACGGCGCCCAGCATCACTTCTTCGGACAGCAGCGCGGCTTCGGATTCGACCATCAGCACGGCGTTGGAGGTACCGGCGACAACCAGTTCCAGCTGCGAGTCAGCCAGTTCGCTGACGGTCGGGTTCAGGATGTACTCGCCGTTCTTGTAGCCGACCTTGGCAGCGCCGATCGGGCCCATGAACGGGGTGCCGGCCAGGGCCAGCGCAGCCGAGGCGCCGATCAGGGCCGGGATGTCGCCGTCCACGTCCGGGTTCAGCGACATGACCGTGGCGATGATCTGCACTTCGTTCTTGTAGTCTTCCGGGAACAGCGGACGGATCGGACGGTCGATCAGACGCGAGATCAGCGTTTCCTTCTCGGTTGCACGGCCTTCACGCTTGAAGAAACCACCCGGGATGCGGCCGCCGGCGTAGAACTTTTCCTGATAATCGACGGTCAGCGGGAAGAAGTCCTGGCCTTCGCGCGCGCTCTTGGCGGCGACGGCGGTGACCAGCAGTACGGTGTCGTCCATCTTGACGATGACCGCACCGCTGGCCTGGCGGGCGACTTCGCCGGTCTCAAGCGTGACGGTGTGCTTGCCGTACTGGAAGGTTTTGGTGATTTTTGCCACGGAGGGTGTCCTTGGGGATGCTGTCTGCGAATTTGGACCGTCGGCGACCCTTGCCGCCAGCGGGTGGCCGGATCGTTCCGGCCTGAATCGGGGATTGCGGTGCTACAAAACAAAACCGCGGCGCATCGCTGCGCCGCGGGGGATTCGTTGCTTAGCGACGCAGGCCAAGCTTTTCGATCAGGGCCTTGTAACGCTCGACGTCCTTCTTCTTCAGGTAGTCGAGCAGGCTGCGACGGCGGTTGACCATCTGCAGCAGGCCGCGGCGGCTGTGGTGATCCTTCTTGTGGGTCTTGAAGTGGCCGGTCAGCAGTTCGATGCGGGCGGTCAGCAGGGCAACCTGGACTTCCGGGGAGCCGGTGTCAGCGGCGCTGCGCTTGTTGTCTTCAATGACCTTCTGGGTGTCGATCGACATTTCTTTTTTCTCTGTGATGCGTGGCCGGCAGGAACGCGCTTCGCGCACCGCCAGGCTCGCCGTGGACTACGAGGATGAAACCTGCGGGAGGCAGGTTGCCGGAAAACGGCCGCGAAATTGTAACGGCCAGGGGCTTCCGGGACAAGGACCGGGGCTGAACCACCCTGCCCCGGTCAGAGGTTGAAACGGCGCTGCGGGGCCAGCAGGCCACTGTCGTCGACCTGGCCCAGGCCCTGGACAGCATCGTCCGGACCGAACACGGCCACCAGGCCATGCGGCCAGGTCATGTCACGCTGGCGCTGGCCGACGCAGAAACGGTGAGCCTGGGCGGCGTCGAGGTCGACCCGCGGATACTCGGCCAGGCCGGCCGCCAGCGGCAGCAGCAGCGCGTCCATGCCCGCCTCGTCGCCGGCCTCGGCCATCACCCGCAGTTGGTCCAGGGTGACCATCACCGGTTCACGGAACGGCTCGACCCATAGCCGGCGCAGCGCACTGATATGGGCGCCGCAGCCCAGGCGTTCGCCGAGGTCGCGTGCCAGGCTGCGGATGTAGGTGCCGGAGCCACAGGTCACGCGCAGCCGCAGCCGTTCCGGCTGCTGCTCGAGTACCTCGATGGCGTGCACCTGGACCTCGCGCTCCGGGGCCTCGATGGCCTCGCCGCGGCGGGCCTTCACATACAGCGGTTCACCGCCCTGCTTCAGCGCCGAATAGATCGGCGCCCGCTGGCGGATGTTCCCCGTCAGTGGTGCCAGCGCAGCCTGCAGGGCCTCGGCGCTGATCGCCGGCACCGGACGCTGCAGCAGCACCTGGCCCTCGGCATCATCGGTATCCGTGGTCTGGCCGAGCACGATCTCGGCATCGTACGCCTTGGCCGAACCCAGCAGCAGGCCGGCGATCTTGGTCGCCTCGCCGAAGCATAGCGGCAGCAGGCCGGTGGCCAACGGGTCGAGGCTGCCGGTGTGGCCACCCTTCTCGGCACGGAACAGGCGGCGCGCCACCTGCAGGGCGGCGTTGGAGCTCATGCCGGTCGACTTGTCGAGCAGCAGGATGCCATCCAGGCGGCGGAACTGAATTCGGGTCATGACAGATACGGGTAGCGCCGGGCCATGCCCGGCGAGCGCGAAGCGCGGCCAGCGTCCGGCCTCGCACGGTCAGAATGAAAAGACGCCGGGCATGGGCCCGGCGCTAGCTTATTCTTCGTCGCTCTCGCGACGCTTCTCCGCGGCCAGCGTATCGGGCAGGTCGCGCAGGATGTTGTCGATGTGCTCACCACGGTCGACCGAATCGTCGTAGTGGAAATGCAGCTCCGGCACGTGGCGCAGCTTCATCGCACGGGCCAGGTCCATGCGCAGGCGGTAGCCCAGCTCCTTCAGGCCGGCCACGGCTTCAGCCGAGCGTTCCGGCATCAGGGCGGTGACGAACACCTTGGCATGGGCCATGTCGCGGGTGATTTCCACGTCGGACACGCTCACCGAGGGCAACCCGTGCTCGCGCACGGCGTTGTGCACCAGGGTGCCGAGTTCACGGCGCAGCTGGGCGGAGACACGGTCGGTTCGATGGAAAGTCTTGGGCACGAGCAGCTCTTGGTTCAGTTGTCGCCCGACCAACGGTCGGGCGCTACAGGTACATGGTAGGGCCCGACCGTTGGTCGGGCCACCTTGCAGCATTACAGGGTGCGCGGCACTTCGATACGCTCGAAGCACTCGATCTGGTCGCCTGGCTTGACGTCGTTGTAGGCCTTCACCGCGATACCGCATTCGGTACCGTTGCGGACTTCCTCGACATTCTCCTTGAAGCGACGCAGCGATTCCAGCTCGCCCTCGAAGATCACCACGCTGTCGCGCAGCACGCGGATCGGCTTGTTGCGCTTGACCACGCCCTCGATGACCATCGAGCCGGCAACGGCGCCCAGCTTGGAGCTGCGGAAGACGTCGCGGACCTCGGCGATACCGATGATCTCTTCGCGGATCTCCACGCCCAGCAGACCGGATGCCACCTGCTTCACCTGATCGATCACGTCATAGATGATCGAGAAGTAACGCAGGTCGACGCCGTTGGATTCAATGATGCGGCGGGCCGAAGCATCCGCACGCACGTTGAAGCCGATGACGGTGGCCTTCGAAGCAGCCGCCGAGTTGGCGTCCGATTCGGTGATGCCGCCGACGCCGGAGTGGATCACGTTGATGCGGATGTCTTCGTTGGACAGCGCGACCAGCGCCTGGCTCAGGGCCTGCACCGAACCCTGCACGTCGGCCTTGATGACCAGGTTGAGAACCTGCTGGCCCTCGCCCTTGCCCAGGGTCGCCATGATGTCTTCCATGCGGCTGCCAGCGGTGGCGACCAGGCGCGACTCACGGCGCTTGGTCTCACGCTGCTGCGCAACATCCTTGGCCAGGCGCTCGTCCTCGACCACCACGAAGTCGTCTCCGGCTTCCGGCACACCGGACAGGCCCAGGACCTGCACCGGGATCGACGGGCCGGCGAACTCCGGCTGCTTGCCGGTTTCGTCGAACAGCGCACGCACGCGGCCGTACTGGATACCGCACACCAGGTAGTCGCCCTTCTTCAGGCGGCCCTGCTGCACCAGCACCGTAGCGACCGGGCCGCGGCCCTTGTCCAGCGACGATTCGATCACCACGCCCGAGGCGCGGCCTTCGTCGACGGCCTTCAGTTCCAGCAGTTCGGCCTGCACCGACACCGCGTCCAGCAGGTCGTCGATGCCCAGGCCGGTCTTGGCCGAGATCTCCACCATCTGGATGTCACCACCGAACTCTTCGGCCACGACCTGCTCGGAGAGCAGCTCGTTCTTGACCCGCATCGGGTCGGCACCGGACTTGTCGATCTTGTTGATCGCCACGATCAGCGGCACACCCGCCGAACGGGCGTGCTGGATCGCTTCCTTGGTCTGCGGCATGACGCCGTCGTCGGCAGCAACCACCAGCACCACGATGTCGGTCAGCTTGGCACCGCGGGCACGCATCGAGGTGAACGCGGCGTGGCCCGGGGTATCCAGGAAGCTGATGACGCCCTTGGGCGTTTCGACGTGATAGGCACCGATATGCTGGGTGATGCCGCCGGCTTCGCCGTGGGCAACCTTGGTGCGGCGGATGTAGTCCAGCAGCGAGGTCTTGCCGTGGTCGACGTGACCCATGATGGTGACCACCGGCGGGCGCTGCACGGCTTCGCCCTGGTTTTCACCGGTCGAAGCAAGCAGCGCGTCTTCGGCATCGTTGTCGTTGGCACGGATCGCCTTGTGGCCGAGTTCTTCGGTCACCAGCGCAGCGGTGTCGTGGTCGATGGACTGGGTGATGGTCGCCATCACGCCCATCTTGAACAGCGCCTTCACCACCTCGCCGCCCTTCAGCGCGAGCTTCTGCGCCAGGTCGGCCACGGTGATGGTCTCGCCGATCGCGACTTCACGCACGACCGGGGCGGTCGGGCGTTCGAACGCGTGCGGACCGGCATTGTTGCCACCACGCGACATGTCGCGACGGCCACCGGACTGGTTGCGGCCACCCGGACGTCCACGCGAATTGCTGTTGTTGCTGTTGCCGCGACGCGCACGGTCGGCGGCCGACAGGTGCATCTGGCCGGCGAAGCGGTCGCCCGGGCCACGCTCGTTGCGCGGCGCGCTGCGGTTGTTGCGCTCGTCGTTGCGCGGCGGCGGCGGCGGAGCACCACGCGGCGCAGCCGGGGCGGCGGCCGGGGCGCGCGGCGGGCGCGGCGCGGTTTCGTCGATCGGAGCACGCTTGGGCTTGCTGGCGGCCAGTGCCTCGGCCGCCTTGGCCGCAGCCGCAGCTTCCTCGGCAGCCTTCTTCTCGGCTTCGGCGCGTTCCTTGGCGGCGGCCTCTTCCTCACGGGCACGGACGATGGCCTCGTCGCGCAGACGATCCTTCTCGGCCAGGGCCTGCTGTTCGGCGAGGTTGCGCGCACGCGACTCTTCCAGCTTGCGCAGGATGTCGGCGCGCTCTTCGTCCGGCGTCATGGCGCGAGCACCATCCTTGACGTAGGTACGCTTCTGGCGCACCTCGACATTCACGGTCGTCTTGCTGCGACCGGAATTGACCGTCACTTCCTGCTGCTTCCGGCGGTTGAGCGTGATCTTCTTCGCAGACTGATCGGTCTCTTCCGGGGCCTGCTCGGGCTTGCCGTGCGAACGACGAAGGAAGCCCAGGAGCTTTACCTTCTCGGAGCTGGTCACGACCTGGTCGGGACCGCTGAACTTCATGCCGGCACCGGCCAGCTGTTCCAGCAGTTTTTCGACCGGCGTGTTGACCAGTTCGGCAAGCTTGCGGATGGTGGTTTGCTGCGACATTCGGATCCTATGATCTTGTGGGCGCCCCCCCGCATCTGGAGGTGGCGCGGATTCTACGCCCTGAGCGGCTCAGGGCCCTGTTCATTGCCGGCTCATTCGCCGCGTTCCAGTCGGGCGATCTCCTCGGCACGGGCGGCCAGGATCAGCGCAGCGGCGCGCGCCTGATCCAGTCCTTCGATGCCGAAGTCCATGACCTCGTCGGCGGCCAGGTCGGACAGGTCCTCGCTGGTACGCACGCCGTGGCCGGCCAGCGCATATGCGGTGGCTTCGTCCATGCCCTTCAGGGACAGCAGGTCCTGCGCCGGCTGGCCGTCTTCAAGGCCTTCCTCGACTGCCAGGGCCTCATTGAGCAGCGCATCGCGGGCACGAGCGCGCAGCTCTTCGACGATGTCCTCGTCGAAACCTTCCACGGCCAGCAGTTCGCCGACCGGGACATATGCGATTTCCTCGACGGTGCCGAAGCCTTCGCTGACCAGGATGCCGGCGATTTCCTCGTCCACTTCCAGCTTGTCCATGAACAGCTGGCGGGCGGCAGCCTGCTCGGCCTCCGACTTGGCAGTGACCTGGTCCTGGGTCATCACGTTGAGCTGCCAGCCGGTCAGGCGGCTGGCCAGGCGCACGTTCTGGCCGCCCTTGCCGATCGCCTGGGCCAGGCGGTCTTCGGCAACGGCCAGGTCCATCGAGTGCTTGTCCTCATCGACGATGATCGACTGCACTTCGGCCGGCGCCATCGCGTTGATGACGAAGTTGGCCGGGTTGTCGTTCCACAGCACGATGTCCACGCGCTCGCCATTGAGCTCGTTGGACACGGCCTGCACGCGCGAACCGCGCATGCCGATGCAGGCACCGATCGGATCGGTGCGCTGGTCGTGGGCCAGCACGGCGATCTTGGCGCGGTCGCCCGGATCGCGGGCGCAGGCCTTGATTTCCACCAGGCCCTGGCCGACTTCCGGCACTTCCAGCTTGAACAGCTCGATCATGAACTCCGGCGCGGCGCGGCTGATGAACAGCTGCGGGCCACGCGGCTCCGAGCGCACTTCGGCCAGGTAGCCGCGCACGCGGTCGCCGGCACGCAGCACGTCGCGCGGAATGCCCTTGTCCTTCGGAATGAAGCCTTCGGCATTGCCACCGAGGTCGACGTAGATGTTGCCGCGCTCGGCGCGCTTGACCACACCGGTGATCAGCTCACCCACGCGATCCTTCCATGCATCCACGACCTGCTGGCGCTCGGCTTCGCGCACGCGCTGGACGATGACCTGCTTGGCGGCCTGGGCAGCGATGCGGCCGAAGTCCGGGTTCTCGATCTGCTCTTCGATGTAGTCGCCGACCTCGACGCCTTCGGCCTCGTCGACGGCGTCCATCAGGCGGATCTGGCGATCCGGGGATTCCATGACCACGTCATCAGCCACCACTTCCCAGCGGCGGAAGGTTTCGTAGCTGCCATCCTTGTGGTCGATGACCACGCGGGTCAGCACTTCCTCCTCGGGATAGCGCTTCTTCGCTGCCGAGGCCAGGGCGGCCTCGATGGCATCGAAGATCACTTCACGCGGCACGCCCTTCTCGTTGGCGACTGCGTCGACTACCAGCAACAGTTCCTTGCTCATTGGCTCACTCCGCGCGCGGCTTCTTTGCCGCCGGCTCGTTGGAAGAAGAATTCGTGTTCGGCTTCGGACGCTTCGGTGCCGGACCGGTCGGCTTGCTCGGGGCCAGCCCCAGCGCCACCCAGTCGGGCATGATCCGTGCCTTGTCGATGTTGTCGGCCGACACGACCACTTCAGCCTTGTCGACGATGAAGGTGACGGTGCCCGCGGCCTCGTCGATCGCTTCGATGCGGCCCTGCAGGCGACGACGGTTGTCCTGCGGCAGCTTCAGCGTGACCTTGGCCGATTCACCCTGGTGGCGGCCGAACTGCTCCAGGTTGAACAGCGGGCGGTCCACGCCCGGCGAGGACACTTCCAGCGTGTAATTGCCGCTGATCGGGTCTTCGACGTCCAGCTGCGCCGAGACTTCGCGGCTGACCCGCTCGCAGTCGTCGACATTGATGATGCGCTCGGGCTGTTCAGCCAGCGGCACGTCGATGTAAAGGCGCAGGGTCGCACCGCCGGGGGCCGGCAGATACTCAACGCCCAGCAGCTCCAGGCCCAGCGACACAACGGTCGGGGCGAGCAGATTCGCGATGTCGGTTGCCTTGTCGCTCACAGCCTGCCTTGATCTCTATGGTTGGGTGCCGGCCTTGGCCGGCGTGGAAACATGACGCCCCGGAAACGACAAAGGGCCCGTTGGGCCCCTTTTCCGGAAAGACTCCGGTGACTGGATTCCGGTTGCAACCTGCATTGCCTGCCGGTTGCGGCCCTCCTTCCGGGTCCGGACTCCCGCTGGGAGGCCGCCTTCAGGGGTACTGCTAGGCCGCTGATGATAGCGGCTGCACCGCGCTGGTGCAAGGTGCGGGGCTACCCCGAAGCGTCCGCTGCGCTCGCCGGGCATGGCCCGGCGCTACCACCGTGCGGCGTACGGGTAGCGCCGGGCCAGCCCAAAGAAAAACGCCCTCGAAGCAGGACTTCGAAGGCGATCTTCTTACTTGGTAGCGGGGGCAGGATTTGAACCTGCGACCTTCGGGTTATGAGCCCGACGAGCTGCCAGACTGCTCCACCCCGCATCAGAAGCGGAATTATGAGCGATGGCTCCAAAAACTGCAAGCCTTCCCTCATTCATCAAACCGGTTGGCGCCGATCGGAAGTTGGTAGCGGGGGCAGGATTTGAACCTGCGACCTTCGGGTTATGAGCCCGACGAGCTGCCAGACTGCTCCACCCCGCACCGGAAGTGTTTGAACTGCTGCCCTGCTCTTTCGAGGAGGGCTACCGCAACGATGTTCTGGCTGAACCGCTGCAGTGACAACTCAGGCTGCGCATATTACACGAATCGCGCAGCTTTGTGTCAACTTTTATGCAAGATGCGCAAATGCCTGCTGGCACCAGACCATGATCGGGTTCCAGGCCAGGCCCAGGGCCAGCAGCGCCAGGGCATTGACGCCCAGCACCACACCCAGCACGCGGTCGTTGTTGCGCGGCATGGCCTCGCCCACCGGCTCATCGAAGTACATGACCTTGATGACGCGCAGGTAGTAGAAGCAGCCGACCACGGCGCACAGCACGCCCAGGATGGCCAGCCACAGCAGGCCGCCGTTGACGGCCGCGCCCAGCACCGCCAGCTTGGTCCAGAAGCCCAGGAACGGCGGGATGCCGGCCAGCGACGCCATGATGCACAGCACCAGGCCTGCCATCCACGGGTTGCGGGCATTGAGGCCCTTGAAGTCCTCGATGTTCTCGGCTTCAAAGCCGGCACGCGACAGCGCGATGATCGCGCCAAAGGCGGCGGTCGACATGATGGCGTAGGCCAGTGCGTAGAACAGCGCAGCGGCATAGCCCTGCGCGCCACCACCGGCGATGCCCATCAGCAGGAAGCCGATGTGCGAGACGGTGGAGAACGCCAGCATGCGCTTGAGATTGCTCTGCGCGATGGCCATCAGGTTGCCGATGACCAACGAGACTGCGGCCAGGCCGGCGATCAGCAGCTGCAGTTCCGTCGACAGCGGGCCCACGCCCATTTCCAGCAGGCGGTAGGCCATGCCGAAGGCGGCCAGCTTCGGCGCCGAGCTGATGAACAGCGCGATCGGTGCCGGGGCACCCTGGTACACGTCCGGCAGCCACATGTGGAACGGTGCCGCACCCAGCTTGAAGGCGACGCCGGCGATCATGAACACCGCACCGGTGATCAGCAGCACGCGCTCTTCCGAGTGCGGGATGGCGTCACGGATGACGTCCAGGTGCAGGCTGCCGGTCGCGCCGTAGATCAGCGACATGCCGTACAGCAGCAGGCCCGAGGCCAGCGAGCCGAGCACGATGTACTTCATCGCCGCTTCCGAGGCCAGGCCGTTTTCGCGGTTGCTGGCGACCAGGGCGTAGGAGCACAGCGCCAGCAGTTCCAGGCCCAGGTAGACCATCAGCAGGCTGCCGGCCGACACCAGGATCATCATGCCGGCGGTGCCGAACAGGATCAGCACCGGGATCTCGCCCTGGAACAGGTTGCGGTCACGCAGATAACGCCAGCCATAGACCAGGGTCAGGCCGCTGAGCAGCACGATCCCGGTCTTCATCACGTCCGCGGCGGTATCGCGCACGAACATGCCATGGAAGACCTCGCCCTGCCCGCCCACGCCGGTGGCCAGCATGAACAGCACCACGGCCAGCGCAGCGAGCGAGAACAGGTGGGTGACGATCTTGTTCCGGTTGCTGACGAACAGGTCGAGGATCATCAGGGCGAAGGCGCTGCCGATCAGCACCAGCTCGGGAGCGAGCGGTGGCAGGTCAGCGGCGGTCAATGGCAGCAGCGGCGAGGTGGTCATCATCAAATCCTGGAATTACAGCAGCTTGCTGGATGCGATCTGCATCGCCAGCTTCGCGATCGAGGGCTCCATCAGGTCGGTCAGCGGCTTGGGATAGATGCCCAGGGCCAGCACGCCGATGGCGAACACGCCCAGCACCAGCCATTCGCGGCCGTTGATGTCCTTCAGTTCGGCAACATGGCTGTTGGCCACTTCACCGAAGAAGATGCGCTTGTACAGCCACAGGGTGTAGGCGGCGCCGATGATCAGGGTGGTGGCCGCGCCCAGCGCGATCCACGGATTACGCTGGAAGGCCGAGAGGATGACCATGAACTCGCCGACGAAACCGCTGGTACCCGGCAGGCCCGCGTTGGCCATGAAGAACAGCATGGCGAAGGTGGCGAACCACGGCATCACGTTGACCACGCCGCCGTAATCGGCGATGCGGCGGCTGTGCATGCGGTCGTACAGCACGCCGACGCAGGAGAACATCGCGCCGGACACGAAGCCGTGCGAGATCATCTGCACCATGGCGCCCTGCAGGCCCAGGCGGGCGGCATCGGCGTTGCCGGCTTCACGCACCAGCCACAGGGCGATGAAGGTGCCCAGGGTGACGAAGCCCATATGCGCGATCGACGAATAGGCGATCAGCTTCTTCATGTCGTCCTGCACCAGGGCGACCAGGCCAACGTAGATCACCGCGATCAACGACAGCGCGATCACCAGCCAGGCCCATTCCTGCGACGCGTCCGGGACGATCGGCAGGTTGAAGCGCAGGAAGCCATAGCCACCGATCTTCAGGGCGATGGCGGCCAGGATCACCGAACCGGCGGTCGGCGCTTCCACGTGGGCATCCGGCAGCCAGGTATGGACCGGGAACATCGGCACCTTGACCGCGAAGGCGATCAGGAACGCGAAGAAGATCCAGGTCTGTTCCTTGGCCGACAGCGGCAGTGCATACAGGTCGGCCAGCTGGAAGCTGCCGCCCTTCATGTACAGGTAGATCAGTGCCACCAGCATCAGCACCGAGCCGAGGAAGGTGTACAGGAAGAACTTCAGCGCAGCGTAGATGCGGCGCGGGCCGCCCCAGACACCGATGATCAGGAACATCGGGATCAGCATCGCCTCGAAGAACACGTAGAACAGCATCGCATCCGTCGCCGCGAAGATACCGACGGTGACGCCTTCCAGGATCAGGAAGGCTGCCACGTACTGGTTCACGCGCTTGTCGATGGCGCTCCAGGCGCCGATCAGGGCGAGCACGCTGACCAGGGTGGTCAGCAGGATCAGCGCCACGGCAATGCCGTCCACGCCCAGGTTGTAGCCGATCTTGTACGCCGGGATCCACGCATGGGTCTCGACGAACTGCAGGCCGTCGATGCCCGCGTTGTAGCCGCTCAGCAGCGAGAGGCTTGCAACGAAGGTGAGCACCGCGACGCCCAGCGACGCCCAGCGGGCGGTCTGCGCATCACGGATCGCAAGGATCAGGGCACCACCGATGATCGGCAGCCAGATGAGGACACTGAGTAGAGGCCAGTTCGACACGTCTTCTTATTCCGTACAGGTCATCAACGCAGGTAATGCATCAGCACGCCCAGCAGGGCAATCAGGCCGATGATCATCGCGAAGGCGTAGTGATAGAGGAAACCGGATTGGGTACGACGCAGCACGCCGGCTGCGACGTCCACAACACGTGCCGAGAGATTGACCACGCCGTCGACGATGTTGCTGTCGATCCAGCGCGAGACCTTGCCCAGCTTGACGCTGCCACCGGCAAAGCCATCGATCCACAGCTTGTCGAAGCCGTACTTGTTTTCCAGCACCGACACCAGCGGAGCGAAGGACTTGCGCGCCTTGCCCGACAGGTCCGGCTTCCACAGGTAGAACAGTACGGCCAGCAGGAAGCCCGCGACGGTCAGCATGAACGCCGGAGCCATCATGCCGTGCAGCGCGAAGGCGACCGGGCCGTGGAACTCCTCACCCAGGAAGCCGATGGTGTTCTTGGCCGGATCGTAGAAGTCGACGATGCCGGTGAAGAACGTATGCGCCTGGCCCTTGATGGCATCGTGGGCATGGTGGCCGGCCCAGTCGGTGCCGTACAGCATCGGACCGATGCTGAAGAAACCGATGGCGATCGACGGGATGGCCAGCAGGATCAGCGGCAGGGTCACCACCCACGGGGTTTCGTGCGGCTCATGCGGACCGTGGCCATGGCCGTGGTCATCGTGATGCGCATCGCCGTGGTGGGCGTCGGCGGCGTGGTGATCGTCATGGCCGTGACCATGATCGTCATGATGCACGTCGCGGAAACGCTCCTTGCCGTGGAAGGTCAGGAACAGCAGGCGGAAGCTGTAGAAGCTGGTGACGATCACGCCACCCAGCACTGCCCAGTAGCCGTAGGTGGCCACCCAGTTGTTGGACAGGTGCGCGTGCAGCTCGGCGGCCTCGATGATGGTGTCCTTCGAGTAGAAGCCGGAGAAGAACGGCGTACCCACCAGTGCCAGCGTACCGATCCACATGGTGATGAAGGTGATCGGCATGTACTTGCGCAGGCCACCCATCCTGCGCATGTCCTGCTCGTGGTGCATGGCAATGATGACCGAGCCGGCACCCAGGAACAGCAGCGCCTTGAAGAAGGCGTGGGTCATCAGGTGGAACACGGCGGCCGAGTAGGCCGACACGCCCAGTGCAACCGTCATGTACCCCAGCTGCGACAGCGTGGAGTACGCGACGACGCGCTTGATGTCGTTCTGCACGATGCCGATCAGGCCGGTGAAGAAGGCGGTGGTGGCACCGATGAACAGCACGAAGTTCAGCGCGGTCTGCGACAGCTCGAACAGCGGCGACATGCGGGTGACCATGAAGATACCGGCGGTCACCATCGTCGCGGCGTGGATCAGTGCCGAGATCGGGGTCGGGCCTTCCATCGAGTCGGGCAGCCACACGTGCAGCGGGACCTGGGCCGACTTGCCCATGGCACCGATGAACAGGCAGATGCAGATGACGGTGGCGATCGACCAGATCACCGGCTCGTTCAGCAGCTGCATGCCCAGGAGGGTGCCGTCCCAGATCTGCAGCTGGGCGCGCGGGTCGGCCAGCATGCCGGCCTGCGAGAACACCTGCGAGTAGTCCAGGGTGCCGAACACCCAAAGCACGCCGGCGATGCCGAGCAGGAAGCCGAAGTCACCGACGCGGTTGACCAGGAACGCCTTCATGTTGGCGAAGATCGCGGTCGGGCGCTTGAACCAGAAGCCGATCAGCAGGTACGACACCAGGCCCACCGCTTCCCAGCCGAAGAACAGCTGCAGGAAGTTGTTGCTCATCACCAGGGTGAGCATCGAGAAGGTGAACAGCGAGATATAGCTGAAGAACCGCTGGTAACCCGGATCGTCCTGCATGTAGCCGATCGTGTAGATGTGGACCAGCAGCGACACGAAGGTCACCACCACCATCATCATCGCGGTCAGCTTGTCGACCATGAAGCCGACGTGGGCCGAGTACTGGCCGACTTCGAAGAACGTATAGATGTTCTGGTTGAACGGCTGCGCGCCGCCCCACATCAACTGGTAGAACGTGTACATCGACAGGCCGCAGGCCACCGCGACGCCGAGGATGGTGATGGTCTGCGCGCCGAAGCGCTTGACCTGGCGACCGAACAGGCCGGCGATGATGCTGCCGAACAGCGGTGCGAGCACCACTGCGATCAACAGACTCTTGGAGAGAGTGATTTCCATCTGTGGATCAGCCCTTCAACGAATCGACTTCGCCGACATTGATCGTGCGGCGGGTACGGAACAGGGTCACCAGGATCGCCAGGCCGATGGCGGCTTCCGCGGCGGCGACGGTCAGGATGAAGAACACGAACAGCTGGCCGGACGGATCGCCCAGCTGGCGCGAGAAGCCGACGAAGTTGATGTTCACCGACAGCAGCATCAGTTCGATCGACATCAGCAGGACGATGACGTTCTTCCGGTTGAGGAAGATGCCGGCCAGGCTGATGGCGAACAGCACCGCGCCAAGCGCAAGGATGTGGCCAAGGGTAATCACGGCTGGGTCTCCTCGCCGGTGGCCGGCTTGCTGTTGCTGTGCACGACCGGTGCTTCGGCACCCATCTTGACCATGCGCAGGCGCTGGCCGGCCTTGACCATGGTCTGCTCGCCCGGGTTCTGGCTCTTGACGCCGGTACGGCGGCGCAGGGTCAGCATCACGGCGGCAACCACGGCCACGGTCAGGATGACGGCGGCGAACTCGAACGGCAGCAGGTACTCGGTGAACAGCGTGCGTGCCAGCCAGGTGATGTTGGAACTGTCGGCGGCGACCGCAGCGGCGTTGTCGGCCGGGAACGGCGTGACCGAGCGTGCCTTGACGCCGATCAGGATCAGCATCTGCGCCAGCATCGCCACCGCGACGATGAGGCCGACCGGCAGGTAGCGCACCCAGCCCTCACGCAGCTTGGTGGGGTCGATGTCCAGCATCATCACCACGAACAGGAACAGCACCATCACCGCGCCGACATAGACCAGCACCAGGGCCACGCCGAGGAACTCGGCACCCACCAGCAGCCACACGCAGGCAATGGAGAAGAAGGTCAGCACCAGGCAGAGCACGGCGTGAACCGGGTTGCGCACGCTGATCACCGCACCGGCCGAAACCGTTGCCGCGATGGCGAACACCCAGAAAGCGATATTTACCCAATCCATCTCTCGACCTCAGCGGTAAGCGGCATCGGCGGCACGACGCTCGGCGATCTCGGACTCGAGACGGTCGCCAAGGGCCAGCAGCTGCGGCTTGGTAACGATGTTTTCGCCACGGTTCTCGAAGTGGTACTCGAGGATGTGGGTTTCGACGATCGAGTCCACCGGGCAGCTTTCTTCGCAGAAGCCGCAGAAGATGCACTTGAACAGGTCGATGTCGTAGCGGGTGGTGCGGCGGGTGCCGTCCTCGCGCTTGGCCGAGTCGATGGTGATGGCCAGCGCCGGGCACACCGCTTCACACAGCTTGCAGGCAATGCAGCGCTCTTCGCCGTTGGGATAACGGCGCAGGGCGTGCAGGCCACGGAAGCGCGGCGACTGCGGGAACTTCTCCATCGGGTACATCATCGTGTACTTCGGCTTGAAGCTGTACTTCAGCGTCAGCCAGAGGCCGGCCAGCAGTTCGAGCAGCAGCAGGCTCTTGAAGTAATGGGTAATCCTGTTCATCACTTAGACGCCCTTTTGAATCACGCCGAAGAACACCATGACGGCGGTAACCGCGATCCACAGAATGGCCAGCGGGATGAAGACCTTCCAGCCCAGGCGCATGATCTGGTCATAGCGGAAGCGCGGGAAGCTGGCACGGAACCAGATGTAGGCACTGGCGAAGAAGAACACCTTGACGAACAGCCACGGTGCACCGCCCTTCCAGATCCAGTCGACCAGCGGCGAGACGTTACCCAGATCAACCCAGCCCTGGACCGGGCTCAGCCAGCCGCCGAGGAAGAAGATCGAGATCAGGAAGCTGATCAGGATCATGTTCGCGTATTCGGCCAGGAAGAACAGGGCGAACGCACCGCCGGAGTACTCGACCATGTGGCCGGCAACGATTTCCGACTCGCCTTCCACCACGTCGAACGGCGCGCGGTTGGTTTCAGCCACGCCCGACACCCAGTAGATGACGAACAGCGGGAACAGCGGGAGCAGGAACCAGTCGAAGAAACCGGAGCTGCCGGCCTGCGCAGCGACGATGTTGCTCAGGTTCAGGCTGCCCGAGGCGATCATCACGCCGACCAGGGCGAAGCCCATGGCGATTTCGTAGCTGATCATCTGCGCCGAGGCGCGCATGGCACCCAGGAACGCGTACTTCGAGTTCGATGCCCAACCGGCCAGGATGATGCCGTAGATGCCCAGCGAGGTCATCGCCAGCAGGTACAGCAGGCCGGCGTTGGCGTTGGACAGTACGATCTGCGAATCGAAGGGGACCACCGACCAGGCCGCGAAGGCCGGGGCCAGGGTGATCAGCGGTGCCAGCAGATAGATCGCCTTGTTGGCGCTGCTCGGCTGGACCACTTCCTTGAACAGCAGCTTGAAGACGTCGGCGAAGGCCTGGAAGATGCCCATGCCCACGTACATCGGGCCGTGGCGGACGTGCATCCAGCCGATCAGCTTGCGTTCCCAGACCACATAGAAGGCCACCGAGATGATCACCGGCACGGTGATCACCAGGATCTTCAGGATGATCCAGATCAGTGCGCCGATGTCACCGAGGCCCAGCAGCCACTGGTGCAGCGGGTCGACCGCGTTCAACAGCAATTCGTTCATGCAGCCACCACCGATACGCGAGCGGCACCCAGCGGCGCGGTCGCGCCGTGGCCCGATTCAATCCAGACCGAACCCGCAGCGACGCGGGCGTCGACCACCACCGGCAGGGTGGCCTTGCCGGCATCGGTGCCGACCTTGGCCATCTGCCCTTCCTGCAGTTGCAGGCGAGCGGCATCTTCAGCGTTCAGCACGATGCGCGGGGCGTTGTTGAGCGGATGCGACTGCAGCGCCGGCGCGCGACGGACCACCGCATCGGTGCGGTAGATCGCGGCGGTCGAAGCCACTTCCAGGCCTTCGCCGGCAACCGCCGGCTGCGCCGAAGCAGCGACGGTGACCGACACCGGGGCCAGGCTGGCACGCAGGCCGGCCAGGTCGGTGAAGTCGAAGCCGGCCAGCGCCATGTCGCCGCCCAGTGCGCGCAGCACGCGCCAGCCTTCGCGGGCCTCGCCCGGCAGCTTGCCGCCGGCACGGGCCGACTGCTCGCGACCATCGAGGTTGGTCAGGGTGGCATCGATTTCCGGCAGCGCACCGATCGGCAGGATCACGTCGGCAACGTCGCGGGTCGAGGCGCAGGCGAACTGGCTGAAGGCCACCACCTGGGCACCGGCCAGCGCCTTGCGGGCGGCCGGGGCGTCGGCGAAGTCCAGGCCCGGCTCGAGGCCGTACACCACGTAGGCCTGGCGCGGCTGCGCCAGCATCGCGGCGACGTCCTTGCCGGCCGGCAGCACGCCGGCGCGGGTCAGGCCAACGGCGTTGGCGCCCTGCGGGATGCGGCACAGCTTGGCACCGGTAGCGGCAGCGAAGTCACGCGCGGCAGCGCGGATCGCGGCAGCCTGCGGGTGGTTCTCGGCGATGCCACCAACGATCAGCACGGTGTTGTTGCCGCCCTGCACGGCCGAACGCAGCTCGGCGTTGGCCAGCGCGTCGACGAACTTCGACGGGGCAACGATCTGCTTGCCGGCGACACTGAAGGCGAAGTCGAAGTCCACCGGATTGACGACGTGGATCTTCGCGCCCTTGGTGGTCTGCGCCTTGCGCAGGCGAGCGTGCAGCAGCGGCAGTTCGTGGCGGATGTTGCTGCCCAGGACCACGATGCGGTCGGCGCCCTCGATCTCAGCCAGCGGCAGGCCGAACACTTCGGCGGTTGCGGCGTCGGAGAAATCGCGGTTGTTGATGCGGTGGTCGATGTTGCCCGAGCCCAGGCCCTTGGCCAGGCGGGCCAGCAGTGCGCCTTCCTCGTTCGAGGTCGACGGGTGCACCAGCACGCCCAGGTTGTCGCCCTGGTTGGCCTTGAGGATTTCGGCGGCCGCGGCCAGGCCTTCGGCCCAGCTCACTTCCTTCCACTCGCCGTTGACCTTGCGCAGCGGCTTGACCGCACGGTCTTCGCTGTACAGGCCCTGGTGCGAGTAGCGGTCACGGTCGGACAGCCAGCACTCGTTCACGGCTTCGTTGTCGCGCGGCACGGTGCGCAGCACTTCGCCGCGACGCACGTGCAGGAACAGGTTCGAACCCATCGCGTCGTGATAGCCCAGCGACTCGCGCGCGGTCAGTTCCCACGGGCGGGCGCGGAACTGGAACACCTTGTTGGTCAGCGCGCCGACCGGGCAGACGTCGACGACGTTGCCGGACAGCTCGGTGGTCAGCGGCTTGCCGTCGAAGGTACCGATCTGCAGGTTCTCACCGCGGTACATGCCACCCAGTTCGTAGGTACCGGCAACGTCGGCGGTGAAGCGGACGCAGCGGGTGCACTGGATGCAGCGGGTCATCTCGGTGGCAACCAGCGGACCCATGTCCTCGTCAGGCACCACACGCTTGCGCTCGTTGAAGCGGCTGACCGAACGGCCATAGCCCAGCGACACGTCCTGCAGCTCGCACTCGCCGCCCTGATCGCAGATCGGGCAGTCCAGCGGGTGGTTGATGAGCAGGAACTCCATCACCGAGCGCTGGAACTTCAGCGCCTTCTCGCTGCGGGTGGCGACCTTCATGCCGTCCATCACCGGGGTGGCACAGGCCGGCGCCGGCTTCGGCGACTTCTCCACGTCCACCAGGCACATGCGGCAGTTGGCGGCGATCGGCAGCTTCTCGTGATAGCAGAAGCGCGGAATCGGAATGCCGGCCTTGTCGGCCGCCTGGATGATCATCGAGCCCTTGGGCACGACCAGCGACTTGCCATCGATCTCGATGGTGACGTGATCGGGTGGGACGCTCGGATTCACGGGTTGCGCGCTCATGCAGCGGCTGCCTCCACCTTCTTGCCGTCAACCATCGAATGACCGTTGACGATGTAGTACTCGAACTCGTCCCAGAACTGGCGCAGGAAGCCCTGGATGGGCCATGCAGCCGCTTCGCCGAACGCACAGATGGTGTGGCCTTCGATCTGCCCGGCCACTGCCTTCAGCTGGTGCAGGTCTTCCATCGTGGCCTTGCCGGCGACGATGCGCTCCAGCACGCGGTGCATCCAGCCGGTGCCTTCACGGCACGGGGTGCACTGGCCGCAGGATTCCTTGTGGAAGAACTGGCTGATGCGGCAGGCGAACTTGACGCAGCAGACGCTGTCGTCGAGCACGACGATCGCACCCGAGCCCAGGCCGGAGCCCAGCGCACGGATGGTGTCGTAGTCCATCGGCAGGCCCTTCAGCTCGGCCGCGGTCAGCACCGGCATCGACACGCCGCCCGGGATCGCGCCCTTGAGCTTGCGGCCCGGACGCAGGCCACCGGCCATTTCCAGCAGGTCGTCGAAGGTGGTGCCCAGCGGTACTTCGAAGTTGCCGCCGTTCTGCACGCAGCCGGACACCGAGAAGCACTTCGGGCCGCCGTTGGCGGTCAGGCTCAGGCCCTTGAACCACTCCGGGCCGTTGCGGATGATCGCCGGCACCGAACCGTAGGTTTCGGTGTTGTTGATCGTCGACGGCTTGCCGTACAGGCCGAAGTTGGCCGGGAACGGCGGCTTGTAACGCGGCTGGCCCTTCTTGCCTTCCAGCGATTCCATCAGCGCGGTTTCTTCGCCGCAGATGTACGCGCCGGCGCCCAGCGCGCCGTAGATGTCGATGTCCACGCCGCTGCCGAGGATGTTCTTGCCCAGCCAGCCGTTCGCATAGGCGTCGGCCAGGGCCTGCTCGAAGTGCTCGAACGGCTCGTGGTGGAATTCACCGCGCAGGTAGTTGTAGCCCACGGTCGAACCGGTGGCGTAGCAGGCGATCGCCATGCCTTCCACCACCGAATGCGGGTTGTAGCGCAGGATGTCGCGATCCTTGCAGGTGCCCGGCTCGGATTCGTCCGAGTTGCAGAGGATGTACTTCTGCATGTTGCCCTTGGGCATGAAGGACCACTTCAGGCCGGTCGGGAAGCCTGCGCCACCGCGGCCGCGCAGGCCCGAGGCCTTGACCATCTCGATGACCTGCTCCGGCGGGATCTTCTCTTCGAGGATCTTGCGCAGGGCAGCGTAGCCACCGGTCTTCAGGTAGCTTTCGTACGACCACGGGGTGTCGTAATGCAAGGTGGTATAGACCACCTGGTGCGGCAGCGGCGCGGGGCCGACCGGACCCTTGGATTCGTGGTGATGTGCCATGCCCTTACTCCAGCCCGTCCAGCAGCTCGTCGACCTTTTCCAGGGTCAGACGCTCATGGTAGTGACCGTTGATGACCATCATCGGCGCGCCACCGCAGCCGGCCAGGCACTCTTCCTCGCGCTTGAGGTAGACGCGGCCGTCAGGGGTCGATTCACCGTGCTTGATGCCCAGCTTCTTCTCGCAATGGCGCACGATGTCCTCGGCGCCATTGAGCCAGCAGCTGATGTTGGTGCAGATGGCCACGTTGTTGCGGCCCACCTTCTCGGTCTCGAACATCGAGTAGAAGCTGGCGACCTCGTAGGCCCACACCGGCGGCAGGTCCAGGTACTTGGCCACGCCGGCGATCAGTTCGTCGGTCAGCCAGCCCTGGTTCTGCTCCTGGGCCGCATGCAGGCCCTGCAGCACGGCAGAGCGCTTGCGGTCCGGCGGGAACTTGGACAGCCAGTGATCGATGTGAGCGCGGGTCTTGTCGCTCAGCACCACCATCGGGTCGACGTCGCGCGCCGCCTCGAAATTACCTGTCGCCTTCATCGGCCGACCTCAGCGAAATGCATAACGTGAAATTCCAGAAACTGCGGCGCCGGCTTGCGCCGGCTGCCTGCAGCGGGCGTTGGCGTGGCGGACGGCATTACCGGTCAACCTCGCCGAACACCAGGTCGTAGGTGCCGATCATCGCCACCACGTCAGCCAGCATGTGGCCGCGCACGACCGAATCGATCGAGGACAGGTGGGCGAAGCCCGGCGCACGCAGGTGCACGCGGAACGGCTTGTTGGCGCCATCGGAGACCAGGTAGCAGCCGAATTCGCCCTTCGGGGCTTCCACCGCCGAGTAGGTCTCGCCGGCCGGCACGCAGTAGCCTTCGCTGAACAGCTTGAAGTGGTGGATCAGCGCTTCCATGTCGTCCTTCATGTCCTCGCGCCTGGGCGGAGCGACCTTGAAGTTCTTCACCATCACCGGGCCCGGGTTGGCCTTCAGCCACGCCACGCACTGCTTGATGATGCGGTTGGATTCGCGCATTTCGGCAACGCGGACCAGATAGCGGTCATAGCAGTCGCCTTCCTTGCCCAGCGGGATGTCGAAATCGACGGCATCGTACTTGGCGTACGGACGCTTCTTGCGCAGGTCCCAGGCAATGCCCGAGCCGCGCAGCATCACGCCGGTCATGCCCCACTGGTGGGCCAGTTCGGGAGCGACCACGCCGATGCCGACGGTACGCTGCTTCCAGATGCGGTTGTCGGTCAGCAGGGTTTCGTATTCGTCGATGCGCTTGGGGAACTCGACGGTGAAGTTCTCCAGGAAGTCCAGCAGCGAACCCTCGCGCGAAGCATTGAGCTGCTTCAGCGCCTTGCCCTTGTGCCAGCGCGATTCCTTGTACTTCGGCATGTGGTCCGGCAGGTCGCGGTAGACACCGCCCGGACGGTAGTACGCCGCGTGCATGCGCGCGCCGGAAACCGCTTCGTAGCAGTCCATCAGCTCTTCGCGTTCGCGGAAGGCGTACAGCATCACCGCCATCGCGCCCAGGTCGAGCGCGTTGGAGCCCAGCCACATCAGGTGGTTGAGGATGCGGGTGATTTCATCGTACATGGTGCGGATGTACTGGGCACGCTCCGGCGCCTCGATGCCCATCAGGGTCTCGATCGCGCGCACGTAGGCGTGCTCGTTGCACATCATCGACACGTAGTCCAGTCGATCCATGTAGCCGATCGACTGGTTGAACGGCTTGGACTCGGCCAGCTTTTCGGTACCACGGTGCAGCAGACCCACGTGCGGGTCGGCGCGCATGATGGTTTCACCGTCCATTTCCAGGATCAGGCGCAGCACACCGTGAGCGGCCGGATGCTGCGGGCCGAAGTTCATGGTGTAGTTGCGGATTTCCTGCCGGCTCTCGGCGGCGTTGCTGGCGAATGCTTCGCCGGCCTGGTGTACGTGGCTCACTTCACTGCCTCCTGCGCGCGCTCACCTTCTGCGGTCTGCAGACGGGCGTCGTCGCGGATCACGCGCGGCACGCCGACACGCGGCTCCACCGAGGTGACCGGTTCGTAGATCACGCGCTTCTTCTCTTCGTCGTAGCGGACTTCGACATTGCCGATCAGCGGGAAGTCCTTGCGGAACGGATGGCCGACGAAACCGTAGTCGGTCAGGATCCGGCGCAGGTCCGGGTGGCCTTCGAAGATCACGCCGTACAGGTCGAACGCCTCGCGCTCGAACCAGTTCAGACCCGGCCAGATACTGGTCAGCGAGGACACCACCGGCAGCGCTTCGTCAGGAGCGAAGCAGCGCAGGTGCATCATCAGGTTGTGCTGGTAGGAACGCAGCTGCGCGACCACGGCGAAGCGCTGGGTCGGCATGTGCTGCGGGCGGGCACCGTCGGCACCGTTTTCCTCGGTGGGGAACTCGCCCCACGCGAAGCGGCCCTGGGCCTTGCCTTCGACGCCTCGGCTGAACCCCTGCGAGGACACGTCAGCGGTGTCCCATTCGTCGGAGCCATAACCGAGGTAGTCGACGCCGCACAGATCCACGGCCTGCTCGAAACCAAACTCGTCACGCAGCGCCAGGGCGGTGGCGTGCCACTCGGCGGCAGGCACTTCCAGCGTCACTTCGCCGCGGGGTTCGACCACGATGACCTTCGCACCAGCGAAACGTGCGGAGAGTCGGTCGATGAAGGATGCTTGCTCTGCCATGGGGGCTTGGCGCGCTCTAGTCAGGTGAAGGGGTCAGCGGGCGATGGTCTGTGTACGCCAGATCTTCTTCTGCAGCTGCAGGATCCCGTACACCAGCGCCTCGGCAGTCGGCGGGCAGCCCGGGACGTAGACGTCCACCGGCACCACGCGATCACAGCCGCGCACCACAGAATAGGAGTAGTGGTAGTAGCCGCCACCGTTGGCGCAGCTACCCATCGAGATGACCCACTTCGGGTCCGGCATCTGGTCGTAGACCTTGCGCAGCGCCGGGGCCATCTTGTTGACCAGGGTACCGGCCACGATCATCACGTCGGACTGACGCGGCGAAGGGCGGAACACTACGCCGTAGCGATCCAGGTCCAGGCGCGCGGCGCCGGCGTGCATCATCTCGACGGCGCAGCAGGCCAGGCCAAAGGTCATCGGCCACATCGAGCCGGTGCGCGCCCAGTTCAGCAGTGCGTCGACGCTGGTGGTGACGAAGCCCTTTTCCAGCAGCGGGTTGTCGCCTTCCGGCCGCAGGATGTCATCAACCCGGCCTTCCGGCGACGGATTGTTCATGAGGCCATCGAGAGTCTGAATCACTCCCATTCCAGCGCTCCCTTCTTCCAGACGTAAATGAAACCGAGGAACAGCATGCCGACGAACAGGCCCATGGTAACCAGCGAACGGGCGCCCAGTTCCATGAAGACCTGGGTCCACGGCACGATGAAGATGATTTCCAGGTCGAAGACGATGAACTGGATCGCGATCAGGTAATAGCGCACGTCGAACTTCATGCGCGCGTCTTCGAAGGCTTCGAAGCCGCACTCATACGGCGACAGCTTTTCCAGATCGGGGCGGCGGGGACCGAGGAATCGACCAACCAGCATCAGCGTAACGCCGATACCGGTGGCAACGATCAGAAACAGCAGAGACGGCAAATATTCGGCCAGCACAGCGATTCTCTCTTGCCTCTGCCGCTGCGCCTGCAGGCGCTTTGGCATGGGGGAGTGGACGGGAACCTGCCTGGCGCCTTGCGCGCCAGACGAACCCGCTTTACTTACAAATGGTGCCCAAGAGGGGACTCGAACCCCTACGACTTGCGTCGCTACCACCTCAAGGTAGTGCGTCTACCAATTCCGCCACCTGGGCAAACGATCACATCAGACTATCTTTCCGATGCGCCGCGTATTGTAACCGGCTTCAGTCTTTCTGGGAGCCTTCCGAAGGCTTTTCTTCACCAGAAACCGAAGATTCCGCCTGAGCCGGCACATTGGCGGCCGGAACCGGGGCTGCCGGGACCGCATCGGCCTTCGGGACGGCCGGCAGCTCGCCCGCCGGAGCCGCCGGAGCGGTCGCTGCCGGGGCGGACATCAGACCCAGATCCTGGTCGGCCGCCGGACGGGTGCCGTGACCGGCATACCAGGCCATGAAGAGGCTGATGCCAAAGAACACGACAGCCAGCCACTTGGTCGACTTGGACAGGAAGTTCGAGGCGCCACGCGCACCGAACACCGTGCCCGAGGCACCGGCACCAAAGCCCGAACCTGCCGCCGCACCCGAGCCACGCTGCATCAGGATCAGCGCGATCATGGCCACAGCGACCAGCACGTAGACGACATTGAGGATCAACATCAGCATTGGAAACCGCCCTCGGACAATACTTCTAGGATTAGTTCGCGGCCGCCGCCCGTGCGATGGCCAGGAAGTCCGCGGCCACCAGGGAGGCGCCGCCGACCAGCCCACCATCGACATCCGGCTGCGCGAACAGTTCCCCGGCATTGTCGGGCTTCACGCTACCGCCGTAAACAATGGGCAGTGAATCGGCGATTCTAGCATCGATACGCGCGACTTCGCCACGGATGAACGCGTGCACCTGCTGTGCCTGCTCCTTGCTGGCGGTACGGCCGGTGCCGATGGCCCAGACCGGCTCGTAGGCGACCACGGCGTTGGCGAAACCGGCCGCACCGACCAGTTCCAGCACCGGCGCCAGCTGGCTGGCGATGACCGCTTCGGTCTGCCCGGCCTCCCGCTGTTCCAGGGTCTCACCCACGCACAACACCGGGACCAGGCCGGCATGCTGGGCGGCGGCGAACTTGCGCGCGACCAGCTCGCTGCTTTCATGGTGGTACTGGCGGCGCTCGGAGTGGCCGACCAGACCATAGCGGGCCCCGACCTCGACCAGCATGGCTGCGCAGACCTCGCCGGTGTAGGCACCCTTCTCGTTGCTGCTGACGTCCTGTGCACCAAAGGCCAGGCCGGTCGCGCCGAAGTCCTCGACCAGCTCGCCCAGGTACGGCAGCGGCGGCATGATCACCACGTCCACGCCCTCCGGCGGCAGCCCGGCGACCACCTGCCCCAGCAGTTCATTGGCGAATTGACGGCTGCCGTGCAGCTTCCAGTTTCCGGCGACGATCTTGCGGCGCATGAGCGGGTGGCTCCTGTGTGAAGTCAGCCGGTCATGATACCCGTTACGGCAAAAATCCGTTTCCGTGTAAGCGGTTACATGGGTTTTCAGCCAACGGCGCAGCCCCTTGTGGCGAGGGTCGGGTTGGTCACGGAGAGCCCGGCTGGATCTGGGGCTTGGCCGCGGCATGGATGCCGCGAACACCCCCGTCATCCCCGCCCGGCCTCTGACACATTCCGACGGTTCCGCCCGCCACGGAAAGAAAAAAGAAGAGCAAGAGCAAAAGCGGCATTCCGGGTGCCCTGCCCCACTTCGATCTGACAGATCTCATCCACGCAAGGCGTGGATCTACCGCGTCGACCAAGGTCGACACCCACCGGGAATCGCGATTTACCCACCGTCACCGGGAAACTGTCGAAGGCGGGGAGGTGTCGGATGGCGGGGTGTCCGCGGCATGGATGCCGCGGCCAAGCCCCCAGGGATGGGTCAACGGCGTCCCCGCCATCCGACACCTCCCCGCCTCCCCACGGAACACCCCAGAGCCGCTTTGGCTTTGGCTTTGGCTTTGGCCTCTGCGGGTGCAGGGTGCAGCCCTGCAAAGAAAAAGGCCGCCTTTCGGCGGCCTCACTTTTCTTTACTTCAGCTTGATCTCGCGCAGGCGTTCCTCGAGGAAGCCGTGGGCGGTGATCGGCTCCGGGTACCGGCTCGGGTTCTCCGGGGTGATGCACGAGGGCAGCACGTCGATCAGGAAGTCCGGGTTCGGGTGCAGGAAGAACGGTACCGAGTAGCGCGGCTGGCGCGCCAGTTCGCCCGGAGGATTGACCACGCGGTGGATGGTCGACGGATACACATGGTTGGTCAGGCGCTGCAGCATGTCGCCGATGTTGACCACGATGGTGTCCGCGTCCGAGGTGAACGGCACCCACTCGCCGTCGCGCGACTGCACTTCCAGCCCTGCGGCACTGGCACCCACCAGCAGGGTGATGAAGTTGATGTCGCCATGAGCACCGGCACGCACGTTCGGGATGTCGTCGGTGGTGATCGGCGGGTAGTGGATCGGGCGCAGGATCGAATTGCCGAAGTTGGTCTTGTCGGCGAAGAAATTCTCCGGCAGGCCGATGTGCAGGGCGAGCGCCGACAACACGCGCGACCCCAGGTTGTCCAGCGCCTGGTACAGGCCGTACCCCCGCTCGCGGAAGCCCTCGACTTCGGTCGGCCACAGGTTCGGCGCCATCACGTCACGGTACTTGGAGTCGTCGGCGATCTCGCGGCCGATGTGCCAGAACTCCTTCAGGTCGAAGTGCTTGGAGCCCTTGGCGGTCTCCACGCCGAAGGGGGTATAGCCGCGGGCGCCGCCGCTGCCAGGCACGTGGTACTTGCGCTTGACCTCTTCCGGCAGGGCGAAGAAGGCCTTGAAGGCATCGTAGGCCGCGTCGATGTCGGCCTGCGGGATGCCGTGGTTGCGGATGCCCGCGAATCCCCATTGGCGATAGGCCGCGCCCAGCTCGGCCACGAAGGCCTCGCGGTCGCTGTCGAAACGGGTGATGTCGAGGGTGGGGATCTGGCTCACAGCGGTTCCTGGCTTGTCATTGGGTCTGGGGGGCCAGCGCATTCATGGCCCGCCTGAACATTGTGACAGATCGCCCGGGGGACGCCATTCGATACGAAGAAACAAACCGATACAATGCGCGACCCGCGCGCGGATTAACGCTTCCGTCACGTGGCGCCCGACCTTTCCCCGCTCCCTGAATCCGCTTCGCCATGTCTGCAGCCGCCCCTGCCGCACTCGCCCTTGAAGGCTCCACCCGGCGTTGGCGCCGGCTGGCCTGGTGGTCGCTGTTCGTCGCCGGCAATGCGGTCCTGGCTGCGGCGATCGCACTGGGCAACGTGCCGCTGCGGGACAATCCAGGCGGCAGCCCGGGCCTGGCCTACCTCGCGATCGCCCTGCCCGGCCACCTGCTCGCGTTCGGCGCGCTGGCCGGCCTGCTGCCGTTGTTGCTGGGGCTGTGGCCACGCACTGCCCGTACGCTGAGCATCAGCGCCGTTCTCCTGCAGGGCCTGTGGCTGTGCCTGCTGCTGGTCGACGCCAAGGTGTTCACCCTGTATCGCTTCCACCTCAACGCCATGGTCGTGAACATGGTGTTCGGCGGCGCCCTGCAGGACCAGGTCGCCCTGTCCTGGAAGACCTGGCTGCAGGTCGCGCTGCTGGTCGCCGCGGTCTTCGCCGCCGAAGGCCTGCTGGCCTGGGCGTGCTGGAAGCTGCTGCCGGCCGTGCCGCGCCGGCGACGGGTGCTGCAGGCGTGGGCAGCGGTCGCGCTTCTGATGGCCGGCGGCCAGGTGGCCACCGCCTACTACGACGCCCGCGGCGACCGCGATGTGATCGCGCAGTGGAACTACCTGCCGTGGGCGCAACCGATCACCGCCAAGAGCTTCATGCGGCGCCTGGGCGTGGTCAGCCAGCAGCAGGCCGGCCTGCCCGACCCGCGCCATGCGCAGCTGCAGTACCCACTGCACCCGCTGCGGTGCCAGAACCCGCATCGTCCCAATGTGCTGATGGTGGTGCTGGAATCGCTGCGCCAGGACGTGCTGACACCGCAGCTGATGCCCAACACGTTGGCGCTGGCGCAGGACGCGCGCGTGTTCGACCAGCACTTCAGCACCGGCAATGCCACCCGCTACGGCCTGTTCGGGCTGCTGTACGGCCTGCCCGGTGGTTACTGGCCAAGCATGCTCGACGAGCAGCGCGGCTCGCAGCTGTTCCAGGTGCTGGGCCAGCAGGGCTACGACCTGCACCTGTACGGCAGTGCGCCGTTGTACAGCCCGGAATTCGATCGCACGGCATTCGCCGATGTGCGCGACCAGCTGCACCAGGGGCCATCGGCACTGAAGTCCGACGGCCGCGACCGCGCGATCATCAGTGCACTGCAGCAGGACATCCGCGCCAGCCAGGCGGCGCAGCGCCCGTGGTTTGGCTTCGTGTTCCTCGACTCCACTCACGCGCCCTACCACATGCCCGATGGTTACCCGCCCGTGGCGACGCCGATGGCTGCGGACATCGACTTCCTCAAATTCGGCCCGGAGCATGACCCGACGCCGGAACTCAACCGCTACCGCACCGCCGTGCACTACGCAGACAGCCTGATCGGCTCGCTGCTGGACGACCTGCGCGCACAGGGCCTGGCCGAGGACACCATCGTGCTGGTCACCGGCGACCATGCCGAAGAGTTCAACGACCTCAAGCTGAACTATTGGGGCCACAACGGCAACTTCTCCGACTACCAGCTGCAGGTCCCGTTCGTGCTGCATTGGCCAGGCAGGGCCGCTGGCCGCGACGCCCGTACCAGCTCGCACGAAGACTGGGTACCGACACTGATGCGCCATGCGCTGGGCTGCGAGAACGCGCTGAGCGATTACAGCACCGGCCAGGACCTGCTGGCCGAACCGCAGGGCCCGCGTGCCCTGGTGGTCGAAAGCTGGTCGCAGCGCGCGATACGCCATGGCGACGCGATCTACGTGTTCGACAAGTTCGGCAACGCCACAGCGCTGGACCGGCACTACCTCCCGCTGCCCCAGCAGGCCCCTGATGCGGCTGCCGTACGCACTGCATGGGAAGCGTTGACCCGCTTCCGCAATCGTTGACCTTCAAGGATCGATCCCGCATGAACCGTCCGCTGCGCATCCTGCACACCGAAGCCGCCAAGGGAATGGGCGGGCAGGAGATCTACATCTTCCGCCACATGCAGGTGATGCGCGCGCGTGGCCATGAGGTGGCGCTGCTGTGCCAGCCCGAAGCGCGACTGGCCAAGCTGGCACGCGACGACGGTTTCACCGTGCACACCCTGCGCATGGGGGGCCTGCTGCGCCTGCTGCGCGGCATCTGGTCGGTCTCGCGCCTGGTGCGTCGCGAGCGCTACGACGTGGTCAACACCACCAGCCGCCGTGACGCGCTGATCGCCGCCGCCGGTGCACGCCTGGGCGGCACACCGCTGGTAATACGCTCGCGCCACCTGATGAGCCCGGTCAACTCGCTGCTGACCTATACCGGCCTGCCGCACCGGGTGATGACCGTCAGCAGCTTCGTCAAGCAGCTGCTGACCGAGCGCGGCATTCCGGCCGAGCACATCGGTATCGTGCCGCCAATTGCAGTCCCGCCGCGCTGGAGCGAGATCCGCAAGGCCGATCCCTGGCAATGCCTGCAGGAGGTGCGCGCGGAGGTGCGCGCCGAGCTCGGTTTCGGCGAGCAGGACATCGTGGTCGGTTGCGTGGCGGTGCTGCGCGGCCCCAAGGGCCATGCCGACCTCCTGCAGGCGATGGTGCCGCTGTGCAGGACGCATCCGAACCTGCACCTGGTGGTGATCGGCGATGGCCAGCCGGTCATGGATCGGCTGCAGGCGCTGCGCGACGAGCATGGGCTGCAGCAACAGGTCCACCTGCTCGGCTATCGTGACGGCGCGTGCCGGCTGATGGCCGGCTTCGACATCTTCGCGCTGGCTTCGCACAAGGAAGCGGCCGGTACCGTGTTCCTGGAGGCCGCCTATGTCGGGGTACCGATCGTGGCCACGCGCGTAGGTGGCGTGCCGGAGATGGTGGTCGAGGGCAGCAATGCGATCCTCACCCGATTGGGCGACAATGCAGCCCTGACAGGCGCACTGCGCCTGCTGGTGGAAGATCCGGAACGGCGGCGGCAGATGGGCCGCGCCGGGTGGGACTGGATGCACAGCGCGCACCGGTTCACCCCCGATGGCCACGGTGAGACCACCGAACACTACTACCGCCAGTGGCTGAAGGAGCTGGGACATGGCTGATGCCCGAACCGTACCGGTGCTCATGCACCACCACGTCAGTCCGTCGCCGGGCATGATCACCGTGTCACCGGAGAATTTCGAAAGCCAGATCGCCTGGTTGGCCGGCAACGGCTGGACTTCGCTGACACTGGACCAGTACGCCGGCTTCCTGGCCGGCAAGCCGGTGCCGCGCAAGTCGATCGTGATCACCTTCGACGATGGCTACCTGGACAACTGGGTGTATGCGCACCCGATCCTGCAGAAGTACGGCATGCACGCAGTGGTGTTCGTGGTCACCGGCTGGATGGGTGAAGGCCCGGAGCGGCCCCACGCGGGGCTTGCCGGGGCAGTGCTGCCTGCCACGCCGGACCACCGCGGCTGCGAAGCGGCGATCTACGAGCAGAACCGCAGCGACGACGTGATGATGCGCTGGAGCGAAGCGCGCGCGGCCATCGCCGCCGGCACCTTCGAAGTGCATTGCCACACCCATACCCACACCCGCTGGCTGCGCCGCGACGACCTGGACCGCGCACAGCGCCGTGCGGGCCTGAGCCACGACCTGGCAGTCTCGCGCGAAGTCCTGCGGGACAAGCTCGGCGAGGTGTCCGATACGCTGTGCTGGCCTTACGGCGATTTCGACGAGGATCACATCGAGGTGGCACGCGAGCACGGCTTCCGCTACCTGCACACCACCCACCCGTTCGGCCGTAATGTGGTCGGCGGCGATCCGGAACGCATCTACCGCTTCGCGATCCGCAACCGCCCGGCGAGCTGGTTGCGCAAGCGCATCGCCCAGAGCTACACCCCCCTGATCGCGCCGCTGTTCAATGGCTTCAAGGCGCGGCAGAAGAAGATGGTGCCGGGGCCGTGAGCCTCGCGCAGCCTTGCCGCCTGAACGAAAAAACGCCCCGGCATTGCGGGGCGTTTCTGTTTGGGCAAATGCACAGCTGCCTCAGGCGGCGGCTTCACGGACCGCTGCAGACAGGCGGTCCAGCGTGTCCTGCATCAGCGTTGCATCATCGGCCTCGACCGTGACACGCACCACCGGCTCGGTACCGGACGGGCGCAGGAACGCACGGCCACGGCCGGCCACTGACTGCTGCGCGACGGCCAGCGCGGCCTGCACGCTGTCGGCCTGCACGGTGGCCTTGGCCGAGACATTGCCCAGCCGCACGTTGACCGTCTTCTGCGGCACCCGCAGCAGCCCCTTCAATGCCTGGCGCAGGGTCTGCCCGCTGTTGCGCAACGCCACCAGCACCTGCAGCGCACTGACGATGCCGTCACCGGTGGTGGCCCGATCCAGGCACAGCAGGTGGCCGGAGGCTTCGCCGCCGAGCACCCCACCGCCTTCGATCAGCGCCTGGTGCACATAGCGATCACCGACATTGCTGCGCACGAACGGAATCTGCAGATCGGCGAAGGCCTTCTCCACGCCGTAGTTGCTCATCAGCGTGCCGACCACCGGGCCGCGCAGGCGGCCTTCGGCTTTCCATGCCCGTGCCAGAATGTAAAGCAGGTCGTCGCCGTCGACCGGGTTGCCCTGGTCGTCGGCCATCAGCACGCGGTCGCCGTCGCCGTCGAAGGCAATGCCGAGATCGGCGCGGGTTTCGCGGACCTTGGCCGCGAGATTGTCGATATGGGTGGAGCCCACGCCGGCGTTGATGTTGACGCCGTTGGGCTCGGCGCCAATGCCGATCACCTCGGCACCCAGCTCGCGGAACAGCAGCGGTGCGATCTGGTAGGTGGCGCCGTGCGCGCAGTCCAGCACCAGGCGTACGCCACGCAGGTCGAACGCGCGCGGCACGCTGGCCTTGCAGAACTCGATGTAGCGGCCGACCGCCTCGCGGCCACGCGACGCCTTGCCCAGCTTCTCCGATTCGACGGTGGTGAACGGAACGTCCAGCGCCGCTTCGAGGGCAAGCTCGGTGGCATCGTCGAGCTTCTCGCCCTGGGCGGAGAAGAACTTGATGCCGTTGTCGTAGTGCGGGTTGTGCGAGGCACTGATGACGATGCCGGCATCCACGCCCAGCGTACGGGTCAGGAACGCCACCGCCGGCGTCGGCATCGGGCCCAGCAGCTGCACGTCGGCACCGGCGGCCACCAGGCCGGCTTCCAGCGCCGCCTCGAACATGTAGCCGGAAATGCGGGTGTCCTTGCCGATCACCACGATCGGCCTGCGCCCGTCCTGGCCGCGCAGGGCGACCAGGACACGGCCCAGCGCGTTGCCCAGGCGCAGCACGAAGTCGGCCGAGATCACGCCCTGGCCGACCCTGCCACGGATGCCATCAGTACCGAAGTACTTGCGGCCTCCCATCAAGCCACCTCCGGCGCCGGCTGACGGCCCAGCATCGCCAGCAGGTCGGACAGGCGGTCGCGCAGCTCGCGGCGATCGCAGATCTGGTCGATGGCACCATGTTCGAGCAGGAACTCCGAGCGCTGGAAGCCTTCCGGCAGTTTCTCGCGCACCGTCTGCTCGATCACGCGCGGGCCGGCGAAGCCGATCAGCGCCTGCGGTTCGGCGATGTTGATGTCGCCCAGCATCGCAAAGGAGGCCGAGACACCACCGGTGGTCGGATGGGTCAGCACCGAGATATACGGCAGCCCGGCTTCACGCAGCTTGCCCAGCGCGGCCGAGGTCTTGGCCATCTGCATCAGCGAGAACAGGCCTTCCTGCATGCGGGCGCCACCGCTCTGCGAGAAGCACACGTAGGGCGCACCGATCTCGACCGCGGTTTCTGCGGCCAGTGCGAAACGCTCGCCGACCACCGAGCCCATCGAGCCGCCCATGAAGGCGAAGTCGAAGGACGATGCCACCAGCGCACGGCCCTTGAGCAGGCCGCGCATGGCGATCAGCGCGTCGTACTCGCCGGTATTCTTCTGCGCGATCTTGATGCGCTCGCTGTACTTCTTCTGGTCCTTGAACTTGAGCAGGTCGGTCGGCCCCAGGCGCGCACCGATCTCGGTGGTGCTGTCGGCGTCGAACAGGGCGGCCAGGCGCGCGCGCGCGCGGATCGCCATGTGATGGCCGCACTTCGGGCAGACTTCCAGGTTCTCTTCCAGTTCCGGACGGTACAACGCGCTGCCGCAGTTGCTGCACTTTTCCCACAGGCCCTCGGGGACACTGCGCTTCTTGCTGGGGGTGTTGTCGGTGCGGATGCCGGACGGCATCAACTTGCTGAGCCAACTCATGCGGGAGGACACTTCCGTTCAGGGCGGCCCGGGGGCCGCAAAGGCGGACAGTCTAGCTCCGCTTTCCCCGCCCGTGCACCCCCTTGCCAGCCGCGGGGAAGCCGGAAAAAACCATGCTGGGACGTACGTTTAGGTGCTGGGCGGTGCCCGCCGCCGGCCGGCAGCCTTTGCACGCCAGCCATCAGGAGGACGCCGGCCAGCGGCCGGCAGTCCTGTTACGCGTCCAGCGCCTGCCGCAGCGGGGCGAGGAAGGCCCGGGCGCGCTGCACCGCGTCTTCCGCCGAGCCCGCTTCCGCCAGCGCCGCCACCAGCGCGCTTCCGACCACCACGCCATCGGCCTGGCGGGCCATGGCCGCGGCACTGGCAGCATCCTTGATGCCGAAGCCCGCCACCACCGGCACCGACGCGCGCGCGCGCAACGCCTGCAGGCGGGTACTGGCGGCATCGCTGTCCAGGCGCTCGGACGCGCCGGTGACACCGGCAAAGCTGACGTAGTAGAGATAGCCACGGGCCAGCGCCAGCAGCTTGCCGGCTCGCGCCTCGCTGGTGGTCGGCGACGCCAGCAGGACCAGCGCAAGGCCGGCTGCGTCGAACGCCTGCTGGGCATCGCCCGCTTCTTCCGGCGGCAGGTCGACCAGCAGCACGCCGTCCACGCCTGCGTCGACGGCGGCCTTGGCGAAGGCCGCGTAGCCATGGATCTCCACCGGGTTGAGGTAGCCCATCAGCACCACGGGGGTCTGCGCATCGCGTTCGCGGAACTGCGCCACGGCCTGCAGGACGTAGCGGCTGCCGGCGCCGCGTGCCAGCGCGCGCTCGGAGCTGCGCTGGATGGTCGGGCCATCGGCCATCGGGTCGGAAAACGGCACGCCCAGTTCGATCACGTCGGCGCCGGCCTCGACCAGTGCGTGCATGACCGGAACGGTCGCCTCCAGCGAGGGATCACCGGCGGTGACGAAAGGAATCAGCGCCTTGCGCTGCTGTTCGCGCAGACGCAGGAAGCAGGCATCGAGTCGGGATACGGACATGTCAGGTACATCCTTCGATCAGGTCAACGGCGCCGCTGGCGCCCCAGTACATTCGGGAGATGGTGCCGTCGACGATCTCCACGCGGATCGCCAGGTCGGAACCGGGGTCCTGCCAGAGCAGGCTCTCACCGGCCTCCGCATCATCGTCATAGGGTTGCGTGGAAACGCCCTTGGGCAACTGCTGGAGTGCCTGCGCGCGTGGCATGCCCAGATGAAGGCCAAACGGCCCCGGCTGCAGCACCACCTGGCCGGAATCGTCAATGGGGGCCAGGTCGAAGCGCACCACGTCGCCGTCCTGCACCATCATCGCCACGCCCTCGGGCAGCGTGCCGCGCTCGTAGTACTCGCAACGCCCAGCGGTCGACTCGCCCAGCCCGGCCGAGTGCCACTGCGCCTCGCCCTGCAGTTCGCTGAAGGGCTGGCCGATCAGCACCTCACCGGCATGGTCCAGGGCCACCGACACCACCGCCCGGGCCGCCTGGTCCTCGCCGCCATCGCCTGCCGTGGACATCGCCGCGTCCTCGATCGGGCGATATGCGGCCTCATCGTCGTTGCTGGCCGGTTCGCGTGCCGGGGCGATCGCCGCAGGGGTGGCCGGGGCCGGGGCAAGCACCGGTGGATCGGGCGGCGTGCAGCCGCCCATGCCGATCACCAGCACCAGCGCCCCGCCGTGGCGCAGCACGTGATTCACAGCACCAGCCCTTCGCGCGCGGCGATGGTGTGCACGTCCTTGTCGCCACGGCCGGACAGGTTGCACAGCACGATCTGGTCACGCGGACGCTCACGCGCCAGCTTGATCGCCTGTGCCAGTGCGTGGCTGGACTCCAGTGCCGGCAGGATGCCCTCGGTATGCGCCAGCAGGTGGAAGGCCTGCAGCGCTTCTTCATCAGTGATGCCGAGGTAGCGCGCACGGCCGGTATCGGCCAGGAAAGCATGCTCCGGGCCGACGCCCGGATAGTCCAGGCCGGCCGACACCGAGTGGGTCTCGATGATCTGGCCGTCGTCGTCGCACAGCACATAGGTGCGGTTGCCATGCAGCACGCCCGGCCGACCGGCGGCGATCGATGCGGCGTGGCGGCCGGTGCCGATGCCGTCGCCGGCGGCTTCGGCGCCGACGATCTCGACCTGGCGATCATTGAGGAAGGCGTGGAACAGGCCGATGGCGTTGCTGCCGCCGCCGACGCACGCGGTGATCGCATCGGGCAGGCGGCCATACTCGGCCAGCATCTGTTCGCGCGCCTCGCGGCCAACGATGGCGTTGAAGTCACGGACCATGCGCGGATACGGATCCGGGCCGGCCACGGTGCCGATGATGTAGAAGGTGTCCTGCACGTTGGTCACCCAGTCGCGCATCGCTTCGTTGAGCGCGTCCTTCAGGGTGGCCGAGCCGGAGGTGACCGGCACCACCGTCGCGCCAAGCAGCTTCATGCGGTAGACGTTGATCTTCTGCCGCTCGATGTCGGTGGCGCCCATGTACACCACGCATTCCAGGCCCAGGCGGGCGGCAACGGTGGCACTGGCAACGCCGTGCTGGCCGGCACCGGTCTCGGCGATGATGCGCTTCTTGCCCATCCGCGCGGCCAGCAGTGCCTGGCCGATGGTGTTGTTGATCTTGTGCGCGCCGGTGTGGTTCAGGTCTTCGCGCTTGAGCAGGATCTGCGCGCCGCCGACATGGGCGCTCAGGCGCTGGGCGTGGTAGATCGGGCTCGGCCGGCCCACGTAATGGGCCAGGTCGCGGTCGTAGGCCGCCTGGAATGCCGGATCCTGACGGGCCTGGTCATAGGCCTGGGCCAGTTCCTGCAGCGGACCGACCAGGGTTTCGGCGACGAAGCTGCCGCCGTAGCGGCCGAAATGGCCCTGGGCATCCGGGAAGGCGTGGTAGTCGGCAATGGGGGAGGCAGACATGGAAGCGACCGCTGGTATCGAGACAGGTGGATACTCTAGCGCACGGGTCTTGACCGGAAAATGGATATTATCTGGCGCATATCGTCAGGAAATCTCACATGAGCCACTCCCTGCTGCCACCGCTCAATGCGCTGCGTGCGTTCGAGGCCACCGCCCGTCTCGGCGGCGTCGGCCGCGCCGCACACGACCTGCATGTCACCCATGGTGCGGTCAGCCGGCAGCTGAAGCTGCTGGAAGACCATCTCGGCCTGGCGCTGTTCCAGCGTGCCGGTCGCGGCCTGCGCCTGACCGCTGCGGGCACGCGGCTGCAGGCAGCGTGCAGCGAGGCCTTCGGCGGCATCGAAGACTGCGTGCGCGAACTGCGGCGGCCGGCGGCGGCCCCGGCGCTGGTGCTGGGCTGCAGCGGCAGCGTGCTGGCGCGCTGGATGATCCCGCGCCTGCCTGCGCTGCAGGCCGCCCTGCCCGGCGTGCGCCTGCAGTGGTCAGCGCTGGATGGCAGCTTCACCGAGGCACAGGCGGCCCTGGATGCGGTGCTGCTGCTGGCGCAGGGGCCGTGGCCCCGGGGCTGGCAGGTGCGTGAGCTGGCGCCGGAACGGGTCGGCGTGGTGGTGGCGCCCTCGCATCCGGCGGCGCAGCGGCTGCGGCATGTACCGCCCTCGGCGCTGCTGCAGGAGACGCTGCTGCACACCAGCTCACGGCCGCAGGCGTGGCCGGCGTGGGCGCAGGCGCACGCTCTGGACCCCGCGAAGCTGCAGCTGGGCACGGCCTTCGAGCATCTGTACTACCTGCTGGAGGCAGCGGTGGCCGGGCTGGGCCCGGCGATCGCACCCGAGCCACTGGTGGCCGAGGACCTGGCCGCCGGGCGACTGGTCGCGCCGTGGGGGTTTGCCGCCACTGGTGGTTTCTGGGTGCTGGCGCGACCGGACGGACCACCTGATGCGCGCGTGGATGCGCTCGCCGACTGGCTGGGCCAGCAACTCCGCTGACAACAAAAAGGGGACGGAGGGAATTAAGTCGCAAGTGGCACAAACGACTTGATTCCCTCCGTCCCCTTTTTTCAGCTGGCGGTCGCTGTGACCAGGCGCTGCTGCAGGTCTTCGCGCAGGCGCGACAGCTCCGCTTCCGCCTGCTGCCGCTGCTGCATCCCTTCGCGATGGATGCTGCGCACTTCTTCCACCGTGGCGATCAGCTGGTCGTGCACATGGCGCAGCGTGGCCACGTCGATCACGCCGCGCTGGTTGCTGCGCGCGGTATCCACCGAGGCCTGGCGCAGCAGGTCGGCATTGCGGCGCATCAGTTCGTTGGTGGCGTCATCGATGGCCGTGGACAGTTCGACCGCAGCCTTCTGTTCGCCCAGCGAGAGCTGGATGGCGAACTGGCGCTTCCACGACGGAATGGTGATGTCGCGGACGGTGTTGAACTTCTCGATCAGCTGCAGCGCGTTGGCCTGGATCAGGCGGATCATCGGCAGCGACTGATCGGCCGCATGCTGCATCAGCTGCAGGTCGGACACCCGCTTTTCGAGGAGGCGGATCGCGTTGTCGACTTCGCTCTGGCGGATGCGCTGCTGCGGATCCTCACTGCCCTGCCCGGCCAGCTGTTCGGCCTGCAGTTCGGCCAGCCGCTGCTTGCCGGCTGCCGCATACAGTCCAAGCGCACGACGCTCTTCGCGGACGATATCGTGCATGCGGTCGAACTCGCCCACGCGCTTGCCCATCAACGCCTGCTGCACGCCAACGTCGGCCAGCAGCTGTTCGATCTGCGCGTTGGTGTCGCTGAACTTCTGCACCAGCTCGCCCTTGGAGGCGCGCATGCGGTCGATCAGGCCACCGATCACCGGCACCTTCGAACGCTGGGCGAAGCCGTCCAGCTTCAGGCTGCGCGCGATGCGCACCACCTCGCCCAGCTTCTCGCCACTGGCATCCAGGTCACGATTGCGGACCTGGTCCAGCAACTGGCTGGAGAACGCGGCGGTGCGCGTGGCCGCCTCGCGGCCGAACACCTGCAGGTTGCCCGGGCGCAGATCGTCCAGTTCCAGACGGATCTCGGCGATGCGCGGCAGATCCTCGCGGACCAGCCCAAGCGCCTGCAGTGCACCTTCGTCGAGCGCAGTGGCGGTGGTCGTGCCGGGTACGAGGGCACCGGGGGTCTGGCTGTCCTGGGTCATCGGGCAGTCTCCTTGCAGTTGGGTAAGCGGCAGCGGCGGCCGGCTCAAGGCAGTCTAGCCTGAGCCGCGGCCACCTCGTCATCGATCTGTGCGTGCAACGTGGCAGCCTTGCCGGCCAACGCAGCGCCCGCAGCGGCCTGGCCCGCCAGTGCAGCCTGCCGCCAGGCTGGCAGCAGCACGTCATGGATGCGCGCGAAGCGTTGCAGCAGCATGTGGTCCTGGTCCTGCAGCAGCTGCCATTGGCCGGCTTCCAGGCGGCGCAGCGAGGCCAGCCGGCGAAGATGGTCCAGCCGGTGCGACAGCGCGGCCTGACCGGCGATATCCAGCGTCGTCAGCCGCGACGCAGCCAGTTCGGCCCAGCCGTCCAGCGCCGCGGCCGCCGCGGAATGCTCAATGATGGCCATGGCCCGCAGCTGCATGTGCTGCTGCAGGTGCTGGGCCTGCTCACGCGCCTGCAGGGCCAGTACGCCCAGCTGCGACTGCAGCGCGTGCCCTTCTGCTTCGCGAGCGACATCGCGCCCCAGCAGCCGCCCCCACCAGCCTTCCTGCTGCCGGATCTGCGCCGGGTTGCCGGCCTGCAGGGCCAGCGCGATGCGCGCAAGCGCAGCCACCAGGCGCTCGCCCGCATCCGGTGGCAACGGCGTTTCGCGCCGCGCCAGCGCCTGCAGCAACGGCGCACCATAGTCGGCCAGCGCAGCGACATCGACCGTATCCGGCAGCATCGGTGGCGGCAGTGGCACGCGCGTGGTCACGGCAGCGGCGGCGGCTTCGGCGTGGATGCCGGCATGCCATCGCCGTCTTCCGGTGGCAATGACTCGCCGTAGAAGTGGCGCATCAGCGCCTCATCCAGCGCCCGCTCCTCCGGCGTCGCGGCGCGGCGCACGCGCGCGCGCTGCGCCACCACAGCGCTCGGCGTGCCCCGCTCGACCTGCTGTCGCGCCCAGCCGGCGAACGCGGCCAGGGTCTGCGACACCTGCACCTGCTGCGCCTGCGATGCCGCCAGCAGCTCCACCAGCGGCGCCAGGCCCGCCTGCAGGTCTTCGGCCAAGGCCGTGGCCGGCACGCCGGGGGCTGCCGCGACCGGCGCCGGCGCAGCGGCCGGACGCGCCTCTGAAAGGCGATGCAGGGCCTCCAGCAGCGCCGGCCACGGCGCCGGGTCCGCAATGGCGATCGCTTCCGGCGCGGGCGGTGGCAGCTGCAGCGCGGTGGCGATATCGGCCAGCTGCGCCACCACGCGCCCGCCGACATCGCTGTCGCCGGCCCCCATGGCCTTGTTGCGCAGGAAGTCGCGCTTGATCTGTGCCCAGCGCTGCGCCTGCGTGTCATCCAGTACGCCGCGCAGTTCGGCCAGCTTCAACAGGTTCTCTTCGGCACCGGTAGTCAGCAGCTGCGCCTCGCCCAGGTAGTGGTCGGAGATCAACTGCTGCAGTTCGTCCTCGTTCATCACCGGGGAGATCTTCTCGGCCAGCTTGTTCATGTTGCGGTAGCTGCCTTGCAGGCGGAACGGCGGCTCGGTGCGGTAGCGGTCGTCCTGTGCGGCGCTGGCGATGTACTGCTGGTTGACCCGGTAGACCACGTCGCGCACACGCAGCATGCGCTGCAGGGTGGCGGTGATCTCGTTGATCTCCGCGCTGCTGTAGGCGTGGCTGAGGCCGTTGGTCGAGACCTCCTTGCCCATCGCGCGGTCGACCAGTACATACAGGTCGGCCATGTCGCGCGTGGCCAGCGGCGCCAGCACCGGATTGGAGGTCAGGCTGTTCTCGATGTAGCTGAGGGTGAAGGCGGCCTCCATGCCACCGAGCACGTCACCGAGGTTGTAGATGTCGGCACGGTTGGCCAGCATGTCCGGAATCTTGAACACCTCGCCGGACTCGGTGTACGGGTTGCCGGCCATCACCACGCAGAACTTCTTGCCGCGCATGTCGTAGGTGCGGGTGCAACCGCGCCACACGCCCTCGATACGGCGGGTGCCATCGCACAGCGAGATGAACTTCTGCAGGAACTCGGGATGGGTGTGCTGGATGTCGTCCACATACAGCATGGTGTTGTTGCCCATTTCCAGCGCCAGGTTGAGCTTCTCCAGCTCCTGCCGCGAGGTCGCGTCCGGTGCCTGGGCCGGGTCCAGCGAGCGCACCTCGTGGCCCAGCGCCGGGCCGTTGATCTTCATGAAGACCAGGCCCAAGCGGTGCGCCACGTATTCCATCAGCGTGGTCTTGCCATAGCCCGGGGGCGAAATCATCATCAGCAGGCCCATCAGGTCGCTGCGCTTGTTCTCGCCGACCGTGCCCATCTGCTTGGCCAGGTTGTCACCGATCACGCCCAGGTAGACATCGTTGATCAGCTTGTTGCGTACGAACGAGGACAGCGGCCGCGCCTTGAACTCGGAAAGCCGCAGGGTCTCGCGCTCGCGACCGATGATGCCCTGGCGCAGCGCCTGGTAGGCATGGAACGCTGGCACGAAATGACGCAGGTGCTGCTGCAGGCGCGCGAGGAAATCATCCAGCGATACCACCAGCGCGCCATTGCTGATGCGTGCGTGTTCACCCAGCAGGCCATTGACCTCCGCCTGCAGTGCGGCATCGCTGGCACGGGTGCGCAACTGGCGCTGCACCAGCAGCAACGCGACGGCTTCGTCGACATAGCCGGCATGCTGGGCATGCGCCGGCATCCGCGCCACTGCGCGCAGCCACTGCCCAGCCAATGACCAACGCGTAGCCAGTGGATCCTGGCCGCGCTGCAGGGCACGCTCGACCGCCTCACGCTGCCCCGCCTGTTCCAGCTGCTGGGCCAATGCCTCCAGCAGCGCCACCGCGTGGCGGCTGCTGCTGAACACCGGATCGCCCGCCGCCAGTTCTTCGCCCAGATAGGCGGCTGCAGCCTCCGCGGCATCGGCATCGAAGGGCAACGCGTGGGACTGCGCATACCCCAGCAGCGCCTCGGCCATTTCTGTGCGCAACGCCAGACGCCCTTCGTCGGACCCCAGCAGGCGTGCCAGCGCCTCGGCGCCCACCTGCCGCGCCGGCCATTGCGCCACCGCCTCGCGCCGCTGCTCGGCTGCCCAGAACAGCAACGCCAGCGCACGTATCCGTGGTGCATGGCGCAGGCTGCCAGCGGCCTGCTGCAAGGGCAGCAACGCACGCAGGATCAGCGCGGCATCATGGTCATGGATGCCACGCTCATAGCCTTCGCGATAGCGCGGCGCGGCGAACGCACGCACACGCTGATCCAGTGCTTCCGGGTTGGCGACGTCGTGCTGCAGCGCAGCCAGATCGAGGCCATCGCGCCCCTCCTGCGCGGCCAGCAGCAGGCTGCCGGCCAGATACTCGCCGCGATACAGCGTGGGCGATTCCGAGTCGAGGGTGACCGGCCAGAACGGCTTGAGTGCGTCCAGCTCCGGATCGTGCAGGGTCTCCAGGAAGTCGGTGCCGGTCAGATGGATGGCCAACGTATCGCCACGCGGCAACAGGGTCAGGTCCAGTGCCTGCGTATTGACGCTGAAGCGATGACGCGGGCCCAGCCGTACCACGTTGCCGCCGGCTTCGTACAGGTCACTGCGGTCGCGCAGCTGGCGCACCGCCTGGTCACGCACGCCCTTCAGCCGCGCCTCGATGTCGTCGGCCTTGACGTTGTCGTGCAGCGTACGCAGGCGCTCGGCCAGCTCACGCAGCTTGAGGATCAGCGGATCACCGGCAAAGAACGCGTTGAGCTCATCGGCGGTGGCGAAGCGCTCGGTGCGCCTGGCCAGGCCGTCGAGGATCCGATTGGCCGCATCCAGTACCGAACGCGCCTTGCGCTGGCGGTCATCCAGCAACGCCTGCTTGTGCGTTTCGAAGGCCTCGACCAGCTCTTCGCGCTTGCTCAGGATGTCGCCGAGGAACTGCTCGTGTTCGCCGAACTGGCTCTCCAGTTCCTCCAGCTGCACCAGCAGGCGCGACAACTGCTCGTCGGCACGTTCGGGGTCGGTGGCCAGCGCCAGCGCGCTGGTGATCGACTGCGAGAACAGCGCGAACTGGGCGGCGAACTGCGCCACGGCCTCGGCCGAACCGAGTGACCTGCGGCGCTGGTCAGCACGCGCGCGCGCCTGGTTGAGGCGACCGTACAGCACCGAGATCGACTCGACCACGCGGGTGCGGGCAGTGGCATCGTCCACCTTCAGGCCGGCCATCAGCTCGGACAGCATGTCCAGGTCGGACGCCATGCCACGCAGGCCTTCCAACTGCTCGTCCAGCTGGCGCGCCGTCTGTGCCTGCTGCGCGGCATCATCCAGCGCCTGCAGGCGCGTGGCCAGCGGCGCCAGCGCTTCCTCGCCGGCGAGGAAGTCTCCGGTGGCGGCGCCAACACGGTCCTGTGCCTCCACCAGTTCGACGGTCATCGCCTCGATGCGCGCGGTGTCGATGTAGCGCAGCTCGCGGAGGGTCAGCAGCCGCCCGCGCAATGCGGTGATCGCGTTGAGGGCCTCGACGAAGGCCTGCACCTCGCTCCAGTTCTGCGGTTGCAGCCGGCCCAGCAGCGCCTTGTGCGCGGCCTCGGCCTCCCCCATCGCCTGCGCCGATTGCTGACGGATCGACTGCACCTTCTCGTACTCGTCCAGCACTGATTCGCCGGTCGCGCTGATCTGCCGCAGCAGCGCCTCGGCGCCATCGCAGGCCGCGTCACCCAGCCAGTGGTGCGCATCGAACAGGCGCCGCGTATCGGCCACCAGGCGCTGGTAGCGCTGTACCGACACGTCCTGGCCATCGATCTCGCGCGCCAGGTTGAACAGGTTGGAAATGCCGCGCACCAGCTCGGCGTTGCCGATGCGGCCCATGAACGTGTTGCCGGGCGGCCGGTTGGCGGCGAACTCGTCACTGCTGAACGGCGTCTGCCAGACCTGCATCGGATGGATGCGGGTCGGTTCGCTGCCCTCGGCATGGAACAGCACCATGCGACCGTCCTGCATCAAGGCGTAGCCATGGCCGAACACCGGGTTCTGCAGCACGCGCTGGATGGTGTTGTAGACGAACAGCGCCGAGCGCCCGCCTTCGCGCTCGTAGAAGATGTACAGCACGTCCTCGCCGTTTGGCGAACGGATGCTGCGCTTGAACTGCATGCCGGCCATCGATGCATCAAACGCCTTGTGCTCGCCGCCCTGCAGGTAATAGCCACCCGGGAAGATCACGCCATGGTCTTCGGGCAGCTGCACGCAGGCCTGCACGATCGCATCATTGCGCACGATGCTGCCGGTCAGCGTGTTGTAGATCAGGCCGCGCCATTCGGTCTCGCGGTACGGCAGCACCTTCAGCAATACCAGCGAGCCGACCCGGGCGAACTCGAACTGGGCGTCGTCCAGCGACTGCGTGCTGTCCTCCACGGGTTCGCTGTAGATGCCCTGCCCGGTTTCGGTGTTGTTTTCGACCTTGATGGTGAGGTCGCCGCCGGTGGTCTCCACGAACAGGGTGTCGAGGATGTTCAGGTGCGAATGGCGGCCGTTGACCGCCAGGTCGCGGGTCGCCCGGGTCCATTCGAAGTCGAACGGCGGCGGCAGTGCGATATCGCGCTCACCGCGCGCATCCAGGTAGGTCAGCTCGCCGTCGCGCGACAGCGCCCAGCGGAACACGCGCACGTCGCTGCTGCGCTCGCCGATCTGGAACGAGGCCAGCAGCTTGTCGCCGACCACGATCAGCTGCAGCAGGCGCGCGTGCTTGTAGTAGGCATACAGCTCGTTGAAATCGTGCACGAAGCCGGGCTGGTCGAGGAAGCTGCCCTTCAGTTCCAGCGCCGCGACGTCGTAGCCGTCGCTGCCCTGCACCAGCCGGTACAGGCCGAACACATCCTCGATGCGGGTCTGGGTCTTCAACCCGATGAACACGTTGTAGCCGAACAGCAGGCGGTCCGGGCCCACCTGCACGATGTCACGGCCGACGCAGTTGTTGTCGCTGCGGATGCGGAAGCGCCCGACCACCTCCAGGCGGCTGTCGCCGAACTCGGCCAGGCGCTGGCGGTTGAGTGTTTCGGCCAGGCCCTGCAGGCGCTGGCCCTGCTCGGCCAGGCGGCGGCGCAGGACTTCGTAGGCGCCGCCCTGGGCGACAGCCTGGTCGACGGTGCTGCCGCCGGCCTCCGGCGCAGTGGATTCGGCGGACGGATGGGTTTCAGACATCAGCAGGTTTCCGGCTCACGGGCGGAAGGCCGCGGTTGCGGCCGGCGCGGGCGGGCGATGGCGGCGGCCATCGCCCGATGCATCAACGGGCGCTGTCGACCACGGTAGCCGACACGGTCGGTACCGCTTCGGCATCCTCGGCGATCTGGCGCGGCGCCGGTTCGGCCACGGCCACGCCCAGGTAGCGCTGCATCAGCTCCTGCACGATCGGGCTCTTGCCGGCGAAGCCTTCGATCGACTTGCCCAGCGACACCGCCTTGACCAGGTTCTCGAACATGCCGCCGTCGCCACCGACCAGGTCGATATCGGCGTTGCGCAGCGCGCTGGCGATGACATTGGCGTTCTCGCGCGAGACTTCCTTGCCGGCTTCGATCGAGGCCAGCGCCTGCTTCAGGCTGTTGTCCAGCATCATGCGGAACTCTTCATGGCCACGTGCCTGGTCACTCAGCGAGGCGATGGCTTCGAACTTGCGCACCAGGCCCTCGGCCTCGGCCAGCAGCTTCTTCTGCACCACGCCGGCTTCGGCATTGCCCAGCGACTCGGTGGCGGTGGCACGGGCCAGGCCCATCTTTTCCTCACCCTGCGCCTGCGCCTGCAGGGTCTCGGCCAGAACGCGGGCTTCGTTGCTGCCCTGCTTCAGGCTGGCTTCGGCCTTGGCTTCGATCACGCGGGCCTCGGCAATGCCGACCTTCTCGATGGCCAGCGCCGAAGCTTCACGCACCTGCGCTTCGGCCAGGCCCGGCGCTGCCTGTTCGGCACGCAGGGCATCGGCCAACAGGCGCTTGGCTTCGGCCTGCTTGCCGGCCGCTTCATGCTCGGCCTGGGCCAGCGTGGTCAGTTCCACCGCGCGATGCTTTGACGCGGTCTCGCGCGCCTGCGCTTCCTTGACTTCGCGCACCAGCGCTTCCTGCGCCTTGGCCTCGGCTTCCAGGATCAGCACCTGCTTCTGGCGGTCGGCCTCGGAGACTTCGCGCACTTCCTTGATGCGCTCCTCTTCCTGCGCCACGGTCTTGTCGATGGAGATGCGTTCACGGGTGATGTTGGCCACGTCCATCTTGCCCTGCTCGACCACCTTGTCACGCTCCACGCCCTGCAGCTGCACTTCACGATCGGTGGTGACCTGCTCCAGCAGGCGTGCGCGCTCCACGCGCTCGGCCTCGATGGCCACGGCACGCTGGCGGTTCTGCTCGGCTACTTCCACTTCGCGCAGGCGGTTCTGGTCCCGGATCTCGATCAGCTGCTGCGCTTCGATACGGGCGTTCTCGGACAACTGGCGCTGCTCCTCCTGCACCTTGGCGGTCTCGGCCTCCTCGCGTGCGCGGATGGTCTCGATCTCACGCTTCTGACGTGCTTCGGCTTCGGCCTGCTGGCGTTCCAGGGCCAGCAGCGCTTCGCGCGCTTCCACGTTCTTCTTGGTGATGGCGAGCTTCTCGTTCTGCTCCAGCTCGTTGGTCACCACGTTCTGCGCGGCGGTCAATTCGGTGATCTTGCGGATGCCCTGCGCGTCGAGAATGTTGAACTGGTCCAGCAGCGACTTCGGGGTCTGCTCCAGGTAGTCGATCGCCACGTCCTCAAGGACGTAGCCGTTCAGATCATTGCCGATCACCGCGATGATCTCGTCGCGGAACTCCTGGCGCTTCTCGAACAGTTCGGTGAAGTCGAACTTCTTGCCGACCGTCTTCAGCGCTTCGGAGAACTTGGCGTTGAACAGCTCGTCGACCGCATGCTTGTCCGATGCACGGTCGGCACCGATGGCCTTGGCCACGCGCAGCACGTCGGCCTGGGTCTCGTTGACCCGCAGGTAGAACGCCACGGCGATATCGGCACGCATGTTGTCGCGGCAGATCAGGCCTTCCTTGCCGCGGCGGTCGATCTGCAGCGTGATCAGGCTGATCCGCATCAGCTCGGCGCGGTACAGCACCGGGATGATCAGCGCACCGGTGAAGTGCACCTTGGGCGTGGAGCTCATGTCGTTGACGATCAGGGCCACGCCCTGGTCGACCTTGCGGTAGAAGGCCTTGAACAGGCCGGCCAGGCCCAGCAGTGCGACCAGCAGCACGGCTACGCCGATCAGGAAGGGGGCCATGGTTGCCAACGTCATCAGTGATTCTCCTTGTTGCCCGGAAGCAGGTTGTCCTGGAAGTCGAGGGCGACCGCGTCGGCGCGGACCACCCGGTAATGGTGTTGATCAGCCACGTGTTCGACCAGCACGATGCGCTCGCCACGCTGCAGTTCGATCTCGCTGCGCACCTGCAGCACCAGTCCGGCGCCGCCATCGTCGAAGGTGGCGTGACCGCTGCGGGCATCCACCTTCGGCGAGGCAACCACGCCGGTACGCCCCAGCAGCGAGGCCTGCGCCACCGGGCGCAGGCGCAGCAGGAACCTGCGGACGGGGCGCAGCAGCAGCGCGGTGAACGGAACCGCCGGCAACGGCGCCAGAAGGGCCACGACCGCACCGATCGCCCAGCGCAGCAGGTCCGGCAGCGGCAACAGCACGAACAGATGGACGAAATAGGTGACGATCCAGGCGAAGAAACCCAGCAGCGTCACCACAAGCATGAGGGGAACCCCACCCAGGCCCCAGCGCGCCAGCAGCGCGGACAGTCCCTGCAGATCATGTGGGTCGCCATGCAGCGCCCCATCGGCGCCGGCATCGCCAAACCCGTCGTCGACCAGGCCGAAGGCCGCCAGTGCCCAATACAGCACCGCCACCGCCAGCACGATGCTGTACGGCAGGGTCGGGAAACCGAACACGACGGTGAGGAACTCCTGCATCGCTTGCCTTCCTGGGCTGTGGGCGGCGGCCGCCCGTTCGGGGCGCGCCATGCACGTCCCGTCGATCCCCGCGCCGACCCTCATGGCAGGCGCGCTTGGGTCCATCCTATGTGAAGAATGCGTGCAGGCTCAAATCCAAGTCCAAATTACGGCAAATAGTGACGCCAATCACTCAAGAACCGTGCAATCGGCGCGGCGCACTTCCTCGACAAAAGTACGCATCCTGTAGCCGTCCTTGATGCCCGGCTCCAGTTCGATGCCGCTGGAGACATCCACGCCCCACGGCAGGGTGGCCAGCACGGCGTCGTAGACGTTTTCCGGATTCAGGCCACCGGCCAGCAGGAACGGCCGGTGCAGGCCGGTCGGAATGCGGCCCCAGTCGAAGGCCACGCCGGTACCGCCGCCGCCGCCCGGGGCATGGCTGTCGAACAGGAAACCGGCGGCGCTGGGATAGCGCAGCTGCAGGGTGCGGGCGTTGATCTCTTCACGCCCGCCCATCGCGATCGCCTTCAGGTAGGGCATGTTGAAGCTGCGGCAGAAGCCCTCGTCTTCCTCGCCGTGGAACTGCAGCAGGGTCGGCCGTACCGTGCGCAGCACCTCGCGCACCTCTTCCTTGCTGTTGTTGCGGAACAGCGCCACCACGTCGACCATGGGCGCGATCGCCTGGCGCATCGCGCGCGCTTCGGCCGGAGCGACCCGGCGGCTGCTTTCACGGGCAAAGATGAAACCCACCGCGTCCACGCCCAGCTCACCGGCCAGGCGGACGTCGCCGGCCCGGGTCATGCCACAGAACTTGATGCGTGTGCGGTAGTAGGAGCGGCTCATAGCGTGACCTCGGCGGGCAGGTGCCAGTTGTCGGGGTACAGGGGCCCAAGGAACACCAGGCCCTGCGGCGGTGCGGTGGGACCGGCTACGGTGCGATCGCGCCCGGCCAGCAGTTCGGCGATCCATTCCACCGGCTTCTCGCCACTGCCCACCAGGATCAGCGATCCGACGATATTGCGGACCATGTGATGAAGGAATGCATTGCCCTGCACGGCGACCTCGATCACCTCGCCTTGGCGGCTGACCTGCAGTGACTGCAGCTCACGCCGGGCGTGCAGCGCCTGGCACTGCACCGAACGGAACGCGCTGAAATCGTTCTCGCCGAGCAGGGCCTGGCCGGCGGCGTGCATCAGGGTCTCGTCCAGCGCGCGGCGCTCCCAGCTCAAGGTCTGCCGGTCCAGCGCGGGCCGCACTTCGCGGTTGAGCAGGCGGTAGCGGTAGCGGCGTGCGCGCGCGGAGAAACGCGCGTGGAAATCCTCGGCCACCGGCACGCACCAGCGCACTGCGATCGAGCGCGGCAGGCGGGTGGTAGTGCCCAGCATCCACGCGCGCGGATCGCGCGCCACGTCGGTATCGAAATGCACGACCTGGCACTGGCCGTGCACGCCGGCATCGGTGCGGCCGGCACAGACCACCTGCAGCGGCGAATCGGCCACCGACGACAGGGCCTGCTCAAGGCTGGCCTGCACGCTCGGGCCGCCCTCGCCGAGGTTCTGCCAGCCCCTGAAATCGCTGCCGTCGTACTCGACGCCAAGCGCGTAACGCATGTGCTACCTCAGATGTTGCGGGAGGGGCGGCGCTCAGGCCGGATCGCGTTCGGACCACACCGCCAGTTCGTTGCCACCGGGCTCGACGAACTGGAAACGGCTGCCACCGGGGAAGGAAAACACCGGCCGCACGATCTCACCGCCAGCGTCAAGCACCGCCGCTTCGATCGGTGCCAGCTGGTCAGCGTACAACACCAGCAGTGGCGCACCGGCATCGCTGGCACGCAGCGGCTGGCCGCGGAAGAAGCCGCCCTGCAGGCGGCCGTCGTCGAACGCGGTGTAGTCGCTGCCATAGTCTACGAACGACCAGCCGAACGCCTTCTCGAAGAAGGCGCGGCTGGCCGCAGGATCCGTGGAAGCGAATTCAACGTAGTCGATGCGGCGCTCGCGGCTCATGACGGGGTCCTTGTCGGCAGGGTCGATCACGGCAGGCGGGCCAGCAGTTCGCGGGCCTGGGCCTGGCAGTGCAGGTCGCCGCCCTCGGCCACTTCCTGCAGCAACGTACGCGCGGTCTGGGCATCGCCCAGGTCGAGGTAGGCGATGGCCAGCTCAAGGCGTTCCTGCCCGGCGCGCGGCGCCCAGCCGGCATCGCTGGCCGGCGCCGCAGTACCGTCTTCATGCGCCGCCGCGGCCTGCGCGTCATGCGGCGCTGCGCCTGAAGCCTCGCCGTCAGGGTGCTCGGCCGGCAGGTCGAACACGCCGCGGAACTGCGGCTGCTGTTCGGCGTGCAGCGCGTAGTCCGGCACTGCCACCTCGCCAGGGGCCGCCTGCGCGAGCGGCTCATCCTGCGCGGCAGCGGCCGGCGCGGAATCCTCCTGCGTGGCCACCGGCTCGTCCCAGCGCGGCAGGTCGGTCACTGCCTCGGGCAGCTCCTTCACTTCGTCATCGCGCAGCGTCTGCGCCTGCCAGTCAGCCTGGGCGGCGACGTCGGCGACCGGTTCGGCAGCCGCGTCATCCTGCCCCCCGGTTTCGCTCGCCCAAGCCGGCATCGCCGGCTCCTGGCGGCCTGCTTCGGGCACCACCGACGACCACGAGGACTGCTCGGCCAGCGTATCCAGCGCCGCGCCCGCCGGTACCGCAGCGGCCAGGCCGGCGGCATCGTCTTCGTCGCGCAGCGGCGGCAGCGGCGATGGCTTGCGACGACGCAGCAGCCAGGCTGCACCGGCCGCCAGCAGCAGCACCGGCAGCCCCAGCCAGTACCACGGCGTTGCCGCATCGCGGGTATCCGGTACCTGTGCCAGGCGCTGCTGCGCGGCGGCCAGGTCGTTGTCCTTCATCGCGATCAGCGACTGCTGCTGTTCCTTGAGTTTTTCCAGGTCGGCGACGCGCTGCTTCAGCTCTCCAATCTCGGCATCGCGGGTCGCGATGTCCTCGCGTGCCTGGCGCAGTTGTTCGTTGCCCAGCATGTCACCCTCGCTGCCGGCTCCAGTGCCGGTGGTTGTGCCCGCGCGCGCGGCGTCGGAAGCCAGCGCCGGGGCGATTTCAAGTCGTGCCCCATTGGCCGCGGCCGGGGAAGAAGCGTTCGTGGTTGCCGCCGCGGCCACCGGGGCGACGGTACCCGCCGGTTGCGGCACGGTGCGCGCCTGCCGCCACTGCGCTGCATGCTCGCGCACCAGCGCTGCGGCCTCGGCGGCATCGACCGCCGCCAGTGCATCGCTGCCGGGCATGCGCAGTACGGCGCCTTGCTTGAGCAGGTTGACGTTGCCGCGGATGAAGGCCTCCGGGTTGGCCCGCAGCAGGGCGATCATCGCGCGGTCGCGGCTGACCTGGTTGCCGCGGGCCACCGCGCTGGCGATCTGCGACAGGGTCTGCCCACGCTGGACGATGACGCTGCCATCGGCTGCCTGCGCGGCAGCGGGTGCATCCCCTGCACGCGGGCGAGCCGATGCAGGTGCCGGCGCTGCCGCAGTGGACGGCGCAGGTGCGCTTGCGCTCTCCGCAGCGGCCGGTGCCGGTGCAACGTCACGGACGATGGTGTTGGAGAGGGTACCGGCCGGCGCGACGATTTCCGGTTCGGCCACCGCCAGTGCGCTGGAGGGCGCATCGATCAGCGCCGAGTATTCGCGCACCAAGCGGCCCTGGCCCCAGTCGGCCTCGATCAGGAAGCTCAGCGACGGGGTTTCGACCGGTGTCTGCGAGGTCACCCGCACCACCGCCCTGCCCTGCGCATTGCGGGTCAGTTCGAACTGCAGCTCGCTGACAAGCCCGGCCGGCCGCTGCAGGCCAACGCGTTCGAAGGTGACCGCAGAGGCCAGCGCGACGCGCAGGTTCTCCAGTTCGGATGGATCGGCCGAGACTACCGGGATTTCGGCCAGCAGGGGCTGGCCCGGCTTGGACAGGACACGGATGTCACCCAAGCCCAGGGCAAGCGCCGAACTGCTGGCCAGGGCCAGCAGCGCGGTGGAAAGATAGAGGAGCGGGCGCTTTGCGCCCCTGGCCCGTTTATTCATGGCGACACTATAAAGCGTGCGGACCGGGGTCCGCACCCATGTAGAGCCGAGCCCATGCTCGGCTGCATGGCCTGAGCCGAGCGTGGGCTCGGCTCTACAGAAAAGGCCGGGCATTGCCCGGCCTCTCCATCAACGCTGTTCGGCGGCGACCAGCTCGGCCAGCTGCACGGCGTTCAGGGCAGCGCCCTTGCGCACGTTGTCCGACACGATCCACAGGTTCAGGCCACGCGGGTGCGACAGGTCCTCGCGGATACGGCCGACATACACCGCATCGGTCCCCGAAGCATGGGTAACCGGAGTCGGATAGCCACCGGCCTCGTGACGATCCACCACTTCGATGCCCGGCGACTGCTCCAGCAGCGCGCGCGCTTCAGCGACGGTGACCTTGTCGCGGGTCTCGATCGCCACCGACTCGGAGTGGCCGTAGAACACCGGCACGCGCACCGCGGTCGGGTTCACCAGGATGCTGTCGTCACCGAGGATCTTGCGGGTCTCCCAGATCAGCTTCATCTCTTCCTTGGTGAAGCCATTGTCCTGGAAGTCATCGATGTGCGGGATCAGGTTGAAGGCGATCTGCACCGGGAAGCGCTGCGGATCGATCTCCTGGAAGCTGAGCAGCTGGCCGGTCTGCTTGCCCAGTTCTTCCATCGCCGAGCGGCCACCGCCGGACACCGACTGGTAGGTGGACACATTGATGCGCTCGATACCGTACTTGCGGTGCAGCGGCGCCAGCGCCACCAGCATCTGCATGGTCGAGCAGTTCGGGTTGGCGATGATGCCGCGCGGACGGTTGGCGACCTGTTCCGGGTTGACCTCGGACACCACCAGCGGCACGTCATCGTCGTAACGGAAGGCCGAGGAGTTGTCGATCACCACCGCACCGGCGGCGGCGAACTTCGGTGCGTATTCCTTGGACACGCTGCCGCCAGCCGAGAACAGCGCGATCTCGACACCGGTCGGATCGAAGGTGGCCAGGTCCTGGACCTTGACCTTCTGGCCGTTGAATTCGATCTCGCCACCGGCCGAACGCTCGGAGGCGAGGACGCTCAGGGTGCCGACCGGGAAATCACGCTCGGCCAGGATCGACAACATGGTCTCGCCAACGGCGCCGGTGGCACCGACGACGGCGACGTGGAAACTGCGCTGTGCATTGCTCATGGGGAACTCTCACGAAAACGGGAATGGGGGAAAACACGCACGACAGCTGGGTTCGGGGAACCTCCTCAAGCGGGGCGCACGGAGGTTCCCTATCGTTTCCCGGTTTTTTTGCCCAGCATCACGCGCGCGGCCATCGCCGCGTCAGCGTTGATCGCGCTCGGCATGCGCGACGGGCCACCATCCAGGCCGAGCCCGGCAGCCAGATTATCCACGGCCAGCTGTACCATCGCCGTGCGCGTGCCCAGCGAGGCGCTGCCGATATGCGGCGTGAGCACCACGTTGCGCAGCGCCAGCAGCTCCGGGCGCACCTTCGGCTCGCCCTCGTACACATCCAGGCCGGCGGCCGCCAGGTGGCCGTTGGCCAGTGCGTCGGCCAGCGCCAGTTCGTCGACGATGCCGCCGCGGGCGATGTTCACCAGGGTTGCCGTCGGCTTCATCTTCGCCAGGGCAACCGCATCGATGATGTGATGCGAGGCCGGCGTGTAGGGCAGCACCGTTACCAGATGGTCGGACTGTGCCAGCAGTGTATCCAGGTCCACGTAGGTCGCGCGGAGCGACGCCTCGGTGTCGGCCGGCAACCGTGAACGGTTGTGGTACAGCACCTTCATGCCGAAACCGTGCGCGCCGCGGCGGGCGATGCCCTGGCCGATGCGGCCCATGCCAAGGATGCCCAGTGTGCTGCCATGGACATCCGCGCCCAGCATGGTCTGGAACGACCACTGCTGCCACTGCCCGTCACGCAGCCAGCGCTCGGACTCAGTGATCCGGCGCGCGGTTGCCATCAGCAGCGCGAAACCGAGATCGGCGGTGGTTTCGGTCAACACGTCCGGCGTGTTGCTGGCCAGGATGCCGGCGGCGCTGAGCGCGTCGACATCCAGGTTGTTGTAGCCGACGCCGACATTGGCGATCACCTGCAACTGCGTGGCATTGGCCACCTGGGCCGCACCGATGCGCTCGTTGAGGGTGATGATCGCGCCGTCGGCGCTGGCCAGCTGTGCAGCGATCTGGTCCGGCGACCAGGCGGTGACGGTGTCGGTGCTGCGCAGCTGCACGCGATCGCGCAGCGGCGCGATGGCCGCCTCGATCAGCGGCTGGCTCACCCACACGGTCGGCCGCGTGTCAGCCATCGATCTGCCCGGGAATGCGCGGGGTGATCGTGCCGACATCGCCGCACTGCGCGCGATGACGCAGCGCCTGATCCATCAGCACCAGCGCTACCATCGCTTCGGCGATGGGCGTGGCGCGGATGCCGACGCAGGGATCGTGGCGGCCGGTGGTGACCACCTCGACCACGTTGCCGTCCGTATCCAGCGACGGGCCCGGCAGGCGCAGGCTGGACGTCGGCTTCAGGGCGATCGACGCAACGACCGGCTGACCGGTGGAGATGCCACCGAGGATGCCGCCGGCATGGTTGCTGGCGAAGCCCTGCGGCGTCAGCAGGTCACGGTGTTCAGTGCCCTTCTGCGCGGCGCTGGCGAATCCGTCGCCGATCTCCACGCCCTTCACCGCATTGATGCTCATCAGCGCGGCGGCCAGTTCGCCATCAAGCTTGCCGTAGATCGGCTCGCCCCAGCCCGGCGGCACGTTGTCGGCGACCACGTCCACGCGCGCACCGACCGAGTCGCCAGACTTGCGCAGCGCATCCATGTACGCCTCCAGCTCGGGCACCTGTGCGGCGTGCGGCCAGAAGAACGGATTGTCTTCCACCGCCGACCAGTCGAAACCGGCCGGGGTGATGTCGCCCAGCTGCGACAGGTAGCCACGCACGGTCACGCCGAAACGCTCGGCCAGCCACTTCTTGGCGACCACGCCAGCGGCCACGCGCATGGTGGTCTCGCGTGCCGAGGAACGGCCACCGCCACGCGGATCGCGGATGCCGTACTTGTGCCAGTAACTGTAGTCGGCATGGCCCGGGCGGAACTGCTGGCCGATATTGGCGTAATCCTTGCTGCGCTGGTCGGTGTTACGGATCAGCAGCGCGATCGGGGTGCCGGTGGTCAGGCCCTCGTATACGCCGGACAGGATCTCGACCTCGTCGGCCTCGCGCCGCGCGGAAGTGTGCCGGCTCTTGCCGGTCGCACGGCGCTGCAGGTCGTGGGCGAATTCGGCCGCGTCCAGCGCCAGCCCCGGAGGGCAGCCATCGATCACGCAGCCGATGGCCGGCCCGTGCGACTCGCCGAACGTGGTGACGGTGAACAGCTTGCCGAACGAATTGGAGCTCACGGGCGCTGCGCCGCCAGTTCGGTGATGCGTGCGCTGTGGGCGATCAGCTCGCGGCATTCGACCGCAAAGATGCCCATCTGGCCAACCTTGAACTCGATCCAGGAAAAATCGACTTCCGGCAGCAGCTTGACCAGATGCTGTTCGGACTCACCCACTTCACAGATCAGCAGACCGTCTTCGCTCAGGTGCAGCGGGGCGTCGCGCAGGATCTTCAGCACCAGGTCCAGGCCATCGTCACCGGCACGCAGGCCCATTTCCGGCTCGTAGGAATATTCCTGCGGCAGGGCATCAGTCTCGTCGTTGGTGACGTACGGCGGGTTGGTGACGATCAGGTCGTAGTGGCGGCCGGTCAGACCATTGAACAGGTCCGACTTGATCAGGGTGACGTTGTGCGCCTGCAGGCGCTCCTTGTTCTCCTCGGCCAGCGACAGTGCGTCGTCACTCAGGTCGACGCCGTCCACTTCCCAGTTCGGGTAGTAGTGGCCCATGGCGATGGCGATGCAGCCCGAACCGGTGCAAAGATCCAGTGCACGGCTGACATCGCGGCCGGCCAGCCACGGTTCGAAACCACATTCGATCAGTTCGGCGATCGGCGAGCGCGGCACCAGCGCGCGCGCGTCACTCTTGAAGCTCAGGCCGGCGAACCAGGCCTCGCCGGTCAGGTAGGCAGCGGGGACGCGTTCGTCGATGCGGCGCTGGAACAGCTCCAGCACGCGCAGCTTTTCGGCCTGCAGCAGGCGTGCCTGGCCGTAGGCCGGGCCGAGGTCGTGCGGCAGGTGCAGGCTGTGCAGCACCAGTTGGGTGGCCTCGTCCAGCGCATTGTCGTAGCTGTGCCCGAAGGTCAGCCCGGCTTCGTTGAAACGGCTGGTGCCGTAGCGGATCAGATCGATGATCGTGTGGAGTTCGGCGGCCGTTTCAGCGGTCATGGCGGTACTGCGGGCAAATTGGCCCCCGATTATAGGGGCTGGCGCCCGCGGCAGCATCCGTTGCGACGGAAACGATCGGGCCGCAGCCGGTATGATGGAGCCCATTTCGCGCGGGAGCCCCCATGTTCAATCGCAATGCCGGCATCATCCTGCTGATCGCCCTGGCCGCGGGGCTCGGCCTGCTGGCCGCCCAGCAGGTGTTCGCGCCGAAGCCGCCTGCCAACGCCCCGGCCACCGAAGCGATCACCCTGTACCCGCAGCCGCGTGAACTGCCCGACTTCAACCTGGCCCAGTCCGACGGCACCCGCCTGATCCCGGGCGAACTGAAGGGCCACTGGACCCTGGTGTTCCTGGGCTTCACCTTCTGCCCGGACGTCTGCCCGACCACCCTGGCCGAGCTGGCCGGCGCGCAGAACCAGTGGGAGGCCCTGCCCGATGGCCTGCGCCCGCGCGTGCTGTTCATCTCGGTCGACCCGGACCGCGACAGCGCCACCCGCCTGGGCGAGTACGTGCACGGCTTCCACAAGGACACCCTGGCCGCCACCGCCGATATCCCCTCGCTGGAGCGCTTCGCCACCTCGCTGGGCTTCGTGTTCCAGAAAGTGCCGGGCAAGCATTTCGACGAGAACGCCGAGGATTACACCGTCGAGCATTCGGCCAGCCTGGCCGTGCTCGACCCGCAAGGCCGCCTTGCCGGCCTGGTGCGCCCCCCGTTCAATGCGCCGGCGATCGCCCGCGACCTGCACAAGCTGACCGAGAAAACCGCCCCATGAGCCTCACCACCGCCCTGACGTACGCCCTGCCCCATCGCCTGCTGTCCTCGATGGCACGCTCGCTGGCGTACTCGGACGATCCGCGCGTGTCGCGCTGGCTGATCGACACCGTCACCCGCAAGTTCAACGTCAACCTGGACGAAGCGGCCAACCCGGACCCGCGCAGCTATGCGACCTTCAACCAGTTCTTCACCCGCGCGCTGAAGCCGGGCGCGCGCGTGGCCGATGCCGATCCGCGCAGCCTGGTGATGCCGGCCGACGGCCGCATCAGCCAGCTGGGGAAGATCGAGGCCGGCCGCATCTTCCAGGCCAAGGGCCAGTCGTTCACCGCCGCCGAGCTGCTGGGCAGCGACGAGGACGCCAAGCCGTACAACGACGGTCTGTACGCCACCGTGTACCTGTCGCCGCGCGACTACCACCGCGTGCACATGCCGTGGACCGGCACCCTGCGTGAAACCGTGCACGTGCCGGGCCGCCTGTTCAGTGTCGGTCCTGCGGCCGTCAACGGCGTACCGCGCCTGTTCGCACGCAACGAGCGCCTGGTCTGCCACTTCGACACCAGCTTCGGCCCGATGGTCAGCGTGATGGTCGGCGCGCTGCTGGTGTCCGGCGTGGAAACCGTGTGGAGCGGCGAGGAGATCCCGGCCTACGGCGATCGCATCACCCGCAAGGACTACCGCGGCAAGGGCATCAAGCTGGAGCGTTTCGCCGAGATGGCACGCTTCAATTACGGCTCGACCGTGGTAGTGCTGCTGCCGCCGGGCGTGGCCGAATTCGCCCCGCAGCTGGGCGCCGAAAGCCCGGTGCAGCTGGGCCAGGCCCTGGCAAAGCTGCGCTGACCGTAGATCCACGCGACGCATGGATGGATTCAACGGGATGCCGGCCAGCGGCCGGCACTACCGGGTCTGTAGAGCCGAGCCCATGCTCGGCTGCCGGCATGAACAGCCGAGCATGGGCTCGGCTCTACAGTCAGAAGCGTATTACTGCAGGACCGGGGCCGGGCCGACGTCCATGCCGTCGTAGTCTTCCACGCCGTGCTCCGCCGCCAGCGCCGCGAATTCCTGGTTGCGGCGGTCCAGCGAGGCTTCGTCGTGGATTTCCACGCGCTCCACGTGCAGCACGTGGAACGGCGCGTCGCCCTCTTCCGGTTCCTGCTCGAAGAGTTCCACGAAGGTGTAGCCCTGTGCCTGCAGGTGCTGGGCCAGCGCCTGCAGCGGCTCGGCACTGGCGTGGACGAAGAAATACCCCCACAGCAACGGGCCGTTGATGTCCCAGTCGGTGTTCTCGCGGAGGTTGGCGAACAAGTTGCGGGTGGCTTCGAGGTCCATACAAATTCCAGTGGTCTTGGGAATTACTTGTCGCAGCCCTGCAGCTTCAGCGTCTGGCCCTGGCGCAGGCTGTAGGCCGGAGCCTTCAGGCCGTTGGCGCGGGCCAGGGTCGGCAGGTCGCACTGGAACTTGGCGGCGATGGCGCCCAGGGTCTCCCCCCGGCCCACCTTGTGGCTGCGCGCCGGCTTCGGCCGGGCGGCCGGCGCCGGGCGCGGTGCCGCCACTGCAGCCACCGGTGCGGTCGGCACGCTGGTGGATGCAGCCGCGTCGGCCACCGGCACCACGCCGCCCACCGCCACGCTAGCGGTATAGCTCGACGCGGCCGGGCGCTTGATCGCCGCGTTGAGATCAGCGGTGATCAGCGTGCGGGCGAGGTCGGCACGCGGACCACTGACACAATTTCGCTGATACAGGCCGGCGATGCGGGTGGTGGCGTTGATCAGCGTACCGGCCGGAATCCAGCCATCGGCCTCATAGCGCGGGTTGAGGTTGCGCAACGCACGCATGTAGCCATCGCGGGTACCGTGGCTGCCCAGGCAGATGGTCAATTCATAGATGGTGGTGGACTTGGCCAGCCGCAGCGTGGCCGGCTGCGCGCTGATCTTCGGGAACTCCACGCCGTACTGCTGCGGGTGCAGGAAGATCCAGGCCGCGGCGATCACCATCGGCACGTAGTCCTTGGTCTCGCCCGGGAACTGGTTGTAGACGCTGTCGGTCCAGAAGCTCTGCCCACCGCTCTGCTTGAACACGCGCGCAGCACGGCCTTCGCCACCGTTATAGGCGGCCACCGACATTTCCACGTTGTTGTTCAGTTCGCGCAGGCGCTCGTTGAGGTAGCTGGCGCTGGCCTCGGCGGCGCTGCGCGCGTCGAAGCGGGTATCGAAGCCGGTGCCGTCCGGGCCCAGGCCGAAACGGCGGCCAGTGGCTGGCATGAACTGCATCAGGCCGGCGGCGCCGGCGCGCGAGGAAGCATGCACACGGCCATTGGATTCCTTGGCCATGATCCCGAACAGCAGCGCCTCGGGCAGGCCGCGCTTTTCCCACTCCGGCCACATCACCGCGCGCAGGTTCTGGTAATTCTCGTAGCTGGTCAGCAGCGCCGGGCGCATGTCGGTCAGCCAGCGGCGGATGCCGGCCTGCACCGCCGGGTTGTACTCGACCATCGTGTCGAAGGCGTGCCGCTTGTCGTTCAGCAGCGCGGCAGCGCGCGCGGCCTCGGGCACGTCGGCGGTGAGCGGCCCGATGTGGTCCGGGTCGGCTTCCAGGCGGTCACCGCCCTCGTCGGCCACGTCATCGCTGGCGGCGGCATCGGCGTCGTGCTTGAGCAGCCGCTTGTAGCTGGCCAGCAGGGTCCCCATCTGGCAGCCCTTCTGCTTCACGCAGTCGTTGAGGACATCTTCCATGTCCTCCAGCGCGGCATCAGCCTCGTTGCTGCCCTTGGGATCGGCGTTGGCGACCAGCAGCAGGGCATCGCCGTAGCGCTTTTCGGCGGCGGTCATGCGCTGCTGCAGCGCATCCACCTTCACCTTGTCCCGGGCCGAAACCCGCTGTGCGTGGGCGTCGGGCGCCAGGGAAACCAGGCCGGCCAGGGCCAGCAGCGGCCAACCGCGGGAAATCAGGACAGGAACGGGCATTGATGGCACTGTGTGCAAAACAGGCAGGCAGAGTAGCGGCGCCGCCAAGGTCCGGGCAAGCCGACCTTCGGACCGTCACTGCCGGCGGTTAACATTGGGCTATTCATCACAAGGGCTGGACAATGGATCCGATTCTGCTCGGCAAAGGCATTACCGACGATATTGCCGTCACCCTGCTGCCGAAACTCGGCAACCGCCACGGTCTGGTGGCCGGCGCCACCGGTACCGGCAAGACCGTGACCCTGATGACCCTGGCCGAGGGCTTCTCGCGGCTGGGCGTGCCGGTGTTCCTGGCTGACGTGAAGGGCGATGTGTCCGGCCTGGCCGTGCCCGGCACCGGTGCCGAGAACCTGCTCAAGCGCGCGGCCGAGATCGGCGTGGCCGACCATGCGCCGGCCGCCAGCCCGACCATCTTCTGGGACCTGTACGGCAAGCTCGGCCACCCGGTACGCACCACCGTCAGTGAGATGGGCCCGACCCTGCTGTCGCGCATCCTCGAATTGAACGACACCCAGGCCGGGGTACTCGACATCGTATTCAAGCTGGCCGACGACCGCGGCCTGCTGCTGCTGGACATGGACGACCTGCGCGCCCTGCTCGGCCTGGTCGCCGAGGAGCGCAAGGACATCTCCACCGAGTATGGCCTGGTCAGCGCGCAGTCGATCGCCGCGATCCAGCGTTCGGTGCTGCGCCTGGCGCAGGACGGTGGCGAGAACTTCTTCGGCGAACCGGCGCTTGAACTGGCGGACATCATGCGGGTCAACCACGACGGCCGCGGCATGATCGGCATCCTCGCCGCCGACCAGCTGGTGCTCAAGCCCAAGCTCTATTCCACCTTCCTGCTGTGGCTGCTTTCGGAACTGTTCGAGCAGCTGCCGGAAGTGGGCGACCTGGACAAGCCGAAGCTGGTCTTCATCTTCGACGAGGCCCACCTGCTGTTCGATGATGCACCGCCGTCGCTGGTGCAGCGCATCGAGCAGGTGGTGCGCCTGATCCGTTCCAAGGGCGTGGGCGTTTACTTCTGCTCGCAGTTCCCCGACGACGTGCCGGGCAACATTCTCGGCCAGCTGGGCAATCGCGTTCAGCACGCGCTGCGCGCGTTCACCCCGCGCGACCAGAAGGCGGTGAAGACCGCCGCCGAGACGTTCGTGCCGAACCCCAAGCTGGACGTGGCCAAGGTATTGAGCCAGCTCGGCACCGGTGAGGCCCTGGTCTCCACGCTGCAGGACAAGGGCGTACCGATGCCGGTGCAGCAGACGATGATCGCGCCGCCGCGCTGCCGGATGGGACCGATCACCGAGGCCGAGCGCGCCCAGGTGCGTGCCGGCAGCCCGGTCGGCACCCGCTACGACACCGCGATCAACCGCGAATCGGCCGCCGAACTGCTGGCCCAGCGCGCGCAGAAGACGGTCGAGCAGGCGCAGGCTCCCGCCGCCCGCAGCCGCGAGCAGGACGAAGCGCAGGAAGGCGGTTTCGGCCAGGCGATCAAGGATGCGATCTTCGGCACCAAGCGCCGCCAGGGCATGATCGAGACCATGGCCAAGCAGACCACGCGTACCGTCGGCACCAAGCTGGGCAACCAGATCGTGCGCGGCATCCTCGGTGGCATCTTCGGCGGCAAGCGCTGACCTGCCACTACTGGGATCGGAGCCCTTTCCGCTGGAAAGGGCTCCGATCCCACTTCCCCATCGCTTCCCCTCGAAAAGAAGTCGTATTGCATGTCGCGTTGGCGTCCCCCCGCAGAAAAAAGCACGGCCCTGATCACCGCTTCCGGGCATGCGCGACTGAAGGCCGAACTGGATGAGCTATGGCGCGTGCGCCGTCCGGAGGTGGTGAAAGCACTCGCCGCCGCTGCCGCAGAAGGCGACCGTTCCGAGAACGCCGAGTACACCTACCGCAAGAAGCAACTGGGCGAGATCGACCGCCGCGTGCGCTACCTGACCAAGCGGCTGGAATCGCTGCGCGTGGTCGACACCACGCCGACCGACCCGTTGGCGGTGTTCTTCGGCGCATGGGTGGAACTGGAGAACGTGGACAGCGGCGACACCAGCCGCTACCGCATTGTCGGGCCGGATGAGACCGATGCGGGCCTGGGCTGGATCAGCATCGATTCCCCCCTGGCGCGTGCGCTGCTGAAAAAGCGGCTGGATGATGAGTTCTCGGTGGAGCTGCCTGGTGGGCAGTTCACCTTTGCGGTGATCGGGGTGGAGTACGAGCCTGTGTAGCGTCGAGCCATGCTCGACCTCGCCGCCGTTGTAGAGCCGAGCCCATGCTCGGCTGATGGGCAACGCAGCCGAGCATGGGCTCGGCTCTACAACGGTGGCGGGTACGTACGCCCTGCACGCAGCGGGCGGAAATAGTCGGCATTGCGATAGAAGGCGGAATCCTGGACGTCGTGCCAGCCTGGGATTCCAGCCAACGGCAGCGGACGCAGCTGCAGCGGATCGGTCACCGCCCTGCCCTCGGCAATGGCAGCGCTCACCACGTCGACACAGGCAGCATCGGCATCGCCCTGCACCACCACGCACTTGCCGACCAGCAATCGCCCCGGCAGCAGTGCCTGTTCCATCAGCGCATGCCCGAATACCACAGTGATGGCGATGTCACCGCTCTGCCAGTTCACCGGGTCAAACAACGCGGGCCAGTCGTGTGCATCCCAGGCAGCCAGCAGTGAGTCATCGCGCACACGCACGATCACGCCGGTTTCGTCGAACTGGGTCAAGGCGGCCTGCGCGCGGTTGCGCTGGCCGGGTGGCATCGCCTCGATATGCAGGCACTGCCGCACGTTGAGCGCTCGCTTCAGCTGCGGCTGTGAGGCCCACACCAGCGCATTGAACAGGTCGTGCCAGTTGCCGGCACGGGTGGCGATGCGTCCCTGCGCGATACGCTCCTCGTAATGCAAGCCATCGGCCAGCAGCGCGGCGTCCTGTTCAACCAGGCGCTTGCCAGGCACGGCCAGGCGTGCATCGAGCGCCGCGATGGACGGCCATGCGGTGCCGTCCAGCAGGTCACGGAAGTCCTGAAGCCCGGCAAACAGCGGGTGCTCGAACCGCCGTGCAGCTACCGCCGCACGTGGCGGCGGTACGAAGCGCCGTGAACCGCCGCCGTTGCCGGTGGCGGCCGTCGCTGCGATCACAGCACCTTGAGGTCGAACGCCGGACGGGGGGCGGCCGCCAGCGCGTCACCGTACAGGTCATGCTCGTCGCTCTCGGTGATCTCCACGTCGACGAATTCGCCCACGCGCAGCGGCACCTGGTCGGCATTCTGGATGTGCACCAGGCCGTCGATCTCCGGGGCATCGGCCTTGGAGCGGGCCACGGCGATGTCGCCTTCGATGGCGTCGACCAGGCACTGCTGCACGGTGCCGATCTTGGCTTCCAGGCGCGCGGCGGAAATCTGCGCCTGCTTCTCCATGAAACGGGCCAGGCGTTCCTGCTTCACCTCTTCCGGCACGGCGTCAGGCAGGTCGTTGGCGGTGGCACCCTCGACCGGCGAGTAAGCGAACGCACCGACGCGATCCAGCTGCGCTTCGTCAAGGAACGACAGCAGTTCCTCGAACTCGGCTTCGGTTTCGCCCGGGAAGCCGACGATGAAGGTCGAACGCACAGTGATGTCCGGCGCGATACGGCGCCAGTTCTGCACGCGCTCCAGGGTCTTCTCCACCGCGCCGGGGCGCTTCATCAGGCGCAGGATGCGCGGGCTGGCGTGCTGGAACGGGATATCCAGGTACGGCAGGATGCGGTTCTCGGCCATCAGCGGCACCACTTCGTCCACGTGCGGATACGGGTAGACGTAGTGCATGCGCACCCACGCATCCAGCTCCGACAGGCCTTCGCACAGCGCCTTCAAACGGGTCTGGTAGGCCTTGTCGCGCCACATCTTTTCTGCGTACTTCACGTCCACGCCGTAGGCCGAGGTGTCCTGCGAAACCACCAGCAGCTCGCGCACGCCGCCACGCACCAGGCGCTCGGCTTCACGCAGCACCTCGTCGACCGGGCGCGAAACCAGCTTGCCGCGCATCGACGGAATGATGCAGAAGCTGCATTTGTGGTTGCAGCCCTCGGAAATCTTCAGGTACGCGTAGTGCCGCGGGGTCAGCTTGATACCGTAGTCGGGCACCAGGTCCACGAACGGATCGTGCTTGGGCGGCAGTGCTTCATGCACCGCTTCCATCACGCTCTGGTAATCCTGCGGGCCGGACACCGCCAGCACGTTGGGGTACGCCTCGCGGATCTGCTCCGGGCGCTTGCCCAGGCAACCGGTGACGATCACCTTGCCGTTCTGGTTCATCGCCTCGCCGATCGCGTCCAGCGACTCGGTCACCGCAGAATCGATGAAGCCACAGGTGTTGACCACCACCACGTCGGCCGAATCGTAGGACGGGACGATGTCGTAGCCTTCCGAGCGGAGCTGGGTGAGGATGCGCTCGGAATCGACGAGGGCCTTCGGGCAGCCAAGGCTGACGAAGCCGACTTTGGGGTTCAGCTGGGACATGGAAATCGCGGGACTCTGGGGGCCTGGGCCCCTGCCGCCATGGCAGGGGTTCCTGGGGGCCGGGGCCTGAAAGGGCGCCAGTATACCGGGGTTGGCGGCCGCGCTCTGAATGCCCAGCCGACCGATCCGGCACAGCCACTGACGCCGCGCTAACCGGCGCAGCACCGACAATGCAGTTCTGTTTCCAGCAACGAGGAAGATGACGATGGCCGAGTGGATCACCCTGGATACGCATCACGGCCCGGTACGGGCCTGGCAGGCCCTGCCGGAAGGCACCGCGCGTGGCGGCCTGGTGGTGGTGCAGGAAATCTTCGGCGCCAATCCGCATATCCGCAGCGTGGCCGAGCGCTTCGCGGCGGAAGGCTATGCGGTGCTGGCGCCCTCGTTCTTCGACCTGCTCGATGGCCCCGACGCCGATCCGGACGCGCTGCCCTACGACGCCGACGGCGTGAAACAGGGCCTGGAACGGGTGGCAGCGCTGGGCATGGAGAAGGCACTGGAAGTGGTACGTGCGGCGGCCACCCGGCTGGCCCCTCACGGCAAGGTGGGCACCGTCGGCTACTGCTGGGGTGGCACGGTGGCGATGCTGTCCGCAGTGCGCCTGGGGCTGCCGTCGGTCAGCTACTACGGCGCCCGCAACGTCCAGTTCCTCGATGAGACACCCAAGGCACCGGTGATCTTCCACTTCGGCGCCCAGGACCGCAGCATCCCACCGGAAGCCGTGCAGGCCCACCGCGAGAAGCTGCCGCAGATGACCACCTACGTCTATCCGGCCGATCATGCCTTCAACCGGGAGGTCGGACATGCGTATGATCCAGACAGCGCCGCCTTGGCGCTGCAACGCACCCTGGACTTCTTCTCGGAGCATCTTGGATGAGCGAATTCGAACTCGATTCACGCCTGGCCGCCGATAGCGTGCTGGTGGCGGAAGGACCGTTGTCGCAAGTGCGGCTGATGAACGACGAACGATTCCCCTGGCTGGTGCTGGTACCGCGCCTGGCCGGGGTCACCGAGTGGATCGAGCTGGACGGCGAGCAGCAGGACAAGCTCCGCACCGAGCTCAACCGCGCCTGCAAGGCCCTGAAGGGCTCCGACGGGGTGGAAAAGATCAACATCGGGGCGCTGGGCAATATCGTGCGCCAGCTGCATTTCCATGTGATCGGCCGCCATGACGGTGATCCGGCCTGGCCGGGCCCGGTCTGGGGCAGCGGCCCGGCGCACCGCTACGAGCCGGCGGCGCTGGACCAGCATGTCGCCTACTGGAAGGAACGGCTAGGATATCCGGCCCTGTCCTGAGCCTTCGCCGACCCGATGCGATTCAACCTCGTTGCCGCCGTCCTGCTGATCCTGATCGGCCTGTTCATGCTCGCCAGCAATCTCGGCTGGACGCACCTGAACCTGTCCAAGCTGCTGCTGACCTGGTGGCCGGTGGCCCTGGTGGGTGTCGGCATCGCGATGCTGTTCGGTCGCGGCAAATAAGGAAGGCGGCGCATTGCGCCGCCTTCCTTCATGTGGAGCCGGGCCATGCTCGGCTGCCCTGCATTGAAGCCGAGCATGGCTCGGCTCTACAAATCGCCTGCAATCTTCAGGTCCGCGGCAGGGTCACGCCGGTCTGGCCCTGGTACTTGCCGCCACGGTCGCGGTACGACGTCTCGCAGATGTCGTCGGCGGCCGCCTGGAAGAACAGCATCTGCGCCACGCCTTCGTTGGCGTAGATGCGCGCCGGCAGCGGTGTGGTGTTGCTGAATTCCAGGGTGACGTGGCCTTCCCATTCCGGCTCCAGCGGCGTCACATTGACGATGATGCCGCAGCGCGCGTAGGTGCTCTTGCCCAGGCACACCACCAGGGTATCGCGCGGGATGCGGAAGTACTCCACGGTACGCGCCAGCGCGAAGCTGTTCGGCGGGATGATGCACTCATCGCCGACGATATCCACGAAGCTGCCCGGATCGAAATGCTTGGGATCGACGATCGTCGAGTTGATGTTGGTGAACACCTTGAATTCGCGCGAGCAGCGCACGTCATAGCCATAGCTGGACGTGCCGTAGCTGACGATGCGCTGGCCGTTGGCCTGCTTGACCTGCCCGGCCTCGAACGGCTCGATCATGCCGTGCTGCTCGGACATGCGGCGGATCCAACGGTCACTCTTGATGCTCATGCTTTGTCCTGGGGGTACGAGGGGGCGCGAGGATTCTAGCAGGGGGCCGGCCTGCGCCGGCGGCCCCTGCCCCGGCACTTACAGCAGCGAGGACAGGATCGGGATCGAGGCCCGCGGGCGCTTGCCGACTTCCTCGATCAGGCGCTGCGCGGCATGGCGATAGGCCTGGGCCGGTGCCGAATCCGGCTGGGCCACGGTGATCGGCGTGCCTGCATCGCCCTGCTCGCGGATGCCGATCTGCAGCGGCAGCGACCCCAGCAGCGGCACGCCGTACTGCGTGGCCATGCGCTCGCCGCCACCCTCGCCGAACAGGTGCTCGATGTGCCCGCAGCTGCTGCACGTGTGCACCGCCATGTTCTCGACGATGCCCAGCACCGGCACCTCGACCTTCTCGAACATCTTCAGCGCCTTCTTCGCATCCAGCGTGGCGATGTCCTGCGGCGTGGTGACGATCACCGCACCGGCCAGCGGAATCTTCTGGGTCAGGGTCAGCTGGATGTCACCCGTGCCCGGCGGCAGGTCGATCAGCAGGAAATCCAGGTCGTCCCACAGGGTATCGTTGAACAGCTGGGTCATCGCCGAGGTGGCCATCGGGCCGCGCCAGATCATCGGGGTGTCTTCTTCGATCAGGTAGCCGATCGACATGGTGTCCACGCCGAACGCACGCAGAGGCTCGATGCTCTTGTTGTCCGGGCTTTCCGGGCGGCCGGACAGCCCCAGCATGGCCGGCACGCTGGGGCCGTAGATGTCGGCGTCGAGCACGCCCACCCGCGCACCGAGCTGCTGCAGCGCCACGGCCAGGTTCACCGAGGTGGTGGACTTGCCGACGCCGCCCTTGCCCGAACCGACCGCGATGACATTGCGGATGCGGGCATGCGGCGTAAGTCCCTTCTGGACCTGGCTGGCATGGGGACGGCGGGGAGAACTGTTCACAACGAGCACCGGCGGAGTCAGGGGGATAACCCAGCATCATACAAGCTGGACGTAACCTGACTGAAATTCAGGATTGCGACGGATTCGTGCACAGATTGTTAAGTTCATGTTACGTTCGATCAGCACTGTTTTGAGCTGCGGAGCCCGCTGTTGCGGCCCGCGCGATGGCGCATGCGCAGTGCCGTTTTTGTTTTTTGCTCTCCATTGGAACTACATGAAACACGTCAGCAATACCGCACGTCGCAACACGCTCGCCGTCGCCCTGCTTTCCGCTCTGATGGCCGCCTCCCCGGCAATGGCCCAGGACAAGGCGACCAACCTGGACAAGATCACCGTCACCGGTTCGCTGATCCCGCAGACCCAGGTCGAAACCCAGACCCCGGTGATGTCCATCACCGCCGAAGACATCCAGACCCGCGGCTTCAGCAGTGTTGCTGAAGTGCTGCAGCAGTCATCGCTGACGACCGGCGGCCTGCAGGGCGGCCAGACCTCGGGTGCGTTCACCCAGGGCGCCGAAGCCGCCGGCATGTTCGGCCTGAATCCGGGCTACACCAAGTACCTGATCAACGGCCGCCCGATGCTCTCGTATCCGGCGCTGTACAACGGCAGCGAGTCGTTCAACAACATCAGCGGCATCCCGATCGACATCGTCGAGCGCATCGAAGTCCTGCCGGGCGGCCAGTCGTCGCTGTACGGCTCGGACGCGATCGCCGGCGTGGTCAACATCATCCTGAAGGAACGCATGGACGGCGGCACGATGTCGATCCGTGGCGGTACCTACACCGAAGGTGGTGGCGGCAACATCCGCTTCAGCGCCGCCAAGGGCTTCAACGCGTTCGACGACCGCTTCCACGCGCTGGTCAACGTGCAGATCGAGAACGGCAGCCCGATCTGGGGCTACCAGCGTGACATCACCAAGCAGAACAACCCGGTCGGTTACACCGCGCAGCTGCCGTCGAACGACTTTGCCGTCATCGGCAACGCCGACAACAAGCTGTACATGATGGACCCGACCCGCTGCGCCAACGTGGCAGGCCTGTACGACGGCACCACCACCGTCGGCAAGCGTGCATCGGGCGAATCGTGCGGCTCGGTGTACAGCGCCGGCTACAAGACCCTGAAGAACGGCAAGAACAGCGGCCAGTTCTACTCGTCGATGACCTTCGACGTGAACGACAACTTCCAGCTGTTCGCCGACGTGCTGTACAGCAAGGAAAAGACCGAGTTCACCTCCGGCTCCAGCGCCCTGTGGTGGGGCACCAAGTCGGTGATGGGCGGCTTCTACGACCAGGGCCTGGGCAAGGTCGTGAACCTGCAGCGCGCCTTCGCGCCGGAAGAAATCGGCCCGGGCCACTACAACAACATCCTGAACTCCGATGAGAGCCGTTCCTACCAGGTCACCCTGGGCGGCAAGGGCATGGTCGGCGACTGGGACTACAGCGCCAGCTTCACCCGCGGCGAATACCGTCTGGACCAGAACCGCTTCGCGCGCTGGAAGGACAAGATCGAAGGCTTCTTCGGCGACACCGTGCTGGGCCCGCGCCTGGGCACCACTGCTGATGGCTTCGGCATCTACAACCCGAACTACACCGCCTTCTACTCGCCGATCACCCCGGACCAGTTCGCCAGCTTCACCGGCTATGGCACCCACCGCAGCAAGACCTGGCAGAACCTGGGTCGCGTGCAGGTGACCAACGGTTCGCTGTTCTCCCTGCCGGGTGGCGACGCCGGCCTGGCCGTCGTGCTGGAAGGCGGCAGCGAGGGTTGGGATTACTCGCCCGACCAGGCCTTCGTCGATGGCAACGCGTGGGGCGCCAGCGCCGTGGCCGGTGCCGGCCACCGCAGCAACTACGCGGTGACCAGCGAACTGCGCATGCCGGTATTCGAGTCGCTGACCATCAGCGCCTCGGGCCGCTATGACGCCTTCAAGATCGCCGACAAGACCGTCGACAAGGCCACCTACAGCATCGGCCTGGAATACCGTCCGGTGGAAAGCCTGCTGCTGCGCGGCAAGTACGGCACCGCGTTCCGCGCGCCGACCCTGTCCGATGCCTTCCAGGGCATGAGCGGCTCGTTCGCCTCCGGCCAGAACGACTACTATCGCTGCAGCCAGATGGGTTACGCGCTGCGTGACGAAGCCTGCTCGTTCTACAAGACCACCTCGGTGTACAGCGAAAAGTCCGGCAACCCGGACCTGAAGCCGATCACCGCCGACGTGTGGAGCGCAGGCGTGGTGTGGGCCCCGGTGAGCAACTTCTCGCTGTCGGTCGACTACTACAACTGGAAGATCAAGAACGAGGTCAAGACCCTGAGCACCGACCAGCTGCTGCTGGCCGAGTACCAGTGCCGCAACGGCCTGCCGAACAACACCTCGGCCAGCTGCCAGAACGTGACCGACTGGGTGACCCGCGACGCCGGTGGCAACCTGACCCGCGTGTACACCCCGAAGCTCAACGTGGCCAGCCAGAACCTGGAAGCGGTGACCGTCGGTGCCAAGTACCAGCAGGACCTGGGCCGCTTCGGTTCGCTGATGTTCTCCGGCAACTACACCAACATGCTCAAGCGTGAAGTGGTGGCCCTGCCGGGTGCGCAGAAGCTGGACCTGCTGAGCGATCCGTACAACATGTGGTACTACGACAACTTCGCCAAGGTACGCGGCGACGTGTCGGTGGGCTGGGCCATCTCCAAGTTCACCACCACCGTGTACGCCAACTACGTCGGCAGCACCCCGAACTACCTGGCCTACACCGGCCGCAGCTACGACTACGTCCACTCCTCCGGCGCCAAGGCCGGCAAGTGGGGCTCGTACACCACGTACAACATGAGCCTGAACTACCAGGCACAGGACGATCTGACCCTGTCGCTGATGGTCAACAACGTGTTCAACAAGCTGCCGGAAGGCCAGCGCTACAACTACCCGGGCAACGAATCGACCCCGTTCAACGACGGCTTCTACAGCGTCTACGGCCGTCAGATCTCGGCCCAGGTCAAGTACGACTTCTGATCCCGTCGTATTCCGGACCGCGTGTCTGGACCAGGCCCCGCTTCGGCGGGGCCTTTTTTTTGCACCACTGCGCCCCGCCCCCTGTCCGGCCTGTAGCAGAAAGTGTGATCCACAACGCACAAACATCCGGGTTCCCGGCAGCGCTGATCCAAGGCAACGCATTGATCTACAAGGCATATCCGCCATGCCGACATACTCCCTTGCACGCCGCAAACTTTTGAAACATGCCAAAACAAGTCGCCTTATCCATTGATTCTGAAGCGTTTTTTCATCTCCCAACGGCACCTTGATGTGACAGCCCTGTGTTGGCAGCGTTAACGACGTGTTACGGTCGACCTGAATGGAGTCACACTGAACGAATTGTTAATGCGCAGGGAATGCGCCGCCAAGACATTGCTCACTACGGGGATCCACCATGTCTCGCCAACGTTCCACGCTCTCGCGCCACCCTCTGACCCTCGCCCTGCTCGGCACCCTCCTGGCCTCCGGCACCGCCCTGGCCCAGGACGGCAATGCGCCGACCCAGCTTGATCGTGTGACCGTCACCGGGTCGCTGATTCCGCAGACCGAGATCGAGAACCACACGCCCGTCCTGACCGTCACCGCCGAGGATATCCAGACCCGCGGTTTCACCAGCGTCGCCGATGTCCTGCAGCAGTCCTCGCTGTCCACGGGCGGCCTGCAGGGTGGCCAGACCTCCGCATCCTTCACCCAGGGCGCCGAAGCGGCGGGCATGTTCGGCCTCAGCCCGGGCTATACCAAGTACCTGATCAACGGCCGCCCGATGCTCTCGTATCCGGCGCTGTACAACGGCGGCGATACCTTCAACAACATCAGCGGCATCCCGATCGACATCGTCGAGCGCATCGAGATCCTGCCGGGTGGCCAGTCGTCGCTGTACGGCTCGGACGCGATCGCCGGCGTGGTCAACATCATCCTCAAGGAGCGCATGGATGGCGGCGTGCTCAATGTGCGCGGCGGTGCCTACAGCGAAGGAGGCGGCAACAGCTTCCGCTTCAGCGGCGCACGCGGTTTCAACTCCAAGGATGACCGCTTCCATGCACTGGTCAACGTGCAGTATGAGAAGACCAGCCCGATCTGGGGTTACCAGCGCGACCTGACCAAGGTCAACAACCCCGACGGTTACAGCCCGCAGTACGTCTCCAACGATTTCCTGGTGCTGCTGCCGGCCGCCAACAACCGCTACGCGATGATGGACCCGAACCGGTGCGCCAACGTGGCGGGCCAGTTCGACGGCACCACCGTGCTCGGTACCCGTCCGACCGGCCAGGCCTGCGGCTCTGTCTACGGCACCGGGTACAAGACCATCAAGAACGGCAAGGAAAGCGGGCAGATCTACAGCTCGGCCACCTTCGACGTGAATGACAATTTCCAGCTGTTCGGCGACGCGCTGTACAGCCTGGAGGAGGTCAAGTACGCCACCGGTTCCGGCTACACCTGGTGGGGCACCTCCTCGGGCTGGGGCCGCTTCTACGACCAGGCCAGCGGCCAGTACATGAACCTGCAGCGCGTGTTCGCGCCGGAGGACATCGGCGGCGGCGGTTACCGCGACATCATGAACACCGACCGCAACAAGGCCTACCAGGTCACCCTCGGCGGCCGCGGCACCGCAGGCAACTGGGACTACAGCCTCAGCTTCACCCGTGGCGAGTACAAGCTGACCGAGCGCAATTTCGTGCGCTGGAACGACCCGATCAACGACTACTTCGAGCAGCGTGTGCTGGGCCCGGTGCTGGGTACCACCAGCACCGGCTACAACATCTACAGCCCGAACTGGGAAGCGTTCTACGCACCGCTGCCCGCTGGTGACTTCCAGAGCTTCACCGGCTACAGCTACAGCGAAAGCCGCACCTGGCAGAACCTGGCCCGCGCCCAGGTCACCAATGGCTCGCTGTTCAAGCTGCCGGGTGGCGATGCTGGCTTCGCCGTGGTTCTGGAAGGCGGCAGTGAAGGCTGGGATTACACGCCCGACCCGGGCCTGATGGATGGCAGCGTGTGGGGGACCACCGCCGTATCCGGTGCCGGCCATCGCAGCAACTATGCGGTGACCACCGAACTGCGCATGCCGCTGCTGGAAACGCTGACCGTCACCGGCTCCGGCCGCTATGACGCCTTCAAGATCGGCAGCAACACCGTGGACAAGGCCACCTACAGCGTCGGCATCGAGTTCCGCCCGATCGAAAGCCTGTTGTTCCGCGGCAAGTACGGTACGGCGTTCCGCGCACCGACCCTGTCCGATGCCTTCCAGGGTCGCAGCGGTTACTACGCCAACGGTTCCACCGACTACTACCGCTGCGGCCAGCTGGGCTACGACCCGGCCAACACCACCGGCTGCCCGTACGACAGCGTCTCGGTGTTCGGCACCCGCTCGGGCAACCCCGACCTGGAGCCGATCACCGCTGACGTCTGGAATGCAGGCGTCGTGTGGGCACCGATCAACAACCTGTCGCTGTCGGTCGACTACTACAACTGGAAGATCAAGAACGAGGTCGATACGCTCAGCTCCGACCAGCTGCTGCTGGCCGAGTACTACTGCCGCAACGGCCAGTCCAACAACACCTCGGCCAGCTGCCAGAACGTCAATGACTGGATCACCCGTGATGCATCGGGCGTGCTCGACGAGATCTACACGCCGAAGATGAACGTCGCCCGCCAGAACCTGGAAGCACTGACCGCCAGCTTCAAGTACGTGCAGGACATCGGTCGCTTCGGTTCGCTGCAGTTCTCGGCCAACTACACCGACATGCTCAAGCGCAAGCTGCAGCCGCAGCCGGGTGACGAGTTCCTGGACCTGCTGCACGACCCGTATGCGATGTGGGTGTATGACTCGTACGCCAAGGTACGCGCGGACGGCTCGATCGGCTGGGCCAAGGACAACTGGACCACCACCCTGTATGCCAACTACATCGGCAAGACGCCGAACTACATGGCTTACGTGGGCAACGGCTATGACTACGTCCACAGCTCCGGCTACAAGGCAGGCAAGTGGGGTTCCTACACCACCTACAACCTGAGCGTGAACTACCGCGCGATGGAAAACCTGACCCTGTCGCTGATGGTCAACAACGTGTTCAACAAGATGCCGGACAATCAGCGCTACAGCTTCGCCGGCACCAGCGGCCAGCCGTACAACAACTACCTGTACAACGCCTACGGGCGCGCGATCTACGTGCAGGCCAAGTACGCGTTCGGCGTGAAGTAATCCCGCAACCGCAGTAACGGAAAAGCCCCGCCATGGCGGGGCTTTTTCGTGTCCGGCCTGAGCGGATGGAAGAACAGGCCCTGGTGGAACAGGGCCTGCCCATTCCCGGCCCCAGCGGAGCTGGCACTTGGGCTCATCGAACGCATCCACGCCCTCCACGAACGGCACAAGCACGTTTGCCGCCTGATCACAATTCTTCGGCATGTAGCCGTAGAAACCGAGTGCAACTTGGCCGAATCGGCCCATACCCCGGTTGTAGAAACCTATCGATCTCGGCCGACTGCTACAACTGCAAGATCGAGAACGGAGTTGATGCAGCCAGCATAGACCCGCTGCTGCTGGCCGAGTACTACTGCCGCAACGACTTGCCGAAGAGCTCCTCGGCCACCCATCAGGACGTGGCCGACTGGGTCGTACGCGATTCGGCCAGCAACCTGAGCTCGCTGTGCCCCCCCGAAGATGAGCCTGCCAGAACCTGCAGGCCCTTGCCGTCGGCTTCACGTACTTGCAAGACATCGGCCGCTTCGGTTCGCTGCAGTTCTCGGACAACTACACCAACATGCTGAAGCATGAAGTGCAGGTGCAGCCGGGCGAGGACTTCCAGGACCTGCTGGGCAACCCGACGTCGATTTGGAATTACGAAAGCTACGCAAAGGCACGTTCCGACACATCGACGACCTGGTCGCCAAGCGGGGGGATCGCCACGCTGCAGGCCAACTACGGCAGCTTCCTCCGCCCCTCTGATGAACACCGCTCCTGGACGGATGATGAAACGCCTATTTGCGCAAAGTGGCCCATCCCACCACGTTCAGCTTCGCGTCATCAAGTTGTGGCCGGCAGATCACAATTGATATTAAACGATTGTATTTGTTGCACTTTCAGCCAACTTCGAAGTGCACCCAGTACCATTTTGTGACATTTGTATGCATTTCTCGTTAAGGCCGTGTTAGGTTCCATGAACGACGCCCGTTATATGAACTTAGGTGTAACGAACGGACGGAACAGCACGCTTCAATTCATTAGGGGACCCATAACGATGACGTACAACCGCCCACCTGGCCGTCACCCGCTCAGCAGCGCCCTGCTCGTCGGTCTGCTCGCCGTGGCCGCAGCACCTGCCTTCGCGCAGGAAGCCTCCTCCAATCCGATCGACCTCGATCGCGTCAGTGTGACCGGCTCGCGCATTGCGCGTACGGGCTTTGTGACCCCCTCGCCGGTCACGGCCATCACCGCCGAGGAGATTCGTGCCACCGGTGCGAACAACATCGGCGATCTGATGACGCGCCTGCCAGCGCTGACACCGACCTACACGCTGGGCAACTCGACCCGCTTCATCGGCACCGCCGGCGTGGGTCTGATGGACCTGCGTGGCATGGGCACCTCGCGCACTCTGGTGCTGGTCAATGGCCGCCGCCACGTCGGCGCGACCTCGGGCTCCTCGGCCGTGGACGTCAACACCATCCCGGTGGAATGGATCGAGCGCGTGGAAGTGATCACCGGTGGTGCCTCGGCCGTGTACGGCGCCGACGCCGTGGCTGGCGTGGTCAACTTCATCATGAAGAAATCCTTCGACGGCGCCGAAGTGCGCGGTCAGACCGGCATGGCCAGCGAAGGCGGCTTCAACCGCTCCTTCATCAGCGCCTCGGCCGGCACCGACTTCGCTGGTGGCCGCGGCAACGCCGCCGTCGCCCTTGAGTACAGCAAGCAGGACCGCTTCGTCCGCACCGACCGCGCCATCGGCAACGAGTTCCTGGTGTCGGTGCGCAACCCGAACTACGACAGCAGCAAGCCGTCCAGCGAAAGCAACCCGGAAACCGTGCTGGCAGGCCCGGGCGGCAATCACTCGATCTCCTTCGGCGGTACCTTCAACATCGGCACCTTCAACCCGAACAATCCGGCTACCTGGGGCAACCGCTACCAGTTCAACCCGGATGGCACCTTCCGCAAGCAGCGCTACGACGGCACCGTGGTCAGCGCAACCAGTTGCGTGAACTGTGATTTCGCCGACCTGAACTCGGTTGCCGACCTGCAGCCGAAGTTCGACCGCAAGAGTATCAACACGGTCGTCAACTTCGACCTGACCGACAACCATCGCCTGTACTTCGAAGGCAAGTACACCGAAACCGAGTCGGACTTCCTGGCACAGCCGTCGTTCGACCAGACCTTGCGCATCCAGCGTGATAACGCTTACGTGTCGCCGCAATTGCGTGCACTGATGACCAGCGCCGGCCTGAGCCAGCTAACCCTGAGCCGCTTCAACGTCGACGCCGGCCAGCGTGGTGAGCACGTGGAGCGCAACACCCAGCGCTTTGTGCTGGGCATGGAAGGCAACCTGACCGAGAACTGGACCTACGACGTTTACGGCAACTGGGGCCAGAGCGAAGTCAAGCGCTGGAACCTCAACAACCGTATCAACGAGCGTTGGCAGGCTGGCCTGGATACCGTGGTCAACCCGGCCACTGGCCAGATCGTCTGCCGCACCACGCTGAACCCGAACGCGACCAACCCCAACAACGGCAACCGCGTGTACTCGCAGTTCGCCCGCGAAGGCTGCGTGCCGTTCTCGGTATTCGGCAACGGCGCGGTGACCCAAGCCGCACGTGACTGGATGAACGTCAATTCGTTCAACTACTCGCGCCTGCAGCAGTCGGTGTTCAGCGCGTCGCTGGCCAACGGCTCGCTCTTCAGCCTGCCGGCCGGTGATGTCGGCGTGGCCGGTGGTGTGGAATACCGCCGCGAAAAGAGCCGCGAGATCACCGATCCGCTGGCCGCGCAGGGCCTCACCTTCCTCAACGCCATTCCCAACCGCATGGGCAAGTACGACGTGCGCGAGGCCTTCGTTGAAACCACAGTGCCGCTACTGGCTGACATCCCGGGCATCTACAACCTGACCCTGGACGCCGCAGGCCGCTGGTCGGACTACAGCAGCATCGGCAAGACCACCACCTGGAAGGTGGGCCTGGACTGGACCATCATCCCGTCGCTGCGTGCCCGCGGCACCCTGTCGCAAGCGGTGCGCGCACCGAGCATCGGTGAGCTGTACAACCCGCAGAGCGAAAACTTCGCCACGGTCAACGACCCCTGCAACTACCTGGCCACCAACCCGAACCGCCCGAACACCGCGGCGGACCCGGCACTGCGCCAGGCCAACTGCTCGGCGCTGGGCGTGCCGGTCGGCTGGGTCGACACCTACACTGCCACCCGCCCGGGCGTCAGCGGCGGCAATCCGGACCTGAAGCCGGAACGCGCACGCAGCTTCACCTATGGCCTGGTCTGGCAGCCTGATTTCCTGCAGGGCTTCGGCATGTCCGTCGACTACTGGTGGATCAGTCTGAAGGACGCCATTGGTGCGGTGACCGCGCAGACCAATGCAACCCGTTGCGTGGATTCGCCGGGGGGGATCAACAACAGCTTCTGCGGCTTCATCGAACGCGCACCGGTGGGCGGCAAGACCGATGCTGGCGGCCGCACCTTCCCGGAATACTCGATCAGCCGCTGGGTTGCGCTGAACGAAAACCTCGCCCGCTCGCGTCGCGTCGGCGTCGATCTGGAAATGGACTACCGCTTCAAGCTGGCCGAGGGTGACACCGTCATCCGCCTGGTGGGCACCCGTCTGCTGCAGTCGCGCGAGTGGGCCTTCCAGGCCTTCCCGAACGAGTACGACGAGAACGTCACCTGGGTGACCGATCCGCGCTGGCGTGGCCAGTTGCAGACCAAGTACTCGCTGGGCCAGTGGCGCGCGTCGTGGGACATGACCTACGTCGGCCCGAACCTGCGTGTGCAGCCGAAGAGCTACCAGGCCAACCCGGGACAGACCAGCCCGATCCGCAACGGCTCGTACACGTACCACAACTTCCAGTTCGGCTACCGCTTCCCGGGTGACAAGATCGACGTCTACATGGGCATCGACAATGCCTTCGACAAGGATCCGCCGGTGAACTACTTCGGCTCTGACGTCGGTTCGGCGATGTACGACAACATCGGCCGTTACATGTACATGGGCGCCACCTACAAGTTCTGATCCATCCAGAACCGCAACACCCGACAGACCCGGCTTTTGCCGGGTCTGCCTTTTCCGGGCCCGGCAAAAGCCCTTGCGCCCGACCATGACCTTCGACACCCTTGCAGGTCTGGCCGGCGGCGTATCGTTCGGCCCACGGTCGCACCTGCGGCCACTCCCTGACTCACTCGGCCCGGAGGCCATTCAAGTGACCCGTACTCCCAAGATCGTGCTGCTGACCCTGGCCGTTTCGGCCGCGCTGGTCGGCTGCGGCAAGACTGAAACCCCGGCCAAGGACGCCGCCGCCTCCGCCCCGGCCACCGCCGAAGCCACCACCTATAAGCTGGACGAGAGCAAGCTGCCGGCCTACAACGCCTTCCAGCCGAGCGACCTGGACACCACCAAGGACGCCTGCACCGCCTTTGGCGACTACGTCAACAGCAAGTGGCTGGCCGCCAATGAAATCCCGGGCGACCGCACCAGCTGGGGCGCGTTCACCATCCTCGACGAGCGCTCGGTGGCCGTGCAGCACCAGCTGGCCGAACAGGTCGCGCAGGTCAAGAACCCGAACCACATCGAGAAGATCGTCGGCGACCTGTGGGCGACCGGCATGGACGAAGCGAAGATCAACGCGCAGGGCATCGAGCCGCTGAAGGCCGACCTGGCGGCGATCGACGGCCTGCAGGACAAGGCAGCGATCGCCAACTACCTGCGCACCAGCGCCGCCAAGGGTGACAACGTCCTGTTCGGCTTCGGTGCCGAAGCCGACTTCAAGAACTCGGCCATGAACATGGCCTACGCCAGCCAGGGCGGCCTGGGCCTGCCGGATACCACCTATTACACCGATGCCAAGAACGCCGACAAGCTGAAGGCCTACCAGGCGCACGTCGCCAAGGTGCTGGAGCTGTCCGGCGTCGCCGCGGCCGACGCGGCCAAGCAGGCCGAGGACGTGATCAAGTTCGAAACCCGCCTGGCCAAGGCTTCCAAGTCGCGCGTCGAGCTGTCGCGCAACGTCGAGCTGTACTACAACCCGGTCACCCTGGCCGACGCCGACAAGCTGACCCCGAACTTCAGCTGGACCGAGTTCTTCAAGTCGCAGGGCGTGGCCGCACCGGAGAAGTTCTCGCTGGCCATGCCGGCTTTCCATGAGGAAGTGAGCAAGGCGCTGGGCGATACCGACCCGTCGGTGTGGCGCGCCTACCTGCGCTTCCACACCGTGGACAGCGCCTCGCCGTACCTGGCTGACGCCTTCGTGCAGGAGAACTACGAGTTCTACGGCAAGACCCTCAACGGCCAGAAGGAACAGAAGCCGCGCTGGAAGCGCGTGCTGGGCACCATCGAGAATGATGCAGGTGAAGCCTTCGGCCAGCTGTACGTGAAGGTCGCCTTCTCGCCGGAAGCCAAGGCGAAGATGGAAGAACTGGTGAAGAACCTGGCCGCCGCGCTGAAGGACCGCATCCAGGGCCTGAGCTGGATGAGCGAGGAAACCAAGGCCAAGGCCATCGCCAAGTGGGAGACCTTCACCCCGAAGATCGGTTACCCGGACAAGTGGCGCGACTGGTCGGGCCTGCAGACCCAGCGCGACAGCTTCCTCGGCAACGTGCGCGCGGCCAACGAGTTCAACTACAAGTTCAACCTGTCCAAGATCGGCAAGCCGGTGGACAAGACCGAGTGGGGCATGACCCCGCAGACCGTCAACGCCTACTACAACCCGCTGCAGAACGAGATCGTGTTCCCGGCCGCCATCCTGCAGCCGCCGTTCTTCGATCCGAAGGCCGACGACGCGCTGAACTACGGCGGCATCGGTGCGGTGATCGGCCATGAAATGACCCACGGTTACGACGACCAGGGTGCACGCTTCGGGCCGACCGGCAACATGGAAGACTGGTGGACCCCGGCCGACAAGAAGAACTTCGAAGGCCTCACCGGCAAGCTGGTCAAGCAGTTCGACCAGTACAAGGTCGACGGCCAGGCGGTGAACGGCCACCTGACCCTGGGCGAGAACATCGCCGACCTGGGTGGCCTGGCCACCGCCTACGACGCGCTGCAGAAGGCCTCCGCCGGCAAGGAAGATGCGAAGGTCGATGGCTTCACCCGCGACCAGCGCTTCTTCTTCAACTGGGCCACCGTGTGGCGCACCAAGTACACCCCGGAAAACGCCAAGGTCCGCCTGGCCACCGATCCGCACGCCCCGGCGCAGTTCCGCGCCATGGGTGCGCCGTCGAACCTGCCGACCTTCGCCGCCGCGTTCCAGTGCAAGGCCGGTTCGCCGATGGCCCGCACCGGCGAGCAGCAGGTGGTGATCTGGTAAGCAACGGCTGACGTTGCGGCATACCTGCAAGGGCCCGGGAATTCCCGGGCCCTTGTTTTTCACAGCGCCCGTCATCCGCGCATGGCCCACGCCGTTGGTAGATGCCGACCTTGGTCGGCGCACGGCTCGGCGGAGCCACCGTGATGCGTGCATGCCGCGCCCATGCCCGGCTTGCTATAGTGCGCGCGCCCTCAATCCATCACGGATTCGTTCCACATGCCCAACTTCCGTCCGCTTGCCATCGCCCTGGGCATCAGCCTGGCGACTCTGCTCCCGACCCACGATGCGTTTGCCGCCGCCAAGAAGAAGGCCTCACGCGCCCCGGCCGTCAGCGCCCAGTGCAGCGACTTCTACGATGCCACCAATGCAGGCTGGCTGAAGGCCAACCCGGTGCCGCAGACCGGCGCCACGACCGCACTGGGCCAGCTGGTCGACCGCAGCCGCCAGCAGCAGCGCGACCTGCTCGACGCCGCGATGAAGTCGCCGCAGGGCAACGTGCAGAAGCTGCTGGGTGACTTCTGGGCCAGCGGCTTTGACGAAGCCGCCGTGGAAGCGGACGGTTCCAATCCAATCGCCCCGCTGCTGACCCGCATCAACGCCATCAAGAAGGCCAAGGATGTGCCGGCCTCGATCGCCGCGCTGCACCAGGTGGGCATCCCGGTCGCCTTCAACTTCGGCCCTGACGTCGACCTGAAGGCACTGGACCGCCACATCGGTTACTTCATGCAGGGCGGCATGGGCCTGCCGGATCCCGCGTTCTATACCCGCACCGACGCCGATACCGTGGCGCTGATGGGTCGCTACCGCAACTACGTCAAGCAGATCCTGGCGCTGACCGGCACCCCGGCGGCCAAGCTGGATGCCGAATCGCAGGCGGTGATCGCGCTGGAGACCGAGCTAGCGCGCAACGCGCAGTCGCTGGCCGGCATCAACAACCCGTTCAACAACTACGCGCCGATCTCCACCAAGGAGCTCAACAGCCGCTACCGCAACCTGCAGCTGGACGCGTTCCTGAAGGCACAGGGCGTGGATGACGATCTGGTCTCGCTGGCCGATCCGGGCCTGTTCAAGCAGCTCGACGGCATGGTCACCAAGCTCAAGCCGGACCAGTGGAAAGCCTACCTGCGCTGGCGCGTGGGCGATTCGATGGCGCCGTACCTGTCCAAGGCCTACCGCGACGCCGAGTTCGAATTCCGTGGCCGCGTGCTGCGCGGCGAAACCCTGCCACCGCAGCGCTGGGAAAGCGTGCTCGATGCGATCAACGTAGCCGCCGGCCCGATGGTGGGCCGCGAATATGCCGCGCGCTACCTGTCCGCCGAAGATCGTCGCCAGGCGGCGTGGATCGTCGACAAGCTGCGCGAAGTACAGATCGAAGCGGTCAAGAACAACAGCTGGATGAGCGCCGAAGCCAAGGCTGAAGCGCAAGCCAAGCTGGCTGCGCTGAAGATCGAGATCGGCACCCCGCTGCGCGACCTGGACTACAGCGTGCAGCCGATGGGGCGCGGCTCGTTTGGTGGCAACATGCTGATTGCTTCGACCTGGCGCCACCGCGAGGAAATGAAGCGCATCGGCAAGGGCAATGCCGACCGTCGCTGGGACGTGCTGCCGCAGCAGCCGTCGCTGGCCTACGACCTGGCGCAGAACCGCCTGATCGTCACCGCCGCGATCCTGCAGGGCCCGGTGTTCAACGCCAAGGCCGACACCGCCGACAAGTTCGGCAGCTTCGGGGGCCTGGTCGGCCATGAGCTGACCCGTGCGATCGATGCCAAGGGCGCGCTGGTCGATGCCAAGGGTGAGTTGCGCAGCTGGTGGACCCCGGCCGACAAGACCGCCTGGACCCTGCTCGGCAATCGCGTGGCCGCGCAGTACAGCGCCTACGACTTCCCGGGCGTGAAGGGTGCCAAGGTCAACGGCACGCTGACCCAGGAAGAGAACCTGGCCGACATCGCCGGCCTGGAACTGGCGTGGGCGGCGTATGCCGCGCAGGAGCCCAAGGCCAAGCAGGCACAGCAGCAGGGCTTCTTCCGCGCCTGGTCGTCGCTGTGGGCACAGCAGCTGTCGCCGAACGAGGCCGCGCGCCGCCTGACCGCCGACATCCGCGCACCGGGCCTGTGGCGCAGCAACGGCACGCTGGCGAACCTGCCGGCGTTCGGTGCCACCTTCAGCTGCAAGGCCGGGCAGCCGATGCAGCGCAGCGAAGCCGACCAGATCAAGGTATGGCGCTGAGCCGGCTGCCGCACCGGGAGTACAAAGGGCGCCTTCGGGCGCTCTTTTTTTGCGGGTGCAGCACGATCCCGGATTAACACCGGGCGTGCTATCGCTGCGCCTTCGTCCATCGTGGAGCCGGACATGGCACACAAGAACACGATCTGTATCTGGTACGACAACGGCGCGCTCGAGGCCGCCACCTTCTATGCCAACACCTTTCCCGACAGCGCGGTGAGCGCTGTCCACCACGCCCCGGGCGACTACCCGGACGGCAAGGAAGGCAACGTACTGACGGTCGAATTCACGGTCTGCGGCATCCCCTGCGTCGGCCTCAACGGCGGCACCGCGTTCAAGCACAGCGAAGCCTTCTCCTTCCAGATCCAGACCGAGGACCAGGCCGAGACTGACCGCTTGTGGGACGCCATCGTCAGCAACGGCGGACAGGAGAGCCAGTGCGGTTGGTGCAAGGACCGATGGGGCGTTTCCTGGCAGATCAGCCCACGCATGCTGATCGAAGCGGTGACCAGCCAGGACAAGGCACTGGCCAAGCGCGCCTTCAACGCGATGATGCCGATGAAGAAGATCGACATCGCCACCATCGAAGCGGCAATCAAAAAAGGGGACGGAGGGGATTAAGTCGTTATTCCCCATTGCCTGTGACCCCATGCGGATTGCGACTTAATCCCCTCCGTCCCCTTTTTCCGAGGTGCTGATGTCCTGGGATGCGATCATCATCGGTGGCGGCCACAACGGCCTGGTCTGCGCGGCCTATCTCGCACGTGCTGGCAAGAAGGTGCTGGTGCTGGAACGTCGTGGCGTTCTCGGCGGCGCGGCGGTCACCGAGGAATTCCACCCCGGGTTCCGCAACTCGGTGGCGTCCTACACGGTGTCGCTGCTGCAACCAAAGGTAATCGACGATCTGCAGCTGCATGCGCATGGGCTGCGCATCATCAATCGCCCGGCCAACAACTTCCTGCCATTGCCGGACGGCCGCTACCTGCTGTCCGCACCGGACCGCACCCAGGCCGAGGTCGCGAAGTTTTCCGAGCGGGATGCACAGCGGCTACCCGAATACGAAGCGCGCCTGGAGATCTTCGCCGACGTGCTGCGCGCCTGGGCCCTACGCGCGCCGCCGGACCTGGGTGCAGCAGGCGGTTGGCGTGCGCTGCCCGCCCTGTGGCAGATGGGCCGTCTCGGTCGTGAACTGGCCACGCTGGATGCCTCGCTGCGGCAGGAGCTGCTGGACCTTTTCACGCTGTCGGCGGCCGAGTACCTGGACCGCTGGTTCGAAAGCGAGCCGATCAAGGCGCTGTTCGGCTTCGATGGCATCGTCGGCAACTACGCAAGCCCCTATACACCGGGCAGTGCCTACGTACTGCTGCACCACGTGTTCGGCCAGTGCAATGGCATGAAAGGTGCGTGGGGCCATGCGATCGGTGGCATGGGCGCGATCAGCCAGGCCATCGCCACTGCCGCGCGGGAGGCCGGGGCTGAGCTGCGCGTGGATGCCGGTGTGCAACGCCTGCTGATCGAGCAGGGTCGTGTCGTGGGCGTGGCGCTGGCCAACGGCGAAATCCTGCGCGCACGCGCGATGATCGCCAACGTCAATCCAAAGCTGCTGTACGAGCAGATGCTGGCACCGGAGCAAGTACCGGACGCGACGCGCGAACGCATGGTGAACTGGCGCTGCGGTTCCGGCACGTTCCGGATGAATGTCGCGCTGTCGCAGCTGCCGGACTTCCGCGCTCTGCCCGGTCCCGGCGATCACCTCAGCGCCGGCATCATCATGGCCCCAAGCCTGGATTACATGGACCGTGCCTGGCTGGATGCGCGTCGCAATGGCTGGTCACGCGAACCAATCGTGGAAATGCTCATTCCCAGCACGCTGGACGATTCGCTGGCGCCGCCGGGGAAGCACGTCGCCAGCCTGTTCTGCCAGCACGTGGCGCCCGTGCTGCCCGGTGGGCGTCACTGGGATGATCATCGTGAAACGGTGGCCGATCTGATGATCGCCACCGTTGAACGGTATGCGCCGGGTTTCGCTGGCAGCGTACTGGGCCGCCAGGTGCTGTCACCGCTGGATCTGGAGCGCACCTTCGGCCTGATCGGCGGCGACATCTTCCACGGAGCGCTCAGTGCCAACCAGTTGTTCTCGGCACGGCCGATGGTTGGCCAGGCTGGCTATCGTGGTGCCCTGCCCGGCCTGTATCTGTGCGGGTCGGGAACACATCCCGGGGGCGGCGTGACCGGCGCGCCAGGTCACAATGCGGCGCAGGTGGTGTTGCAGGATCTGTGAGGGCGTGCCAACCAAGGTTGGCACCTGCAGCGTCAAATGATCCTTCGGATTATTTGACGCTGCGCAGATGGTTCGGGCGATTCGGCGGGCCGGGTGGGCGGCGCTTGTTGAACGGCGGCTGCCCGCGCCAGTAGCGGATCAGCAACCAGCCGAACAGCATGCCGCCGAGGTGCGCGAAGTGGGCCACGCCTGGCTGCAAGCCGGTCATGCCCAGCACCAGTTCGCCCACGCCAAACAGGATCACGAAGGTCCGCGCCTTCATCGGGATCGGCGGGAACAGCAGCATCACCCGCTGGTTCGGGAACAGCATGCCGTAAGCCAGCAGCAGGCCGAACACGCCGCCAGAGGCCCCCAGCACCGTGGCCGGGTTCTCCAGCAGCGTACCCACCAGCAGCTGGCAGACACCAGCACCGGCCACGCAGACCAGGTAATACAGCAGGAAGCGCTTTTCGCCCCAGGTCTGCTCCAGCGGCGCGCCGAACATGAAGACCGCCAGCATGTTGAAGAACAGATGCATGAAGCTGCCATGCAGGAAACCGTAAGTCAGCAGCTGCCAAGGCTGGAAGTTGCCACCCGGCGAGAATGCGTCGAAGCCCTGCTGCAGCGGTTGCAGCATGAACGGCTCGAAGGTCTGCATGCCGAGCAGGAACGGCTGCTGCAGCAGGAACAGGATCGCGTTGGCGATCAGCAGGGCCTTGGTGACGGTTGGCAGACGCGGGAACATGGGAGCACCGGCATGGAACGGCCTCCATCATAGCCGCAGCATCGTGTCTTGTTGGCGACCCGCGGGTCCGGCCTGTTCAGTCGCCAGCGATGCTCAGCGCGGACCCCAAACGGCAGCATCCAGCACAACCGCCGGATCGGTCGTGGGCATCCGCACCCGGCCGTTCTCAACCACCACGCCCTCGGCACGCAGCCGCTGCGACTGCTCGCGCCAGCCCGCCGACCCTTCTTCCATGGCGATGCGCCCATCCGAGCGCAGCACGCGGTGCCAGGGCAGGTCCGGGTCGTCGTTCTGGCCCAGGATGCGCGCGGTCAGGCGTGCACGCCCGGGCAGGCCCGCGCGCATCGCCACCTGGCCGTAGCCCATCACCTGCCCCGCCGGGATCGCGCGGATCACCGCCAGGATGCGCGCACGCGCCTGCTCCGGCGTCAGCGCCGCAGGCGGGTCACCAGCAGAACGCCGATCAGCACCAGCACGGTGCCGGCGATCTGCGCCGGCCCCATCGGTTCGTCGAGCAGCCATAGGCTCATCACGATGGTGGAAACAGGGCCCAGCATACCGACCTGTGCGGCCAGCGACGAACCCACGCGCTGCACCGCCAGCATGATCGCCAGCACCGGCAGCACCGTGCACACGGTGGCATTGACCATCGACAGCCACTGCACCGGCGCCGGTGCCTGCCACAACAACGGCAGCGGATGGGTCACCGCGAAATGCAGCAGCACCAGCACGCTGGCCACGCAGCTGGCGTAAGCGGTCAGCCGCACCGCGCCGATGCGCGCGACCACCTGCCCGCTGCCGAACAGGTACAGCGCATAGCTGAGCGCACTGCCCAGCACCAGCAGGCTGCCGACAATGATCTGCCCGCCCTCGCGCTGCAGGTCATGGCCGAACGCCAGCAGCACGCCCAGATAACTCAGCACCAGCGCGCCGATCTGCCACCGACCCGGCCGCTGGCGCGCCAGCAGCACGTTGATCAGCAGCACCAGGGTCGGGTTCAAGTACAGGATCAGCCGTTCCAGCGTCACGCTGATGTACTGCAGGCCCTGGAAGTCGAGCAGGCTGGACAGGTAATAGCCGGTGAAGCCCAGCCACAGCACGCGGGCACGGTCGGCCCAGGACAGCGGCGTGGCCCGGCGCGCGGCCCACAAGGCCATCAACGCGAACAAGGGCAGCGCCATCAGCATGCGCAGGGCGAGCAGCGTGGTGGCATCGACGCCGTGGCGCAGGCCGAGCTTGACGATGATGGCCTTGCCGGAAGCAGCAATGGCGCCGATCGCAGCCAAGCCGATACCCCCCAGCGCGATGCGGGGGGAAGCCGTAGCGATGCGGGAAGCGGGCGTGGACATCAGGACGACGGCGGGCCGCGCAGAGCGGCCCGGTAAGGCGTGGGGGCGCCCATTGTCGCACGGGCGCCCCCGGTGCCCTGTAGAGCCGAGCCTGCGCTCGGCTTCGCCAAGCCTGGGCGAAAAGCAGCCGAGCGTGGGCTCGGCTCTACAACTGCGGGCTCAGCGCATCAGCACCACTTCCTCGGCCGAGGTCGGGTGGATCGCCACGGTGTCGTCGAACTGGGCCTTGGTCGCGCCCATCTTCACCGCCACCGCGAAGCCCTGCAGGATCTCGTCGGCCGCTTCGCCCAGCAGGTGGATACCCACCACGCGCTCCTCCGGGCCCGCGCAGACCATCTTGAACAGGCTGCGCTGGGTGCCGTTGGCCAGCGCCTGCAGCATCGGGCGGAAACGGCTGTGGTAAACGCTCACCTGGTCAAAACGCGCGCGCGCTTCCTCTTCGCTCATGCCCACTGCACCCAGCGGCGGATGCGAGAACACCACGCTGGCCACGTTCTCGTAATCCATCTTCGATTGCGGACGTCCACCGAACAGCCGGTCCATCAGCCGCCGCGAAGCCGCCACCGCTACCGGGGTCAGGCCGACCTTGCCGGCGATGTCACCGACCGCGTGCACGCTCGGCACAGAGGTAGTCTGCCATTCGTCCACCTGCACCTGCTCGTGCTCGCCGATGCCGATGCCGAGCGCTTCCAGACCCAGATCACGGCTGTTGCCGCGGCGGCCGGTGGCAAAGAACACCGCATCGAACACGCTGTCGATCGGGCCGTCATGGCCGAACGCACGCACGCGCTCGCCATCGCGCTGCAGTTCGCGCAGGCGATAGTCGAAGTGGATCCGCACGCCCTGCTGCTTCAGGTTCTCGGCCAGCTGGTCGGTCAGCTCGTAGTCGAAGCGCTCCAGCAACCGCTTGCCCCGCACCAGCAGGCTCACCTTGCTGCCCAGTGCCTGCAGCAACCCGGCCAGTTCCACCGCGATGTAGCCGCCACCAATGATCGCCACCTCGGCCGGTGCCGCGCGCAGATCGAAGAAGTCATCGGAAACCAGGCCCAGTTCCGCGCCGGGAATATCCGGACGCAGCGGATGCGCGCCGGTGGCGATCAGGATGTGCTCGGCGCTGTAATGCACGCCGTCACTGCAGGCCACGGTATGCGCATCGAGCAGACGGCCGCGCGCAGGGATGCGCACCACGCCGGTTTCATCCAGGCGCTTGTGGTAGCTGGTGTGGATGTTGGTGATGTAGGCCTGGCGATGGATCACCAGCTCCTTCCACGACAGCGCCGGGCGTGCCTCGACATCGAAGCCCATCGCATTGGCCAGGCCGATGCGCTCGTGCAGATCGGCCGCCAGCCACATCGCCTTCTTCGGCACGCAGCCAACATTGACACAGGTACCGCCCAGTTCGCCCGGTTCCAGCATCGCCACGCGCTTGCCATGCTGCGCTGCACGGATGGCACCGGCCAGGCCGGCGGAACCGCCGCCAAGGACGATCAGGTCGTAATCATAAGGTGCAGTGCTCATCGGAATCGCTCGGGTCGGTAAGGGGCAGGATCGATCGCTGGCGTGCGGCCGCAGACGAGATCGGCGATCAGCTGGCCGGTGCCGGCGCTCATGCTGATGCCGAGCATGCCATGCCCCGCTGCAAGCCAGACGTGAGGATGCGCGGGCGCGCGGCCGATCAGCACAGCGCGCGCCCATCGCTCACCCCTGCTCCGTCCTGCGCCGCATCGGTGGCCACTGCCGATAGGTCATCGCACGCCATATCCACTCGATCGGGCCGAAGCGGAAATGGCGCAGCCACAGGTGCGAGAAGACCACCTGCGCGGCAAACAGCAGCAGCGCGAACAACAGCTGCACGCTGCGCGGCATCATCTCGAACCTGCCCAGGCCATAGTGGTAGAAGGTCCAGGTACACAGCAGCGACTGGCCAAGATAGTGGGTCAGCGCCATGCGTCCGACCGGTGCCAGCCAGGCCAACCGCGCACGCCAATGCACGATCCACGCGAGGTAACCCAGGCACATCGGCAGGCCACCGATCGTCACCAGCGCCATCGCCGCCGTCACCGGCAGGCCGTAGGCACCCGGCGCCAGGTAGGGCTTCCAGGCAACACCCAGCAGCGTGACCACAAGGCCCAGCGGCAGTGCCCCCCAACGCAGCACCGCGTACAGCCGCGGAAAGCGCTCCGGCGTCGCCAACGCGCCGCTGCCGGCGAACCAGCTGCCGATCAGGAACATGCCCAGCACTTCCGGGCCGGTGATCAGCAGCGCGCCCATCGAGGTGCCGAACTCGCTCAGGCGCTGCACAGTGGCCTGCGCCCAGCTGCCCTGCCCGTACACCTGCCGCTGCAGGTCGATGCTCTGCTGCGCCTCGGCAAGCATGCCCCGCACCTCTTCGACCGAAGCCATCGACACCATCGCGCCCACCAGCAGCATCAGCGCAACGCCGCCCAGATAGACGATCACGCCCATCCACGGCAGCCAGCTGCGCGGCGCCTCGCGGCAGGCCAGCAACGGCAACGAGACCAACGCGTACATCACCAGGATGTCGCCGGACCAGACCAGCAGCGCGTGGCACAGGCCGATCAGCAGCAAGCCAGCGCTGCGGCGCAGGTAGAACGGGGTGAAGTCGCGCCCGGCGGCCTCAGCGCGCTGCGCCATCACCGCGAAGCCGGCGCCGAACAGCAGCGAGAACAGGGTGAAGAACTTGCCCTGCACGAACACGTACACAAAGGCATCGGCCCAGTAGTCGATGCCCCGCCAATGCACGTCGATGCCGGTGAAGGCCAGGTCCAGCGGTCCGCTGAAGGCCTCGATGTTCATCAGCAGGATGCCCAGCAGCGCGGCACCGCGCAGCACGTCCAGCACGGCGATGCGTTCGCCGGAAGCGACAGGCTGCAGGGAAGGAGAAGCGGCGTTCACGGGACGTCCGTCAGGCAGGTCCGCCATTATGCCGCCGGCCCGTACGCCATGGATGGCCGCGCCGTGTTCCAGAAACGCAACGGCCCGCCGAAGCGGGCCGCTGCATCCATCACGATCGCGCTGCGATCAGTGCTGGTGACCGCCGTCGCCATGGACGTGGCCGTGGTCGATCTCTTCCTTGCCGGCTTCGCGCACGTCGACGATCTCGACGTCGAAGTGCAGGTCCTTGCCGGCCATCGGGTGGTTCAGGTCGACGTCGACGACGCTCATGCCGACCTTCTGCACGGTCACCGCACGCGGGCCGAAGTTGGTCTGCAGCACCACCTGCTGGCCCGGGGCCAGCTTGGCGTTGCCGAAGTGCTTCTTCGGCACGCGCTGGGACAGGCCTTCACGACGCTCGCCGTAGGCATCGGCCGCCTTGACGTCGACGTTGAAGGTCGCGCCGGCTTCCTTGTCCATCATGGCGTTTTCCAGGCCCGGGATGATGTTGCCGTGGCCGATCAGGATCGCCAGCGGCTCGCCGCGGTCCTTGGACGACTCGATCGGCTCCTGGCCGACTTCGGAAACGGTGTAGTGGAAGCGGACAACGCGGTCTTTTTCGATCTTCATGCGCAACTCTGTCTGGATCTGCCGGAGGCAGGCGGGTTGGGGCGGGTTGTCGCCCGGCGGGGACGCCGCCATCATGACGGCCAATCCAAGGTGGCGCATTATCCGGAGATCATGCACATCACGCCAGTTTCGTCCGGCCCGCGCCGGTTTCTCGCCCCGGCCCTGCTGCTGGCCCTGCCTGTGTTGATGACCGCCTGTGGCGGCGGCAAGGCCACCCGCCCGGCGCCGCCCCCGCCGACGGCGAACTGGCCGAAGACCGTTCCGGACAACCCCGAGGCCGCCAACTCGGTGCTGATGCGGGCCATCAGCCTGGTCGGCACGCCCTACCGCTATGGCGGCAACACCCCGGATTCGGGCTTCGACTGCAGCGGCCTGGTCGCCTATGTCTATCGCGAAATGCTGGACCTGCGGCTGCCGCGCACCTCGCGCGACCTGGCCGCGGTACAGGGCCCGAAGATCGATCCGCAGCGCCTGGCCACCGGCGATCTGGTGTTCTTTGGCAGCCGAGGCAGCGTCACCCATGTCGGCATCTATGTAGGTGAGGGGCGTTTCGTGCACGCGCCAAGTACCGGCGGGACGGTACGCCTCGACTCGCTCAGCGGCCCCTACTGGAAAGACCACTACACAGGGGCGAAACGCGTCCTTCGCTAAAATGAACAGGCGATATGTTCAAAACTGTGACGAAAATCACAGCTGCAATAACGTTTTACTAACGGAATTTTTAACTTATCGGCGCTTTTACAGGGCATGATGCCCCATCGTTTTTTTCCTGTGACCGACGCGTGACGACTGACGACCTGAAAAGCGAAGGCCAGACTTCCGTATCTTCACGCAGTGCCCGCCCGTTGTTGCTTGGCCTGGCACTGTGCCTGACCAGCCTTCCGGCCTGGTCGCAGACTGCTCCGAACCGTTCCGATGTGCCCCCGGCCCCGGTGGCCGAAAGCGTCGCCCGACCGGCCGCCAAGGCCGAGGCTGCCGCTCCGCAGCGCAGCCGCGTCGATGCCGCCGCCAGCGCCACGCTGGCCGCCCTGCTGCCGCACCTGGCCGCCAACGACACCATTCCGCTGATGGACCGCTCGGCCGTGGTGGCCGGCGACCTCAGCCGCCTGCTCGCAAACTACGACACCAGCAGCGCCGCCAATGGCAGCGTTGTCGGTACCGCCGCCGACAACGGCAAGGTGCAGTCGCTGCTGCGCCGCGCGATGACCCTGCTGGGCACCCCGTACCGTTGGGGTGGCAGCAACCCGGACAGCGGTTTCGACTGCAGCGGCCTGGTCGGTTATGTGTTCCGTTCGGCCCTGGGCATCGAGCTGCCGCGCGTCTCGCGCGAGATGGCCCACGATGACAACGCCGAACTGATCAACGACCGCACCGCGCTGGCTGCCGGTGACCTGGTGTTCTTCGGCCGCAAGGGCCGCGTCGACCACGTCGGCATCTACGTGGGCGACGGCCGCTTCCTGCACGCACCGAGTTCGGGCAAGGACGTGCGCGTGGACACCCTGCTCAGTGGCTACTGGGGCAACAAGTTCATGCAGGCCCGCCGGGTCGACCTCTGATCCGCTGGCGCTACGGCGCCGCCTGAAAGACAAAAAGCCGCTGCCCCGCAGCGGCTTTTTTGTTTGCGCCCCCGGTAGGTGCCGACCTTGGTCGGCATCGCGCCGCCTGCCCTGGTGGGTGCCGACCGTTGGTCGGCACTGCCTCCATCCACGCATGGCGTGGATCTACCAGGACCCGCCTTGGCCGCCACCGCGCCAACCAGCTCCCAAACAAAAGGCCCGCCGGGTCAGGGCGGGCCTTTTACATCTCCACGCAACCTCAGCCGCGTGGCGGAGTCGGGTCTGGATCGTCCACGCCCACATTGCTGGACGGATTGTCATACACCGCCTGGTCGAGCAGCCCGGTTTCCTTGGCCACGAGCACCGGCACCAACATCTGGCCGGTCACATTTGTCATCGTGCGCATCATGTCCAGGATGCGGTCGATGGCATACAGGTAACCGATGGTCTCCAGCGGCAGGTTCGCCGCGCTCAGCACCACCGTGGCCATGATCACCGCAGTACCCGGCACGCCGGCGGTGCCGAAGCTGCCCAGCACCGAGGCGATCAGCACCACCACGTACTGCTCCGGGGTCAGCGGCACGCCGCTGTACTGCGAAATGAACACCGCGCACAGCGCCGGATAGATCGCGCCGCAGCCGTCCATCTTGATGCTGGCGCCCAGCGGCACCGCGAACGAACCGTAGTCCTTGTTCACGCCCAGGTTGTGGGTGATCGAACGCAGCGCCACCGGCATCGCAGCGAAGCTGGACGAGCTGACGAACGCAACCTGCATGCCCGGTGCGGCGCCACGGAAGAACTTCAGCGGGTTCAGGCCGTGCGCCAGCAGCAGCGCGCTGTAGACCACCACGATGTGCAGCGCACAGGCCACGTACAACGCCAGCACGAAATGGCCCAGCGGCAGCAGCTTCTCGAACCCATAGCTGCCGACCAGGCCTGCGATCAGGCCGAAGGTGCCGATCGGGGTGACTTCCAGCACGAAGCGGGTCACCTGGATCATGATGTCGCTCATCTGGCCGACCAGCTTGCGCGCCTCGGTCACCTTCTCGCCCAGCTTGACGATGGCAAAGCCCACCAGGCCGGCGAAGAAGATCACCGGCAGGATCGAGCCGCGACCCGCGGCCAGCACGGTCTCACCGGCCGCGTTGACCTTGGTGCCGATGCCGGACAGCGCATAGAAGACGTTGGCAGGCACCACGTCCAGCAGCACCTGCACCACGCTGGGCACTTCGCGCGGCACGTAGTTGCTGGCCATGGACAACTGCAGGCCACCCGCGCCGGGCTGCAGCACCGTACCCACGGCCAGGCCGACACACACTGCCAGCGCGGCGGTGATCACGAACCACAGGAAGGTGCGCCCACTGAGCGCGGCCACGGACTTCTGCCCGTGCAGCGACGAGATCGCGTTGATGACCGCGAAGAACACCAGCGGCACGGCGATCATCTTGATCAGGGTGACGTACAGCTCACCGAGCGGGCCGAACCACGTTTCCGCGGCCGGGCCGAGCGCCCAGCCGGCCAGCGCGCCGAGCACGAAGCCACCGACCACGCGCTGCCAGAACGGAATCCGCAGCCAGGCAGAGACCAGCTTCATAGGCAATCCAGAGGGGAAGGAAGGGATGCTGGCACGATAGCCCAAGGCAGCCCGCAGAACGACCGCCCGGCCGGCAAATCAGTGTGTCATCGGCGTGCCTTGCTGGGGCGGGCATAATGAATGTCCCGTTACAGTTTGTGAGATCCCAGCGTCCATGCGTCGTTCCGTCTCCCTGTTGGCCGCCTGCGCCACCACCCTTCTGCTGGGCGCCTGCGCCAGCACTGCCCCCGCGTCCGCCCCGGCCGGCCTGAAGGTCGCCGTCGATCCCGTCGCCCATCCGACCGGCGAGACCCCGCAGTGGTGGTACCGCAGCGGTGCCGCCCAGGCTGCGGCCAATGGTGCGATGTCCGGCAAGGCGAAGAACGTCATCCTGTTCCTCGGTGACGGCATGAGCCTGACCACCGTGGCCGCCTCGCGCATCTACGAGGGCCAGCGCAAGGGCGGCTCCGGCGAGGAGAACCTGCTGTCCTGGGAACGCTTCCCGGCCACGGCGTTCAGCAAGACCTACAACACCGATTCGCAGACGCCTGATTCGGCCGGCACCATGACCGCCATCACCACCGGCGTGAAGACCCACATGGGCGCGATCGGCGTCAGTGCCGGAAGCCGCACCGACTGTGCCGACAGCCTGTCCAAGGGCCTGCTGACCTGGCTGCAGCTGGCCGACAGCGCCGGCCTCGCCACCGGCGTGGTCTCCACCGCTCGCCTGACCCATGCCACCCCCGCTGCCACCTACGCGCACTCGCCCGAGCGCAACTGGGAAAACGACACCGACCTGACTGAAGCAGCCAAGGCGGCCGGCTGCAAGGACATCGCCCAGCAGCTGCTGTCGACCTCGCGCTATGGGCGCGGCCCGCTTGTCGCCCTTGGTGGCGGCCGTGGTGAGTTCACCACCGTGGAAGAGCGCGACCCGGAATACGACGACAAGGTCGGCCAGCGCCTGGACGGCCGCAGCCTGGTCCAGGAATGGCAGCAGGCGCATCCGCAGGGTGCCTATGTCTGGAACAGCAAGCAGCTGGCCGCGGCCGCAAATGCGCCGGCCATCCTTGGCCTGTTCGAGCCGGACCACATGCGCTACGAGTACGAGCGCCCGCAGGATCCGGGCGGTGAGCCGAGCCTGGCCGAACTGACCGCAGCGGCGATCAAGAACCTTTCAAGGCACCCGGAAGGCTACGTACTGATGATCGAAGGCGCGCGCATCGACCACGCCAACCACAGCGGCAATGCCTACCGTGCACTGACCGAGACCGTGGCACTGTCCGATGCGGTGCGCGTGGCCAACGAGCTGACCTCGGCCGACGACACCCTGATCATCGTCACCGCCGACCACTCGCACACGCTGAACTTCGTCGGCTACCCGGCACGCGGCAACCCGATCCTGGGCAAGGTGAAGGACAAGGGCGGCGAAGACGGCGCCGGCAAGCTGGACTACGCCCTGGACGGCACCGGCCAGCCGTACACCACGCTGAGCTACGCCAACGGCCCAGGCCACACCGGCAGCAGCAACCAGCAGCCGGCCGGGCCGAAGCGTTACCCGCACAACCCGAGCAGCTTCGAACCGGCCAACGGTCGCCCGAACCTGCGCGAGATCGACACCGAGCATCCGGACTACATGCAGGAAGCGCTGGTGCCGATGAAGTCCGAATCGCATGGTGGTGAGGACGTCGGCATCTGGGCACGTGGCCCGGGCAGCAAGGCGATCCGCGGCACGCTGGAACAGAACGCGATCTACCACATGATCGTGCAGGCCACCCCGGCCCTGCGCGAGCGCCTGTGCCAGGCCGGCACCTGCGATGACAAGGGCGTGCCGGTGCAGTTGCCGGCACCGACGGCCTTCGAACGCAAGGCCGAGGCCAAGTGATCGCGCGGCGGGCCCGCCCTGCCCCTGCCAGCGGCCGCTTTGCGCGGTCGCTGGCAATGCTTGGCGTGCTGGTCAGTGCCAATGCACAGGCACAGGCACCGGCATGCAAGCTGCTGACCGACGAACACGGGTTGTGGCCGCTCCCCAACTGCGAGGTGGTCGATCACCGGCTGAAGATCAGCGCCGATACGCTGAAGGACCTGAACTACGACGACCACGGCCTGGCCGTGGTGTATGCCGACCAGGGCTTCCACTACGTCGACCGCGCGGGCCGCAGCCTGCCGGTGCTGACCTGGGACAACGGCCCGGAAACGCCGCAGGAAGGCCTGCTGCGCGGCCGCGTCGGCAGCCGCGTCGGCTACTTCGACCTGAAGTTCCGCCAGGTGGTGCCCGGCACCTTCGATTTCGCCTGGCCATTCCAGGATGGCGTGGCCGAGGTCTGCAACGGCTGCCGCCGCGGCACGCCGGATGCCGATGGCCACACGCCGATGGAAGGCGGAGAGCGGTTCCGCATCCACCGCTCGGGCCGCCGGGTGAAGTAGGTTTTTCTGCAGGGCTGCGCCCTGCACCTGCAGATGCAACGGCAACGGCCGGAGCAACAGCAACAGCGTGCATTCCGTGGGATGGCGGGGCACCGTGGGTGTGCGGGGACGGCGCAAGTACGTCCATGTAGCCTTGGTCGCCGCATCCATGCGGCTCACACCCCGCAAACCCACAGTGCCCCGCCTTCGACAGTTTTCCGGTGGCCAGTAGATCCACGCCACGCGTGGATGAAATCTGTCAGATATCGAAATAAATAGGGGTCAGATCCGTTTTCCGCAGGAAAACGGATCTGACCCCAAGAGCAATTCCGACAGTTCGCAGGAATCTGTCGAAGGCGGGGTGGGTCCGGTTGCGGGGGCGTGAGCCGCATGGATGCGGCGACCGAGCTTACATGGGTGAGGGCGCTTTGCTTGCGAAGCATTGCTTCGCAAGCGCCCGAACGCACAGCCGCCAGCGGCTGGGCCGGGCCCCGGAGGGGGACTTGCAGCGCCCCCCGCAACCGGGCCCACCCCGCCAATCCTCAGGAAACCAGCTTCGGCTGTTGCTTCGGCTCTTGCAGCGGCCGTGGCCTCTGCAGGTGCAGGGCGCAGCCCTGCCAAGTAAACCCCACCCTATACTTGCCGGCGTGACTGCCTTCCCTGCCCTCGTTCCGCTCGATGCGCCGCTGCTGGTGGGCTACAGCGGTGGTGTCGACTCGACCGTGCTGCTGCACTGGCTGTGGCGCTGCGCACAGGCCTCCGGCACGGCGCTGCGTGCGGTGCACGTGCACCATGGCCTACAGGCCGATGCGGACGGCTGGGTGCTGCATTGCCAGCAGCACTGCGCGGCACTGGGCATTGAACTGGCCGTGCATCGCGTGCAGATCGACAATCGCGCGGGCCTCGGCCTTGAAGGCGCGGCGCGGCAGGCGCGACGCGCCGCCTTCGCGGCCGAACTGCGCGACGGCGAAACGCTGGCACTGGCGCAGCACCAGGACGATCAGGCCGAGACCTTCCTGCTGCGTGCCCTGCGCGGTTCCGGTATTGACGGCCTGGCGGCGATGTCCGCACACAGCCGCATTGGCGGGCATCCGTTATGGCGCCCCCTGCTGCCGGCAACGCGCAACGCGCTGCTCGACTACGCGCGCCAGCACGCGCTGCGCTGGATCGAAGACCCCAGCAATGGCCACGACCACGCCGATCGCAACTTCCTGCGCCTGCAGGTGCTGCCGTTGCTGCGCCAGCGCTGGCCGCATGCGGCTGCGGCATTGGCGGGCAGCGCAATGCACTGCGGGCAGACCCGTGCTCTGCTGGACGAGGAAGACGCCGAGCTGATCGCCCACCTGGAAGTGGCACCACGCGTGCTTTCGCTGCAACTGCTGCGCCAGGTGTCACCGGGGCGTGCCGCGCGCGTGCTGCGCGCCTGGGTGATCGGCCACGGTGCCGCCCCACTGCCGGCCACGGTACTGCAGCAGGGTCTGCACGAACTGCTGCCGGCCGGCAACGATCGCCAGGCGCGGGTGCGCTGGCACGAGCATGCCATCCAGCAATGGCGCGATCACGCCTATCTGCTACCCGCGCAGCTGCCATCGCTGCCCTACGGATGGCAGGCCGAATGGGATGGGCGTGCCCCCCTGCCGCTGCCCGATGGTGGCCAACTGCGCCTGCAGGGCGCCGTGGCCTTCGAACGCCCGCTTCAGGTCCGTGCGCGCGTGGGCGGCGAGCGCATCGTGCTGCCCGGTCGCCCGCATTCGCATGCACTGAAGGACTGCCTGCAACGCGAGCACCTGGCCCCCTGGCGGCGCGCCCAGCTGCCGCTGATCTTCGATGGGCCACAGTTGCTCGCTGCCGGCGACGTGGTCATTGCGGCCCCTCTGCAAGCCTGGTTGCAGGCCCAGAATGCTCAGCTGCAGTGGCGTCCCGGCGGCTGGTGAATTGACCCCCGCGCGCAGCCCGTCCACACTTGCCGCATGGCCAAGAAGTCCCCCGAAAACGCCTCCCCGGTCGCCCAGTTCGAGCAGTCGCTCGAATCGCTGGAACAGCTGGTGGAGCAGATGGAAACCGGCGAGCTGAGCCTGGAAGCCTCGCTCAGTGCTTACGAACGCGGCGTCGGTCTGTACCGCCAGTGCCAACAGGCGCTGGAACAGGCCGAACTGCGCGTGCGCCTGCTCAGCGATCCGGCGCAGCCGGAAGCATCCGAGCCTTTCGATCCGCCCAGCCATGACGGCTGAGGTTCTGTTCGCGCGCTGGCGCGATCGTATCGAAAGCCAGCTCGACGCCGCCCTGCCCTCGCCCGCCGAAGCACCGCAGCGCCTGCACCAGGCCATGCGCTATTCGGTGCTGGGCGGTGGCAAACGCATGCGACCGCTGCTTGTGTACGCCAGTGGCCATCTGTTTGGCGCGCAGCCTGAACACCTTGACGCAGCGGCGATGGCCGTCGAGCTCATCCACGCCTATTCGCTGGTGCACGACGACCTGCCGGCGATGGACGATGACGCGCTGCGACGCGGCAAGCCGACCACCCACATCGCCTTCGACGAAGCCACCGCGATCCTGGCCGGTGACGCCCTGCAGACCCGCGCCTTCGGTCTGCTGGCCGATGCGCCGCTGCCGGCCACGCTGCGCGTGGCCTGCCTGCAGACCCTGGCCCACGCCTCCGGTGCCTCCGGCATGTGCGGCGGCCAGGCGCTGGACATCGATGCCACCGGCCAGCAGCAGACGCTGGCGGCGCTGACCCGCATGCATGCGCTGAAAACCGGCGCGCTGATCCGCGCAGCGGTGCGCATGGGGGCGCTGTGCGGCCAGGCCCACGAACCACAGCTGGCCCAGCTGGACGGCTTCGCCGACGCGCTCGGCCTGGCCTTCCAGGTCCGCGATGACATCCTCGATGTCGAAGCCAGTTCCGAACAGCTGGGCAAGACCGCCGGCAAGGACCAGGCGCAGGACAAGAGCACCTTCCCCGCGCTGCTCGGCATGGACGGTGCGAAGGCGCAGCTGCGCGAACTGGCCGCACGCATGCAGGCCACGCTGGCCGACTATGGCGAAGAAGCCGATGCGCTGCGCGCGCTGGCAACGCTGGCGGTGGAACGCGATCACTGATCGCTGGCGTGACGTTGGCGCCAAACAGGAACGCCCGGCAATGCCGGGCGTTCCTGTTTGCGCATGCAGACGGTATTACTTGACCAGGCGCAGCGCGAACGGGTAGCGGTAGGCTTCGCCGTTGTTGGCCTTCACAGCGGCGATGATGCAGAACACCAGGTTCAGGATGCCGACGATCGGCGCCAGGATGCCGCCGATGATCACGATGGTCAGCACGATGCAGATCAGCATCGCAATGGTGATGGTGATCTGGAAGTTCAGCGCTTCCTTGGCCTGGTCTGTCACGAAGGACTTGCTGGCGTCATCCTTGTTGATCAGCCAGATGATCAGCGGGCCGATGAACCAGGTGAAGATGCCCAGCAGGTGCGCGGCCAGCGCCATCGTGCGCTGGTCGGCCGGGGCATTGGTGGTTGCCGGCGGCGGCGGGACGTTATCGAATTCACTCACGACAAAACTCCTTTTCATTGGGTGGTCTTGACCCACCAGCACCAAGCTGGATGCGTCAGGCGGGCATAGCTTACGCCATCGATGCCATCAATCATTACCGGCAATGGTCATCCGCCCCAGCAGGATCGAGCCGGTCCGGATGTGCGAGCGCGGGTCGACGTCGCTGCCGACCGCCTCGATGCTGCTGAACATCTCGCGCAGGTTGCCGGCGATGGTGACGCCGTCCACCGGGTACTGGATCTCGCCATTCTCGACACGGAAGCCGCCGGCGCCGCGCGAATAGTCGCCGGTCACCCCGTTCACCCCCTGCCCCATCAGCTCGGTCACCAGCAGGCCGTCACCCATCTGCCGGGCGATCTCTTCGAGCGAGCCGGCATTGGCCGCCAGCTGCAGGTTGTGCACGCCGCCAGCATTGGCGGTGGTCTGCAGGCCCAGCTTGCGCGCCGAATAGCTGCCCAGCACATAGCGCTGCAGCACGCCGTCACGGACCAGCGCCGAAGCACGGGTGGCCACGCCGTCGCCGTCGAAGGCGGCCGAGCGCAGGCCGCGGCGCAGGTGCGGCAGTTCGTCGATCTGCATCCACTCCGGGAACAGGCGCTGGCCGACGCTGTCCAGCAGGAAACTGGCCTGGCGGTACAGCGCGCCGCCGGACACTGCCGACAGCAGGTGGCCGACCAGGCTGCGCGCCACTTCCGGGGCGAACAGCACCGGCATGCTGCCAGTGGCCAACGAACGCGGCTGCAGGCGGGCGACGGTGCGCTCGGCGGCGCGACGGCCGACCAGGCCCACGTCTTCCAGGTCCCCCTGCGCCAGCGCGCTGGTGTACCAGCCATCGCGCTGCATGCCGTCGCCCTGCCCGGCGATCAGCGCGCAACCGATCGAATGGTGGGTGCCGCGCTCACGGCCGAAGAAGCCGTGCGAATTGGCGTACACCGACAGGCTCTGCATGCTCGACACGGAAGCGCCATCGGAATTGCGGATCTGCGCATCGGCCTCGCGGCCAGCCGCCTCGCAGGCCAGGGCCAGGTCCACCGCCTCATCGGCCTGCAGCGCCCACGGGTGCCAGCCATCCAGGTCCGGGAAGTCGGTGGCCATCAGTGCGGCCTCGGCCAGGCCGGCGGCCGGGTCATCCTCGGTATGCCGTGCGATCGCGCAGGCCTGCTCGACCGTAGCGGCCAGGCTGGCCTCGTTCAGGTCGCCAGTGCTGGCACTGCCCTTGCGCTGCCCGAAATAGACGGTCACGGCGATGCCACGGTCACGGGTGGACTGCACGGTCTCGACCTCGCCGAGGCGGACATTGACCTCCAGGCCGCGGTCCTCGCTGCAGCTGACCTCGGCCTGGCTGGCGCCCAGCGCGCGGGCGCGGTCGAGCAGCTGCTGGGAGAGGTCGGCCAGCCGTTCCAGCCGGGCCAGGCTGTCGTCGCCGACGGCCACTTCAGGGGCGATCACGTTCAATGCTTTATCCTGTACGGGTTGGGCCCGGCATCACGCCGGGCGACTTTTTTTGAAATCAGGTAGGGACGATGCGCGGACGCGACGAAGAAACCGGTGAATTCCACGACAAGAGCCGCAGCCAGAACCGGCGCGATGCACTCGACGTGCTGGCCCTGGGTGAGAAGCTGGTGTCGCTGACCCCGGCCCAGCTGGCGCGCCTGCCGATTCCGGAAGACCTGCTGCCGCACATCGCCGAGTGCAAGCGCATCACCGCCCACATCGCCCACAAGCGCCAACTGGCGTTCCTGGCCAAGCACATGCGCCGCGAAGAAGAGGCCACGCTGGATGCGATCCGCGATGCGCTCGACGCCAACAGCGAAACCGGCCGCCGCGAAGTGGCGATGATGCACCGCGTGGAAGACTGGCGCGACCGCCTGCTGGCCGAGGGTGACAAGGCGCTGGCCGCTCTGCTCGATGACTATCCGCAGGCCGACCGCCAGCAGCTGCGCACGCTGGTACGCAACGCGCAGGCCGAGAAGGCCAGGAACAAGCCGCCGCGCGCTTACCGCGAGATCTTCCAGGTGCTGCGCGGCCTGATGCTGCCAGCCGCGCTGGGCCTGAAGGCCGGCGCCGAAGACGCCGACCACATCGGGACCGGCGAGGCTGACGAGGACTGAGTCCCCGTCGGCCCGGGCGGTTGCTGTGGCCATCGCCACGCTCAGGCCTGGGTACCGCCGACGGTAATGCCCTCGATCAACAGCGAGGGCTGGCCGACACCCACGGGCACACTCTGCCCGTCCTTGCCGCAGATGCCCACGCCCTCGTCCAGGGCCAGGTCATTGCCGACCATGCGCACCTTCTGCATGGTTTCCGGGCCGTTGCCGATCAGGGTCGCGCCCTTCACCGGCGTGGTGATGCGGCCGTCCTCGATCAGGTAGGCCTCGGTGGCCGAGAACACGTACTTGCCACTGGTGATGTCGACCTGGCCACCGCCGAAGTTGACCGCGTACAGGCCCTTCTTCACCGAACGGATCATCTCCTGCGGGTCGTGCTCGCCGGCGCGCATGTAGGTGTTGGTCATGCGCGGCATGGTCAGGTGCGCGAACGATTCACGGCGCCCGTTGCCGGTCGGCGCCATGCCCATCAGCCGCGCATTGAGACTGTCCTGCATGTAGCCGACCAGGATGCCGTCCTCGATCAGCGTGGTGCACTGGCTGGGGTGGCCTTCGTCGTCGATGTTCAACGAACCGCGGCGGCCGTCGAGGGTGCCGTCGTCGACGATGGTCACCCCCGGTGCCGCCACACGCTCGCCGATGCGGCCGGCGTAGACGCTGGTGCCCTTGCGGTTGAAGTCGCCTTCCAGGCCGTGGCCGACCGCTTCGTGCAGCAGCACGCCCGGCCAACCCGGGCCGAGCACCACCGGCATCATGCCGGCCGGCGCCGGCACCGCTTCCAGGTTCACCAGCGCCTGGCGCAGCGCTTCCTGGGCAAGGGCTTCGGGGCGGCCGCTGGCAAACAGGTCTTCGTAGCCATAACGGCCACCGCCACCGGCATAACCAGACTCGCGGCGGCCGTTGTGCTCGACGATCACCTGTACATTCAGGCGTACCAGCGGACGCACATCGGCCGCCAGCACACCGTCGCTGCGGGCGATCAGCACCGTATCGACGCCGCCGGACAGGCTCACCATCACCTGCTTCACGCGCGGGTCGGCGGCACGCAGGTAACCATCCAGGCGCTTGAGCACCTCGACCTTGGCTTCGTTGCCGATACCATCGATCGGGTCCAGCGCCGGGTACAGTGCGCGCGCATTGCCGCGCAGCAGCGATCGCCCGGACTGCGCACCGCCCTCACGCGAGATCGCGCGCGCCGACTGCGCCGCCGCCAGCAGCGCGTCGGCGTGGATGTCATCGGAGTACGCAAATCCGGTCTTCTCGCCGGAAATCGCACGTACACCCACGCCCTGCTCGATGGAATGGGCACCGTCCTTGACGATGCCGTCTTCCACGCTCCAGCTCTCGCGGCGGGCGTGCTGGAAATAAAGGTCGCCGAAGTCGACACCGGGGCCGAGCAACTGGCCGAAGGTGCGCTCCAGGCCAGCGGTATCCAGGCCGCCGGGGCGCAGCAGGCGGTCTTGGGCAAGCGTCAGGGCGATATCAGTCATGGTCTCGATCTGGGGGTGCGGGGGCGCTCAGGCAAGCCCCGTGAACAGGGAACCGCGCTCAGCGCGAGCGCGGCAGGTCGGTGACGGTCGGCGGAATGGCCGGTGCAGACGCCGGCACGGGCGGTGATGGGGTCTTGTCGCGGCTGCGCTCGATCACTTCCACCTTCGGTTCCTTCCATGGACCGGTCACCTTGTAGGTTCGGGCGCCAATCTCGCCCAGCGGCTTGGACAATACCGCATTGGTGGCCGCGCCCAGCGCGGCACCCACCGGGCCGCCGGCCACCGCACCGACCACGGTCAGCAGGTTGCCCGCGCGCGGGTTGACGTCGATGGTCTGGTCGAACCGCTGGTTGCGCAGGTCGGCCTGGCCACGGATGGTGATGTTGGCCGCCGGGCCTTCGATCAGCACCTTGTCGGTGCGCGCCATGCCCTGGCCGAACTGCATGCTGCCGTCGATCTGGTTGAACGCGAAGCCCTTGGAGAAGAAGTCGCGGAAGTCGAACATCAGGCGCCGCGGCAGCTGCGCGACGCTGAGCAGGCCCAGCACGCGGCCGGCGCCTGGCTCCAGCTCCAGCAGCTGGCCATTGCGCGCGTGCAGGTCGAGGCTGCCCTGCAGATTGCCCAGCTGGAAGTCCGACGGGCCTCCGCTCCACGAGGCCTGCAACTGCGCCTGGCCGGAACCGCCGCGCAACTGGCCGCCGTAGTCAAGATTCTGCATCAACCCACCCAGATCCTCACTGCGCACCTGTGCGGTCAACTCGGTTCGGGCACCGCCGGTCCGGCCCAGCCAGCGACCGCTGATGTCGATCTCCTGGTCCGGCGCACGGAAACGCAGCTCATCCACGTTCAGGCCGTTGGCCAGCGGCCGCGTGCGCAGCACCGCCTGGCCCAGCACCACCTTGCCGAACTTCAGGTCGGCAATGTCCAGCGCGAACGGCGGCAGCTTGGCCGGGTCCATGTCGTTGGCACCGGCCTGTACCCGCGCCGGTGCAACCGGCGCACCCGGTGCCGCCGGCAGTGACTGCCAGTGCACGCGGTCAAGCTGGCCACTGATCGTGCCGCCGTCCGCATTGGGGACGGTCAGGCGCCCGGCCAGCGACGGGCCGTCCAACCGCACATCCAGTGCCTGTGGACCCGGGTGCAGCTGCAGCCGGGTCTGCTCGAACACACCGCCGATCAGCTTCAACTGGCCGACCTGGACGTCCACCGCTCGCAGCGGCATCGCATCGTCGTCACCGCCGCCCCGCGCCAGGCCGATCCACTCCAGCGCATCCAGCGTCGCGCTGCGGCCATTGACCGTCAGCCCGCTCGGCGGCGGCTCACGATCAACATGATCACTGCCCAGCGTGACCTGCACGCCGGTCTGGTTGTTGTGGCTGCGTGCGGCCAGGGCCAGGCGCTGGCCGAAGGCCACATCGATGCGGCCGGCACCCATCGGCAACTGCGCGGCCACCGTGGTCGCCAGCGCTTCGGCGGCCGGCTTGTCCAGTGGTGCCGGCAGGTCCAGCCGCGTGCCGACCAGGTCCGAACTCAACCGCAGTTCACTCGGCGGCGCGGGCGCCCCCGGAGCCACCTTGGGCAGGTTGACCGCGATGGTCCACGCTGAAGTGCCGGTGATGTAGGGCTTGAGCCAGGTCATTTCCGGTGCGCGGTCAATCAGTACGCCCGCATCAAGATGCGCCGTCAGCTTCGATTCGAAGGCCCGCGTGCTGTCGTGCACGTAGCCACCGGCGCGCAGGCTCAGGCGGCCATCCTGGCCGAGGTGGCGCACCGCCAGTTCCTCGGCGCCGAAGCCGCCATTGCTGTAGCGCGCCTGCCCTCGCATGTTGTCGAAGGCCAGCTGGAAGCGCTTGTCGACCAGCTTCACGCCGGTCAGGTCGACCGTCCCCTGCAGATGACCACCGCCTTCATCGTGGTGCAGCGGCTGCAGCAGATCGAAAGTCACATGCGCCGGACCACTGGCGACCAGGTTGTCCAGGGTATCGCCATAGTCCTTGTGCAACGGGCTCTGGCGCAGCATCGCCAGCAGCTTGCCGGCCTCGCTCGGCGCGTCGGCGCGCACGTACAGCGGCTGATGGCCGAAGTCCGGAATGCCGGCTTCGAACTTCTGCACCGCCACGCCCGCCAGGTCGCCACGTCCACGCATCTCGAAGCCGGGGCCGATGAAGGCGATATCGGCATCGACCTGGCGCATCAGCGGCCAATCGTGCTGGAAGCGGATGTCGCCATTGCTGATGTGGCCGGTGGCCTCGAAGCGGCCATCGTTGTTGTCGAACGGCCAGTCGTCCAGGTCACCGGTGACCAGGCCGACACCGCCACGCACCTGGCCGCCGGCCAGCGCCATGTCCAGCCAGTCGGTGGCGCCCTTGCTCATCTTGGAATGGATCCAGAAGCGCTTGGCCGCCGTCATCGGCACGTCGTCCAGCTTGGCGGCCAGCTGCAGCCACGGCCGCGTGCCGTCGCCCTGGAACCAGACGCCGCCGCGCACGTCGGCCGCGTAGTCGGTGCCCTCCACGCGCATCGCCGGCGTTCCGATCCGCCAACCGCCGCCCTCGTCGCGCCACCCCACGATCTGTCCGGCCAGATGCAGGTCATGCCGCACGCCAAAGCCGGTCGGCCAATCGAACTGCAGCTGCCGTTGCGGCTGCAGCTGCAGGCTGAAGCCATCAGCATCGCCTTCGAAACGCCCCCCGAGGCCGCGCAGGCCCGGAGAATTGCCGACGCTGGCAAAGCCCAGCGACTGCAGTTCGCCCTGTGCCCGCAACGGGCCATCACGCTCGCCGGCCAACTGCAATCGGCGCACCTCCAGCTGCGGCCGGGACAGGAACAGCCAGCGCCGCAGTCCCGGTTCGAGGAGATTGCTCAGGGCCAGCCCTCGCAGCGCGGTGCCGGCCTGCACCGCACCGGCGTTCACCCGCAGCTGCTTGCCGATCTGCAGCTGCAGGCCATCGAGCTGCTGTTCGCCATCTTCGGTCTTCAGGCGCAGGCGCGGCACCTGCAACGCCCAGCCATCGGCCTGGCGCTGCCAGCGCAGGCGGGCCTGCAGCCGCTGCAGCTGCAGCTGTGGCGCTGCCACGCCGGGCATCGGTGCACCGTCGACGCGCACGTCCCGCAGGTCCGAATCGGTGGTCAGCGCGACCGGCGCGAAATCACGCAGGGTCAGCCACAGGTTCAGCTCGCCCTTGCCCTCGCGGAGGCGCACGCCGCCGGCCGCCAGCAAGGGCGACCAGGCATGGAAATCGACCGGGTCGGCGCCGAGCCAGGCCTGGCCGTTGCCGTGCGCACGGTCCACGTCCAGTACCGCGGTCAGCGGCAGCGCCTGCGCATCGGCCCAGGCGCGTACACCCACGCGCAGGCGATCACCATTGACCCGCATGCGCAGGTCGATGCGCGGAAGCGTGGTGTCGATGCCGATCCCCGGCGCGTGCACGCCCAGGCGGCCGCCGATCACCTGCAGCTCGCCGAGCCGGCGCAACGCATCCAGCGGATCCCCCCCGTTGTCGGATTGCGGCAACCCGCGCACCGACCAGCGTCCGTCTTCGCCCTGCTGCAGGTCCAGGGCCAGGCCACGCAGGCGCAATTCGGTCAGCGAGCGCCCGGGCAGCAGCCCGCTGTACATCGATACCAGCACCTCGGCCTCGCCGATCGCCAGGCCCTGCCCGGCACCGATGCGCAGGCCCTTCAGCTGCAGCAGCGGGCCACGACGGGTCCAGGTCGTCTGCAGTTGGTCAAAACGCACCGGCTGGCCAGCCCGCTCGCTCAGCCAGGCGGCGATCCTGTCGGGATGACGCTCGGCCAGCGGCAGCAGTTGGCTGAAGGTGCCCACCAGCAGTGCAAGCCCGACCAGGCCCACCGCACAGGCGGCAATGAAATGACGGCGGATCCTTCGCAGTCGCAGGCGCGGCGGCGCGCTCATCGGCCACCGCCGGCCTGCAGCCGGCGAGGATCAGAGCAGAACAACATCGAATTGCTCCTGCAGGTACTGCTCGTCCGCCTGGAAGCGGATGCTCTTGCCGAGAAATTCCTCCAGCTCAGCCACCGCCGAGGACTCCTCATCGGTGATGCGCGCGACCACCTTGGTCGACGCGATGACCAGCAGCCGCGCGGCATCGAACTGGCGCACGGCGCGGGTGATCTCGCGGAAGATCTCGTAGGTCACCGTCTCGGTGGTCTTGATGCTGCCGCGGCCACTGCACTGCGGGCAGGTTTCCGACAGCTGGCGCTCCAGGCTTTCGACCGTGCGCTTGCGGGTCATTTCCACCAGGCCCAGCGGCGAGAAGTCGTACACCGTGGTCTTGGCATGGTCGCGGGCCAGCGCCTTTTCCAGCGTGCGCAGCACCTGGCGGCGATGCTCTGCATCATCCATATCGATGAAGTCGATGATGATGATGCCGCCCAGGTTGCGCAGCCGCAGCTGACGCGCCACTGCCTGCGCCGCTTCCAGGTTGGTGCGGAACACCGTCTCTTCCAGGTTGCGCTGGCCGAGGAACGAACCGGTATTGACGTCAATGGTGGTCATCGCCTCGGTCTGGTCGATCACCAGGTAGCCACCGGATTTCAACGGCACCTGCTTGTCCAGTGCGCGGCCGATCTCGTCTTCCACGCCGAACATGTCGAAGATCGGGCGATCGCCGGAATACAGCTCCAGCTTTTCGGCCAGCACCGGCATGTACTTGGCGACGAAGGCCTGCAACTGGCCGAACGTCTCCTTCGAGTCCACCTTCACCTTGTCCACGTCCTTGCGGATCAGGTCGCGCACGGACCGCAGCGGCAGGCTCAGGTCTTCATAGATGATGCTGCACGACGGCGCCTCGCGGCCGCGGCGCTCGACCACGTTCCACACGCGCGACAGGTAGGCGATATCCTCGGCGATGGCCTCGGCCGGCTGCCCTTCGGCGTTGGTCCGCACGATGTAGCCGTAGCCACCGTGCTGCGCCGACAGTTCGGTCACCAGCGCCTTCAGGCGGGCGCGCTCGGTTTCGTCTTCGATGCGCGCCGACACGCCCACCACCTTGGACTGCGGCAGCAGCACCATGTAGCGCGAGGGAATGCTGATCTGCGTGGTCAGGCGCGCGCCCTTGGTGCCGATCGGGTCCTTCACCACCTGCACCACGATGTCCTGGCCGTCACGCAGCAGCTCGACGATCGGCAAGCTGGCCGGCGGTGGCAGGGTGGTGTTCTCGGTGTCGGCGCTGGCCACCGGCGCCGGCCGCACCACGTCATTGGCGTGCAGGAACGCCGCGCGCTCCAGGCCGACTTCGACGAAGGCGGCCTGCATGCCGGGCATGACCCGCTGCACCTTGCCCTTGTAGATGTTGCCGACCACGCCACGGCGCCAACCGCGCTCGATGTGAAGTTCCTGCAGCATGCCGTTTTCGATCACCGCGACACGGGTCTCGCGCGGGGTCACATTGACCAGGATTTCCTCAGACATCGGCAGCCTCCCTGGCGGCATCGGCAGTGGGGACCGGCACGCCACAGCGCGCCAGCAGACGATCGGTATGCAGCAGCGGCAGCCCCATCACGCCGGAGTAGCTGCCGGAAAGGTGTTCGATCCAGCGTTCGGCCCCACCCTGGATGGCGTAGGCGCCGGCCTTGTCCAGCGGCTCGCCGGTGGCGACATAGGCGGCGATGTCGGCGGCATCGATCGGGGCGAAGGTCACTTCGGAAATGACCAGCTCGCTGTCCAGGCCGCCCGCGCCGACCACCACCACGGCGGTCATCACCTGGTGGGTGCGCCCGGCCAGCCGCGCCAGCATCGCCCGCGCGTCAGCGGCATCGACCGGCTTGCCGAAGACCTCGCCGTCCAGGACCACCTCGGTATCCGAACCAAGCACCCGCGCCTGCGGGTCGTCGGCCAGCACCCGGGCCAGCCCGGCGCGCGCCTTGTCGGCGGCGACCCGGCATACATACTGTTCGGCGCTTTCAGTGGCCGCGCGCTGCTCGACGACCTCCAGGTCAAGGGCCTGGAAGGGGCGTCCGAGTCGGGCCAGCAACTGGTTGCGTCGGGGGGAGCGGGAAGCAAGATAGAGCATCGGCACAGCATAACCTGAGGCCGCCACCTGAATCGTCGGCAACCCGTTACGGAACGCGTACAACCCCGAACAGGCTCACAGCGCGTTCATCGCTACGACACCACCCTCACCGGCACAACAAGGAGATCCCATGCGCCTGACCGCCACCCCGCTGCTGCTTGCCCTGTCCCTCGCCCTTGGAACCTCGATGACTGCTCATGCCGCTCCGTCGTCGCCGTCGATCGCCGCCGCGGCCGAAGGCACCCTGCTGAACATCTCGGCCAACGCCGAGGCCACCCGCGTGCCGGACGTCGCCACCCTGTCGGCAGGTGTGGTCACCCAGGCTGCCGACGGCAACAGCGCGATGCGCCAGAACGCCCAGCAGATGGACAAGGTGCTGGCCGCGATCAAGGCCGCCGGCATCGCCGAGCGCGACGTGCAGACCAGCGGCGTCAGCCTCAACCCGCAGTACCGCTATGCCGACAATGAGGCACCGAAGATCACCGGCTACCAGGCCAGCAACACGGTCAGCCTGAAGGTCCGCGACATCGCCAAGCTCGGCAAGGTGCTCGACGCGCTGGCCGCGCAGGGGGCCAACCAGATCAACGGTCCGCAGTTTGAGATCGACCAGCCCGAACCGGTCTATGACGAAGCCCGCCTGGCCGCCCTGAAGAAGGCCCAGGCCCGCGCCCAGACCTATGCCAGATCGCTGGGCCTGCAGGTGCGCCGCATCGTCAGCATCTCTGAAAACAGCAACGGCGGTTTCCGCCCGATGCCGATGATGCGCACCATGGCCGCCGGTGCGGCGATGGACAAGGCTACCCCGGTCGCACCGGGTGAATCGACCGTCTCGGTCAACCTGGACGTGGTGTTCGAACTGGGCCGCTGATCGCGCCCGGCACGGCCGACACAGGCGGGTCCCGCAGGGGCCCGCCTTTTTCGTGTATTCCAGCGGCGTTGGCTGAAGGCCAGCCCAACGCGCATGCCCCTGCCTCTAGGCAGTGGCCGCCATGCCGCGCTACTGATGGACTGCCAGCCGCGTGCGGCAACCCCGCCACGGACCCTGGTGCGTTGAGGACTTCGTCACTGGCATGGAGGTGGATCATGGTTCGTACCTATCCCGTTGCATCCCCGCACTTCGACCCCGCCCGCGTAGCCGCCTGGAGTGCAGCGATCGCCCTGCACCTGCTGGCCTTCCTGTTGCTGCTCATCCCTGCGACCTACCAGGCCGTGCAGGCCCCGCGTGAAAAGAGTCCGGTCCGGCTGATCGAGAAGATTCCGCCACCGCCGGCGCCGCCGGTTCCGGTCCCGCCAAAAGAGATCGTCCAGGTGGTACCGAAGCCGCGGACGCAGCCGGTGGTACCGCCACTGCCCGCACCCACCGCGACCGTGGAAGAGACCCAGGGCATCGCATTGCCGGCCGCCGAACCGGCTCCGCCGCAATTGGCGCCCAGCATCGACACCTCCACCCCGCTGGCCGGCGCCCAGCTGCAGTACCGCAGCGCTCCGCCGCCGGCCTATCCGATCCAGTCCCTGCGCAACCACGAACAGGGCACGGTGCTGTTGCGGGTGGAAGTGGACACCCGTGGCCAGCCGGTCGCGGTCAGCGTCGACCGCAGCAGCGGTTCGCGCAACCTGGACCAGGCCGCCCGCCAGCAGGTGCTCAAGCACTGGCGCTTCGAGCCTGCCCAGCGTGACGGCGTGGCGGTCCCGGCCATCGGCATGGTGCCGGTGCAGTTCTCGCTGCCGGACTGAGCGTCCCACCGGCCCGGCCCCGCGCCGGGCCGGCCCCTGCCACTGCCCGGCAAATGCGGACATGCCCGAGCCAAGCGTTACTGATTAAGCAAAAATTCACGTCTTCGTCACCTGCTGGAAACCTAGATTGGCGCGTCCCGGTATCGATCCGGCGACAGCCCTCAACGCTACGGTTTTCCAGTTAGGAGAGAAGCTGTGAAACACCCGATCCAACGGCCCGCCAGCCGCCGCCGCACCACCCTGGCATCGTCCATCACCCATATCCTTGCTGGCAGCACCCTGCTGCTGGTCGGCGCCGTGGCTTCTTCCTCAGCCTTTGCACAGGAGCAGGCCACCAACCTCGACCGCATCACGGTCACCGGCTCCAACATCCCGCGCACCAACACCGAGACACCGTCGCCGGTGCAGGTGGTGACCCGCCAGGAAATCGACCGCACCGGCAAGACCACGGTCGCCGAGTACCTGCAGACCCTGACCGCCGACGGCGCAGGCTCCATTCCCAAGACCTTCGGCAACGGCTTCGCCGGTGGCGGCGCCGGCATCTCGCTGCGTGGCCTGGGCGCCGGCTCGACGCTGGTGCTGTTGAACGGCCGCCGCATGGCCACCTACGGCCTGGCCGATGACGGCCAGAAGGTCTTCACCGACCTCAGCACCATCCCGCTCGATGCCGTCGAGCGCGTGGAAGTGCTCAAGGACGGCGCCTCGGCGATCTATGGCTCCGACGCCATCGCCGGCGTCGTCAACATCATCCTGCGCAGCGACTTCCAAGGCGCCATCCTGCGCGGTTCCTACGGCATTTCCGGTGACGGCGATGGCGATGCGAAGAAGGCGACCCTTACTGCCGGCACCGGCGACCTGTCCAGCGATGGCTGGAATGCGTTCTTCAGCCTGGACGTCGGCAAGACCGACGCGATCAAGATCAGCGACCGCAAGAACCGCAAGTGGATCGGCACCGGCGATATCCGGCGCTGGGGTTACGACGCTGCAGACGCGCAGTTCCTGGGCGGTGCCTACCTGTCGGGCGGTACCGCCGGCGGCGTGGGTCCCAATGGCTCGGTGTTCGATGCCACCGGCCATCTGGTTGCCCTGCCGGGCTGCGCCGGGCTGACCACGATTCCCGGGCAGAGTGACGCGACCGCGCAGGCCCAGGGTTGCCTGTGGGATCCGGCGCAGCAGTACCGCGACCTGAGCCCGGAAGAGAAGTACGTGAACGTGTTCGGCCGCGCCAGCTTCGCGTTTGGTGAAGGCGGCGAGGTCTATACCGAGATCGGTTACTCGAAGAAGGAAACGATCTTCAGCAATACGCCATCCGGCGTATCCGGCGGCTGGGGCTACCCTGGCGGCCCGGTCAACGCCAACAGCGGTGCCGGTGCGACCCAGCTGTATGCAGGTCATCCGGACAACCCGCTGCCCACCGCGGCCCGCCTGCGTTACAGCGCGTGGGACGTGGGCCCGCGCGTGACCGACAATACCAATGAGTTCAACCGCTTCCTGGTGGGTGTCAAGGGCAACTGGGGCGACTGGAGCTACGACACCGCCTACCTGCATTCCGGCACCGACCTGGTCAACAAGCGCACGGGTTTCCTGCGTTATGACGCAGTACGCTGCGTGCTGGGCAATCCGGCCTGCCCCTATGGCACCTGGCGCATCGGCGACAATGCCTCGCAGACGCCGCAGTCGGTCTACGATGCCATCAGCCCGACCATCAGCGCGCGTGCCAAGTCGAGCCTGGACATGTTCGACTTCACCATCTCGCGCAGCCTGATGGATCTCAAGGGCGGTCCGCTGGGCCTGGCCTTCGGTACGGAGTGGCGCAAGACGAGCAACAGCCTGACGCCGCAGACCTTCACCGATATCGGCCAGATCATCGGCCTGGGCTACTCGGCCTACGACGGCACGCAGAATGTGTATGCCGGCTACGCCGAACTGTCCGCACCGGTGCTGGAGCAGTTGGAACTGAGCGCTGCGGTCCGCTACGACAAGTACGAAAGCGGCGAAGGCAAGGCCACGCCGAAGCTGGGCGTGAAGTGGACCCCGGCCGACTGGATCGCCCTGCGCGCCAGCTACGCCGAAGGTTTCCGTGCGCCGAACCCGGCCGAGAACGGTGACGGTGGCCTGGCCGCCTTCTCCAACGCCCGCGATCCGGTGCGTTGCGCCATCGACCCGGCCAACGAATGCACCGCGCGCTCGGTGGCGATCATCACGCGGCCGAACAAGGACCTGAAGCCGGAAGAGTCCAAGAGCTACTCGGTGGGCATCGTTCTGCAGCCAACCTCGACCACCTCGCTGACTGTCGATGCGTGGGAAATCAAGCGCACCAACGAAATCGCGCAGGGCAGCACAGCCGACGCCATCGCCGCGGGCAACGTTCTCCGCGATGCCAACAACATTGGCGGAGTCGCCAACAGCGGCACCATCCTGGCCGTCAATACCGCCTACGTGAATGCCAACTCCTCGCGCGTCCGCGGTATCGACACCGACATCCGCCAGACCTTCGACATCGGCCCGGGCCAGCTGGAAATGGACCTGCAGTGGAGCCACGTGCTCAAGTTCGAGCGCACCGAGGGTGATACCACCGTCGACTATGTGGGTACCCACGGCAACTGCGACGTGACCAACTGCATCGGCACGCCGAAGGACCGCATCAACTTCGGCACCACCTGGAAGCAGGGCCCGTGGAGCATCAGCGGCGTGGCCAACTACATCAGCAAGCTGGAGAACAAGGACCGCCGCGGCGGTGACTACCTGGCCTTCTATGAAGACGGCGAGCCGGTAGAGAAGATCTCCTCGTTCACCACCTTCGATCTGTCCGGCCGCTGGAACATCACCGAAGCCTTCGAGCTGAACGCTTCGGTGCAGAACGTGTTCGACCGCATCGCGCCGCTCGACCCGAGCACTTACGGTGCAGTCAATTACAACCCGCTGCACTTCAGTGGTGCGATTGGCCGCTACTTCACTGTCGGCGCCAAGTACACGTTCAAATAATCCCGCTGCTGTGTTTGCTTCGAAGGCCCGGGCTGTTGCCCGGGCCTTCGTCGTTTCCTGGCTGTTCGTTGTCCATGCCGGCTCCCGCACACCCGGCCTTGCAGCCATGTTCACGAGTACATGGCTAGGGTGTGCTCGCGGCATCCGGGCCGCAGGGGATCTCAATGGCCACGACATCGCAACGCCTCGGCCTGCCGGCGTTGACTGCACTGGTAGTCGGCTCGATGGTCGGCGCCGGTATCTTTTCGCTGCCGCAGAACGTCGCGCGCAGTGCCGGTCCGGCCGCCGCGATGATCGGCTGGGCCGTCAGTGGCGCCGGCATGCTGATGCTGGCCTTCGTGTTCCAGGCCCTGGCCAACCGCCGTCCGGACCTGGACACCGGCATCTACGCATATGCACGCGAAGGCTTCGGCAACTACATCGGCTTCTCCGCGGCGTGGGGCTACTGGGTCGCTTCGGTACTGGGCAATGCCAGCTTCTTCGTGCTGATCTTCAGCGGCCTGGGCCATTTCATGCCGGTGTTCGGCGAAGGCAACACGCCAGCCGCCGTGGCCGCTTCGTCCGTACTGTTGTGGACCGTCCACCTGCTGGTGCTGCGCGGCCTGCGCACCGCCGCCATCGTCAACGGTCTGGTGACGGTGGCCAAGCTGCTGCCCATCGCACTGTTCCTGGTGCTGGCCGCCGGCGCGTTCCGCATGGAGGTGTTCCGCGCCGACTTCTTCGGCACACCTGCGCTTGGCGACCTCGGCCAGCAACTGCGCGGCATGATGCTGGTCACCGTGTGGGTGTTCATCGGCATCGAAGGCGCCAGCATCTATTCGCGGCGTGCCGCGCGCCGTGCTGACGTCGGCCGTGCCACGGTGATCGGTTTCCTGGGGGTCTGGCTGCTGCTGGTCCTGGTCAGCCTGCTGTCGATGGGCGTGCTGTCGCAGGCCGAACTGGCCGGGCTGCCCAACCCGTCGATGGCCTATGTGCTGCGCGCCATCGTCGGCGAATGGGGCGCGACGGTGATCATCGCCGGTTCGATCATTTCGGTGCTGGGCGCGTTGCTGGCCTGGGTGCTGCTGTGTGCCGAAGTGCTGTATGCCGCCGCTGGCGACGGCACAATGCCCGCCTTCCTGGGACGCGAGAATGCGCGTGGCGTGCCGGCCAATGCATTGTGGTTGAGCAACGGGCTGATCCAGCTGTTCCTGCTGCTGGTGCTGTTCAATGCGGGCAGCTACACCGGCCTGGTGCTGCTGGCCGCATCAATGAGCCTGGTGCCCTACTTCCTGTCCACCGCGTTCGGCGTGCAACTGGCCTGGCGCGGGCAGTCCTACGCGGGTGAGCCACGCGTGCGCTGGCGCGATTTCGTGGTTGCGCTGCTGGCCAGCGCCTACGCGCTGTGGCTGGTGTATGCCGGTGGCCTGAACAACCTGCTGCTGTCGGTGCTGCTGTACGTGCCCGGCGTTGTACTGTTTGCGCAGACCCGGCGCCAGCGCGGCGAGCCGGTTTTCACGCGCTGGGAGTGGACGCTGTTCGGCGCGATCCTGGCAGTAGCGATCGCCACGCTGGTAGCGTTCTGGAAGGGCCGGATCACGCTGTAGCGCCGAGCGCGTGCCCGGCTTGGAGGATGCAGCCGAGCAATGGGCTCGCCGCCACAACACGGCAAAAAAAAACCTGCATCTCGCGATGCAGGTTTTGCAAGGTGGCGCCCGAAGTTGGACTCGAACCAACGACCCCCTGATTAACAGTCAAGTGCTCTAACCGTCTGAGCTATTCGGGCAGACGACTAGTATAACCACTCTTCACGCGCGATGGTAGGGGTGATTGGCAATCATTGCGGCAGCCCGATACAGCTGCTCGGCCACCACCAGACGCACCAGCATGTGCGGCAACGTCAGCGGTCCGATCGACCACTTTTCGTCGGCCAGCGCGGAGACCTCTGGCGAATGCCCTTCCGGGCCACCGATCAGGAAGGCGAGGTCCCGGCCCTGCCCGCGCCAATGCTCCAGGCGCTGCGCCAGCTGCTCGGAACTCAACTGCCGCCCCGGCACGTCCAGTGCCACCACGTAAGCGTTCTTCGGCAGCGCGGCGATGACCCGCTTGCCTTCATCCTCGGCGGCACGGCGCGGATCGCGCCCCTTGCCGCGCAGGCCGGGTTCGATTTCCACCAGCTCGAACGGCAGCCAATGCGACAGCCGCTTCTGGTATTCGGCGAACCCCTGCGCGACCCAGCTGGGCGCGCGTTCACCGGTGGCGATCAGGCGGGCTTTCATCAACGGTCCTCCAAAACGTCGACGGCGCCATCGGCGCCGTCGAAGGGATGCGTCAACGTGCGGCTCAGGCCACTTCGTCGTCGCTGGACGGCGGCTGGTCGCCGACGGTCCACAGGCGCTCGAGCGCGTAGAACTCACGCACGCGCGGCAGCATCACGTGGACGATCACGTCGCCCAGATCGACCAGCACCCACTCCGCTTCGCGCTCGCCTTCAACACCCAGCGGCATCACGTCGATGTTCTTGGCGAAGCGCACGACTTCATCGGCAATCGACTTGACGTGGCGGGTCGAAGTGCCCGAAACGACGATCATGTAGTCGGCAACGCTGGACCGGCCGCGCACGTCGATCTCGACCAGGTCCTTGGCCTTCAGGTCTTCGGTGGCTTGGCGGACGCTGGCCAGCAGTTCCGGCACGGACGGCGGCGGGCTGGGCAGATCGACCTTGATGGTCTGGGGCTGGGTCTGGTTGCTCAAAATGGATCGACTCGATAAACGTGGGGCGATTATACGGGGATGGCGCGGCCGCGCCATTCACGCCGTGCCCGGGCGGTACAGCCCGTGTGCAGAGACATAGTCGGCTACGGCCGGTGGCAGCAGTGCGCGCCAGGGACCGCCAGCGGCAATCTGCGAGCGCACGGCGCTGGCCGATTCCTCGCGCAGTGGGTGGTGCAGGCGCAGGATGCGCCCGGCCGGGCTGGCGAACAGGGCCTGCTCATTGTCGGCCCAGCGCCCTTGCAGGGCGCGCCCCAGCTCGCCATCGATCGACGCCTGCAACGGACTGCCCGGTCGTTCGGCCACCACGAAGTGGGCCAGATCGAACAGGGCCTCCCATTCGTGCCAGCCGGACAGCCCCAGCAGGCTGTCGGCGCCCACCAGCCAAGCCAGCGGCCGGCTCGGGCCCAGCTCGCCACGCAGCTCGCGCAGGGTGTCGACGGTGTACGACGGGCGACCGGGGCAGCGGGTGGCACGATCCAGTTCGCGACGGTCCAGCAGCAGCCCCGGCTCGTCGCCGATGGCCAGCGACAACATCGTGCAGCGCTGCTCAGCGGTGGCACCGGGCACCGCGCGGTGCGGCGGATCGGCGGCCGGCAGCATGCGCACGGCGACCTGCAGTTCATCACGGGCCGCACGCGCGATCGCCAGGTGCCCGAGGTGCACTGGATCGAAGGTGCCCCCGTAGTAGATCCGCAGGCTCATCACTCAGGCCCGCGCCAGCAGGCGCACGGCACGCGGTTCGGCCACGGCCACCAGCAGGCGTTCCAGCGCCAGCCAGGCGTCGCCGTCAGCGCGCCCCTTGGCAATCCGGTCGACCAGCCCCGCCTCGGCCACGAAGCGCTCCCAGCGCTTGCCTTCCGGGTGCCGCTGCAGCGCGCGCTTGTAAGGCGCCTGCCGCGATTCCCAGATGCCACGCGATTTCATTTCAGCGGCCAGGTTGCCACCACGCGCCTGCACGCGGGCCAGGCCTGCGCCCGCCAGCAGTTCGCGGATCACGATCGGCATCAATGCGGCCACCGCCTCCCCTTCACCGCGCAGGCCGGCCAGCATGCGCAGCACCGCCGGCGGCTGGCCGGAGAACGTCGCCTCCACCAAGCGGAACACGTCGTAGCGGGCAGCGTCAGCCACCAGCGACTCCATCCGTTCCACATCCAACGGCTGGCCGTCGGCCAACAGCGCCAGCTTGTCGATTTCCTGGGCGGCGGCCAGCAGGTTGCCCTCCACCCGCTCGGCCAGGCGCTGCACGGCGGCCGGGTCGGCACGCAGGCCCTTGCCGCGCAGGCGGCGCTCGATCCAGTCCGGCAGTTCGTGCGGCTTGATCGCCCAGGCCACCGACAGCACGCCGATGCGGCTGACCGCCTCGGCCCACTTGCCCTGGTGGGCCTTGCTCCATTCATTGGCGGTGATCATCAACACCACGTCCGGCGCCGGGTTGGCGCAGAACTGGCTGATCACCTCGGCGCCCTCCTTGCCCGGCTTGCCGCTGGGCAGGCGCACCTCGACCAGGCGGCGGGCGCTGAACAGGCTGGGCGCATTGAAACTGGCGTCAAGCTGGTTCCAGTCGAAATCACGCCCGTCGGCGTCGAACACTTCGCGTTCGCCGATGCCCGAGGCGCGCGCACGCGCGCGGATGGCATCTGCGGCCTCCAGCACGCGCAGTGTTTCCGGGCCTGCGATCAGGTATACCGGCGCCAACGCGGTGTCAGCGCCCTGGCTGGCCAGCTGCTCCGGACGCAGTTCCATCGTCGCTGCCGCTCAGTGCTTGACGGCGGCGGCCGGCTCTGCCGGCACCGCGCCCTCGATCGGCTTGGCCTTCGGCGCGGACAGGCTGCCCCCCTTCTCGATCTCGGCGCGGACCACGCTGTCGATACGGCGGATGATCGAGGCAGACATTTCCCGGCGCAGCTCCGTGGCCAGGATTTCGCGTTCGGTGGTGGTGCCGGTGGCGTCGGTCGGCGGCGACACGTAGTCGCGCGACAGCTCGATCACCTGCTGCGGCACCAGTTCGCTGCCATCCTCGCGGCGGAAGATGAAGATCACCGCATAGCGCAGGCTGTACTCCTGCGCACGACCCTGCGAGTCGATGGCGATCGGGAGGTCACCCCAGCGCTCGGACAACACCTGCAGCTGGGTACTGGGTTCCTTGCTGTCCTCATCGGCCAGCCTGGCACCGGAGGCCAGCAGGCTGCGATTGAGCAGCTTGACCAGTTCACTGTACGGGGCGGTGGAGACCACCTTCACCGGGGCGGTGTCGGTCGGCAGCATCAGCTTGTTGCGCAGATGGAAGCCGCAGCCGGCGAGGCCGAGGACAAGAACGAGGGCAAGCAGGATTCGGGTCATGGAGACAGTCTGGCGGAGCCGGGCGATCACGGCAACACACAGCGTGCCCGAAGCCGCGTGAATGCAGGGCCATCAAGCACCCGGCCCTGCTTCTGGAAAGGCACCGGCCACCGCGCGGGTGGCCGGTGCGAGGTACATCAGGCGGCGACGATGTTCACGATCTTGCCCGGGACGATGATGATCTTGCGCACCGTCAGGCCTTCCATGAACCTGGCCGCGTTGGGCTCGGCCAGCGCCAGCGCCTCGACCTGCTCGCGCGCGGCATCGGCCGCCACCTCGATGGTGCCACGCAGCTTGCCGTTGACCTGCACCGCCAGGGTCAGCGCATCGCGTACCAGCGCACTGCTGTCGGCCTGCGGGAACGGCTGGTCTTCCAGCAGCGTCTCGCCATGGCCCAGCACCTGCCAGAGGGCGTGGCTGGCATGCGGCGTGATCGGGTTCAGCAGCAGCACGACGGCCTGCAGCGCTTCCTGGCGCACCGCGCGGCCCTGCTCGCTGTCGTCCTCGAACCTGGCCAGCGCGTTCATCAGCTCCATCACCGCTGCGATGGCGGTATTGAAGCTGTGGCGGCGGCCGTAGTCGTCACCGACCTTGCCGATGGTTTCATGGGTCTTGCGGCGCAGCGCCTTCTGGTTGGCATCCAGTGCTGCAACGTCCAGCGCCGGGGCGGCACCGTCGGCAGCATGCTTCTGCACCTGGGCCCACAGGCGGCGCAGGAAGCGCGCCATGCCGTCCACGCCGGCCTCGTTCCACTCCAGCGACTGCTCCGGCGGCGCGGCGAACATCGAGAACAGGCGCACGGTGTCGGCGCCGTACTTGCCGACCATCGCCTGCGGGTCCACGCCGTTGTTCTTCGACTTGGACATCTTCTCGGTGCCACCGACCACCACCGGCTGGCCGTCGGCGATCAGGGTGGCGCCGGTGATGCGGCCGCGCTCGTCACGCTGCACTTCCACATCGGCCGGGTTGATCCAGTCCTTCGAACCGTCCGGATTCGGGCGGTAGTAGGTCTCGGCGATCACCATGCCCTGGCACAGCAGGTTGCGCGCCGGTTCGTTGCTGTCCACCATCCGCGCGTCGCGCAGCAGCTTGTGGTAGAAGCGGAAATACATCAGGTGCAGGATCGCGTGCTCGATGCCACCGATGTACTGATCGACCGGCAGCCAGTAGTTGCCGCGCTTGTCGACGGCGTCACGGGCACCCGGCGAGGTGTAGCGGGCGTAGTACCAGCTCGACTCCATGAAGGTGTCGAAGGTGTCGGTCTCGCGCTCGGCGGCGCCACCGCATTCCGGGCAGGTGGTCTTGCGCCATTCCGGGTCGGTCTTGATCGGCGAACCGGTCCCGGAGAACGCCACGTCCTCCGGCAGTACCACCGGCAGCTGCTCCTCCGGCACCGGCACCGCACCGCACTTGGCGCAGTAGATCACCGGAATCGGGCAGCCCCAGTAGCGCTGGCGGCTCACGCCCCAGTCGCGCAGGCGGTAGTTGACGCGGCGCTGGCCCTGGGCCTTGCGCTCGAAACGTTCGGCCAGCGCTTCGAACGCGCCCTGGAAGTCCAAGCCGTCGAATTCGGCCGAGTTGACCAGTTCGAAGGCACGGCTCTTGTCGCTGTACCAGTCCTGCCAGCGGCTGCCGTCCCAGGTGCGCTCTTCCTCAGTGCGCGGATCCTTCAGCGCGATGACCTGCTTGATCGGCAGCCCGTACTTGTTGGCCACTTCATTGTCGCGCTGGTCATGGCCCGGCACCGCCATCACCGCGCCGGTGCCGTAGCCCATCAGCACGAAGTTGGCGACCCACACCGGCACCGGCTCGCCGGTGACAGGATGCAGCGCGCGCAGGCCGGTATCCATGCCGCGCTTTTCCTGGGTTTCCAGTTCAGCCTCGGATACTCCGCCCTGCTTCAGGTCGGCCAGCATCGCGGCCAGTTCCGGGTTGTTCTTTGCTGCGTGCAGCGCCAGCGGGTGTTCGGCGGCGATCGACACGAAGGTCACGCCCATCACCGTGTCCGGGCGGGTGGTGAACACGCGCAGCGGATCCAGCACGCCACCATCGACGTCGCGCACGTCGAACTGGATTTCCAGGCCCTCCGAGCGGCCGATCCAGTTGCGTTGCATGGTCTTGACTGATTCCGGCCAGCCGTCCAGCTCGTCCAGGCCATCCAGCAGTTCCTGGGCGTAGTCGGTGATGCGCAGGAACCACTGCGGGATCTCACGCTTCTCCACCAGGGCCCCCGAGCGCCAGCCGCGGCCGTCGATGACCTGCTCGTTGGCCAGCACGGTCTGGTCGACCGGGTCCCAGTTCACCACCGCGTTGCGGCGATAGGCCAGGCCCTTGCGCATCAGGCGGGTGAACATGCGCTGCTCGTGGACGTAATAGTCCGGACGGCAGGTGGCGAACTCGCGCGACCAGTCGATGGCATAGCCCAGCGATTTCAGCTGGCTGCGCATGTGGTCAATGTTCTTGTAGGTCCACGCCGCCGGCGCGGTCTTGTTCTTGATCGCGGCGTTTTCCGCCGGCAGGCCGAACGCGTCCCAGCCCATCGGCTGCAGCACGTTGTGGCCAGTCATGCGCTTGTAGCGGCTGATCACGTCGCCAATCGTGTAATTGCGCACGTGGCCCATGTGCAGCGCACCGGACGGGTACGGAAGCATCGACAGGCAGTAGTACTTCGGCTTGTCCGAGGTCTCGTCGACCTCGAAGGCACGGGTGGCGTCCCAGTACTGCTGGGCGGCGGATTCAACCTGCTGCGGGTCGTAGGCGTTGGTTTCAGCGCTGGTCATGGAACACGCGGATGCGGCGGCAAAGCGGTACAGCGTACCGCAGTGCGGCAAACGTCTCCAATCCTGCCTGCTGGGGGTGGGCGCCGCGATGCCCCGGGAGCCGTCTCAGCGTTGGCGCGACAGCGGCAGTGCGGTGGCCAGCCAGGCCACCCAGCAGGCAAACGCCAGCCGTTGTGCCAGCGGCGCCGGCAGGACGCCCTGCAGGGCAAACGCGGCCACCGCAGCCAGCACGCCGCAGCCCAGGGCCAAGGTGCCCAGGGGGCGGCCATGCGCCTGACGCAGCTGTGTCGTGCCCAGCAACAGGGTCCCGGCGACGAAGCCCAGCACCCAGATCATCCAGGCACTGGCATGCAGCTGGCTGGCCGGCCCATGCAGATCGTCCACGTCCAGCGGCAGCAAGCCCATCGCGGCAAAGCCCAGGCCAGCCAGCAGCAGCATCTGGCTGCCGACCCTCGGTGCCCAGCCGGCAGTGGCGGGCAGGCTGCGGCGCAGGCGCTCAGCCACCACCGCGGCGAGCACGCCGGGCAGCACGAAGCCAAGCAGATTGAAGGCCAGCGCATGCGGTACACCCCGCGCACCCAGCAGCGCCACCGGGTGGCGGGCCTGTGCATAACCCTCCAGGCCGGCACCGAAGCCAGACACAGCCAGGACGAACACGACTGCAGCAAGCAGTCCCAACCAACGATCAAGCCGGACCATGGACATTGCGCGCAGTCACCCGGAAAAGAATGGATCAGCCCATTGTCGCGGCAGCGACGCGAGGCGCCAAGCACGGCACATTTCAGATCAATTCGATATCCGCGTGTTTCTCCCACAGCGATGCTCGCGGCGTGGCAGTTCCGCCATGCAGGGAGTTCCCCATGATCCAACGCATCCTCGCCGCCGCACTCAGCCTGGGCCTGGCCACCGCCGCCCAGGCTGCCGAGTTCAGCTGCTACGCCAAGATCGGCCCGCCCAGTGCCGCCCAGAACAGCGGCACCCTGATGGGCGGTGTCAGCGCTGCCAGCCTGCAGGCAGCCGAGGCCGAGTACTACCGGCGCACCTCGACCACCAAGCCGGTCAGCGCTGGCAGGTGGGTGATCCACGAGCTGTACTGCGTACCGCGCGCATAAGTCGGGCATGGCGGGCCTGCGGGCCCGCCAACAGCAACTCGAGGGCGTACTCCGTGATGGCAGGGTTGAGACGGACATCGATCGTCACCATAGAATCGGTCTCCAGATGCCAAGCGATGCTTTCCCCATGACCGAGACGACCTACGTATTCGACGCCACCACTGCGACCTTCGAGGCCGAAGTCCTGCAGAAGTCGCTGCAGACGCCGGTGCTGGTCGACTTCTGGGCCACCTGGTGCGGGCCGTGCAAGACCCTCGGCCCGATGCTGGAAAAGCTGGCTGCCGAGTACAACGGTGCGTTCGAGCTGGCCAAGGTCGATGTCGACAAGGAACAGCAGATCGCTGCGGCCTTCCAGATCCGCTCGGTGCCCACCGTGTTCCTGGTCAAGGGCGGCCAGCTGGTGGACGGCTTCCCGGGCGCCATTCCGGAAGGCCAGCTGCGTGAGTTCCTGGCCCAGCACGGCATCGTACCGGTCGATGTGGGCGATGCTGTCCCCGAAGATGACGCCCCGCTGGATCCGCAGGCGCAGGTCGATGTGCTGCGTGCGCAGATCGCCGCCGAGCCGGACAAGGATGAACTGAAGCTCGACCTGGCCCTGGCCCTGCTGCAGATCGGTGGCGTGGACGAGGCAGGCACCCTGATCGACGGCTTGCCCGCCAATCTGGCCACCGACGACCGCGCCGTGCGTGCCCGCGCCCGCCTGGCCTTCGCCGCCGCGCTGAAGGATGCCCCGGCCGCCGAGGCGCTGGAGGCGCGCATCGCCGCTGACGGCAAGGACCTCAAGGCCCGCCACCTGCGCGGCGTGCAACTGCTGCTCGGCGGTCATGACGAGGCCGCGCTGGCCCAGTTCCTGGAAATGCTGCGGATCGACCGCGGATTCGAGGAAGGCCTGCCGCGCAAGGCGCTGATCGACGCCTTCAATGTGATCTCCGACGAGGACCTGGTCGGCCAGTACCGCCGCAGGATGGCGTCGCTGCTGTTCTGAACGGGAACCCGCTCCGTTCAGAATCCCTGCACTGAACGCGGGCAATAATGCCCGCGCTGGTGGCCACGCGGTCGCCACGATCCGTTCGGGGGGATGAGGTCGGGGCCATGGGGTCTTGCAGCTGCACCCCCGCATTGCCGGGATTGCAAACTGTGACCGTCGTCCGCTCTCTGTCGTTCGCCATGCATTTAACGGGCGCTCTGCTCTGCGCCCTCTTCCTGATGCCCGCCATTGCCGGCGCCCAGGACTGGAACTACCGGGTCCGGCCCGGCGATACCCTGTGGGACCTGGGCGGGCTCTACCTGAAGCCCACGGTACGCTGGCAGCAGCTGCAGCAGCACAACCGCATCGACAACCCCTACCAGTTGCCGCCGGGCCAGCTGCTGCGCTTCCCGATCAGCTGGCTGCGCACCGAACCGGCGCCGGCCCGGGTGCTGTCCGTGCGTGGCAAGGTCGCGCTGGCAGGCGCCGATGGCACGGCGACCCGCGCGCTCCAGGCCGGCGAACAGCTGCATATCGGTGACACCGTGGAGACCGAAGGCGATTCCAGCATCACCCTGGAATTCGCCGATGCCTCGCGCCTGCAGCTGCGCGAGTACTCGCGCCTGCGCCTGGACCAGCTGAGCCGTTACGGCCACACCGGCATGGTCGACACCCGACTGCGCCTGCAGCAGGGGCGAGCCAGCAACCGGGTGACGCCGGCGCGCGGTCCCGCCTCGCGTTACATCATCGATGCGCCCACCGCGACCAGCAGCGTGCGCGGCACGGTGTTCCGGGTCAGCGCCGGGGATAACGGGCACGTCGGTGCCACCGAGGTCCTGCAGGGCAAGGTGCAGGTCGGCAACTCCCATGGCCAGCGCCTGGTCCGGCCGGGCCAGGCGACCCGCAGCAGCAGTGCCGATGCGGCGCCCGCTGCGGTCTCCGCACTGCTGCCGGCGCCGGCGCTGCGCAATGACGCGCTGCGCCTGGCGCCGCTGCCGACCGTGCTTGCCTGGGAACCGGTCAATGGCGCCGATCATTACCGGGTGGAAGTGGTGCAGGCGGCAACGCCGGAGATCCTGCTGTTCGCCGCCACCACCGCCGACACCCGGCTGGCGATCGGCGATCTGCCGCCTGGCCAACTGCGCATCCTGTTGCGCGCGGTCGACGCCCAGGGGGTCGAAGGCCTGGATGCCAGCGCCGATTTCGAACTCGGTGACCAGCCACCGCCGCCGCTGACCGTATCGCCGCTGCATGGGCAGACGATCAACAGCGACCGCCCGCGTTTCCGCTGGAGCCAGGCCCCCGGTGCGCGCAGCAGCGTCCTGCAGATCGCCACCGAACCCAGCTTCCTGCAGCCCCTGCAGGAGCAGGCCACCCATGCGACCGACCTGCGCCTGGCGCAACCGCTGCCGCCCGGCCAGTACTACTGGCGCGTGGCCTCGCGCGATGGCGAAGGCCGACAGGGCCGCTATGGCCAGGCGTTGCCGCTGCAGCTGAGCAATGAACCGGTGGACCCGGCCCTGCATCCACCCGAGGCCGCACACGGCGAGCTGACGCTGCGCTGGCAGGCCGGCAGCGAGGGCCAGCGCTACCGGGTGCAGGTGGATCGCCACGGCGACTTCAAGGCACCGCTGGTCGACGAAACCGTGGACCAGCCGCAGGTGAGCTTCAAGCGCCCGTGGAGCGGCACCCTGCATGTACGCGTGCAGTACATCGACGATGACGGCCACGCCAGCGCGTTCTCGCCTGCCCAGCAGGTCCCGCTGCCGTGCCGCCTGTGCTACGGCGCGGGTGGCGGTGCCCTGCTGCTCTGGTTGTTGTTGTGAGGCGCTCGCCGCTGCCATGGTCGAAGCGGATCCTGCTGGCCCTGCTGGCCGGCGTGCTGACCATCGTGGCCAGCCAGGGACAGTGGCTGTGGCGGCAGGACGAGGCGGCCTATGACGCGTTGGTCGGCAACTGGGATTACCGCCCCGATCCCAGCGTGCTGATCGTCGCCATCGACGAAGGCAGCCTGCAGCGCATCGGCCAGTGGCCCTGGCCCCGCTCGGTGCATGCACGCCTGCTTGACCGCCTGACCGATGCCGGCGCCGAACGCGTCGCGCTGGACCTGATGCTGTCCGAACCGGATCGCCGTGACAGCCGACAGGATGATCAACTGGCGGCCGCCATCCGACGCAACGGCCGGGTGGTGCTGCCGGTGCTGGCCGCACCGGCGGCCGGCGACCGCATGGCCGAGGAAATGCTGCCGATCCCACAGATCGCTGCCAGTGCCGCCGCCATCGGCCACACCGATGTTGAAGTGGATGGCGACGGCGTCGCCCGTGGCGTCTATCTGCACGCAGGTATCGGCCAGCCGCACTGGCCGGCACTGGGCCTGGCACTGGCCGACCTGCCTGCCGGTGCCGTACGCGGCCTGCCCGATCCCGACCCGGAACTGGGCTCGCCCTATCAATGGCGTCGCGACGATTACGTTCGCGTGCGCTACGCCGGCCCCCCCGAGCGGCTGCCGCAGGTGTCCTATGCGGACGTTCTCGATGGCCACGTGGACATGGCGATGCTGCATGGCCGCCGCATCGTAGTTGGCATGACGGCCAGCGGCATCGCGCCCCGCCTGCTGACCCCGACCACCCGCGAGTTCTGGATGAGCGGCAGCGAGTACCAGGCCAACATCACCTCGATGCTGCTGCAGCACAGGCAGATCGATGTTCTACCGCATGCCTGGCAGCACGCCATCAGCGGTGTGCTGGTGGCGCTGTGCGTGATCCTGCTCGGCCTGCGCCTGCCCTGGCTGGTCGCGCTGTGTTCGTTGCCGATGCCTGCCCTGCTGAGCTGGCTGCTGCTGCGCACGAGTGACCTGTGGTGGGCGCCGGCCAGCGCGATGCTGGGCGTGACGCTGGCACTGCTGGTCTGGGCGGTGTGGCGGATCTCGGCCTGGCACCGCCAGGCCAACCGCGACGCCCTTACCGGCCTGGGCAACCGCCTCCGCTTCGAGCAGTCGCTGCAGCAGGAATGCGATGCAGCGCGGCGCAGCGGCAAGCCATTGAGCCTGGCGTTGATCGACGTCGACCACTTCAAGCGCCATAACGATCGCCACGGGCACCAGGTCGGCGACCGCGTGCTGCGTGATGTCGCCCGCCTGATCGGCGCCCATGCGCGCCGCCCGCGCGACATGGCGGCACGCTACGGTGGCGACGAATTCGCGCTGGTGCTGCCGGATACACCGGCCGAGGGCGCACGCCAGGTGATTGAGGACCTGATTGCCTGCGTGCGCGCATTGCCGGCGCCGGGCGATGGCAGCGACGATACCGTCACGCTCACCATCGGCGTATTCACCCGCGTGCCCGACGGCGAACTGCAGCCCCACCATTTCGTGGAAGGCGCCGACACCGCCCTTTATCAGGCCAAGGCCAACGGCCGCGACGGGTACATGATCGACGGCCCATGAGGCAGGACATGCACGCCGCCGTGGAACACACGCCCGGGGTGCAACATACGCATGCGAATGGTTAGACTGGGCGCCTCGCCTCGCGCCCCCGGACCCGCATGAACGCCCGCCTGTTCCGCTTCGGCATCAACCTGTGGCCGCCGTTCCTGTTCACCGGCATCCATGTCACCCGCATCACGCCCGATTACCGGCAGATCGACGTCGAGCTGCGGCTGCGGCCGTGGAACCGCAACTACGTCGGCACGCATTTCGGCGGCAGCCTGTTCGCGATGACCGACCCGTTCTGGATGCTGGGCCTGCTGCACATCCTCGGCCGTGACTACTACGTGTGGGACCGGGCCGGTGCGATCGATTTCCTCAAGCCTGGCCGGGGCACGGTGGGCACCTCGTTCCGCATCGACGATGCGCTGCTGGCCGAACTGCGTGCCGAAGCAGCGGGCGGCGAGAAGGTGCTGCGCTGGTTCAGCAACGACGTCGTCGACGAAAGCGGCGAGGTGGTCGCCCAGGTGCGCAAGCAGGTCTATCTGCGGTTGAAGCCACACGCGCGCTGATCCGGCGCGGGCGCTGTCCTCTGCTGCCCTGCCAGGGAGGCTCCGATGCGCCCGTATGCGCGTGTGCACCTGCGGTGCGACGCGGAGCGAAGGCGGCCGCGAGGATGACGAGGACAGCGCGCACTGGCCGCCGCTGCTCAGTCGCGCGCGGCGGCGGCCGGGGCGTCCCCCGCCACCATCGGTACCGACAACCATGGGCTCTCGTCGGTGCTGCGCGGCGCTGAGCGCCGCGCTACCTGCAGGCGGCGGCCATCGGCCGACAACTGCGTTGCCCGCACCTGCGAGCGGAACTGGGCAGGCAAGCGCTTCAGCGCATCCACAGGGTCCTCGGCCTGCTGTCGCAGCCAGCGTTGCGCACCGATCAGCCGCACCATCGCGGCAGCATCCTGGGGCCGTGACGAATAGGCCGGATAGGCCGGGCCCGCGATATCGGCCAGCACGCACCCCATGACGTTCGACAGGCAGCCGAAGTCATGCTGCGGCGGTGCCGGCACCGGCAGCGGGCGATCCGCCTCCAGCGCGGTCATCGCCGCCGCGCCACAGGCCCAGCCCAGGTTGCCCGCCACACGCGCCAGGGTGCTGCGGCGATCGAGGACCAGCACACCACCGAACTCCTGCGCCGAGGTTTCGATCGCAGCCCTGCTCATCGCATACTCGCCCTGCATCGCACGGCACAGGCTCTGTTCGGCGGCCCGCATCGGCTTCATCGCCTGCTCGCATTCCGCTGGCAGCGGCTGGTCGGCCGGCAGTTCGACCAGCATGTCGGCCAGCAGCTGGGCATTGGCCTGCACCAGGCTGGCACCGATGATGCTCTCCACCAGATAGCTGCCGCCCGTCACCAGCCGGCGGCCCAGCTGAAGCCCGCGGCAACTGCCACGCAGCGCACCGTCGATATCACCCTGCACATAGGCCAGCGCGCGTGCGCTGGTGGCATCGATCACCAAACCATAGGTCGGCATCGGCACCAGGATGCCTTCCCCTTTGGGCCGGAACGGCGACACGAAGTGATCCGCATCGGCCAGCTGGTCCAGGCGCGCATGCAGCTGCTGGTGGCCAGCGTGGGCATCGACGAAGCGCTGCGGGTCCGCGCGCACCTGGGCGAGGCAGTCACTGGCGGTCGGTCCGCAGCTGGCCGAAGGCCGTGATTGCAGCTCGACGTGGTCCTCTGCCAGCTGCGGACGGGCGCCGCCCTTGCCGCGCGGATCCGCCTCCCAGCGCTGTACGTCCCGGGCCAGCGCCTGATCGCGCTGGCCCGGGTCGAGATCGTCGAACGCGAGTGTCCACAGCAGCGCAAAGCCGTTGCGGCCATCAGCGGGCAGGCGGGCCTGCAACCGCTGCTGGGCCTGCAGCCGTGATTCCGGCACCGGCCACATGCGCGAGGCACACCACACCACGATGGCCAGCACCAGCAGTCCTGCCAGGGCCCAGCCCAGTCCGCGCAGAATCTTCAACACAGCTTCCCTTCCATGCATCGCTGCCGCAGTCGATCCCCCAGCGTAATCGACCGGCTGTGGCCGCTACAATGCGCGGATGTCGCTCGAAGCCCCCGCCCTGGTCCCCCGCCCCTCCCTGCAGCGCCTGTTCCTGACCGGCCTGCTGACCCTGCTGCCGATCTGGCTGACCTGGGTCGTGGTCAAGTTCGTGTTCGTGCTGCTGTCGGGCATTTCCAGCCCATTGGTGGTGCCGCTTTCCGAGCAGATCGCGACAAGCTTCCCGCATTACCTCGGCTGGGTCCGTGCCGAGTGGATCCAGAACACCATCGCCCTGATGGCCACCCTGCTGGTGATCCTGGCGGTGGGCGTGGCCAGCCGCCGCGTGCTCGGCCAGCGCCTGCTGCGCTGGGTCGGCGCGGTGATCAAGCGCATTCCGCTGGCCAGCATCATCTACGACAGCGCCAAGAAGCTGCTGGACATGCTGCAGACCGAGCCGGGCAGCACCCAGCGCGTGGTGCTGATCGATTTCCCGCACCGCGACATGAAGTCGGTCGGGCTGGTCACCCGCGTGATCAAGGAACACGGCACCGACCGTGAACTGGCCGCGGTGTACGTGCCAACCACGCCGAACCCGACCTCGGGTTACCTGGAGATCGTGCCGGTGGAGCTGCTGACCCCGACCGACTGGACCGTCGACCAGGCCATGAGCTTCATCATTTCCGGCGGTGCCGTCGCACCGTCCAGCGTTCCGTTCACGCGCGCAGGCGAACGCAGCGAATGACCACCGTGGCGCCGATCGAGCGCCCTCTGCAGGACCGCGCGGTCCTGCTGTTCATCGTGCTGGCCGCGTTCTTCTGCGGCAACGCCGTGCTGGCCGAACTGATCGGGGTGAAGATCTTCGCGCTGGAAGACACCCTCGGCATCGATCCGCTGAACTGGAACCTGTTTGGCCAGACCGGTTCGCTCAGCTTCACCGCCGGTACCCTGCTGTGGCCGGTGGTGTTCATCATGACCGACACGATCAACGAGTTTTTCGGCAAGCGCGGCGTGCGCTTCATCTCGTGGTTGGCCGTGGTGCTGATCGCCTATGGCTTCCTGTTCGCCTTCGCAGCGATCTCGCTGGCGCCGGCCAGCTGGTGGGTCACCTCGATGGACGGCCACGGCGTGCCGGACTACCAGGCGGCATTCGCAGCGGTGTTCGGCCAGGGCATGTGGACCATCGCCGGTTCGCTGGTGGCCTTCCTGCTCGGCCAGCTGATCGACGTGGCCGTGTTCCACCGCATCCGCCAGGCCACCGGCGAGCGCCACGTGTGGCTGCGTGCGACCGGATCCACCGCGATCTCCCAGGTGGTGGACAGCTTCGTAGTGATCTGGATCGCCTTCGTGCTCGGCCCGCAGCACTGGCCGACCTCACTGTTCCTGGCCGTCAGCAGCGTCAACTACATCTACAAGATGGGCTTTGCGGTTGCCTTGATTCCACTGCTGTACCTGATGCGGCGTGCGATCACCCGCTACCTGGGCGCAGACAGGGCCGCCGCGCTGCGCGCCGCGGCCGCGGCTGACTGAAGCCCCAGCGACGGCAAGCTGACTGCCGCCTTCACGCTGGCCGTACGCGGCCGGATCGTGCAAGCTCCACGGTCTGTGTTCCACGGAAGCTCCTGATGCCGCATCGCACCCGCGCCCTGGCCGCCGCCATTGCCGCGTTGTTCCTGTTCAGTGCCGTACCGTCGGCCGAAGCAGCGAAGAAAAAGGCCAGCCGCCCTGCCGCCGCGCAGACCCGCCAGGCTGCCAAGCCCAAGGCCAGGCCCGCCCGCGCCACCGCGCCGGCGCGTGGCAGCTCGGCGCGCCGCGCCGCGCCGCGCCCGGTCGCCCCGGCCCGGGCCGTACCCAAGCAGGTGCAGCTGGAGCGCCTGTACGACGAGTACTGGGATGCCTCGATGCGGTTGAACCCGCTGCAGGCCACCTTCCAGGGCGAGGCCCGCTACAACGACCAGCTGCCCAACATCCTGTCCGCCGCCTGGCGCCAGCAGTCGCACGACTTCACCACGCAATGGCTGGGCAAGGTCGAGAAGCTCGGCAGTGACGGCCTGCAGGGCCAGGACCTGCTCAGCTACGAGATCTTCGTGCGCGACGCGCGCGCATCACTGGCCGCCGAGCGCTACCCGAGCTGGATGATGCCGATCAGCCAGTACTACAACATCGGCAGCATCATGGCGATCCTCGGTTCCGGTGCGGGCGCGCAGCCATTCAACACCGTGCAGGACTACGACACCTGGTCGCGCCGTTCGCTGGGCATTCCCGAGCTGTTCGACCAGGCCATCGACAACATGCGCCAGGGCATGAAGGCCGGCGTGGTGCAACCACGCGACCTGATGGAAAAAGTGCTGCCGCAGCTGGATGCGGTGATCAAGCCGACCGCCGAGGAGAGCATTTTCTGGTCGCCGATCCGCACCATGCCGAACACCATCCCGGCTGAAGACAAGGCGCGCATCAGCGCCGAATACAAGCGCATGATCGAGCTGCGCATCATGCCGGCCTACCGCGCCCTGCGCGGCTTCATCGCCACCGAATACCTGCCGGCCACACGCACCAGCAGCGGCCTGGGCGCATTGCCCGATGGCCAGGCCTGGTACGCCAACCTGATCGTGCAGACCACCGCCAGCGACCAGACCGCCGCACAACTGCATGCGCTGGGCGAACAGCGCGTGCAGGAACTGCAGGCGCAGATCGCCACGGTGATGAAGGATGCCAAGCTGCGCGGCTCTCCCACCAAGCTGCTGCGCAGCATGCGCAACGACCGCCAGTTCCAGTACGGCGACGCCAACGCGCTGATCAACCGCTACCGCCAGGTGCAGCAGCAGGTCAGCGCACGCCTGCCGCAGGTGCTGGATACCTTGCCGCAGGCACCGCTGGAAGTCCGTGCGGTGGAACCGGAACGTGCACTGACCGCCGCCGCTGCCGCCTATCAGCCGTCGGCGGCCGGTCAACCGGGCGTGCTGTACATCAACACCCGCGACCTGCCCAGCCGCAAGCGCTGGAACGTGCCGGTGCAGTACCTGCATGAAGCGATCCCGGGCCACCACGTGCAGCTGGGCCTGCAGCAGGAGCTGGCCAAGCTGCCGCGCTTCCGCCGCCTCGGTGGCGATCTCGCCTTTGTCGAAGGCTGGGGCCTGTACGCCGAAACGCTGGGCGAGGACCTGGGCATCTACACCGATCCCTACGACCGCATCGGCTACCTGTACTCGCGCCTGCTGCGCGCCGCCCGCGTGGTGGCCGACACCGGCGTCAATGCACAGGGCTGGAGCAAGCAGCAGGCTGTCACCTACCTGCAGAAGACCGTGGACATGAGCAGCGACGACGCCAGTGCCGAAGTCGAGCGGATCATGGCCCAGCCCGGCCAGGCGCTGTCGAACGTCGCCGGCCTGACCACCATCGTTGCCCTGCGCGACAAGGCCAAGGCACGCCAGGGCGCCGCCTTCGACCTGCGCCGCTTCCACGCCGAACTGCTGAAGGACGGCTCGATGCCGCTGGACGTGCTTGACCGCAAGATGGAACGCTGGATGGTTCAGCCGGCCAACACTACGCCCACGCCTTCACCTTGACCCCTCCGGAGCCACCATGCGCCCTGCCGTCGCCCTGTTCGCCGTCGTGCTGGGCCTGCTGCCCTCAACGGGTATCGCCGCACCGGTGCTGACGCCACCGGATGCGGGCATCGACGGGCTGATGCAGGCCTACGACGGCCAGGCACCCGGTGCTGCAGTCCTGGTGCTGCACGACGGGCACGCGGTGTTCCGCCGCGGCTACGGCCTGGCGGTGGTGGAGGACGGCACCGCGGTCACCCCGGCCAGCAACTTCCGGCTGGCCTCGGTCAGCAAGCAGTTCACCGCTGCGGCGGTGCTGCTGCTGGTGGAGGATGGCCGGCTTGGGCTGGATCAACCCGCCCGGCAGTGGCTGCCCGAACTGCCACCAGCTGCCGCGGCCATCACGATCCGCCAGCTGCTCTCGCACACCGGCGGCCTGCTCGACTACGAAGACCTGATGGATCCGGCTGATACTCGGCAGGTGCATGACGCCGACGTGCTGGCCCTGTTGTCGCACGAGGACCGCCTGAATTTCGCACCCGGCACGCAGTACCGCTACAGCAACAGCGGCTATGCACTGCTGGCACTGATCGTCGGCCGCGCATCCGGCCAGGATTTCGCAGCCTTCCTGCAGCAGCGCCTCTTCCGTCCACTGGGCATGGTCCACACCGTGGCCCATCAGGACGGCATCGATACCATCGCCGCACGCGCCTATGGCTACAGCTGGATCGATGGCCGCTGGCAGCGCACCGACCAGAGCGCCACCAGTGCCGTGCTCGGCGATGGCGGGATCTACTCTTCGCTGGACGATCTCGCCCGCTGGGATGCGGCGATGTACGACGACCGCCTGCTGTCGAAGGCCTCGCGCCGCGCGATGTTCAGCCCGGCCACATCGACATCCGAACCGGATGTGCCGCACTACGGCTTCGGCTGGCGCCTGAACGGCCGGGTGCAATGGCACAGTGGCGAAAGCATCGGCTTCCGCAATGTGATCGTGCGACACCCGGAAAAGCACCTGACCGTGATCGTGCTGACCAACCGCAACGCCCCCGAACCCTATCCGCTGGCACTGAAGATCGCCCAGCGCTGGCTGGACACCCTGCAATGAACACTGGTTCCGACGCCCTGCTGGGCATCCACCACGCGGCACTGATCTGCAGCGATTATGCGTGTTCAAAAGACTTCTACGTCCGCATCCTCGGCCTGCGCGTGCTGGCCGAGAACCACCGCGCTGCGCGCGATTCCTGGAAACTGGACCTGGCCCTGCCCGACGGCGGACAGCTGGAACTGTTCTCGTTCCCCTCGCCACCGCCCCGCCCCAGCCGCCCGGAGGCCCAGGGCCTGCGCCACCTCGCGTTCCGGGTGGCCACGCTGGAGCCGTTCATCGAACGCCTGGCCAGCCACGGCGTGGACTGCGAACCGATCCGCGTGGACGAATATACCGGCCGCCGCTTCACCTTCTTCGCTGACCCTGACGGCCTGCCGCTGGAGCTGTACGAAGTCGGTTGAGGCCCATTGCCGCCACCGGACGCCTCATCCACGCATGGCGTGGATCTACCGTGTCGACCAAGGTCGACACCTACCAACAGCACACGGAACCTGTCGAAGGCGGGGCGGGTCCGTTTGCGGGGGCGTGAGCCGCATGGGCCCGAGGCATGCCTCGGGCGGGTTGGGCAGGACGCCCAACCCCGATCTTGCCGCGTGCGCAGGATTGCGCACACGAGCAAGCGGCGACCGAGCTTACATGGGTGAGGGCGCTTTGCTTGCGAAGCACTGCTTCGCAAGCGCCCGAACGCACAGCCGCCAGCGGCTGGGCCGGGCCCCGGAGGGGGACTTGCAGCGCCCCCCGCAAACGGACCCGCCCCGCCATCCCACGGAATCCCGCCGTTGCTGTTGCCGTTGCCTCTGCGGGTGCAGGGCGCAACCCTGCAACGCCCCCCTTCCCCATACTCCGCCGAATGGGTATACAGTCGACCCATGCCGGCACCGTGCCGGAATGAACCCTGGGAGGGGACCATGCGCAAGACCTTCAAGACCCTGCTGCTGGCATTGCCGCTGTGCTTGGCCGCACTTTCGGCGCAGGCCGCCGACGGCGCCGCCGGCCGCTGGAAGACCATCGACGACAAGACCGGGAAGGTGAAGTCGATCGTCGAGATCACCCAGGCCCCCAACGGCACGCTGACCGGCAAGGTGGTCGACATCCTGCACTCGGACAAGGGCCCGAACCCGGTCTGTGACGGCTGTGAAGGCGCCAACAGGAACAAGCCGGTGAAGGGCATGACCATCCTCTGGAACCTGAAGGCCGACGGCGCCAACAAGTGGTCCGGCGGCACCATCCTCGACCCGGCCAACGGCAAGACCTACAAGTCGAAGATGGAACTGCAGCCCGGCGGCACCCGGCTGGACGTGTCCGGCTGCATCGCCTTCATCTGCCGTGCGCAGACCTGGCAGCGCGAATAAGCGCTCCGCACCTGATTCAACCCCGTGACCCGGCCCCGGCCGGGTCACGTCGTTGCGGGCATGCGATACTCTGCGGTTCCCCTCGGCTTCACCCCGCGACCATGACCCGTACCGCGCTCGTCACCACCGCCCTGCCCTACGCCAACGGCCCGCTGCACCTGGGCCATCTGGTCGGCTACATCCAGGCTGACATCTGGGTACGTGCGCGGCGAATGAGCGGCGGCAGGACCTGGTTCGTCTGCGCCGATGACACCCACGGCACGCCGATCATGCTGGCCGCGGAAAAGGCCGGGGTCACCCCGGAAACCTTCATCGCCAACATCCAGGCCAGCCACGAACGTGACTTCGCCGCCTTCGGCGTGGCCTTCGACCACTACGACTCGACCAATTCGGCGGCCAACAAGGCGTTGACCGAGCAGTTCTACCTGAAGCTGGAAGCGGCCGGCCACATCAGCCGCCGTTCGGTCGCGCAGTTCTACGACCCGGCCAAGGGCATGTTCCTGCCCGACCGCTACGTCAAGGGCATCTGCCCGAACTGTGGCAGTGCCGACCAGTACGGCGACAACTGCGAAGTCTGCGGCGCGACCTATGCACCGACCGACCTGAAGGAGCCGCGTTCGGTCATCTCCGGCGCCACGCCGGAAATGCGCGATTCGGAGCACTTCTTCTTCGAGGTGGGCCACTTCGATGCGTTCCTGCGCGAGTGGCTGGCCGGCGATGTCGCCCTGCCGGGCGTGAAGGCCAAGCTGGGCGAGTGGCTCAATGCCGAAGGCGGCCTGCGCGCGTGGGACATCTCGCGCGATGCGCCGTACTTCGGTTTCCAGATTCCCGGCCAGCCGGGCAAGTACTTCTATGTCTGGCTGGACGCGCCGATCGGCTACCTGTCCAGCTTCCAGACCCTGTGCGGCAGGAACGGTGAGGACTTCGAAGCGCACCTGCGTGCCGGCACCGCCACCGAACTGCACCACTTCATCGGCAAGGACATCGTCAACTTCCACGGGCTGTTCTGGCCGGCGGTGCTGCACGGAACCGGCCACCGCGCGCCGACCCGCCTGCACGTCAACGGCTACCTGACCGTGGACGGCGCCAAGATGAGCAAGTCTCGCGGCACTTTCGTGATGGCCCGTACCTTCCTCGATGCCGGCCTGGAGCCGGAAGCGCTGCGCTACTACTACGCCGCCAAGTCCGGCGGTGGCGTCGACGATCTCGACCTGAACCTGGGTGACTTCATCGCCCGCGTCAACGCCGACCTGGTCGGCAAGTTCGTCAACCTGGCCAGCCGCTGCGCCGGCTTCATCAGCAAGCGCTTCAACGGCCAGCTGGCCGCGCAGCTCCCCGATGCGGCGCAGTACCAGCGCTTCGTCGATGGCCTGGCGCCGATCCGTGAAGCCTACGAGCGCAACGACCCGGCCGCGGCGATCCGCCTGACCATGACCCTGGCCGACGAAGCCAACCGCTACATCGACGACGTCAAGCCGTGGGTCATCGCCAAGCAGGAAGGCGCCGATGCGCAGCTGCAGGCCGTGTGCAGCCAGGGCCTGAACCTGTTCCGCGTGCTGGTCACCGCCCTGAAGCCGGTGCTGCCGGCCACCGCCGCGCAGGCCGAGGCCTTCCTCGCCGCGCCGGTGAATGACTGGACCGAGCTGGCGCAACCGCTGCTGGGACACCGCATCACCGAGTACACCCCGCTGTTCACCCGTATTGACCCGAAGAAGATTGACGCCATGATCGACGCCTCCAAGGACACCCTGCAGCCGGCGGCTGCCGCTGCCCCCGCCGCCAAGCCGGCCGCCCCGGCTCCGGCCCCGGCCAAGGATGAAGCAAAGAGCGCCGACGCCCCGGCCTACATCGGCATCGACGATTTCGCCAAGCTCGACCTGCGCATCGGCAAGGTGCTGGTCTGCGAGTTCGTGGAAGGTTCGGACAAGCTGCTGCGCTTCGAACTGGACGCCGGCGAGCTGGGCAAGCGCCAGATCTTCTCCGGCATCCGTGGCAGCTACGGCGAACCGGAGAAGCTGGTCGGCCGCAGCGTGGTGTTCATCGCCAACCTGGCCCCGCGCAAGATGCGCTTCGGCCTGAGCGAAGGCATGATCCTGTCGGCCGGCTTCGACGGTGGCGCACTGGCGCTGCTGGACGCCGACAGCGGCGCGCAGCCGGGCATGCCGGTCCGCTGATGCCAGCGGGCGTGGTTACGGCCACGCCCGCCGGCAGCTCCGGCCCCGGGAGGCAACGCGATGGGAAGCAACGCAATGGAACTGGCGCTGTTCGACTTCGACCACACCGTGACCACCTGCGATACCTATAGCCGCTTCCTGCGCCGCGTGGCCACCGCCGAACAGCTGGCACAGGCATGGTGGAAAGTCGGGCCGTGGCTGGCCGCGTACAGGCTGAAGCTGATCTCGGCCGAACGCATCCGTGCACGCGTCACCCGCCTGACCTTCAGTGACCGCCACAGCGATGACATCGCCACGCTGGCCGCAGGCTTCTCGCGCGAGTTCCTGCCCGACGTAGTGCGCCCGGAAATGCTGGAGCAGATTCGCTGGCACAAGGAACAGCGGCACACCGTCGTGATCGTGTCCGGCTCGCTGGACCTGTACCTGCGGCCGTGGTGCGATCAGCTGGGCCTGCAGCTGATCTGCAACCGGCTGGAAAGCCAGGACGGCCGCCTGACCGGCCGTTACGCCGGTGGCGACTGCGGTCCGCGCAAGGCCGAGCACATCCGCCGCCAGTTCGATCTGTCGCGCTACGTGCGCATCCATGCCTACGGTGACAGTTCCGAAGACAAGCCGATGCTGGCGCTGGCCCACGAGCGCTGGTTCCGCGGCAAGCCCCTGAAATAACCCAACGCGCAGCCTTCGCCACGCATGAGCCTGATCCCGCCCCTGACCGAACGCCTCGACCGCCTGCTGCCGCAGACCCAATGCGGGCAATGCGGCTATGACGGCTGCCGCCCGTACGCGCAGGCAATGGCACGTGGCGAGGCGGGTGTGGACCGCTGCCCGCCGGGTGGCGACGCCGGTGCACGGGCGTTGGCGCAGGTGCTGGGTGTACCGGCGATTCCGTTCGATCGTTCGCGCGGCGAGCACAAGGCGGCCCAGGTCGCGTTGATCGTCGAAGCCGACTGCATCGGCTGCACCAAGTGCATCCAGGCCTGCCCGGTGGACGCCATCGTCGGCGGCGCCAAGTACATGCACACGGTCATTGCCGACCTGTGCACCGGCTGCGAGCTGTGCATCCCGCCGTGCCCGGTGGACTGCATCGAGCTGCTGCCGCTGTAACAGGGGTCAGATGCCTTTCCGCAGGAAAGGGACCTGACCCCATCCCGCAGTTACGGCACCGCTGCCGTCACCACGATCTCGACCTTCCACTCGGCGTGGGCGAGCTTGGCTTCGAAGGTTGCGCGGGCCGGGGTCGCGCCCTCGACCACCCACTCGTCCCACGCCTTGTTCATGCCGTCGAAGTCGGCGATGTCGGCCAGGAACACTTCCGCACGCAGCACGTGCTGGCGATCGCTGGCGACCAGCGCCAGCAGCTTGTCGATCTCCGCCAGCACCTGCCGGGTCTGGCCGGTGATGTCCTGGCTGGTGTCTTCCGGAATCTGGCCGGAGAGGTAGGCGACCTTGTTGTACACGGTCATTTCGGACATGCGCGGTCCGACGTCGTAACGCTCCATCATGGGCGTGGCTCCTGCGGGTGATCAGGCCCGCATTGTCCTCCAATCCGGTCAACGGTGGGTGCACGGGTCCCCGCGCGACACGTCACTACCGGGCTCCGACACATCCGCTGGTCAAATGGCGGCGACAGGCGCACGATGCGCCACGCCCCGCGTTGACACCGCACTCGCCCCTCCTGACGCACCCTTGCGCCGATGACCGCAGCCACCAACCCCGCCGCCGCTTCCTCCACCCCGGCATGGAAGCGGGTCCTCACCATTGTCGTTCCCCTGCTGATCCTGTCGCTGGCCCTGCATGGCCTGGCCAATGAATTCGATGAGCACGGCTACCGCGCCATCCGCCAGGCATTCCGCCAGCTCAGTGGCCTGCAGATCACGCTCACCGTGATGCTCGGCCTGGCCAGCTACGCCTGCCTGATCGGCTTCGATGCCATCGGCCTGCGCCGCAGCGGCATCCGCGTGCATCCGGCACGCATCGGCATCACCGCCTTCCTTGCGCATACGCTGGGCCAGACGGTGGGCTTTGCCGCGCTGACCGGCGGCGCAGTGCGCCTGCGCGGCTACCGCAGCGCCGGCCTGGACCTGGCGCAGATCGGCCAGGTGGTGCTGATGAGCACGCTCGGTTTCGTGTTCGGTGCGTGGCTGTTGATCAGCGTGGCACTCTGCATGGAACCGGCGGCAGCGGCGTTGGCATTGCCACTGAATCCCGATGCCGTGCGCATCGTCGGCATCGTCGCCCTGCTCGCCTATCTGGGTACCGTGCTGCTGGTCGGTCGCGATGGACGGCAGTTCAGCGTGTTCGGCCATGCGTTGTGGCTACCCGACCGCCGCACCATGCTCGGCGTCACCGTGCTCAGCGTGATCGAGCTGGTGCTGGCCAGCGCCGCGTTCTATGTGCTGCTGCCGGACTCGACGCCCACCGGCCTGCCCGGCTTCGTCGGCCTGTACCTCGTCGCGGTACTGGCCGGCCTGGTCTCGACCGTGCCGGCCGGCCTGGGCGTGTTCGAATGGAGCCTGTTGAAGCTGTTGCCCCAGGTGGCACCGGCGGCGGTGCTGGCGGCCGCGTTGATCTACCGCGTGACCTATTACGTACTACCGCTGGTGCTGGCCACGTTGCTCGCCCTTGCGCCCGCGCTGCGCCAGCCGCTGCAGGCCAGTGCCGGGGCAACCCGCGCCGGCTGGAACGCACTGCGCCCATGGTTGCCGCAGATCATCGCGCTGGCGGTGTTCAGCATCGGCGCCGCGCTGGTCATCGATGGCACCCTGCCCACGCCACGCCGGCACCTGGTGAATGCCTCGCTGCCGATCCTGGAAACCTCGCACCTGATCGGCAGCCTCAGCGGTGTTGCGCTGCTGCTGATCGGGCAGGGCCTGGCCCGGCGCAGCCACGCGGCGTGGATGCTGGCGATGGCGGTGTGCGTGGTCACCCCGCTGCCGCTGTGGCTGCGCGGTGGCCAACCGTTGATCGCCGTCTCGGCGGTGCTGGTGGCGATGGCGCTGTGGGCCGCGCGCCGCGAGTTCTACCGCCAGGGTGCGCTGCTGGATGAAGCCTGGTCCTGGCCGTGGCTGCGCAACCTGGGCCTGGTGCTGGTGGCAGTGACCTGGCTGCTGTTCTTCACCTACAGCCATGTCGAATACCAGAACGAGCTGTGGTGGCAGTTCGCGGTCTCCGGCAACGCACCGCGCGCGTTGCGTGCGTTGCTGGTGGTGGCCATCGCGCTGGTGATGTTTGGCCTGGCGCGGCTGCTGCACAGCACACGCAGCCCGCTGCCCGCCGCCGATGAAGCGACGCTGCAATCGCTGGCGCCGGTCCTGGCCGGTGCCACCGACACCCAGGCCTGCCTGGTGCTGACTGCTGACAAGGCAGTGCTGCGCGATGAAGCGAAACTGGGCTTCGTGATGATGCAGCGCTATGGGGGTTCGCTGATCGCGATGGGCGACCCGGTCGGCCCGCCGGACGTCGCCCGCGCATTGATCTGGCGCTTCCGCGAGGAAGCCGACCGCCTTGGCCTGCGCCCTGTCTTCTACCAGGTCGGCGAGTCCTACTGGCAGACCTATCTTGACCTCGGCCTGGGGCTGGTCAAGCTGGGCGAAGAAGCGATGGTGCCGCTGCATGATTTCGGCCTGGAAGGGCGCGAGCGCGCCGACCTGCGCCAGGCCTGGAACCGGGGCAAGCGGGGTGGCCTGTCCTTCCGCGTGGCGCCCGTGGAGGAAATTCCCAGCCTGCTGCCGCGCCTGCACGCGATCTCCAACGCATGGCTGGAAGACAAGGCCGGCGACGAAAAGGGCTTCTCGCTCGGCAGCTACGACCCGGATTACCTGGTGCGCTTCCCGGTGGCGCTGGTCGAGGCCGAAGGCCAGATCGTGGCCTTCGCCAACCTGTGGCAGGCACCGGCCGGCGCCGAGCTGTCGGTGGACCTGATGCGCCACGTCAGCGAAGCACCGAAGGGCACGATGGACTTCCTCTTCATCGAGCTGTTCCTGTGGGGCCGCGCACAGGGCTATGCACGTTTCTCGCTGGGCATGGCGCCGCTTTCCGGGCTGGCACAGCATCGTCTGGCTGGTCGCTGGAACCGCCTGGCCGGCCTGCTGGCGCGGCATGGCGAACGTTTCTACGGGTTCAGTGGCCTACGCCGCTTCAAGTCGAAGTTCGATCCGCAGTGGCGGCCGCGCTATCTCGCCGCGCCTGGCGGCATGCACCTGCCGGCGGCGCTGCTGGACGCCACGCGCCTGATCTCTCTGGACCCGCGGCGCAACTGACGACCCGCACCACCCGGCAGGTGTCGACCTTGGTCGACACGCCAGCGCCAACACGCTGACGGGCGTGGCCCGGCGTTACCGCGGCTCGTTCTGGTGGGTGCGAACCGTTGGTTCGCACGCTCTCCGCTTCACGCCCCGCCCTTGAGGATCACTTCGGCCAAGCGATCGTAGTCCCCCCCGAAATGGTGATCGCCCGGCAGCTTCACCTTCCTCACGCCGTCATTGTCCGGCAGGTCCGGGCACAGTGCGTCCTCGTCCTTGTCGCCGTACACGCACAACGTTTTTTCCGCCGGCAGCCTGGCCACTTCCGGCGCGATCGGCAGGCCGTCGCCGCCACCGCCCAGCCAGTTGCTGACATGGAATTCGAAGTCGGCCTTCCTGCCCACCGACAGCAGCACGATGCGCTCCAGCGCCTCGCGGGTACCGGCGTCGAGCTGGTTGATCGTGGCCGGCAGCACGTCGGCGCCCTGCGAGAAGCCGATCAGCATTACCTTGTCGCGGTGCCACTGCTGACGGTAGTGGTCGATGATCTTCTGCAGGTCAGCGGCGAAGCCCTTCGGCGTGCGCTCACTCCAGAAGTAGCGCAGCGAGTCGATGCCGACCACGGCCACGCCGTGCTCGTTGAGCGACGATGCCACGTCCTTGTCCAGGCCGGCCCAGCCACCATCGCCGGAAACGAATACCGCCAGCGTATCGCCGCTACCGGTCGCCGGTACTTCCACCACCGGCAGGCCTTTCAGCGCGGCCGGCGGCGGTGCCAGACTGACCCCGGCCTGCGCGCCGATCACCCGCGCCGCGGCGACCAGGCCCGGCGACGCATCACCGCGCGCGGTGCGCTTGAATTCGCGCGCCATCGCCACCTGCTGCACGAACTGGCTGGCCTCGCCCACCTTGCAGCCGTGATCGCCAGCAGCACTCAACCACGGGAAATTCAGTTCGGCGGGCTGCAGTTTGTTGTGCTTCACACCATCGCCGCAGACCATGCGCTGGTGGTTGTGGTCCGGGCAGAAGCCGGTGGTGAGCAGGCCGGCAAACACCTGGGTGTCAGCCTGCGCCGCAAGCGAATAGGCCATCTCGGCACCCTCGCCGTCACCGCCGACCAGCGGCAGGTGGTAGCCGGGCAGATGCAGGGACGCCTGCAGCCAGCGCGAGAAGTTCTCAACGTCACCGGCGCCGAACGAACAGGTCGGATCACCCTCGCGCTTGAGCACGCCGCGCAGGTGCGCGATGTCCACAGCGGCAACCATGGCGCCGTCGGCACGCAGGGCTTCGATCGGCAGGCGGCTGGTGTCACCACCCGGGGTGGGCTCGTGGAACCAGATCACCACCCGCTGCGGCGTGCCGGCCGGCATGTGCACCGGAATCTGCTCGAACCGCCCATGGCTGAACTGCTGCGGGGTCCCCGCCGCCGTCGCCGGCAGCGCGGCCAGCGCCAGTACCACACCCATTGCCCTGCCCAGCCCTGCACGCTTCATATCGCATCCCCGATGGAATGCGCACACGATACGCCGCCACCGCGTGCACGGCACGTACCGGTGCAGGCCGTTGGCGATTCAGTCGGCCGTGGTACGCCGACTGCGCCGGTACAGTGCCAACGCCAGGTACAGCAGCCAGCCTACGATCACCACGATCAGGACCTTCTGGCCCAGCCCGCGCGGCGGACCGGCGCGCCACAACACATGCAGCCACAACAGTACGAACGCCAGCCAGGCCCAGCCCCAGAGCAGGCCCGCGGCGGACTGCCAACCCGGTTCGCGGCGCAGGTACCAGGCCTGCAGCAGCATGCCGACGCTGGCACACAGGAACGCGGTGTTGGCCGCCAGCCCATGGATGAACGGTGCCAGCAGCGGCGTCGCTTCCGGCAGCCAGCTGTCACCGATGGCGACCGTGGCCAGGCCCAGTGCCGAGACAGTGAACAGCAGCGGCGCCGCCGCGCTGCGCCGCGGGCCGATGCTGCCCCGGTAGAGGCTGATGCCGAGCAGGGCGATCGCCAATGCCAGCAGGCAGTAGGCCGCGCGCAATGCCAGCCCCCACGGCCCGTGCAGATAGAGGCTGAGCGTGGCCCGCACCCAGTCCAGATCGGTGCGTGCGAACTGGGTCCACAGCGCGGTGGCCACGAACAGCAGCAGCGCCGCCAACGCCAGCAGTGCCGCTGGGCGCGCGCGGCTCATGCGGACGCCTCCGGGTGCCGCGCCAGCCATTCGGCCAACGCCTTGCGATAGCGCTGCAGCTCGTCGGCATACAGGTCCAGCACGCACAGCGGGCAACCGCTGCCGCAGCATTCGTTCGGACCGGGCTCTTCCGGCGGCAACGGGCGGGGATCGGGATCAGGGACAGACACGGTTGGAAGCGGCAATCGGTGGAAACAGGCCCCAGTGTACCGGGCTGGTTCAGTGGCCCAGCTGCCGGCGCAGGTTGTCGCGCGCGGCCGCATCGAGTCGCTGGTGGAAGAATTCGCTGAGGAAGATGCGCGGTGCACGCAGCAGGCCCTGCAGGAAACGGCGGCGGCCGGCGCGATACAGGAAGCCCGGCACCACGCCCTTGTACTCTTCGGCCACGCCGCGGTCATAGGCGCTGAACACCGGTTCCGGCGCGGCCAGGATCGCCATGTCGCAGTCCAGGAACAACGCGGCCTCGGCATCGACATCGTCCGGGCCGAGCTCGCCATGGCGGGCAGTCAGCAGGATCAGCTGCTCTACCCGGGCCGCGTCGACCGTGGCAAGTTCCGGCGCCTGCGCGATCACTTGCAGGGCCAGCTGCGCCGAACGCGCCTCGTTGTCCTTTCGCCCCGCCACATAGATCGCATCGTGATAGAGCGCGGCCAGGTAGACCTCGGCCGGCTGCTGCCAGCCTGGACCGTCGGCAACCTCCTGGCAGTGCTGCAGCACCGCACGCACGTGGCCGAAGTGATGGTAGGCACGTGGTGGCGTCGCATAGCTGTCCTGCAGCGCCTGCCACTGCGCCGGAGCGAGCGTCAGCGGGGAGAAGTCCATGACCGGATCATCCCGCCTGCGCCGGCAGCGGGCAAGCTGGCCATTTTTTCACCACACCCTCACAACGCCCTTCGCACGGGGCCCCAACGCGGTTGTCCACAGCTTTGTCGAGCGCTGGTCCACACCGGCTGTGGATGAACGCGCGGACCGACCAGCGGTCACTGCAGGGGGGCGCGCACAGGTCTACACTCGCCTCAGGCGGGAGCGCCCGCCGCTGCCGGGAGCCGTCATGTACTGTCCTGCCGCCCGATCCGTTCTGCTCGCACTGGCCGCATTGGCGGCACCCTCCGCGATCGCCCTGAACCCTGGCGCGAACGAAGTCCCTGCGCTCACTGCCAGCACCGCCGCGCCGACGATTCCGACGCCGCAGCAGGTGTTCGCGATTCCACCGGCCATGCTCGATATGCTGCACACCCAGGTGACCCGTCGCAGCTATTCGCGCGAGCAGCGCCTGCAGGCGCTGGTGGAGATGATCTTCGACCGCCATGGCATGGACCTGCAGTACGACGCCGACGCGACCCTTACCGTCAGCGAGATCTGGCAGCAGCGACGCGCCAACTGCCTGGCCTTTACCCTGATGTTCGTCGCGCTGGCACGCGAAGCCGGCATCCAGGCGCGCGTGCAGGAGGTCGGCCAGGTGGTGTCGTGGTACCAGGACCAGGCCCAGGGCCTGGTCTACAGCGTAGGCCACGTCAATGCCGGGGTCGCCTTCTCCGGCCGCTTCGCCACCGTCGATCTGGATCGCAATGTGCTGTACGACCGCCGCGGGCCGCTGCCGATCAGCCAGGCGCGGGCGTTGGCGCACTTCTACAACAATCGCGGTGCCGAACGCATGGCCAGCGGCGACCTGGCGGGCGCACGTACCTTCTTCGATACCGCGCTGGCGCAGGACGGCAGCTTCGCTGCCACCTGGAACAACCTGGGTGTGCTGGAAAACCGCACGGGCGATACCGCCGCCGCGCGGCGGGCACTGGAAAGGGCGCTGCGACTGGACGGCCGCCAGGATGCTGCACTGACCAACGCCAGCGCCCTCTACCGCAAGCTCGGCATGATTGCGCAGGCCCAGGCACTGGAGCAGCGGTTGCAAACGGTGCAGCGCGAAGACCCGTTCGCGCAGTACCTGCTCGGAGCCGAGGCCGAACGCGCCGGGCAACTGCAGCAGGCGATCCGCTATTACCGGAAGGCCGTGCGCCTGTACGACACCGCGCACCAGTTCCACTTCGGGCTGGCGCGGGTCTATTTTCTGGCGGGCCAGCTCAAGCACGCCGATCGTGAGCTGCTGCGTGCACAGGAACTGGGCGGGGCGCCGCAGCAGGCGCGCTACCAGGCCAAGCTGGACAGCCTGGCCCGCTGGCGCGCACGGCAGCAGGCAAGGCGCTGAAGGCCGGTCAGGCCTTCTTGAGGAAGCGGGTTTTCAGGACCAGGCCCTTGATCTTGTCCGAATTGCCTTCGATGTGCTCGGCATCGTCCTCGACCAGGCGGATGTTGCGGATCACGGTGCCCTGCTTTAGCGGGATCGAGGAGCCCTTGACCTTCAGGTCCTTGATCACGGTGACGGTGTCACCGGCCTGCAGGGTATTGCCGTTGCTGTCACGCACGACCAGGGTCGAACCGGCACTTTCCTCGGCGGTCCATTCGAAGCCGCAGTCGGCGCAGATCAACAGCGCGCCATCGGCGTAGGTGTTTTCCAGGGTGCACTGCGGGCAGGCAGGGGCAGAAGACATCAGCAAGTACCTCAAAGTGAATCAACAGCCGCCATTGTAACCGCCCGGCTCCCCTGGCCTTTTCCGGGCAGTACGCCGCGACCTCCTTGACCCGGCCCGGAACAGGAAACTGCGGGACCTTGCAGTCGGCGGCGAACTGCAGCAGAGTGCGCGGCCCCTGATCGCCCCCGGAACTCCCCATGCGCCTCGGCATCGACTTCGGTACCAGCAACTCCGCCGCCGCCATCGTGCATGAAGGGAAGCTGCTGCCGATCCGCTTCGGCGACGCCGAGCAGTTCCGGACCAGCGTGTACTTCCCCGGCGTGGTGCCCGACCCGGATGACTTCCAGCTCGATGACGGCCAGGAGCACCAGCTGCAGCAGATGATCGACAGCGCTGCGCGTGCGGCGCGCGCCGCCGGCCAGGAACGCACACCGCAGGCGCTGCGCCGCGAAGCCCTGCGCGCGCTGCGCCGGGAATGGATGGAGGCCCGTGCCGGCAAGGAACGCAGTGCCAGCGACCTGCTGCAGAATGCGGTCTACGGTGACGAAGCGCTGGAAGCCTATTTCGAGGAACACGAAGGCAACTTGGTGCAGAGCCCGAAATCGATGCTCGGCTACAACCTGCACCCGCGCGCCAAGCAGACCATCACCGGCATCGCCGCGCACATCCTCGAACACATCCGCCTGACCGCCAGCGCCCAGCTTGGCCAGCCGCTGCGAGCGGCCCTGCTCGGGCGTCCGGTGCAGTTCCGAAGCTCGATCGGTGCGGCCGGCAATGACCAGGCGCTGGACATCCTGCGCGAAGCCGCCCGCCAGGCCGGTTTCGACCAGATCGATTTCCTCGAGGAACCGGCTGCGGCGGCCATGTACTATCACGCCGAAAGCCGCGAACGGCACCAGGCCGTGATCGTCGACATCGGTGGCGGTACCACCGATATCGCCCACGCCGAAGTCGGCGGCGACGACGCCCCGCGCATCCACCGCGCCTGGGGCATCGCCCGCGGCGGTACCGACATCGACCTGGCGCTGAGCCTGTCCAGCTACATGCCGCTGTTCGGGCGCGGCATCACCCGCGTGCCCGCCCACCACTACGTGGAAGCGGCCACCGTGCAGGACATGACCCGCCAGCGCGACTTCCGCCAGCACAAGTATGACCATGTCGACAATCCGTGGGGCGCGCGCCTGCAGGCCCTGCAGGACACCGGCAATACCGCCCGCCTGTACCGCGACGTCGAGCGCGCCAAGATCGCCCTCAGCGCCGCCAGCGAACATCGCAGCACGCTGGACTACATCGCCCGCGACCTGCATGCCGACAGCAGCGCCGACGGCCTGGCCGCAGCCGCCCATGGTTATCTGGAGCAGCTGCGGGAGCTACTGGCCCAGGTCCGCAGCGACATCGGCGGCGACCCGGACGCGGTGTTCCTGACCGGCGGCATGTCCCGCGCCGGGTATCTGCGCCAGGCCGTTGCGGAGGCCTTCCCGGGCGCCCGCATGGTCCACGGCGAGCCCTCGCTGGGCGTGGTCCAGGGCCTTGCGCTGGCGGCAGCCAGCCAGGATTAACAAAACGTTACGCGATCCAAGTTACTCTTGGTCGGCTAGAACCCTGCTGCACCTTCCACCGGCCACGCCGGTGTGTGTCCACGGTGCAGCCTGGCCCGCCCTGCGGGCCTAGCGGCCATGCCTTCCTGGCTCGTTCATGGTCCGCGTACCACCGGAGCCGCCATCGAGACCCGCTTTGGGCACCCGCCAGGCCCCTGAGGCCTTACAACCTGACGCAGCACATGCACCCATCGACTGCCGCCGTTGTGACGCGGTCTGTTGCCGGCTGCCCGTGTTGCTGCAGCCTGGCGACCACGTGCCCGGCCAGTTCCTGTCACGCGACACCCACGGCCGTGCCGTGATGGCGCGCAACGAGGAAGGCTGGTGTGCGGCGATCGATCCCTATCACCTGCGCTGCACGATCTATTCGCAGCGCCCGGCGATCTGCCGCCAGTTCTCGATGGGCGGCAGTGACTGCCGCCGCGAGCGGCAGGACTACCTGCGCCAGGCTGATGCCTGGGCGCTTTCCTCCCCTTCCACCTGACAGGAGCAACCATGCCCCGCAAGGCAAAGACCCCCGCGAAGGCCAGCAACAGCATCCGCAGCGAACGCAAGGGCGCGGCCGCCAGCACCGTGGTCAGCAGCGATTCGATCGCTTCGGACCTGGCAGCGTTCCGCAAGGCCGGTGGCAAGATCGAAGTCCTCGGCACCACCTGGGCGCTGAAGAAAGCCAGCTGACCCAGTAGCGACCGCGGCGGCGCTGCCGCCGCGGCCTGCCGGATCGCGCTCAGCGATCCAGGCTTACCCGAACACTGCCCGAATGCGACTGGATGCGGATATCACCGTCGCCGCTGCCCAGCCGCGTGTCAAGATGGCTGCCGGGGCCGTAGCGCGGCCGCTCCACCTGGCCAGCATCGCTGTTGATCGACCCGCTGAAGCTGTTCACCGACAGCTGCGCCGAGACGGCGCGCGGCAGGCGCAGGTTGACCGACGCACTCACCGATTCGACATTGATACGGCCTCCCGGCGCCAGCCCGGCCGCCGACAGGTCAATACTGCCCGATACGGTTTCCACCGCCAGCCGCTGCACCCGCCCGGCATCGACCTCGACCCGGCCGGATACCGTCTGTGCACCGATGTCGCCGGACACGCCGCTCCCGGCCACGATCCGGCCACTGACCGTATTTACGTCCAGCTTCGGCGTCTGCAGGCGCGCGCTGACACCGCCACTGACCGTATTGAGCTTGCTGTCACCGCTGCGACCGGAGGCGCTGAGGCTGCCGCTGACGGTGTCGGCCTGCAGGCGGCGCACGTCGATGCCACTGATGTCCTGGCTGGCACTGACCGTGCTCAGCAGCAGCTCCACCGAGCGCGGCACGTTCAGCACCAGCGTTGCGCCGCCGTTGTTGCTGCGACGCGGATACTCGATCTCCCAGCGGACGCGGTTGGCACTCTTTTCCTGGCGCAGCTGCAGGCCATCACTGAGCGTACCGGTGAGCTGGACGTCGTTGCGGTCCCAGCCACGCACGGTCACCTTGCCGGCCACGTTGCTCAGTTCGATGCGGCCGCCGGCGGCTAGATTGTGGCGTTCGTCGATCCGGGTGTCAGCCAAGGCCACCGCGGGCAGCAGCAACAGCGCGGCGCAGCAGGTCATCAGGGTTCGTGTCATCGGGGGTCTCCTCAGGTCGTCAGGCCGGACTCGGCGGCATAGGCCGCCTGCCGGGTCAGTTCCAGCCGCAGCGCATAGGTGCGCTTGAGCTGGCCAAGCAGGTGAGGCGCACGTGGGTCCTGCGCCAGCGCGGCCTGGATCTGTGCCGCGCTTTCATCCAGTTCGTGCAGCGCCGGCTGCCATTCCGGTGCCCGGCCTGCGGGCAGCGCGGCCACCGCCTGCCGGTACTGCTCGGTCATCGCCGCAGCCTGCAACTGCAGCGTGGACGGCACCGGTATATCCGGCTGCGCATGCCGCCAAGGGGCCACGGCGTAGATCGCCAGGCTGGCAGCCAGGACAGCGCCGGCCGGCAACCACCAGCGGCGCCGCGAACGCGTTGCCAGGGCCACCACCTTGCCGGTTGGCGCAGGTGCTGCCTCTGGTTCACGCGGCGGCAGCCGGGCAGACAGGCGTGCCCAGCCATCGGCCGGTACATCGCGCTCGTTCGGCAGCGCGCGCAGCCGGGCCAGCAGATCGTGATCGGAATCGTGTTCGTGTGTACTCATGTCATGTCTCCCAGCCGTGCGCGCAGCAGGCCGCGCGCACGATGCAGCTGTGCCTTTGAACTGCCGACGGCCATCTGCAGCTGCTCGGCGATTTCCTGGTGTTTCCAGCCTTCGATGTCGTGCAGTACCAGTACCGCACGCGCCCTCGGAGGCAGCGTCGCGAGTGCGCGCTCCAGGTCGCGCTCGGTACCGGCACAACGGTCGTGCACCGCCAGCTCCTGCAGGCCGCCGTCGACCTCCTCCAGACTGTCGTGGTCCTGCCCGGCGGCGCGCCCGCGCAGTTCCATCAGTGCGGCGTTGACGCCCAGCCGGTGCAACCAGGTCGACAGGCTGCTTTCGAACCGGAACCTCGGCAGCGCCTTCCATGCCTGCAGGAACGCTTCCTGCAGGGCATCCTCGGCACGCGCCTGCTGGCCCCCGCACAGGCGCCACAGTACGGCGAACACGCGCGGCGCATGCCGCCGGTACAGCAGTTCGTAGGCCGCAGTGTCACCGGCGGCGGCCGCCCGCACCAGGGCGGGTTCGTCGACAGGGGCGTGGGCGGCAGGCGGCGCTGGCATGGTGGTGTCGAGCATATCGCTTGGATGCGGCGACCCGGAAAAAGGTTTAGAGCCGATCGCCGATCAAGGCCATGCAACCTTTTCGACGATAGCTGCATCCATGCAAGGTCATTCGAGAAAACACCTCCAGGGAGTTCCGCCATGTCCAGCCCATCCTGCGCCGCCCTGCTGGTAATCGTCGCTTGCGTCGTGCTGCAGGCATCGGGCCTGTCCTTGCGGTTGTGCCCCGACAACGGCCGCGCCTGCCTGCAGCAGGATCGCCAGGAGCTGGTCTGCCTGGCGTGGTCACCGATGGTCGAAACCCCGGCACGCGCCGGGTAACATCGAGGCCGTTCCCGCCACCTGTTTTCGCCCCCATGATGTTGTCGCTGAAGGATCACCTGCCGGCCTGGAGCCACCCATGGCTGAACTACGCGGGCGTGGCCCTGCAGATCGTGCTGGTGCTGCTGGTCGCCTGGCTGCTGCGGGTACTCGCCCGTCGCCTGATCCGGCGCTTTGCCGAGCACTACACGCTGCCACCTGAAATGGTGATGGGCGCGCGCCGGATCACCAGTTTCGTGGTCTATTTCAGCGCCCTGCTGTATATCCTCAGCCTGCTCGGCGCGAAGCCTTCAGTGCTGTGGACCGCGTTCACCGGCTTCGCGGCCGTGGGCGCAGTGGCCTTCTTCGCGGCCTGGAGCGTGCTCTCCAACATCTTCTGCACGTTGCTGATCTTCACCACTCGCCCGTTCCGCCTGCATGACTACATCGAAGTGCTGGAGAACGGCGAGAAGCCGGGCCTGAAGGGCCGGGTGATCGACGTGAACCTGATCTACACCACACTGCAGGAAACCGGCGACGGCCACGAAGGCACGGTGCTGCAGCTGCCGAACAACCTGTTCTTCCAGCGCACGGTGCGCCGCTGGCGTGACCCGGCGCAGGCACCCGGCGGCATCCAGGGCGACGGCTGAGGGTGGGGTTTTCGGCAGGGCTGCGCCCTGCATGCGCCGAAGCCTTCAAGCCAAGGCAACAGCAACAGCAAAAGCTGGCATTCCGTGGGGTGGCGGGGCGGTGTCGGAGTGCGGGGACGCCGCAAGTACGTCCTTGCAGGCTTGGCAGCCGCTTGCTCGTGTGCGCTTTCCTGCGCACACGGCAAGACCGGGGTTGGGCGTCCTGCCCAACCCGCCCGAGGCATGCCTCGGGCCCATGCGGCTGACACCCCGCACTCCGACACCGCCCCACCTCCGACAGATTTCCGCGATCGGGTAGATCCCGCCGGGCGTGGATAAATTTCCATCGAAATCGAAAATTTCGATATCGGAATGATTTGAGCCGAGCATGGCTCGGCTCTACAGAAGAACGGACAGATCGCGGAAATCTGTCGAAGGCGGGGTAGGTCCGGTTGAGGGGGCGTGAGCCGCATGGATGCGGCGACCGAGCTTACATGGACGTACTTGCAGCGTCCCCCTCAATCGGACCCACCCCGCCATCCCACGGATCGCACGCTTTTGCCGTTGCCGTTGCCGTTGCTCCAAGCAGGTGCAGGGCGCAGCCCTGCCGAACAACCTTTACCTCAACTGGCTGTCCTTGCTGCCACGCCGGTTGTAGCCGGCATGCGCCTGTTCTTCGTCGTCATGCGCCTGCTGGCACGCCACGCACAGCCGGACACCTGGCACGGCCTGGCGCCGCGCCAACGGGATCGGCGCGTCGCATTCCTCACAGTGCTCCAGACCCGGGCCCTCGCGCAGCTGGCGCCGCGCGCGGGCGATCGCATCGTCGACGGTGGCGTCGATCTGGTCCTGGACCGCGCCGTCTCCCGCCCAACCGGTAGCCATGGCCATCCTCCGCAGGTGTGTCGCCTGATATGGAGACAATACACCCCGGCAAAAAGGCACGCCTTAATGTAGAGCCGAGCCACGCTCGGCTGCTCTTCAGGAAGACGAACAGAGCGCGGATGGGTACGATCAAGCCGATTGCGACTTAATCCCCTCCGTCCCCTTTTTGCTTACCAGATCAGGTCGTCCGGCACCTGGAACTGGGCGTAGTAGGCGTCGTCCTCGGCATTGCCGGTGGAGATCTCGGCGGTCGAGCCCGGCTGGCCGTGGTCGACGATGATCGCCTCCGGGGTCCGCTCGCGTACCTTCTCGGCGGCGGCGCGCGGCAGCAGGGCGTAACCCTCGCCATTGGCGACGATGACCAGCACGCCCACCGACAGCGCCTTGCGCAGCTTGGGGTCGATCAGCAGGGTGCGGATCGCCGCGCCATCGCTGAAGCGATACTCGTCATCGCCCTTGTGGGGCACGGCATGGGCCGCGATGATCTGCTTCGCCTGCGCCTTCTGTTCCGCCTGCCTGGCCTGGGCATTGCGCTCGGCGGCCAGCGCACGGTCGCGCTCGACCTTCTCGGCACGGGCACGTTCAGCCTCACGCTGGACCTCGGCCGAGGCCGATTCGGCCTTGCCCTGGCGGGCCTTGGCCTGCTCCCGCGCGGCGGCGCTGGCCTGCGACTTCTTGGCCAGACCGGCCTTGAGCAATTGTTCCTGCAGCGCGTTGGGCTTTGCCATGGTCGGTACGTACCGCGTGTAATCTTGGATGCTTCCATTCTACCGACGCCCCGCCGCCCCTGCATGGCAGTCCTGAAGTACCTCACCGGCTACCCCGAACCCCTGGTCGCCCAGGTCAGCGAACTGCTGGCGCAGGGCAAGCTCGGCCCCTGGCTGCAGCAGCGCTATCCCGACCCGCACGAGGTGCGCAGCGACCGCCAGCTGTACGACTACACCCAGGCGCTGAAGGACCGCTACCTGCGCAAGTCGGTGCCACTCAACAAGGTCTGCTACGACAACACCCTGGAAGTGATCAAGCACGCGCTGGGTACGCATACCGCCATTTCCCGCGTGCACGGCAGCCGCCTCAAGGCCAGCCGCGAGATCCGCATCGCTACGGTATTCCGCCAGGCGCCAGCGGCGTTCCTGCGCATGATCGTGGTGCATGAGCTGGCCCACCTGAAGGAAGCCGACCACAACAAGGCCTTCTACCAGTTGTGCCAACACATGGAACCGGATTACCTGCAGCTGGAGTTCGATACCCGTCTGTACCTGACCGAGCTGGCCAACCGCAGCCAGCGCTGACCGGCCGCAGCAGCTACACTGCGCGCCCCCTGCCCGACCTGCCCGCCATGGAACCGATCCGTCTCGACAAACGCCTGTCCGCCCTGCTCGGCATCCCCCGCGGCGAAGCGCGGCGCTATATCGAAGGCGGCTGGGTAACGGTCGACGGCGAAGTGGTGGAACAACCACAGCGCCCGGTTGATGACAGCGTGGTGATCGTCGTGGCCGAGCAGGCCAGCGATGAAAAGGCCGAGCGGGTCAGCATGCTGCTGCACAAGCCGGCCGGCGTTGCTGCTGAGGCCCTGTGTGCGCTGGTCAGCAGTGACAGCCGCAGCGAACTTGATGCCAGCGACATCCGTCCGTTGCAGCGCCATTTCCACGGCCTGCAACTGGCCGCTGCCCTTCCGGCCAGCGACAGCGGCCTGGTGGTGGTCAGCCAGGACCCGGCCACGCTGGCCCATCTGCAGCGCAATCTGGGCCGCACCGAACAGGAATACCTGATCGAAGTGGCCGAAGGCGGCCCCGAGCGAGGACCGTGGCTGCTGGCGCGGCTGCAGCAGGAATCCGGCGGCGCCAAGGTCAGCTGGCAAAGCGAGCAGCGCCTGCGCTTTGCCGGCAAGGGGCTGACCGCCAAGGGGCTGCGCGTGGCGGTGACCGCCGCCGGGCTGCAGGTGCTGGCCGTGCGCCGACTGCGCATCGGCCGCGTGGCATTGGGGCCGCTGCCGCCGGCGCAGTGGCGTTACCTGGGCAGCGACGAGCGGTTCTGAGGCCTGCGGGTCAGGGCCCTTTCCTGCGGAAACGGGTCCGCCCCCATTGTGACGCCCCCGGGGTCGGATCCGTTGCCGAAGGCAAGCGCGCTGATGCCCTATCGATCCTGCAGGCATTCCTTCACGCAGGGCGTGGATCTACCATCGAGGCATGAGCCTGCCCATGCCCCTGTGGCGACGCCTGTTGCGCGTCGCTGCAATCATCCTCGCCGCGCTGTTGCTGCTGGTCCTGTCCGGGCTGCTGCTGGCCGACCATCTCACGCCACAGGCACAGGGCGCGCCCTCGCATGTACTGCCACTGCAGCCGGCGCAGACCCGCATCGACCAGCAGATCGTGCCGCTGCAGGACGCGCATCCCGGGCAATCAGGCGTAGCGTTCCTCAGTGATGGCATGGATGCCTTCGCCGCGCGCGCGATGATCACCGCGCACGCTGGCCGCAGCCTGGACCTGCAGTACTACATCTGGCACGACGACCTGATCGGCCACCTGATGGCCAAGGCGCTGCATGACGCCGCCGAGCGCGGTGTGCGCGTGCGCATCCTGCTCGATGACATGAATGCCAAGGACAAGGACGCGCTGATGATGGCGCTGGACCGGCACCCCAACATTGAAATCCGCCTCTACAACCCGTTCCGCAACCGGACCGGCATCCTGCGCATGGTGGAGATGGTGCAACGCTTCTTCAGCGTGAACCACCGCATGCACAACAAGAGCTGGATCGCCGATGGCCGCGTCGCGATCGTCGGTGGCCGCAACATCGGCGAGGAGTACTTCAGCGCGCGCACCGATGTGAACTTCCAGGATCTGGACCTGCTGGTCGCCGGCCCTGCCGTGGAGCAGGCCAACCGGATCTTCGACGACTACTGGAACAGCGAGGCCGCCATTCCGGTATCCGCGCTTGCCTTCCATACCGATGCGCAGCTGCGCCTGCTGGTGCGCGAATCGGATCATGAGGCGCAGCGGGACGTGGCCCAGCCCTACCTTGCGCGCGTGGCCGAATCACGCCAGCGGCAGCGCCCGAGTCCCGAGCCATTGCACTGGAGCAGTGCAGTGCGCATCGTCTCGGACCCGCCGATGAAGCATCGCAGGGATGATCGCGCTGCCTGGCTGGTGTCGACCCTGATCAGCGAGCTGCAGGCCGCCCGGCACAAAACGTTGTTGATCTCGCCCTACTTCGTGCCAGGCAACGAAGGCCTGGATGGCTTTTCGGCCATGGCCGGGCGGGGCGTGCAGGTCGGCGTGGTGACCAACTCACTGGCTGCCAACGACGTCGCCGCCGTGCACGGCGGCTACATGAGCTACCGCGTGCCGTTGCTCGAAGCGGGCGTCCACCTGTACGAACTGAAGGCGCAGGGTCAGTCCGGCGATGCCGGCATGTTCGGCAGCAGCGGCGCGAGCCTGCACACCAAGGCGTTCGTGGTCGACGACCGCCGCGGCTTCGTCGGCTCGTTCAACCTCGACCCGCGCTCGGCCTACCTCAACACCGAAATGGGCGTACTGTTCGACGACCCGGTGCTGGGGGCGCGGCTGCGCGATGAGTACCTGCGCCTGGCAGACCCCAGGCATAGCTGGTGGCTGGCGCTGGACGACCGTGGCCGGTTGCGCTGGCTGGAACGCGAGCCGCCACCGCACTGGGTCGAGGCCGAGCCAGGGGCAACGGCGCGCAAACGCTGGCTGTCGCGGGTGATCAGCTGGCTGCCTGTCGAATCGCAGCTGTAGCACTCAGGCCGCCGGGCCGGCCTGGTCCTGTCCGGCCTCATCCAGCGTTTCCACGCTGCGCCCATGCAGGCGCCGCCAGATCCAGCGCAATGCATGCGGCGGCGCTGAAGGCAGCTGCTCCAGCAGCGCCAGCATGCGGCTCTGGCTGGCATGCCCATGGCGGCACAACAGGCTGGCCGCTGCGGCGGCGCTGGCCAGGCGCAGGCTGTCGGCCAGCGCCCCTTCTGCATCCACGGCCAGGGCCTGGTGAACCGGCTCAGGCAGCTCCCATGCGGCGGCCACCCGCTGCGCCAACGGTAACGACCACTGCTGCAGCAGCTGCAGGGCCAACGCCGGCTCCACGGCCTCGCCGCGGGCCTGCGCTTCCTGCAGCAGCTGGCGCATTACCAGTGACGCGCCCAGTCCCTGCACCAGGCCCAGCCACTGCGCAGCGAAGGCATCACCGAAGGTGACCGTACGTGCGTGATCGGCGGCCGCGCGCGAGGCCAGCAGCGCGTGCTCCCAGATGATCGCGCTGAACTGCGGGAACACTTCGCACTGCACCTGCATCACCGGCTGCACCAGTACCGCGCTGATGATCTGCCGCACGCCTTCGGTACCCACCAGTGTCACCGCCCGCTGCAGGCTTTCAACCGGGCGCTCATGCACCTTGTAGGCCGGGCTGTTGGCGATGCGCAGCAGGTTGCCGGTCAGTACCGGGTCCTGGCCGATGATCGCGGCCATCACCCGCGCTGAGGCGGCATCGTCGTTGACGGTCTGGATCAGCTGCGGCAGCAGTTGCGGCCGGCGGGGCAGCTGCCTGGCCGCCCAGTTGCGGTCCTGCAGCGCGCGCGCCACCGCCTCGCCCAGCCCTGCGGCCTGCACCGGCGTGGATTCACCGGCCAGACGCGGGTACAGGGCCAGCGCATGCAGGCCACGTTGCAGATGTGCAGCGATCTCGGCCGGGGGCAGCGCCTCGCCCTGCAGGCTCGCCGCTGCGGCGGCCACCGCCTGGCGGGACGCAGCAACCAGCCGCGACGGTGCCGCCCCGGTCGAACGCGCCAGCCAGCCGCGCAGCGATCGCCACCAGGCCGCTGTCATCGCCGCCTGCCCTGTCGTTGTGGTGCCCTTGCCGTCACTGACCGCCTGCCTCTTCACGCGAATCCGGCCACCCGCCGTCGTCGCAGCATCGGCCGCATTTTCATCTTCTTTAACTGCAAGGCATGCGATGTCGACGGCACCGGCCGGGGGAATGGACTAGAATGGCGCCGCGCGACCCGTCCCCCAGCCATGACGACGTCGCTTTTTTTGTTTTGGGACCCTACCGTTCACTGGCCGTTCGCTGCAGTTCGCCGCTGTTCGCGCCATCGGAGACGCCATGCTATTCGAAACCCTCGCCACCACCGGCCACGAACAAGTGGTGTTCTGCCACAACCACGATGCCGGCCTGCAGGCGATCATCGCCATCCACAACACCACCCTGGGCCCGGCCCTGGGCGGCGTGCGCATGCGTCCGTATGCCAGCACCGACGAGGCGCTGGCCGACGTGCTGCGGCTGAGCCGGACGATGACCTACAAGAATGCGCTGGCCGGCCTCAACGTCGGTGGTGGCAAGGCGGTGATCATCGGCGACCCGAAGGTGGACAAGACTGAAGTACTGTTCCGCGCCTTCGGCCGTTATGTCGACTCGCTGGGAGGGCGCTACATCACCGCCGAGGACGTCGGTACCGACGTCAACGACATGGAGAACATCTACCTGGAGAGCCAGTTCGTGACCGGCGTGCACCAGGTCCATGGCGGCTCCGGCGATCCGGCCCCGTTCACCGCCTACGGTGCGCTGCAGGCGCTGATGGCGGCGATGCGCTTCAAGTTCGGCCATGAGGAAGTGGGCAAGACCAGCATCGCAGTGCAGGGCCTGGGCCACATCGGCATGGAGCTGGTCAAGCTGCTGCGCGACCGCGGCGCCAAACTGTATGTCACCGACCTGGACAGCGCGCTGGTTGATCGCGCGGTCAGCGATTTCGGCGCCGAAGCGGTCAAGCCGGACGAGATCCACGAAGTGAACGCCGATGTGTTCGCACCGTGCGCGCTGGAAGGCGCGATCAACGCCGACACCCTGCCGCGGATCAAGGCGAAGATCATCTGCGGTACCGCCAACAACCAGCTGGCGAGCCTGGAAATCGGCGATGAACTGCATGCGCGCGGCATCCTGTATGCACCTGACTACGCGGTCAACGCGGGCGGCGTGATGAACGTGTCGCTGGAGATCGATGGCTACAACCGCGAACGCGCGATGCGCCTGATCCGCAGCATCTACCACAACCTCACCCGCATCTTCGAACTGTCGCAACGCGAGAACATCGCGCCGCAGCGGGCAGCCGACCGCATCGCCGAAAGCCGTATCCTGTCGATCGGCAAGCTGAAGATGCCGCTGGGCCGCAGCACCCCGCGCCTGGGCAACCTGCGCGGCGGCTGAGCCTGCCGATGTCGCGCCGGGCCTTTCGACCCGGCGCGACCGCCCGTTCAGAAGCCGGTGCTGTAGCGCAACGCCGCCTGGCGCGCGCCTTCGCCTCCGACGCGCTGGTCAAAGCCCAGGCTCAGGCGGCCGTTGCGGCCCCACCACGACTCCAGCGCCACGCCGAACAACGCACTGCCTCGCGGCGCGTTCCAGCCCGCCAGTGGCGCCCATGCATCAACGCCGACGAAACTGGCCTGCCAGTCCGCATCGGCACCATCGAGCCGCTGCTGCCATTCGGCATGCCCGCGCAGGGTCCAGCGCCCCCAGACACGTTCGCCGCGGATACCGGCCAGCATCTGGCTGCGCTGTACGCGGTTGGCATCGCCACGCAGGCCGAAGCCGAACCCGCCCAGTTCGTTGAAGGCATCGGTATCCACGCGCGTCGTGCTGGCGCCCAGATACGGTGTCAACGACGCACCCGCGTTGCCGAAGCGATAGCCGCCTTCGACACTGGCACTGCTGAAACGTCCGCCGTAACGTGCAGAGACACCGTAGGCGCCGGCGCCCAGCAGCAACTGGCGATCCAGCGCACGGGTGAACTGGCCGCTGCCGACCTGCGCCAGCGCATAGCCCCGGCCCAGGTTCCAGCCGGCGTACAGCTGCGCCTGCGCCTGGCGATCACGCCCACGATCACCGCCGAAGCCACTGCCACCATTGCTGCGGGTTTCGCCGAAGGCCACACCCATCAGCCCATTGCTGCCCAGCGGCAGGTCCTGGCCGGCCATCCAACCACGGCTGTCGGCGGCATTGCCGGCGAAACTGCCCTGCCCGGCTTCGCCGAGCGCGCTCTGCCAGGCCCCGCGCAGGCGCGGCGCCGCCTGCACGCGATCGAAGCGCTCGGCGATCGCGCGGCGTGACATGTCGATGCTGTCGAAGGTGGCCGACTCGGCCCGCGCATGCGCCTGTCCGGACAGGCTCTGCAAACTGGCCTCGAGGCCTTTGCTGCCACCGCCGGTCCACTGCAGCGCACCGGCGGCCGTACCGAAGGCCGAGCCCTGCAGCGTCGTATCGCCATCAAGCGCGCTGAACGCACTGTCCACGCGTTGCGCAGCCGACTGCGCCGAGGCCGTGAGGCCGGTCGCTGCCGCCGTGACGCTGACCTGGGTCAGGTTCAACCAAGCGTTGTTGCTGTCATAGCCATAGCTGCTCTGCAGCAGCGACAGGCCCTGCAGGCCGCTGGAGGTGGCCGGGCTGCTGAAGGTGCCGTTGAGGCCGCCGGCGGCGTGGATCAGGTCCTGGCGGCTGCCGTTCTGCGGCACATAGCCGGAGACGAAGCCGTGCACGCGCACGCCCCCGTTGATCGTGGCGTTGCCGGTGACCTGCAGCGCATTGGCACCCAGTGCGATCATCAGCTGTGCACCGGCCTGCTGGGTGTAGTTGCCCTCGATGGTGCCGGTGGTGTTGCCGGTGGTGAGGAACACGCTGCTGCCGTTGACCACATTGCCGATCACGCGCGGCGTACCGCCATTGAACTGCAGGCCGGTCGAATCCGGATCGGGCTGCGCCAGGATCGTCACGTTGGAGCGGATCACGCTGCCGTTCTGCAGTGACAGGATGCCGCGCTCGATGCGGGTGGCGCCGCTGTAGCTGTTGTTGCCACCCAGCACCAGGGTTCCCCCGCCCTGCTTGACCAGGCCACCGCTGCCGACGATGTCGTTGCTCCACAGCGAGCCACTCGATGGCGCATCGACATTGGCCACCACATCGCCCCAGTCGAAGCGCCCCGGCCCCTTGATCGCCCGCGAGATGTCGAGCAGGCCGTAGCCGAACACCGCATCCACGCCGGGCGCACCGATGTCCTTGGCGGTGCCCAGCAGGGTCTGCCGCACCAGGTTGTTGTCGAAGTACGGGTAGCGCTGCCAGACCAGGGCGGCGGCGCCGGAAATCAGCGGGGCGGCAAAGGACGTGCCGTAGTTCCAGTAATAGCTGCCGCCGTTGGCATCGGGATAGACCGCGCTGCCCGGCGCCGCCAGGCAGTAGCGCGCGGCCTGGCCGCAGGCATTGGCGTAGCTGGCCAGCGTGCCCGGTGCATACGGATCCACCGCAGTGGCCACCAGCCAGCCGCGCTCCAGATCGGCCGCTGGCAGCGAGCCGGCAACGCCCAGCTGGCTGGGCAGCGCGGCCAGACTGCTCGGCTCGGGGCGCGCATCGTTGCCGGCCGCGAACACCACCAGGCCGCCATGATTGATGACGAACGGCCGGTACTCGGCCGCCACCTGCGCGGTGGTCGGCAGGTCGGTCCAGTACAGGCCGCCCCACGAATTGTTCATCACCTTCACGTTGTAGCTGATCAGGTCCTGGTGGACCTGCGCCACGCCCAGTGGGCCGCTGAAGGAATTGCCCTTGCCGCTGCCGTCATCGACGGGCGGCTTGTCGGCGATGATCCGCGCCGAAACGATCTGTGCGCCGGGGGCGATGCCGCCCGGCCAGGACCCCACCGGAGCACCCGCGGCCAGGCTGGCCACCGCCGTGCCGTGACCCACCACGTCGTCCACCTGCAGGTTGTTGCGGGCGGGGTCGATGTAGTTGAGGTTGGCGACCACGCGCCCGTTCAGCGCCACTGCGTTGCGCTGCACGCCCGAATCGACGATGCCGATGCGCACCCCCTGCCCGGTCAGGCCGGCGGCCTGTGCGGCACGCGCATTGGTCACGGACAGGTGCGCGTCGAAGGCCGGCTCCTGCGGCTTGGCCGGAGGCGGGGTGGTCGGCGGGGGCGTGGTCGGGGGCGTCGGGGTGGTCGGGGGTGGATCGATGCGGACATTGCCGCCGCCTCCGCCGCCACCACATGCCGTCAATGCCATCGCCAGCGCCGACGCCAGCGCCGACCTCACCATCATCGTGCGTTCCATCGATTCCTTCCCATGAACGTTGGCCTGCCTACATCCCGGCAGGCGTGCGGTGCCGCCCAGCGGCGGCCCTCCCCGACCCTCTATACTTGGGTCGACCCCCACGCAGTCTGCCGGGAAATCGCGGCGCTTCCAACGTCTTCGGTCTCCTTTCCGAACATTGCTTACGCATCAACGAGATTGCCATGTCCAACATCGTCATCGCCGCCGCCAAGCGCACCGCCATCGGCTCCTTCCTCGGCCAGTTCAACGGCGTGCCGACCCCGACCCTCGGCGCGGCCGCCATCGCGGCCGCCCTGGAACAGTCGGGCGTGCCGGCCAGCGACGTCTCAGAAGTCCTCATGGGCTGCGTGCTGCCGGCCAACCTCGGCCAGGCGCCCGCCCGCCAGGCGGCGATCGCCGCCGGCATTCCGCTGTCGACCGGTGCCACCACCCTCAACAAGGTGTGCGGCTCGGGCATGAAGACCATCATGCTCGGCCATGACCTGATCAAGGCCGGTTCGGCCAGCATCGTGGTTGCCGGCGGCATGGAATCGATGTCCAACGCCCCGCACCTGCTGCCCAACTCGCGTACCGGCAACCGCTTCGGCAACTTCCAGGCGATCGACCACATGGCCCACGACGGCCTGGTCAACGCCTACGACGGCAAGGCCATGGGTGAATTCGCCGAATGCGCCGTGGACAAGTACCAGTTCAGCCGCGAGGAACAGGACGCCTATGCGATCGAATCGGTCAAGCGCGCACAGGCCGCACAGGCCAATGGGGCATTCGCCGACGAGATCGTCGCGGTGAAGGTCGCCACCCGCAAGGGTGAGGTCGAGGTCGCCACCGACGAGCAACCCGGCCGCTCCGACATCGCCAAGATCCCGACCCTGCGCCCGGCCTTCAAGAAGGACGGCAGCGTCACCGCCGCCAGCTCCTCCAGCATCTCCGACGGCGCCGCTGCGGTGGTCCTGCTGACCGAGGAAGACGCCAACGCACGTGGCATTACCCCGCTGGCGCGCATCGTCGGCCACGCCACCCATTCGCAGGAACCGGAGTGGTTCACCACCGCCCCGATCGGCGCGATCCGCACGCTGCTGGCCAAGACCGGATGGTCGCTGGACCAGATCGACCTGTTCGAAATCAATGAGGCCTTCGCCGTGGTGGCGATGGCACCGATGCGTGAACTGGGCATCCCGCACGACAAGCTCAACGTGAATGGCGGGGCCTGCGCACTGGGCCATCCCATCGGTGCCTCCGGTGCACGCCTGGTGGTGACCTTGGTCAACGCCCTGCGCACGCGCGGTGGCAAGCGCGGCATTGCCACCCTGTGCATCGGTGGCGGTGAAGCAACAGCCATCGCCATCGAATTGATTTAAAAAGATTTAACGACGATTTCGCAAAAATGAATGCGGGATCGCTTGACACCCAATCTTGGCTTGTCATCATGTTGTCGGCGCGCAGCATGCGCGTTGCCTAATTCTAACGACGAGGATTTACACAATGAGCATCAACAAGCTGCTGGTCGCGATGTCCCTGGCTCTGGCCCTGGCCGCCTGCTCGAAGCAGGAAGCTGCCCAGGACGCCGCTGCTTCGGCCAACGAAGCCGCCACCGAAGCCCAGGCTGCTGCCGACCAGGCCGCCGCTGCCGGCGCCCAGACCGCCGACGCTGCCCAGCAGGCTGCCAACACCGCCGCCACCGCTGCTGACGCTGCGACCGACGCTGCTGCCAACACCGCTGCTGCCGCGACCGACGCTGCTGCTGGCGAAGCCAAGGACGCTGCCAAGGCTGCCGAAGCTACCGCTGAGCAGGCCAAGGACGCTGCTGAAGAAGCCAAGAAGTAATAACTTCTTTCTTCAGGCTGTTCTGGAAAAGCCGCTGGTTCGCCAGCGGCTTTTTCTTTGGCCTGCTGCCTGCGCGCGCCTCGGATCGCGACCCCGTCTTCACAACGGCATGAATAGGCTGGCGTCCCCATCCATTGCAGTACCGGAGACCGCCATGAAGATTCGCCCGATCACCACCACGCTGCTGGCCGCCTCCCTGCTGCTGGCCCTGGCCGCCTGCAAGGGTCCGGAAGCCGAACAGGCCAAGCAGGACGCGCAGCAGGCCGCCGACAGCGCCGGCGCTGCCGCCCGTGACGCCGTGGACAGGGCCGCCGAAGCCACCCGCAACGCTGCCGACAAGACCGCTGCCGCTTCCGAGCAGGCCGCCGCCGATACCCAGCAGGCATTGGACAAGGCCGCAGACGCCACCGCAAACGCCGCAGACAAGGCCAAGGTTGCGGCAACCGACGCCGCTGCACATGCCAGCGACGCCACTGCGGACGCCGCACAGAAGGTTGCTGACAAGGCCCGTGATGTCGCCAATGACGCCAAGGCGAACGCCGCCAAGGAAGAAGCCAAGCACTAAGGCGTACCGGCAGCCGGGCATCGGCTCGGCGCCACAGGAAAAGCCGCGGCACTGCCGCGGCTTTTCTGCTTTTCGCTCTCTGCTCTTTCGGTTGATTCCGTGCTGGACGCGTACGGAAAGTGTCCAAGGACGCGCGGGTAGGTTGCGCAGGGGCGTAAGCGCCATGGATGGCGCGCCCGCGCCTACAAGGACGTATTCACGGCGCCCCCTGCACGACCTACCCGCGCGGCCCACCCATCAGTATCAGCGGCCACCACGAGGGGCTTCGCCGTTGGCCGCCCCTAAGGCAGCGCGCGCGCCAGCATTGCCGACAGATCCACACCCGCCGGCAGCGTCCCGAACACCAGCCCATGCTGCCCTTCCAGCCGGCTGCGCACGAACGCTTCAGCCATTGGACTGCCCGCCCGCAACATCAACGCCGCCTGCAGCAGCAACGCAGTGCGCTCGCAGAAAAGCCTCGCCTGCGACTCATCCGGTGCCGGTGCCGCTGCCCAACGCTGCAATGCCGCTGCGTAGCGCGCATCACGATCGGCCACCGCTGCCAGCTCGGCGCGCAGCGCCGCCAGTGCCTCCGGTTCACGTGCCAGCGCGCGCAGTACGTCCAGGCACTGGATGTTGCCACTGCCTTCCCAGATCGAATTCAACGGCGCCTGCCGGTACAGCCGCGGCAGCATCGATTCCTCCACATAGCCTGCGCCGCCGAGGCATTCCTGCGCTTCGTTGACGAAGGCCGGCGCGCGCTTGCACAGCCAGTACTTGCCCAGCGCCGTTCCCACCCGTGCCAGCGCAGCTTCGTTGGCATCCACGCCTGCGCGATCCACCGCGCGTGCGATGCGCATCGAAAGTACCGTGGCTGCTTCCGATTCCAGCGCCAGGTCGGCCAGCACGTTGGTCATCAACGGGTGCTCGACCAGCAGCTTGCCGAAGGTGCGGCGATGGCGTGCGTGGTGCAACGCCTGCGCCAACGCCATGCGCATTTCCGCCGCTGCGCCCAGCATGCAATCCAGGCGGGTCATCATCACCATGCCGATGATGGTGGCCACGCCACGCCCCTCCTCGCCCACCCGCCATGCCTGCGCGCCGCAGAACTCGACTTCGCTGGAGGCATTGGCCCAATCGCCGAGCTTGTCCTTCAACCGCATCAGGCGGAACGCGTTGCGGTCACCGTCGGCCAGCCGGCGCGGCATCAGCAGGCAGGTCAGTCCTCCCGGCGCCTGCGCCAGCACCAGGAAGCCATCGCACATCGGTGCGGAAAAGAACCACTTGTGGCCGACAAGGCGATAGCGCTCACCATCGATCGGTTCGGCGCGCGTGCTGTTGGCGCGCACATCCGAGCCGCCCTGCTTCTCGGTCATGCCCATGCCCAGGGTGATGCCGGCCTTGTCAGCCACCGGCACGTCGCGCGGGTCATAGACCGGCGCTGCGGCCTTGCGTGCCCACTCGGCCAGATGCGGCTGCGCGTGCAGCACCGCTACTGCTGCATGGGTCATCGTCAAGGGGCAACTGGTGCCGGCCTCGGCCTGGTGGTGCAGGTAGCTCAACACCGCACGCGCGACGTGCGCGCCGGGTTGCGGTTCGTGCCAGGACAAGCCGGCGACACCGTGCGATTTCGCCGTTTCCATCAACTGGTGATAGGCCGGATGGAACTCCACCGTATCGATGCGATGACCCTGCGCATCATGCGTGCGCAGGCGTGGGCGGTCGCGGTTGGCATCAAAGCCGAGCCGGTACAGCTCGTCGCCGGCCAGCGCGCCATAGACCGCCAGGCGTGGCGCGAAGCTGCCAGCGCCTTCGCGCTGCACGGCTTCCATCAGCGCCACGTCGTCAGTCCACAACTGGCGCCCCGCGAACGGTGGCGGCTGGTTCAACACCACATGGGTTTCGTAGGGCGCGTCGCTGCTGAAGCTCGGTCCACTCATCCGGTCCATCCTGGCGGCAAGAGGTATGCGGTCCGATTGTGCCGCATGACTTGCCAAGCCCGTGTTCAGGCCGGTTCTCGCCCTGTGCACGAGCGGCAGGCCACAGTAACCGCATGGCAGCCAACGACGATCTGGTGGTGTTGCGCCCGGAAGGGCTGTACTGCGCCGCCGGCGATTTCCACATTGATCCCTGGCGACCGGTAGCGCGCGCGGTCATCACCCATGGCCACGGGGATCACGCCCGCCCGGGCATGGGCGAGTACCACTGCAGCGAAGGCAGCCTGCCGATCCTGCGCTGGCGCCTGGGCGATGTGCCGGTGCAGGCGCACGTCGAGGGCGTGCCGTTCCGCCTGGGCCGGGTACAGGTATCGCTGCATCCAGCCGGTCACGTCCTGGGATCTTCGCAGGTGCGCATCGACGACGGGCGGCAGGTCTGGGTCGCCTCCGGCGACTACAAGCGGCAGCCTGACCCAACCTGTGCGCCGTTGGAAGTAGTGCCCTGCGATACCTTCATCACCGAAGCCACCTTCGCCCTGCCGATCTACCGCTGGCCAGACACGCCGGCCGTCGCTGCTGAGATCGTGGCGTGGCGCCGCGAATGCGAACAACGCGGCGAGGCTGCGATCCTGCTGTGCTATGCGCTGGGCAAGGCACAGCGGGTGCTGGCAGAGCTGCGGCCACTGGACGATCGGCCGGCCTGGCTGCATGGCGCCATCGCCAATGGCGTGGCGGTGTACCGGCAGGCCGGCGTACCGATGCTGGAGACGCTCACCGTAGCCGAACAGGGCCGCCAGCCCGATGCCGCCGGCCAGTTGATCCTCGCCCCGCCCTCAGCTGCGGGCACGCCCTGGATGCGCCGCTTCGGCCGTCACCAGCTGGGCTTCGCCTCGGGCTGGATGCAACTGCGCGGCAACCGCCGCCGCCGCAACGTTGATCGTGGCTTCGTCATTTCCGACCACGCCGATTGGCCCGCACTGCTGCAGACGATCGAACAGACCGGCGCGCAGCGTGTGATCGCCACCCATGGCAATACCGATGCGTTGATTCCGTTCCTGCGCGAACGCGGCGTGGCTGCCGAAGCCTTCCGTACCGATTTCGGGAGCGAGGAATGAAGGCCTTCGCAGCGCTCTACCAACGCCTGGACCGCAGCACTGCCACGCTGGACAAGCGAGCGGCACTGGTCGATTACTTCGGCCAGGCAGGCGCGCACGATGCGGCGTGGGCGCTGTACCTGCTCAGTGGTGGCAAGGTGGGCGGCGCGCGCAGGAAGATCGCCGCCAGTGGCGAACTGCGCGCCTGGATTGCCGAGGAATCAGGGTTGCCACCGTGGCTGGTGGAGGACAGCTATGCGCAGGTGGGTGACCTGGCCGAAACGCTGACCCTGCTGCTGGACGACCCACCGAACCCCTCGCCTGACCGGCCCCTGGCCGAATGGATCGAACAGCACCTGCTGGCGGTGGCCAACCAACCCGAGGCGATGCGCCGTGCGGCAGTCGTGGCCGGCTGGCAGCAGCTGTGCAGCAGCGAACGCCTGGTGTTCAACAAGCTGCTGACCGGCGCCCTGCGCGTTGGCGTCTCGCAACGACTGGTGCAGCAGGCGCTGGCCGAGTGGTCCGGCCTGGACATCGCACGCATCGCCCAGCGCATGCTGGGCGAGTGGGTGCCCTCGCCCGGGCTGCTGGCCCAGCTGCTGTCGCCGGATGAGCTGCCGCTGGACCGGCAGCAGCCCTACCCGTTCTTCCTCGCCTCGCCACTGGAGGGCAACCCTGCCGAACGACTCGGCGCGATCGATGACTGGCTGCTGGAATGGAAGTGGGATGGCATCCGCCTGCAGCTGCTGCGCTGGCGCGGCGAGGTCGCCTTGTGGTCACGCGGCGAAGAGCGGCTGGATGGCCGCTTCCCCGAGATCGAACAGGCGGCGATGGCGCTTCCCGATGGCTGCGTGCTGGACGGCGAGCTGCTGGCCTGGGACGAAGCCGCGGACCTGCCGCGTGCCTTCACCGCGCTGCAGACGCGCATCCAGCGCCGAAAACCCGGTGCGGCCACCCTGCGCAACACGCCGGTGCGGGTGCTCGCCTATGACCTGCTTGAACTCGATGGCGTGGACCTGCGCGAACGTCCGCTGCAGCAGCGGCGCGCGCGGCTCGCCGAGGTCGTCGGTGCACTGAACGATGCACGGATCCAGCTCTCACCCGGCGTTGACGCCGACGACTGGCTTCAGGCGGCGGCAATGCGCGACGTGGCACGCGAACGCGGCGTGGAAGGACTGATGCTGAAGCGGCATGCCTCGCCCTACCAGGCCGGACGCCGCCGTGGTGACTGGTGGAAATGGAAGGTCGATCCGCTCACCATCGATGCGGTGCTCCTGTACGCGCAGGCCGGCCATGGGCGGCGCAGCACGCTGTACACCGACTACACCTTCGGCGTCTGGGACGGCGACACGCTGGTGCCGGTGGCCAAGGCCTATTCGGGCCTGGATGACAAGGAAATCCTCGCGCTCGATCGCTGGATCCGCGCCAACACCCGCGAGCGCTTCGGCCCGGTGCGCAGCGTTCGCGCCGAACACGTCTTCGAGCTGGGCTTCGAGGCGGTCAACCGCAGCAGCCGGCACAAGTCGGGCATCGCTGTGCGCTTTCCGCGCATCCTGCGCTGGCGCCACGACAAGCCCGCCAGCGAAGCCGATCAGTTGGCCACGCTGCAGGCATTGGCACGATGAACCGCAGCCAGGCACTGCGCCGGCTGGAAGACTGGTTCGCGTCCAGAGGCTGGCGCTCACTGCCGTTCCAGCGCGCGATGTGGCGTCACTATCTCGCCGGCGAATCCGGACTGCTGCACACACCCACAGGCAGCGGCAAGACACTGGCGATGTTCGGAGGGCCGCTGCTGCAGGCCATGATCGACCCGCCGCCCTCCCCCCGCCGCGCCAGCGCGGTACGCCCGCTGCAGGTGCTGTGGGTGACCCCCTTGCGCGCCTTGGCCAGCGACACCGCGCGCGCGCTGCAGACCGTGGTCGATGGGCTGGGGCTGGGTTGGCGTGTCGGCCTGCGCAGTGGTGACGCCAGCAACCGCGAGCGGCGCCAGGCGCGCGAAGGCCGCATCGACGTACTGGTGACGACGCCGGAATCACTGGCGCTGCTGCTGAGCTATCCAGATACGCTGCCGCGCATGCAGCGGCTGCGCTGCGTGGTGGTGGACGAATGGCACGAACTGCTGGGAAACAAGCGCGGCGTCCTGCTGCAGTTGAACCTGGCGGTGTTGCGCGATACCACGCCGGCATTGCAGCTGTGGGGACTGTCAGCCACCCTGGGCAATCTGCAGGAGGCGCGCGACGTGCTGCTGCCCGGGCGACCGGAAGCACCTATCGTGCAGGGCGTACGACCGCGCCCACTGAGCGTGCGCAGCCTGTTGCCAGACCCCGGCGAGCGCTTCCCATGGGCGGGGCATCTGGGCCTGGCACAGCTGCCACGCGTGCTGGAGGCACTGATGCAGGCACGCAGCAGCCTGCTGTTCACCAACACCCGTGCACAGGCGGAACTGTGGCATCAGGCGCTGGCGGCGGTCTGGCCGGAAGAACCGGACACGCTTGCGCTGCACCACGGCTCGCTGGATCCGGCGCTGCGCCAGCAGGTGGAGGATGGCCTGCGCGCGGGCGCGCTGCGCTGCGTGGTTGCCACCTCCAGCCTCGACCTGGGTGTCGACTTCCCCGAGGTTGAGCAGGTCCTGCAGCTGGGCAGCCCGAAGGGCGTGGCGCGCCTGCGCCAGCGCGCCGGACGCGCACGCCACCGCCCGGGTGCCAGCGGCGCCATCCTGTGCGTGCCCAGCCATGCGCTGGAACTGGCCGAGTACGCTGCGGTGCGCCGTGCCTTGGCTGAAGGTGTGGTCGAAGCGCGCAGGCCGCCGACGCTGTCGCTGGATGTGCTGGCCCAGCACGCGGTCAGCCGCGCACTGGCGGGCGGCTTCGACAGCACTGCGCTGCTGGCACAGGTCCGGCGTACCCGTGCCTTCGCGTCGCTCGGCGACGACCAGTGGCAGGCCGTGCTCACGTTCATCGTGCAGGGCGGGCAGGCGTTGGCCCAGTACCCCGATTTCCACAAGGTCGTGCGAGATGCCGATGGGTGGTACCGCATGCACGACCGCCGCCAGGCGCTGCGTCATCGGCTGTCGATCGGCACCATCAGCAGCGATGGCAGCGTGCGCGTGCAGTTCCTGCGCGGCGGCAGCCTGGGCGCCGTGGAGGAGCAGTTCGCCAGCCGCCTGCGCCGTGGCGACCGCTTCCAGTTCGCCGGGCGCCTGCTGGAGCTTGTGCAGCTGCGCGACATGACCGCCTTCGTGCGGTTGGCACGAGGGCGCGGAGACGGTGTCGTGCCACGCTGGCAGGGAGGCCAGTTGCCGCTGTCGATGCCACTCGGACGCGAGCTGGAGTGGGTACTGTCCGGTGCTGACGACAGCGCCGAATCACGCTGGCTGTCGCCCTTGCTGGCACTGCAGCAACAGTTGTCGGCGCTTCCCGGCCCGGGCCACCTGCTGGTGGAAGAGGTGCGGCGTCGCGAAGGCCAGTTCCTGTTCGTCTATCCCTTTGCCGGCCGTCACGTGCATGAGGCGCTGGCCGCCCTGCTGGCGCTGCGCTGTACCCGCCGGCAGCGCAACAGCATCGGCTATGCGGTGAACGATCACGGCCTGGTGCTGGCACCGGCACAGGCTATCGATCTGGACGCGGCGCAATGGCGGGCGCTGTTCGCCTCCGATCAGCTGCTGGATGACCTGCGTGCTGCGGTGAACCTGGGCGAGCTGGCGCGTCGCCAGTTCCGCGGCATCGCACGCGTCGCCGGCCTGCTGGTCCCCAGCCTGCCCGGTGGCATGCCACGGGCACTGCGCCAGCTGCAGGCGTCCGCGGGACTGCTCTACGACGTACTGCGCGAGCACGACCCGGATCACCTGCTGCTGGCGCTGGCGGAACAGGAAGTGCTGAATGACAGCCTCGACATGCCGGGGCTGCAACAGGTACTGGCCAGGATTCGGATGCAGACCCTCTCGGTGCAGCGCCCGGCGTCACTGACGCCGTTGGGTTTCCCGCTGTGGGCCGAACGCCTGCGCGGGCAGTTCAGCAACGAAGACTGGCGTACCCGGGTGCAACGCGTGGCCCAGCAGCTGGAGCGTCGGCATGGCCGATGAACTGCCGCTGCTGCGCGCAGGCGAGCCGCTGGTGCTGCTTGGCGCGCGTGCACTGTACTGGCCCGCGCGGCAGGCACTGCTGCTCGCCGATCTGCACCTGGGCAAGGCCGATGTCTTCCGCCGCGCAGGCATCGCGCTGCCCGGCGGCGGTACCGGCAAGGACCTGCAACGCCTGCAGGGGCTGCTGGACGCGCGTGCCTGCCGCGAGGTGTGGATCCTGGGCGACATCCTGCATGGCCCGGCGCATCGTGCTGCGTGGTACCAGCAATGGCTGGGATGGCGCGAACGCAATGCCGCACTGGACGTGCATGTCCTGCGCGGAAATCATGACCGGCAGCTGCCGCATGCCGAGCTGCAGGTGCAGATCCACGACGAAGTACGGTTGCCACCGTTCCTGCTTCGGCATGAGCCGGTGCCCGATGCGGAGCTGCATGTGATCGCCGGGCATCTGCATCCACAGATCGCTTTGCCTCCGTTGCGGCGGCGCTTCCCCGCATTCTGGCTGCGTGACAGGATGACGCTCCTGCCGGCCTTCTCCGCGTTCACCGCCGGAAGCGTTCCTGTTCCCGCTGCCGGCGAACAGATGGTCGCCTGCGTGGACAACGGCCTGGTGGCACTGCCCCTGGCTTGAATCAGGCCGGACGGATATCCAGCTGCGGCATCAGCTGGAACTCAGGCGTGTCCTCTTCCCGTCGCCGCGGCAATGCCTGGATCGCCGCCAGCATCTCCTGCGCGCAGGTGCGGATGCGCGTGTGGTGCTCCGGCGACGCATGACTGATCAGGCTGCCGACATGGAACTCGAACACGTCCTCCAGTACGTCGGGCTGGTCCTCGTGCAGCATCTGCAACAGACCGCGCAGCTTGCAGATTTCCGATTCCAGCTCCTCGACCGCGAACAACATGGCATCCTCCTCTTCGACAACAGGCGGCACATCCGGGCCGCAACAGGCCGCGACGGCAGCGCCTCCCGGGCCACGCGCGATGTTGATCACGGAAAGGAAAACGGGCGACGCGCAATCGCGTGCAACCTACTTCTCGCATATGCGCAGTGAGGCAACCGTTAATTCACGTGACGACGCGTTTCACGCAGTGGCTGTGATCACGTTGATGCGAGGCACCTGCGCCGCAGTGGCCAGCGCGTCGACGAAGGCCGGATCCAGCGCGAGCGAACCGAACCAGCCATGCTGGGTACCGCTGAGCACACGCAGCATGTGACCACGTCCACCCGGCAGGCGCCCCATCGGGCCGAGCAGCACGTCGCGCGCTTTGGCCCAGGCATCGCGATCGGACTGGAACAGCGGCGTCAGCCAACGGCTCCAGCGCTGGTAGACCGCAACGTGTGCCCTGCGCTGCGCCTGGTAGGCCTGCAATGCCGCGGCACCGCCACCATGCGCGCGCAAGGCATCGCGCAGCGCCAGCGCATCGAGCAGCGCCATGTTCACGCCCTGGCCCAGCTGTGGGCTCATCGCATGCGCGGCATCGCCGGCCAGCACCATGCGGCCGTGATGCCAGCGCGTCATCACCGCGTCGCGGTAGACGGCCCGTGCCAGCTGGCCGGCATCACGCAGATGCGCGAAGCGTGCACTGGCCTGCGGCCACAGCGCATGCAGTTCGTCCAGCCAGGGCGTCATGCCGTCGGCCTGCCAACGTTCGAAATCGGCGCGTGGCAGGCTCCAGAAAAAGCTCAGGCGCGGCGTGTCATCACCGGGCCGCGTACCGACCGGCAACAGCCCGATCATCTTGCGCGCGGCCACGTAGCGCTGCCGCAGCTCCTGCAGGTGTGGCCAGTCTTCGGCCGGCAACAGGCACCACAGCGCACCCCACGGATACACGCGATCCAGTCCGTTACCGTCTTTGATCGTGCCGCGCAGCGTCGAGGCCGCACCATCGGCGGCCACCACCAGGTCGAACGCACCGTGCAGGCGCCCTTCGCTGTCACGCAGGCGGCCGTGCTCGGCATCCACTGCGGCGATGCTGACGCCGGCATGCAGCTGGCCCGCACCTGCACGCGCATCATCCAGCAACGAGAACAGGGCGCCGCGCTGCATGCCAAGGCCGTGCAGGCGCGCGTCCAGGCCGGCGTAGCGCATGTCCATCACTGCGCGTTCGCACGGCGTATCGCCGTACAGGCGATGCACCGGCGCGGCATGCGCGCGCACGGCGTCAAGCAGGCCCATCTGCCACAGCACCTGCAGGCCGCTGGGCTGCAGCAGGAAACCGGCGCCAACCGGTCCCGGCGTGGGCACACGTTCGAAGATCTCCACCTCGTGGCCATCACGGGAGAGCAGGATGGACAATGCCTGTCCAGCGGTGCCGTAGCCGATCACGGCGATGCGCAGTCGTTCCTTCATGGGCGCATTGTGCCCGAGCGCAAATCCGGATGCCCAGCGGGGCCTCCGCCCACGGCAGCGCAATTCTTGTCGCAGCGCAAAAAAAAACCCCGCCGGAGCGGGGTTTTCAACGCACTGTCGAGTGGATCACTCGGCCGGCGTGATGTTCGAAGCCTGGGCGCCCTTCGGGCCCTGGGTCACGTCATAGGTGACACGCTGGCCTTCCTGCAGGCTGCGGAAGCCCTTGGAGTTGATGGCGGAGAAGTGCGCGAACACGTCGGCGCTGCCATCCTCCGGCGAGATGAAGCCAAATCCCTTGGCGTCGTTGAACCACTTGACGGTACCGTTCGGCATGGTGATGCGAGACCTTATGCAATGAATGGGTGGTGTACGCTGAACCCGCGCACAAGCTGAGTATGCAAAGCTTGCTCGGGGAAGACAATCACCCCCGCGCCAATTCGCCCACCAGTTCCGGAAGTCCGTTGCTGGCCGCCTGCACATTGGCCAGCACTTCGGCCATCGTAATCTCCTCGCCATCACCGCAGCCGGCGGCCCAGTTGGCGATGATCGCCAGGCAGGCATAATCCAGCCCCAGCTCCCGCGCCAGTGCGGCTTCCGGCATGCCGGTCATGCCCACCAGATCGCAACCGTCGCGGCGCATGCGGGCGATTTCGGCGATCGTTTCCAGGCGCGGGCCCTGCGTTGCGCCATAGCAGCCACCGTCATGGACCGTGACACCGGTCACTTTGGCTGCCGCCAGGATCTTGTTGCGCAGCATCGGCGTGTACGGATGGCCGAAATCGACGTGGACCACGTCGGAGCCTTCTTCTTCACAGATCGTGCTGATGCGGCCCCAGGTGTAGTCGATGATCTGGTCCGGGCAGGCGAGCACGCGCGGACCGAAGTTCTCGGTGATGCCACCCACCGTGTTCAATGCCAGCACCCGCTGCGCGCCCAGCTGCTGCAGCACAGCCAGGTTGGCGCGGTAGTTGATCTTGTGCGGCGGCAGCGAATGCCCCTCGCCATGCCGCGCCAGGAACGCCACGCGATGGCCGAGCAGCGTGCCCACGCGCACCGGGCCCGATGGGCGGCCGAAGCGGGTGTCGACCTCGTGGGTCTGCACGTCGTCAAGCTTGGCCAGGTTGTAGACACCGGTACCGCCGATCACGGCCAGGGCGATCTGTTGCATTCGAAGCACTCCATGAAAAGACGAACGCCGGCACCCGAGGATGCCGGCGATGGAAAAGACGCGCCGCGGGCGGCCGCGCCGTTATTCCTTCATTGCGTAGATGGCCGGCACGCAGCGCAGGGTTTCGTTGACGTCCATGCCGAAGCCGAACACGTAGCGGTCCGGCAGCTCGATGCCCGCGTAATCGGCGGTCACGTCAGGCAGCGCACGGTCGTGCTTCTTCACGGTCATCGCAGCGATGCGCACATCGGTCGCGCCCTGCTCCAGGCACCAGGTGCGAACGCCCTGCAGGGTGTAGCCCTCGTCGAGGATGTCGTCGACCAGCAGCACGCGGCGGCCGAACAGCGAGGTGGCCGGCTTGTGCTTCCAGACCAGGTCACCGCCGGTGGTTTCGCCGCGGTAGCGGGTGGCGTGCAGGTAATCGAACTGCACGTCCTGGCCGCGCGCGCCCAGTTCCAGCGCCAGCTGGCCGGCGAACGGCAGCGCACCATGCATGATCGACAGGAACAACGGCACCTCGCCCTTGTAATCGCGCGCGATGGCGTCGGCGATAGCAGCGATGGCCTTGTCGATGGTGGGGCGGTCGACCAGCAGGTCAGCCTGGGCCAGGGCCTGGGAAATGGTGAGGTTGGGCATCAGACGGTTCTTCCAAGGGTTTCAAGCAGACGGGATTGGGTGTCGCCATGGCGGGCATCGGCCAGCAGGCCGTCCCAGCCGAGCGCGCCGCGGCCGAGCAGGCCCAGCAGCGCAGCAGTATTGAGGGAGCGTCCCTGCACCGCATGCAGGGCTTCATCGACCAGTTCCGGATGGCAGACCAGCACCACGTCGCAGCCGGCGTCCAGGTGCGCGTGCACGCGTGCCGGCACGCCGCCGGCGCTGTGCGAGGCGGCCATGCCGATGTCATCGGAGAACACCACGCCGCGGAAGCCGAGTTCGCCGCGCAGGATGTCCTGGATCCAGCGTGGGGAATAGCCGGCGGGCTCCGGTGCCACCTGCGGATAGATCACGTGCGCCATCATCACCGCATCGGCACCGGCGGCGATGCCGGCCTGGAACGGCACCAGGTCCTGCGCGCGCAGTTCGTCCAGCGCGCGTGGATCGATCGCGGTATCCACGTGGGTGTCTTCCAGCACGGTGCCGTGGCCAGGGAAATGCTTGAGCGTGGCGGCCATGCCGACCGCGTGCATGCCGCGCACATAGGCTGCGGTGAACGCGGCCACGACCTGCGGGTCTTCACTGAAGGCGCGGTTGCCGATGGCGCGGTTGCCGCGGCCAAGGTCGACCACCGGGGCGAAGCTGAGATCCAGGCCGCTGGCGCGGACTTCACTGGCCATCAGCCAGGCGTGCTGCTCGGCCAGCGCCAGGGCCTGCTGCGGGTCGGTGGCGTACAGGGCACCAATGTCCTGCAGCGGCGGAAGATCGCTGTAGCCCTCGCGGAAGCGCTGTACGCGGCCGCCCTCCTGGTCCACGCAGATCAGCTGCGGGCGCGGGGCAGCGGCACGGATGGCCGCGCTCAGATCGGTCACCTGCTGGCGCGAGGCGAAGTTGCGCTTGAACAGCACCACTCCGGCCACGGCGTCGTGCTGCAGCCAGTCACGTTCCTGGGCGGTCAGTTCGGTGCCGGCAACGCCGATCAGCAGCATGGTCGATCTCCACAACGCGCGCCCGCATGGCGCAGTGCCGCATTGTCGCAGAACCGGCCGACAGGCGCAGTGGTCAGAAAAAGGAGCCGGTCAGACCTTGCAGCTGTCCGGGCCGCAGGCCTCGTCGCCGTCAGCCGGGGTGGCCGGGGCGCCCTGTTCGGCCGCGATCTGCTGCAGGGCCTGGGCGAACGCTTCTGGCGGCTGGGCCCCGGAAATCGCCCACTTCCCATCGATGACGAAGGTCGGCACCGAAGAAATGCCCAGTGCATGGGCCTGCGCCAGCTTGGCTTCGACCTCGGCCAGCCCCCGGTCGGAGGCCAGCATCTGCGCGATTTCACCACCGTCCAGGCCGCCCGCCACGCCGGCCTTCACCAGCACTGCGGTATCGGCCAGGTTCTGGCCATGCTCGAAGTGGGCGCGGAACAGCGTTTCACCCACCGCATCCTGCACGCCATGCTGGCCGGCCAGCCACAACACCCGATGCGCCGGCAGTGTGGTCACCCGCACCTGGCCCTGGTTGAAATCCATCGGCAGCCCCTCCGCGCGCGCGGTGGTCTGGGTCTGGCCGAGGATCTGCTCGGTGCGCTCCACGCCCCCGAACTTGCGCGCATAGGCCTCGCGCAGCGGCACCGGGGTGTCGTCCGCATCCGGGTCCAGCTGGAACGGCTGCCAGTGGATATCGAGGTCAGGCGCATTGGCGCCCAGCAACTGCACGCCCTGCTGGAAACGATGCTTGCCAATCCAGCACCAGGGGCAGACCACGTCGGAGTAGATGTCGATTCTCATCCCCACGACATGGGGACCGCCTTCCTCGATAAAAGGGGACGGAGGGGATTAAGTCGCTTTCCGCACAGGCGGGGTAAAGACGACTTAATCCCCTCCGTCCCCTTTTTGGGGGTTCACCACTCTGAATACGGGCGGCTGGCCAGGGCAACGTTGTAGTAGCGGGCGTCATCGGTCACTTCGGCGCCGACCCAGTCCGGCAGGTCGATGGCTTGGTCCGCGCTTTCCAGCTCGACTTCGGCCACCACCAGGCCGGCGTTGTCACCGAGGAACTCGTCCACTTCCCAGGTCAGGCCGGCGTGTTCGACCAGATGGCGGCGCTTGTCGATCAGGCCGCCGACACACAACGCCAGCAGTGCGCGCGCGTCCTCCACGGGGATCGGGTAGTCGAACTCCTGCCGGGTGTGGCCGAGGGTGCGCGACTTCAGGTTCAGCGCGGCGTGGTCGCCTTCGATGCGCACGCGCACCGAGGCGTTCTGGGTGCCGCGGTCGAGCGCGCCCATGTCGTTGATGTAGCCCTGCGCCATCGGGATCACCCGATGCGCGGCGGTGCGCCAGCCATCGCTGCTGACCAGGAATTTGCGTTCGATTTCGATGCCCATGGCGCAATTATGCGCCACGGGTGATGACAGCTGCTCAGCGCTTTTCGAATACCGCGATGCTTTCCACGTGCGCGGTGTGCGGGAACATGTCCATGGCACCGGCGCTGACCAGGGTAAAGCCCTGTTCGTTGACCAGATAGCCGGCATCGCGCGCCAGCGAGCCCGGGTGGCAGCTGACGTAGACGATGCGCTTGAACTGCTTCAGCGGCAGCTGCTGCAGCACTTCGATCGCGCCCGAGCGCGGCGGATCCAGCAGCAGCTTGTCGAAGCCCTGGCGCATCCACGCCGTGCTGCGCTGGTCCTGGGTCAGGTCGGCGCTGAAGAACTGCGCGTTGGCCAGGCCGTTGCGCTCCGCGTTCTCACGTGCACGCGCGACGAGGCCGGCATCGCCTTCCACACCCACCACTTCACGCACACGGCGGGCCAGCGGCAGGGTGAAGTTGCCCAGGCCGCAGAACAGGTCCAGCACGCGCTCGTCCTTACCCGGCTGCAGCAGGTCCAGGGCGTGGGCGATCATCTTCTCGTTGAGCTTGGCGTTGACCTGGATGAAATCCAACGGGCGGAACGCCAGCTCGACATCCCACGGCGCCAGCCGGAACGACAGCGCCACGCCCTGCCCGTCCAGCGGCTGCACGGTGTCCACGCCGCCGGACTGCAGGTAGATCACGAACCCATGCTGCTGGCCGAAGGCAGCCCAGGCCGCGCGGTCCGCATCGCTGAGCGGTTGCAGGTGGCGCACGGTCAGCACCACCGCCTGGTCACCGGCGATGAACTCGATCTGCGGGATGTCGCGCTTGCCATCGAGCGTTTCAATGAAGGTGGACAGCGCCTCGACCTTGGTGCCGATTTCCGGAATCACCGTCAGGCATTGGCTGAGGTCGGCGACGAAACGCGGATCCTGTTCACGGAAGCCGACCAGGGTCTTGTCCTTCTTCTCGACCCGGCGCACCGAGAAGCGGCCCTTGCGGCGGTAACCCCAGCTCTCGCCGACCAGCGGCGGCAGCACGGTGCCCGGCTTCACATGGCCGATCCGCTCCAGGTTGTCCATCAGCACGCGCTGCTTGGCGACGATCTGCTGGGCCTCGTCCAGGTGCTGCAGTACGCAGCCGGCACAGGTGCCGAAATGGGGGCACTTGGGGGTCACCCGCTGCGGCGAGGCCTGCAGCACCTCCAGCGTGCGCGCCTCGTCGAAATGGCGGCTGCGGGCTGTCTGTTCGGCCATCACCACCTCACCGGGCAGGGCGCCGCTGACGAAGGTAACCTTGCCGCCCTCGCCTTCACGGCGGGCGACACCGCGACCATCATGGCTGAGGTCGAGGATCTCGGTCTGGAACGGGGTACGGTCGGTGCGGGAGCGGGATCGGGCCACGTGGCAACAGGCTGCGGGCAAAAATGGGGGCGTATTGTCGCAGATCCTGACCGATGGGGCCCGGACCCGCTTGCGCCCGTGGCCGCCGTGCTTGATGATTGGGACAGCTGACATGGAGGCAGCCCTGATGCAGATGACCCCGCGGGCCGCACGGCCCCGCTTCCTGCTTGTCGAGGACGACATCATCAGCCGCGGTTTTTTCAAGGCGGCGTTGGAAACGTTACCGGCGGATGTGGATACCGCAGATTCGCTGGCCAGTGCCCTGGCCAGTGCCGAGCCCGGCTCGCATGACCTGTGGCTGATCGACGTCAACCTGCCGGACGGCAATGGCGCGCAGCTGTTGCGTGAGTTGCGCCGTTCACATCCCGACACGCCGGCACTGGCACATACCGCCGACGGCGATGCCTCCATTCACGCCCGCCTGCGCGAAGCTGGTTTCAGCGACACCCTGGTCAAGCCACTGGGCCGCGACCAGCTGCTGAAGGCCGTGCGCCGAGCGCTGGTCAACAGCCCGGCGGGGATCTTCGTGGCACAGGCCCCGGCCGCGGTCGAACTGGCCGTACAGGACTGGGACGAGACCGCAGCCCTGGCAGCGCTCAATGGCCAGCGCAACCACCTGATCGCACTGCGCGAACTGTTCCTGGCCGAGTTGCCGGGCGTGCGCGACGCGGTCGAGCAGGCGGTCGACCAGCACGACGAGCGCCAGTTGCGCAGCCAGCTGCACCGGTTGCAGGCCAGTTGTGGCTTCGTCGGCGCGGCACGGCTGGGGCGCGCGGTGCGGCAACTGCATCACGCGCCCGAGTCCGGGCAGGCCCAGGCGGGGTTCCGCGACGCGGTGGCGGCCCTGCTGCATTGAGGGTTGCTCGGCAGGGCTGCGCCCTGCACCCGCAGAGGCTTCAAGCCAAGGCAACAGCAAAAGCTGGCATTCCGTGGGCTGGCGGGGCGGTGTCGGAGTGCGGGGACGCCGCAAGTACGTCCCTGTAGGCTTGGCAGCCGCATCCATGCGGCTGACACCCCGCCCTCCGATACCGCCCCACCTCTGACAGTTTTCCGCGATCGGGTAGATCCACGCCATGCGTGGATGAATCTCTGTCAGATATCGAAATCAATCTGGGGTCGGATCCGTTTTCCTGTGGAAAACGGATCCGACCCCATGCCATTCCGACAGCTCGCAAGAATCTGTCGAAGGCGGGGTGGGTCCGGTTGAGGGGGCGTGAGCCGCATGGATGCGGCGACCGAGCTTACATGGGTGAGGGGGCTTTGCTTGCGAAGCACTGCTTCGCAAGCGCCCGAACGCACAGCCGCCAGCGGCTGGGCCGGGCCCCGGCGGGGTACTTACAGCGCCCCCCTCAACCGGACCCACCCCGCCTCCCCACGGATAGCCAGCTTCTGCCGTTGACGTTGACTCTGCAGGTGCAGGGCTGCAAGCCCTGCCGAACACCCCCTACCTGCGGGGCGCGAGCTGCTCGAGCATTTCCCAGGACTTCAGGCCGCGTGGCCCCAGGTGATGGGCCAGCACCCGCCGCATCGGCAGGCGCAGGCTGGCCAGATCGGCGGCATCCGGCTCTTCGTCAGCCGCCAGCGCCAACAGCGCCGACCCGGTGGCGGCTGCCCGGCGCTCCCCGCCGCGCTCGCTCAGCAGGCGCTGCGCACCCTCCTGCGGGTCCAGTTCGTAGCGTGCCGCCGGGTCGATCGGCTGGCCATCGCTGGCGCTGTCCAGCTCGAAACCCAGGCCCAGTGCAGACAGCAGCTCGCGTTCGAAACGGCGCAGGGTCCAGGCCAGGCCAGCGCCCACCGCCAGCCGCGCACGCGCCTCGCCGTAGGCGAGGTACAGCTCCGGCAGCGGGTCCTGGCGCGGGGCCAGGCGCAGGGTCAGCTCGCTCAGGTAGAAACCGGCGAGCATCGCCTGCCCGACCAGGCGTGGCGCGGCATCCAGCGCCTCGGCGCCACGCAGCTGGGCCAGTTCCCCCCGCTGCTGGGCACTGAAGCGGATCCACTGCAACGGCTGCAGGGCGGCGCGCAGCACCTGGCCCTTGGCAGTGGACACGCCACGCGCAAGCAGGCCGATACGGCCATGCTGCGCGCTCAACACTTCGACCAGCAGGCTGGTCTCGCGGTAGGCCCGTGCGTGCAGCACGAAGCCGGTGTCGTCCTCGATCATCATCGAAGCGACTACAACGCCTTACTCGTAACCGAAGGCCTTCAGCGCGGCCTCGTCGTCGGACCAGCCTTCACGCACGCGCACCCAGGTTTCCAGGAACACCTTGGCCCCGAACAGACGCTCCATCTGCAGGCGGGACTTGGCGCCGATCTCCTTCAGGCGAGCGCCGCCCTTGCCGATCACGATGGCCTTCTGGCCTTCACGCTCGACCCAGATCACCGCACCGATGCGCAGCAGGTTGCCGTCCTCGGTGAAGCGCTCGATCTCGACAGTGGTGGCGTACGGCAGTTCCTCGCCGAGCTGGCGCATCAGCTGCTCGCGCACCAGTTCACCGGCCAGGAAACGCTGGCTGCGGTCGGTGATCTCGTCCTCGCCGAACATTGGCGGGGCTTCCGGCAGCAGCTTCAGCACGTCGCGCACCAGCGCTTCCAGGCCGTTGCGCTTCTGCGCGGAGATCGGATGCACGGCGGCGAAGTCGCGACCCTCGGTCACCTGCTGCAGGAACGGCAGCAACGCGCCCTTTTCCTTCAGGCGATCGATCTTGTTGACCACCAGCACCACCGGGATGCCGGCGTCGCGCAGCACGTTGAACGCCAGGCTGTCCTCTTCATCCCAGCGACCGGCTTCGATCACCAGCAGGCCGGCATCGACGCCTTCCAGCGAGCCACGCGCGGCGCGATTCATCACCCGGTTCATCGCACGCTTCTGCACCTTGTGCAGGCCGGGGGTGTCGACCAGCACCAGCTGGCCTTCCGGATAGGTGGCGATGCCCAGCAGGCGATGGCGCGTGGTCTGCGGACGGTTGGAGACGATGCTGACCTTGGCGCCGACCAGGGCATTGGTCAGGGTCGACTTGCCCACGTTCGGGCGGCCGATGACGGCCACGCTGCCGCAATGATGGGGAGTTTGTTCGCTCACTTGGAATCCAGTTGTTCTAGGACGGCCGCAGCCGCCTGTTGTTCGGCAAGCCGCCGCGAGGCGCCTTCGCCCTCGGTGCTGGCGGCCGGGTCGGCTACGTTGCAGCGTACCCGGAAGTGCTTGGCGTGGTCGTCACCGGATTCTGACACCAGTTCATACTGCGGCAACGGCTTCTGTCGGGCCTGCAGCCATTCCTGCAGGCGGGTCTTGGGGTCCTTCTCGGGTCGGCCGGAGGCCGGCAGTGCCTCGATCGAAGCGCTGAACCAGGGCAGTACCACCGCCCGGCAGGCCTCGAAACCGGCGTCCAGGTAGATCGCAGCCACCACGGCTTCCACCGCGTCGGCCAGGATCGAATCACGACGGTGGCCACCGGACTTCATTTCGCCCGGGCCCAGGATCAGCCGCTCGCCCAGCTCCAGGCTACGTCCAATCACCGCCAGCGCGCCCTCACGCACCAGTTCGGCGCGGGCACGGGTCATCGCGCCCTCGTCAGCCTTGGGCCAGCGTCGGTACAACGCCTCGGCCGCCATCATGTTGACGATGCTGTCGCCCAGGAACTCCAGGCGCTCGTTGTGTGGCGCACCGGCGCTACGATGCGTCAGCGCCTGCTTGAGCAGCGCCGGGTCGCGGAAGGGATGACCGATCAGGTCACCACGTTGGAAAGGTTTATTCGGCACCGCTTCGGGTCAGGTCCTGGGATGAATCGAATTTGCCAACCACGTCCAGGTTGCCGACCAGCGGACGGCGCACTTCGTAGTTGACCTTGAGAGTCCAGCCGTTGTCGCGACGGTCGAACTTCACGTTGGCCGGCTTCACGTTTTCCGAGTAATTGATGTACAGGCGCTTGAAGAACAGATCCTGGATCCGGGCCGGCTCCATGCTGCCCACACCCGGCTCCTTGGCCAGGCTCTTCATCGCCGAGCGCACCGCGTAATACTCCTGGTACATCGGGAACAGCTTCATGCCGATGTAAAGGAAGAAACCCACCACGATCAGGACCGCCAGGAACGAGGTCAGGGTCATGCCACGCTGCGTGTTCATCGTCTTCATTGCGTTCTCCCCAGATACGCGTTGGATGTGAAGGTACTCAGTTGATGCTCGAGCCGATCCGCGACGGCTCGAAGCCATCCTTGCAGAACCAGCCCTGGCAGTTCAGCCAGATCAGGAAGGCCTTGCCGCGCAGGTTTTCTTCCGGCAGCAGGCCCCAGAAGCGGCCATCGTCGCTGTTGTCACGATTGTCGCCCATCACCAGATACTTGCCGGCCGGTACGGTCCACTGGCCCTGGCCACGCGGATAGTCGGTCTCCAGCACGGTATGGGTACGGCCCGGCAGGTGCTCGACCAGCAGGTTGGCGCCCTCGCCCTGGCCCTTGTGGCCGGCATAGATGCCCTTGTTGTCGTACTTCAGCGGTTCGCCATTGAGGATCACGCCGTCGCCTTCGAAGACCACGGTGTCACCCGGCACGCCGATCACGCGCTTGATGAAGTTCTCGCCCTTGGCCGGGTCGTTGTCGCTGTGGCCGGGAAAGTGGAACACCACCACGTCGCCGCGCGACGGCTCGCCGAAGGGGACGATCTTGGTGTTGCTGATCGGCAGGCGCAGGCCGTAGGAAAACTTGTTGACCAGGATGAAATCGCCGATCAGCAGGTTCGGCATCATCGAGCTGGACGGGATCTTGTACGGCTCGGCGATGAAACTGCGCACGATCAGCACGATCGCCAGCACCGGGAAGAATGCACGCGAGTAGTCCACCAGCACCGGCTCGGTGTCGAGCAGGCCCGCGCGCTGGGCGCGGCGCTTGGCGAGGTACAGCTTGTCGGCGAGCAGGATCAGGCCCGAGGCCAGGGTCAGCACGACCAGGAGGATCTCAAACAGTTTCATTCAGGGTCCTTTGCAACGTCACCAGACGACCGGCCCCGCGAGGCCGGTGCGGGCTTACTTGTTGTCCATCTGCAGCACGGCCAGGAACGCTTCCTGCGGGATCTCCACGCGGCCGACCTGCTTCATGCGCTTCTTGCCTTCCTTCTGCTTTTCCAGAAGCTTCTTCTTGCGCGAGACGTCGCCACCATAGCACTTGGCCAGCACGTTCTTGCGCATCGCCTTGACCGTGGTGCGGGCGATGATCTGCGAGCCGACGGCGGCCTGGATGGCCACGTCGAACATCTGCCGGGGGATCAGGTCCTTCATCTTCTCGCACAGCTCGCGGCCACGGCGGTCGGCGTGGCTGCGGTGCACGATCAGCGACAGTGCGTCGACCTTGTCACCGTTGATCAGCACGTCGACGCGCACGAACGGGCCGGCGTCGAAGCGCACGAAGTGGTAGTCCAGCGAGGCATAGCCACGGCTGACCGACTTGAGCTTGTCGAAGAAGTCCAGCACCACCTCGGCCATCGGCAGCTCGTAGCTGATCTGCACCTGGCTGCCCAGGTAGTTGATGCCGATCTGGCTGCCGCGCTTTTCTTCGCACAGCTTGATGATGTTGCCGATGTATTCCTCGGGAGTGAGCACATTGGCGCGGATGATCGGCTCGCGGATCTCCTCGACCTGGTTCACCGGCGGCAGCTTGGCCGGGTTGTCCATGTTGATGACCGAGCCGTCGGTCTTCAGGACCTCATACACCACCGTCGGCGCGGTGCTGATCAGGTCCAGGTTGTATTCGCGTTCCAGGCGCTCCTGCACGATCTCCATGTGCAGCATGCCCAGGAAGCCACAGCGGAAGCCGAAGCCCATCGCTTCGGAGCTTTCCGGCTCGAAACGCAGCGCGGCATCGTTCAGGCGCAGCTTGTCCAGCGCTTCGCGCAGGTCCGGGTAGTCCTCGGCATCGACCGGGAACAGGCCGGCGAACACGCGCGGCTGCATTTCCTGGAAGCCCGGCAGCGGCTTCGGCGCCGGATCGCCGGCCAGGGTGAGGGTGTCGCCGACCGGCGCACCATGCACGTCCTTGATGCTGGCGGTGACCCAGCCCACTTCACCGGCACGCAGCGCCGGCAGCACCTTGCGCTTGGGAGTGAACACGCCGACGTTGTCGACCTGGTGGTTGCGGCCGGTCGACATCACCTGCAGCTTGTCACCGGCCTTGATCTCGCCCTGCATCACGCGCACCAGCGAGACCACGCCCAGGTAGTTGTCGAACCACGAGTCGATGATCAGCGCCTGCAGCTTGTCGGTGTCGCGCGGCACCGGCGGCGGGATGCGATGGACGATCGCCTCCAGCACGTCCTGCACGTTGAGGCCGGTCTTGGCACTGACCGGCACGGCGTCGGAAGCGTCGATGCCGATCACGGCCTCGATCTCGGCCTTGGCGCGCTCGATGTCGGCGGTGGGCAGGTCGATCTTGTTGATCACCGGCACCACTTCCAGGCCCTGCTCCACTGCGGTATAGCAGTTCGCCACCGACTGCGCTTCCACGCCCTGCGCCGCATCGACCACCAGCAGCGCGCCCTCGCAGGCGGCCAGCGAGCGGCTGACTTCATAGGAGAAGTCGACGTGGCCGGGGGTGTCGATGAAGTTCAGGTGATAGGTCTGCCCGTCCTTGGCCAGGTACGGCAGTGACACCGATTGCGCCTTGATCGTGATGCCACGCTCGCGCTCGATGGGATTGGAGTCGAGCACCTGCGCTTCCATCTCGCGGGCCTGCAGGCCACCACAGAGCTGGATGATGCGGTCGGCCAGCGTGGACTTGCCGTGGTCGACATGGGCGATGATGGAGAAGTTGCGGATGTTCCGCATCGAATCAGAAGACATAGGTGGCGGCGGCGCGCGGCGTCGTCAGGGTAACGGTCGATTATCGCATGCCCGGCGCCCGGCCGCGAAAACTGCCTCATCGGACCGGGGCCAGAACGGCCGAAGCCCCGCCGGGGCGGGGCTTCGGGGGCCGCGCCGGCGCCGCCGAAGCGGCCCCGGCAGGAGCCTTACTGGCCGGCCTTCACCGCCACGAAGGCGCTGTTGCCGTTGGCCGTGCGGACCAGCAGCATCACCACGTCGTCCTTCTTGAAGCTGGACAACGCCCGGTTCAGGGCATCCACGCTGCCGACCGCAGTGCGGCCGACCTGCAGGATCACCATGCCCGGCGACAGGCCGGCATCGCGTGCCGCCTGGCCCTTGACCCCGGTGATGCGCACGCCTTCATTGCCGTTGAGCCCCAACTGCTTGCGCTGGGCCGCGTTCAGGTCGCTGACATCCAGCCCCAGCAGGGCGTTGGCACCGGTCTGCGGAGCCGCCTCGCCACCGCCAGCCGACGGCCCGCGGGCATTGGCCTGCCCGTCCTCGCTCAGTGCGGTCAGCGTGGCACTGAGCTCATGCGGCTTGCCGTCGCGGTAAACCACCAGGTTCACCTTGCTGCCCGGCGCCATCGCACCGATCAGCGGCGGCAGGTCGGACCAGCTGTTGACCGCGCTGCCGTTGACCGAGCGGATGACATCGCCCACCTGCACGCCGGCCTTGGCGGCCGCACTGCCGGCCACGATCTGGTTGACCAGCGCGCCGCGGCTGTCTGGCAGGCCCAGTCCCTGCGCCTTCAACGAATCGATCGGTTCGACCACCGCGCCGAGCTGGCCGCGGGTGACCTTGCCGCTCTTCTTGATCTGCTCGACCGCGCTCATCGCCAGGTCGATCGGGATCGCGAAGCTGATGCCCATGTAGCCACCGGAGGCCGAGAAGATCTGCGAGTTGATGCCGACCACTTCGCCGCGGGTGTTCAGCAGCGGCCCACCGGAATTGCCCTGGTTGATCGCCACGTCGGTCTGGATGAATGGCACGTAGCGCTGGTCCGGCCCCCCCGTACTGCGACCGACGGCGCTGACCACGCCGGCGGTAACGGAATGGTCGAGGCCGAACGGCGAGCCGATCGCGACAACCCATTGGCCCGGCTTCAGGGTGTTGGAATCGCCCACGCGCACGGTGGGCAGGTTCTTGCCATCGATCTTGAGCAGGGCCACGTCGTACTGCTGGTCGCTGCCCACCACCTTGGCAGTGAACTCGCGGCTGTCGCCCAGCTTGACCTTCACCTCGCTGGCGTCGGCCACCACGTGGTAGTTGGTCAGCACATAGCCATCGGGCGAGATGATGAAGCCCGATCCCATGCCACGCCCCTTGATGCTGGGACCGCCATCCTGCCCACCCGGCCCCTGCCCCGGCATCGGGAAGTCAGGGCCGAAGAAGCGGCGGAAGAACTCCGGCATGTCATCGTCGCCCATCGGGCCGCGCGAGGCCTGGCGGTTGTTGCGGACGATGGTGGTGTCGACGTTGACCACGCCCGGGCCGACCTGTTCGACCAGGTTGGTGAAGTCAGGCAAGCCACTGACCAGCGGTTGTGCAGGCGCCCGCGGCGCCGCGGCCGGCGCAGGCTGGGCCGGGGCGGCAGGCGCCGGCGCCTGCGCGCAGGCCACCAGGGGAAGGGTCAGGGCCAGCAGGCCAATGGCCTGCGTGCGAAGTCGGGGAGTCATCGGACGGCAACCTCCGGGTCGGATGGAAAGAGGAATACGGGCCCCGCCGACGGCGGGGCGTGAAGGCGCCCGGCTCAGTCGCGCGGGCGCGGCGGCACCGGCAGGTCGTCCTGCAGGCGCGGCTCGAACGGGTAGAACGCGGCACCGCCGGCGCGGGCCGGGAAACTGGCATTGAGCGCACCACCCGCGGTCGGCGCCAGGCTGGAGCGCGGCCACGGCCGGGCCTGCAGCCCGCCGACCTCACCGAATGGCAGGTTGTGGTTGGCGTTGGCCGGTACGGTCGGAGCCAGCGGTGCCTGCAGGGCGGCGATGGCGCGCTGCGGAGCGTCATCGCGCTGGGCGGCACGCGCGGCCTGCTGGCTGCGGGTTGCACTGGCGCGGCGGGCGTCCTGGCGACGGCTGGTGGCAGCCATCGCCACAGCCGGCGCCGCCGCCACGGCCATCGCGGCGGTATCCACCGATGCTTCGGTCACCGGGGCCGGCGCGGTTGGCGCCGGCGGCAGTTCCGCCTGGCTGGCGATCACCTGCGGCGCCAGCGGTTCACCCGGCGTGGCCTCCTTCAGTTTCTCGCCGCCGATGAACAGCGCGACGGCGGCCACCGACGCGGCCAGGGCGGCGCCGCCGCCCCAGGCCCGCCAGCCACTGCGACGTACCTGGCGACGCGGCTCGGCCTGTGGCGCCGGCTCGGCCGCGATGGCGGCAGCCACGGCGGCACTGAACCCGGCCGGAGCCAGTGCCGACGCCTGCCCGCGCATCACGTCGCCCAGCAGCTGCCAGCGCTCCTGGCAACCGGCCAGCTCGGGGTCGTGCTCCATCCGGCGCAGCAGGAAACGCGCTTCATCGGCGCCCAGCTCGCCATCGACCAGGGCCGACAGCTGCTCGCGATGGCGCTGGTCCAGGCGCTGCCCGGCGGGCGATTGATGGTTCTGCGATTCGTTGAACGGGTTACTGGTCATACGCGGCTCTTCTCACGGGTGGCGCTGCCGATGTCCAGCAGCGGCCGGAGTTCGGTGTCGATCGCCTCGCGCGCCCGGAAGATCCGTGAACGCACCGTGCCGATCGGGCACCCCATCTTCTGCGCGATATCCTCGTAGCTCAGGCCTTCCACCTCGCGCAGGGTGATCGCTGACCGGAGTTCTTCCGGCAGCGCGTTGACGGCCTTCATCACCGTCTGTTCCAGCTCCTGGCGCATCAACTCGCGTTCGGGCGTGTCGGTGTCACGCAGGCGCGTACCACTGTCGAACTGTTCGGCATCGCCGATGTCGATGTCATCGGTCGGCGGCCGTCGATTGTGTGAAGCCAGGTAGTTTTTGGCGGTATTCACGGCGATTCGATGCAACCAGGTTGAGAACTGGGCATCGCCACGGAAACTCCCGATCGCGCGGTAGGCACGGATGAAAGTGTCCTGGGCGACGTCCTGACATTCGCTCCAGTCGGCGATGTAGCGACCGACCAGGGCCACCACCCGATGCTGGTACTTGCGCACCAGGACATCGAAGGCGGCACTCTCGCCGTGCTGCACGCGCCGGACCAGTTCCAGATCCAGCTCCTGTGGTGTATCAACCTCGGCCATGAGGGGCCGCACTCCTGTCAGCCCAACCGACGTCGGGCAATGAGACTGCCAATCCCGGGAAAAGTTCAGTCGCCGATCACCTGGCGCCGCACCAGCTTTTAACCACCGTTCCGTTAGCGTCCCGGTCCACGGCCATGGATCCGGGGGCGCCACTCCCCTGCTATTGGGATTTGACGCGGGGGAAACAACCTCTGGATCATAGCCGCTTCTCCATACACAACCGGATGGAACGTCCATGCTCTCAGGCTTCGATGGTCTCCGCTTCAGCCACTGGCACCCCGAGATCCGCGACGACGGCGTGGTGGTTCTCTCCCTGGATCGTCAGGACAGCAGCGTCAACGCGATGTCGCAGGACGTGCTGCTGGAGCTGGGCGACCTGCTTGAGCGCATCGCGCTGGACCCACCCAAAGGCGTGGTGGTCCAGTCACTGAAGAAGGCCGGCTTCATTGCCGGTGCCGACCTGAAGGAGTTCCAGGAATTCGACCGTCGTGGCACTGTCAACGACGCGATCCGTCGTGGCCAGGCGACCTATCAGAAGCTGGCCGAGCTGCCCTGCCCCACCGTTGCGGCGATCCACGGCCACTGCCTGGGCGGCGGCACCGAACTGGCGCTGGCCTGCCGCTACCGCGTGGCGTCCAATGACAGCAGCACCCGCATCGGCCTGCCGGAAACCCAGCTGGGCATCTTCCCGGGCTGGGGCGGCAGCGCCCGCCTGCCGCAGTTGGTGGGCGCGCCGGCGGCGATGGACATGATGCTGACCGGCCGCACCCTGTCGGCCTCGGCCGCGCGTGGCATCGGCCTGGTCGACAAGGTGGTGGCGCCAGCGGTGGTGCTCGACACCGCCGTCGCGCTGGCGCTGTCCGGCACCACCCGCCCGTTCAAGCAGCGCGCGACGGCGTGGGCCACCAACACCTGGCTGGCGCGCAGGCTTCTGGCGCCGCAGATGGTCAAGCAGGTCGCACGCAAGGCGAAGAAGGACCAGTACCCGGCGCCGTACGCGCTGATCAGCACCTGGCAACGCAGTGGCGGCAAGCCGATCCAGGCCCGCCTGGACGCCGAGCGGCGCGCCGTGGTGAAGCTGGCCAGTACACCGACCGCGCGCAACCTGATCCGTATCTTCTTCCTCACCGAGCGACTGAAGGGCCTGGGCAGTGGTGATTCCGGCATCCGTCACGTGCACGTGGTCGGCGCCGGCGTGATGGGCGGCGACATCGCCGCGTGGGCCGCTTACAAGGGCTTCGAGGTGACCCTGCAGGACCGCGAGCAGCGCTTCATCGACCCGGCCATGGAACGCGCGCAGGCGCTGTTTGCCAAGAAGGTGCGCGACGAAAGCAAGCGCCCCGCCGTGGCCGCACGCCTGCGTGCCGACCTGGAAGGCAATGGGGTTGCCGAAGCGGATCTGGTGATCGAGGCGATCATCGAGAACCCGGAAGCCAAGCGTGCGCTGTACCAGACGCTGGAACCGAAGATGAAGCAGGACGCCCTGCTGACCACCAATACCTCGTCGATTCCACTGGTGGAACTGCGCGATCACATCCAGCGCCCGGCGCAGTTCGCCGGCCTGCACTACTTCAACCCGGTAGCACAGATGCCGCTGGTGGAAATCATCCACCACGATGGCATGGCGCCGGAGACCGAGCGCCGCCTGGCCGCGTTCTGCAAGGCGCTGGGCAAGTTCCCGGTGCCGGTGGCCGGCAGCCCGGGCTTCCTGGTCAACCGCGTGTTGTTCCCGTACATGCTGGAAGCCGCCACCGCCTACGCCGAAGGCATCCCGGGCCCGGTGATCGACAAGGCCGCCGTGAAGTTCGGCATGCCGATGGGCCCGATCGAACTGATCGATACCGTCGGCCTGGACGTGGCCGCCGGTGTCGGCCGCGAACTGGCGCCGTTCCTGGGCCTGCAGATTCCGGCCGCGCTGCAGACGGTGGAACCGGACAAGCGTGGCAAGAAGGATGGCCAGGGCATCTACACCTGGGAAAACGGCAAGCCGAAGAAGCCGGACGTGGCCAGCGACTACCAGGCCCCGGCCGACCTGGAAGACCGCCTGATCCTGCCGCTGTTGAACGAGGCAGTGGCGTGCCTGCACGAAGGCGTGGTGGCCGATACGGACCTGCTGGATGCCGGCGTGATCTTCGGCACCGGTTTCGCTCCGTTCCGCGGCGGTCCGATCCAGCACATCCGTGCGGTCGGTGCCGATGTGATCGTCGAGCGGTTGAAGGCGCTGCAGCAGCGCCACGGCGACCGTTTCGCCCCGCGCCCGGGCTGGGACAACCCCGTCCTGCGCGAACCGGTGGTCTGAGTTCATCGGCCGGGCCTGCGGCCCGGCACCCGCAGAGGCAACCGCCGAAGCAAAAGCCAAAGCCAGAGCCGGAGCAACAGCCGGCTCTGGCTTTTCTGTTTGTTGGGCGGGACGGTGTGGGCAGGCAGGACACGCCGTAAACCCCGCTCCGCGGTCCGGCCCAGCCGCTGGCGGCTGTGCGTTCGGGCGCTTGCAAAGCAGTGCTTCGCAAGCAAAGCGCCCTCACCCATGGGGGCTCGATGGCGCCATCTATGGCGCCAACGGTCCTGCAAGCCCACACCGCCCCACCCAGACAGTTTCCCGGTGACGGTTGGTGAACTGCGATGGCTGGTAGGTGTCGACCTTGGTCGAAACGCTTGAACCACGCGTGGACGCGAGCGAAGCGACCGGCGTTTGATCTTGATTTTCTTTTTTTCTTCTCCGTGGCTGGACGCACACGGAAACTGTCAGGGGCCGGGCGGGGTGGGTTCGCGGGGGTGTCCGCGGCATGGATGCCGCGGCCAAGCCTCCACGGACGGATTCACGGCGTCCCCCGCGAACCCACCCCGCCCGGCCAAGCACGGCTTGTGCTTGTGCCGTCAGCGACCAAGCAACCAGCCACGAGGGGCTGCGCCGTTGGCTGGAACACCCTGTTACCCATACGAGGCATGTCCCCGTCACAGCCGCATGCGATGCTGATCGCCTGATCCCTGCCAGCGAGAACGCCCGCATGACCACCATCATCGCTCCGCGCGTGCACGACATCGGCGGCCTCGAAGTCCGTCGCGCCGTCCCCACCCTGCAGGCCCGCAGCATCGGTTCGTTCGTGTTCGTCGACCAGATGGGCCCGGCACTGATGCACCCCGGCACCGCCATCGACGTGCGCCCGCATCCGCATATCGGCCTGGCCACGGTCACCTACCTGTGGTCGGGCGCGATCGGCCACCGCGACACACTTGGATCGGACCAGGTGATCCGTCCCGGCGACGTCAACTGGATGACCGCTGGTCGCGGCATTGCCCATTCCGAGCGGACACCGCAACCGGACCGCGACCATGACAACCCGATCCACGGCATGCAGACCTGGGTCGCGCTGCCGAAATCGCACGAGGAAATCGAGCCGGCGTTCTATCACCATGCTGCGGCCACCCTGCCCGAGCAGCGCCGCAACGGCGCCTGGCTGCGGGTGATCGCTGGCCGCGCCTATGGCGAGGAATCGCCGGTGAAAGTGTTCGCCGATACGCTCAATGTGGCGATCGATCTGGACGCGGACGCGGAAATCGACATCGACGACGGCCACCGCGAGCGCGCGCTGTACATCCTTGAGGGCGACGCGCAGTTGGATGGCGTGGACATCCCCGCACAGCACCTGGTCATCCCCGAAGCCGGCGCACGCGGCCGCCTGCGCGCAAAGACACCGGTAAAGGCGATGCTGTTCGGTGGCGAGCCGCTGGATGGCCCGCGCCACCTGTGGTGGAACTTCGTGTCCAGCTCGAAGGAGCGTATCGAGCAGGCTAAGCACGATTGGGAGGCCGGTCGCTTCGGCACCATCCCCGGCGACGACAAGGAGTTCATCCCGCTGCCGCAGTACTGAGCATCGCGTGTTGCACACAGCCGAGGGTGTATTCCTGCACCCGGCGTTGACGCTACAGTCACCCGCTGATCATTGAAATGTGACATAAATCACACTTTCGACCGTCAAAGGAGTGCAACACATGAGCATGGGTAAACGCTTGTCCGCCGAATTCCTCGGCACGTTCTGGCTGGTTCTGGGTGGCTGTGGTAGTGCGGTGCTGGCCGCCAAGTTCGGTGGTGACGGCAATCCGCTGGGTATCGGTTTCCTCGGCGTGGCGCTCGCCTTCGGCCTGACCGTGGTGACCGGCGCCTATGCGTTCGGCCATATCTCCGGTGCGCACTTCAATCCGGCGGTCAGCGTCGGCCTGTGGGCGGGTGGTCGCTTCCCGACCAGGGACCTGGTGCCGTACATCATCGCCCAGGTCGCCGGCGGCCTGCTGGCCGGCTTCATCCTGCTGCAGATCGCCTCCGGCGCCAGTGGCTTCGCCATCGACGGCAGCCAGGCCGGAGCGTTCGCCAGCAATGGCTATGGCGCGCTGTCGCCCGGTGGTTACAGCGTGGCGGCCGCCTTCCTGTGCGAAGTGGTACTGACGGCGGTGTTCCTGATCGTGATCATGGGTTCCACCCACGGCAAGGCACCGGCCGGATTCGCCCCGCTGGCGATCGGCCTGTCGCTGACCCTGATCCACCTGATCAGCATCCCGGTCACCAACACGTCGGTGAACCCGGCCCGCTCCACGGCCGTGGCCTTCTTCGCCGGCAGCGGTGCGGTCAGCCAGTTGTGGCTGTTCTGGGTCGCCCCGCTGCTGGGTGGCGCGATCGGTGGCCTGATCTACAAGTGGATCGGCAACGACCGCTGATCCCCGCAGCAACCATTGCGGCCGACCCTCGGCCGCAATGGTTGCGCTTGCAACCGCGAATTGTGCGATTGCTCACGTTCCGTTAAGGTTGAGTTGACCGTCCGTGCACATGCCGGATGGGGGGCGTCCGGGGATGGGATGCCATGGTCGCCGGCTCTGCTGGCGAAGCCAACCAATTCATCACCTTGGGGGATGCATGAAGTTCGTGCCTGTCATGTTGTCGAGCCTGCTTTTCGCTGCGGCCCACGCCGCCGCGCAGGCGCCGTCCGAATGTCCTTCGCTACCGGCCAGCAGCGGTCTGCAGTGGCAGCAGCAGGTGCAGGCCGATTTCCTGGTCTGCCGCGCCAGCACCCCTGATGGCCGGGAAGTGCTGAGCCTGATGCTCAGCGCGCGTGACCCGTCCATTCCGCTGAACCGCTCGCTGCGGCAGGAAAAAGGCAGCTTCGGCGGTGAATCGCTGTACTGGTACCAGCCCGACCTGGGCGGCCAGCAACCGCCGGGGTATGCCGAACGGCGCATCAGCGTGGTCAAGCTCGACAAGGGGCGTTACGCGCAGATTTCGCTGTATCCGGACAGCGCGCAGGAGCTGGGGTCACTGCAACAGCTGGCGCAGGGCATGAGCCTGACCCCGTCGGCCGTGGCCGCCGGGCGCTGAGGATGACGGGGATGACTGCCTGGCAGCATCCCCGCAGCGCGACCCGATCCAACGGTAGTGCCGGCCGCTGGCCGGCACCCCGATCCGCCTCCAGGCGAGGCAGTTTCCGGCCAGCGGCCGGTACTACGTCAGAACTTGCCTTCCTGGAAATCGACGAAGGCCTGCATCAGTTCCTGCCGCGTGTTCATCACGAACGGCCCGTGGCGCATCACCGGTTCGCGCAGCGGACGGCCGGCCACCAGGATCAGGCGCGCGCCTTCATTGCCGGCCGAGATGTGCAACTGCTCGCCACCGCCCAGCACCGCCAGTTCCTGGCGAGCGACGTCGCGCGCGGCGTCCTGCTCACCCACAGTCACGCCACCTTCGAACACGTACGCAAAGGCGTTGTGCCCTTCCGGCAGCGCGTAGGTCCAGGCACGGTCGGGCGCCAACGTGATGTCGAGGTAGAGCGGGTCGGTGGCCGGTTGCACGATCGGGCCGCGGGTGCCATCGACCGTGCCAGCGATCACCTTCACCTCCACGCCCGCTTCCGGGTGCACCACGGGAATCCGCTCAGGCGCGAACTCCTGGTACTTCGGCTCGGTCATCTTCTCCTTTGCCGGCAGGTTCACCCACAGCTGGAAGCCACGCATCTGCCCGCTTTCCTGCTCGGGCATCTCCGAGTGCACCAGGCCGCGGCCAGCGGTCATCCACTGCACGCTGCCCGGGGTCAGCAGGCCTTCGTTGCCATGGTTGTCGCGATGCCGCATGCGCCCGTCGAGCATGTAGGTGACGGTCTCGAATCCGCGGTGCGGATGCTCCGGGAAACCGGCGATGTAGTCCTCGGCGCGGTCGGTGCCGAATTCATCAAGCAGCAGGAACGGATCGAGGTCGGGCAGCGTCGGGCCACCGATGACGCGGGTCAGGCGCACGCCGGCACCGTCGGAGGTGGGCATGCCACGGATGGTCCGCAGCACGCGGACCGGTTCGGGAAAGCTCATGGCGACTCCTGTTGGATGGATGCCACTGAAGATGGACGCCGCACGGCCACACGCCAATGGACGGCGCCGCAACCGATTGTTCCATCCCTGATGTTCGCTGCACGTCAGCACAACAAGCGTACGACCAAAGTACTACCGCCGATTCGTCCTGTGCCAATTGACCCTGTCGAGGGCACGCGGGACTCTTTGACTGTCTTTCCGGGAGAGAGCACCTCATGAAAGGGTTTTCCAAAATAGGCTGGGCGGCCCTCGCCCTGCTCGGCGCCTTCTGTCTGGGCACCGTGGCCCTGCGCCGCGGCGAACACATCAATGCGCTGTGGATCGTCGTCGCCGCGGTTTCGCTGTACCTGGTGGCCTACCGCTTCTACAGCCTGTTCATCGCCAACAGGGTGATGCAGCTGGATCCGACCCGGGCCACGCCGGCGGTGATCAACAACGATGGCCTGGACTACGTGCCGACCAACAAGCACGTATTGTTCGGCCACCACTTTGCCGCCATCGCCGGCGCAGGCCCGCTGGTCGGCCCGGTCCTGGCCGCGCAGATGGGCTACCTGCCTGGACTGCTGTGGCTGGTGGTGGGCGTGGTGCTGGCCGGTGCGGTGCAGGACTTCATGGTGCTGTTCCTGTCCAGCCGTCGCAACGGCCGTTCGCTGGGCGACCTGGTAAGAGAAGAGATGGGCCAGGTACCTGGCACCATCGCGTTGTTCGGTGCGTTCCTGATCATGATCATCATCCTGGCGGTGCTGGCGATGGTGGTGGTCAAGGCGCTGGCCGAAAGCCCGTGGGGCATGTTCACGGTAATCGCGACGATGCCTATCGCCATCCTGATGGGCGTGTACATGCGCTATATCCGCCCCGGCAAGATCGGCGAGATCTCGGTGGTCGGCCTGATCCTGCTGCTGGCCGCGATCTGGTACGGCGGCAAGGTCGCCGCCGACCCAGTGTGGGGCCCGGCGTTCACGTTCACCGGCACCCAGATCACCTGGATGCTGATCGGCTACGGCTTCGTCGCATCGGTGCTGCCCGTGTGGCTGTTGCTGGCCCCGCGCGACTACCTGTCGACCTTCCTCAAGATCGGCACGATCATCGCGCTGGCCGTCGGCATCCTGATCGTGATGCCGGAACTGAAGATGCCGGCGCTGACCCAGTTCGCCGCCAGTGGCGACGGCCCGGTGTGGAAGGGCGGCATGTTCCCGTTCCTGTTCATCACCATCGCCTGCGGTGCGGTCTCTGGTTTCCATGCGCTGATCTCCTCCGGCACCACGCCGAAGCTGCTGGCCAATGAAGCGCACATGCGTTACATCGGCTACGGCGGTATGCTGATGGAATCGTTCGTGGCGGTGATGGCGCTGGTCGCGGCCTCGATCATCGATCCAGGCATCTACTTCGCGATGAACAGCCCGGCGGCGGTGATCGGCGCCGATGCGGCGTCGGCGGCGCACTACATCACCAACACCTGGGGCTTCACCATCACGCCGGAGCAGCTGACCGCGACCGCGGCGGCGATCGGCGAGCCGACCATCCTGCATCGTGCAGGTGGCGCACCGACACTCGCGGTGGGCATCGCGCAGATCCTGCACGAAGCGATCCCCAGTGGCAGCGACGCAATGATGGCGTTCTGGTACCACTTCGCGATCCTGTTCGAAGCATTGTTCATCCTGACCGCGGTGGACGCCGGCACCCGTGCCGGACGCTTCATGCTGCAGGACCTGCTGGGCAACTTCGTCCCGGCGCTGAAGAAGACCGAGTCGTGGACCGCCAACATCATCGGCACCGCCGGCTGCGTGGCGCTGTGGGGCTACCTGCTCTACACCGGTGTGGTCGATCCGTTCGGCGGCATCCAGACCTTGTGGCCGTTGTTCGGCATCTCCAACCAGATGCTGGCCGGTATCGCGCTGATGCTGGGCACGGTAGTGCTGTTCAAGATGAAGCGCGACCGCTATGCGTTGGTCACTGCGGTACCGGCGGTGTGGCTGCTGATCTGCACCACCTATGCCGGCTTCATCAAGATCTTCGACAGCAACCCGGCGCAGGGTTTCCTGGCACAGGCACACAAGTTCCAGGCCGCGCTCGCCAGCGACACGATCACGGCGCCGGCCAAGTCGGTGGCGCAGATGAAGCAGATCGTGGTCAACGCCTACGTCAATACCGGCCTGACCGCGCTGTTCCTGCTGGTGGTGGGCGCAGTCCTGGTGTATTCGATCAAGACCATCCTGGCGGCACGCCGCAATCCGCAGCGCAGCGACCGCGAGACCCCTTACGTGGCGCTGAAGCCGCATGAAATGGTGGATCTGTGATGAGTACGCAACTGGTTCCCGCCGGCCAGTACCAGGCGCACCGCCGCATCTGGCGGCGCCTGGTGCAGACCGCACGACTGTGCTGTGGCATTCCTGATTACGACAACTACGTCCGGCATATGCTGGAAAAGCATCCGGACCAGGAGCCGATGGACTACAAGACGTTCTTCCGCGAGCGCCAGGAAGCGCGCTACGGCGGACGCAATGGTGGCCGCTGCTGTTGAGGGCCGGGACGGCCTTTTCGCAGGCAAAAGAAGGCCGAGCGCGTGCTCGGCCCTACACGGGCAGAGCGGGTTCGCGGCGCACGCCGCGAACCCGCAACAGGAACGTCCGGTCAGAACTCAGGCGCCGGCCATCCACTTCAGGATCAGGCCGGTGACATAGGCCAACCCGGTACCGGTGGCATAGCCCACCGTCCCCAGCAGCACCCCCACCGGCGCCAGCGTCGGATGGAAGGCCGCGGCCACCACGGGAGCCGAGGCGGCCGCCCCGATGTTGCCCTGCGAACCGATCGCGAAAAAGAACAACGGCGCGCGCAGCAGCTTGGCCACCACCCACAGCACCAGCACATGCGTAGCCATCCAGATCGCGCCGAGCAGGAACAGCCACGGCCGATCCAGCAGCGACAGCAGGTTCATCTGCATGCCGATGCAGGCGATCAGGAAGTACAGGAACACCGTGCCCAACCGCGAAGCGCCTGCGGCTTCCAGCCGGCGCGCACGGGTGAAGCTCAGGCCCAGGCCCATCGCCGTGGACAGCAGGATCACCCACACGAACTGGCTGTCCAGGCTGAACTGGCTGGCCCAACTGACGTTGGCCTTGAACCAGCCCGACAGCGGTGCGGCGATGGCGTGAGCCAGGCCGACGCCACCCAGTGCCACGCCGACGATCACCATCAGGTCGGTCATGCTGGGAATGCGCGCGTTCTGTGCCTCGTAGGCGCTGATGCGTGCCTTCATCTCGTCGATGGCGCGCGTATCGGCCCCGTTGCGGGTGTCGATCTGCTGCGCGCGGTTGGCCAGGAACAGCAGGATCGCCATCCACAGACTGGCGCAGGCCACGTCGACCACGGCGAACTGCCCGAAGGTGGTGGCATCGGTGCCGAACACTTCGCGCATGGCGACCATGTTGGCGCCGCCACCGATCCAGCTGCCGGCCAGCGCGGCCATGCCGGCCCAGGTATCACCGGCCACCGTTTCCGGATGGATCAGCTTCATCAGCTGGAAGGAGACGATCGCACCGAGCATGATGCCAGCGGTACCGGCACAGAACACAAGCAACAGCTTCGGCCCCAGCTTGATGACGCCCTTGAGGTCGATCGACAGCGTCAGCAGGACCAGCGCGGCCGGCAGCAGCACGTCACGCGCGACCGGGTTGTACAGCGAGGTGTTGTGGCCATCGATGACACCGGCGGTGTTGTAGATGGCGGGGATGAAGTAGCACAGCAGCAGTGCCGGCACCCAGGCGAAGATCTTCTTCAACAGCGGGGTCGGACCACTGGCGGCCCAGAAGATCAGGGCCAGGGTGGCGGCAATCAGGCCCAGTCCAACGATATCGTTGCTGATCAGGGCAGTAGCGGGTTCGGTCGGCATGGGATCCTCTGTCGATCGAAGGAGCGGGAAAAAAAAGCGCCGCATGAAGCGGCGCAGGTCGAGATTAACATTGTCTTCACGTCGGGTCATGCCGCAGCGCGGAGCAGGTCGGCCGTCCGATCAAGCGGGGCGCGAAGCGCCGAAGTCCAGGGTGACACGCGTCCCGCGCGGTTGGCGGGGCTGCAACTGCAGCGTCCAGCCCAGGTGCTCGCACAGCCGCGCGATCAGGTCCAGGCCGATGCCACTGCCTCGATCGGCACGCTCGCCGCGGGCCATGCGCGCGTGGATCGCCGCGATCTCCTCCGGGCTCATCCCGTGCCCGGGGTCCTGCAGGGTCAGTACCGCCGACGAACTCAGCTGCAGCTCGATATGGCCGCGGCCGCTGTTTTCGATGGCATTGCGCAGCAGGTTGCCGATCGCCGCCTGCACCACCGCCAGCGGCGCGACGATATCCACCGGCGCAGCCTGAATGCCGATGCTCAGGTCCTTGTCGCCGAGCAGGTAGCGATGGTCGTCGACGATCTCCGGCAGCAGCTGGTCCAGTGCGATGCGCTCGGCACGTGCGGCCAGGCGCGCGGGATCACGCGCCAGCACCAGCAGCAGCTCGATCAGCTGCTCCACGCTCTGTGCCGTGCGCAGCACCCGCTGCATCTGTTGGCGGGCACGTTCGGGCAGGCCCGGTTGCTCCAGCGCCAGCTCGGCTGCACCGGTCATCACTGCGATCGGCGTGCGCAGTTCGTGGCTGGCGGTACTGATGAAGACCCGCTCACGCTCGACGAACTGCTCGTTGCGGTCCAGGTAGTCGTTCAGCGCATCGGCGATGGTGTGCAGCTCGGAACTGCCGCGCGGGTCGACCTCGATGCGCTGGCCCTGAACGCCCGGCCGCAATGCGCCGATGTGCTGGGCCAGCAGGCTCAACGGGCGCACCATGCGTTCCATGCCGAAGGACGCCATCAGCACGGTGACGAAGATCATGATCACCCCGGCCAGCATCACCCAGCGCGTGGCGAACTGCTCCAGGTCATGGAAATCGGAGATGTCCAGCGCCAGCGCGACCCGTCCCATCGACCGGGTCTCGCGCACCATCACCGCCGTCTCCCGGCCTTTGATCATCACGCCGTCGTGAAGGCCCGGATGCAGCGTACGCAGGCTGTCAGGCAGGTTGACTGCATCGAAGCGGTACAGGCTGAGCGTGTCCGAATCCTGCCAGCGATAGTGCGGTTCATGCTCGACGTGCTCGACGATGCTGTCCAGTTCGGAATTGAGCAGCGCGCGCCAGGCGGCATGTTCGGCGTGTTCGTGCACGTAGTTGCCGACGCTGAACACAGCGATCGACAGCAGGGCCAAGTAGCCCAGCAACCACCACACCACGCGCCGGTACAGCGGGCCTGGCCTACGCGCCTTCATCATCATCCTTGCCTGCATCGGCGGCCGCGGTCACCGCAAGGCGGTAACCAACCCGCGGCAGGGTGTGGATCAGCTTGTCGGCAAACGGACCATCGACGCTGCGGCGCAGCTCATAGACATGCGAGCGCAGCAGGTCACCATCCGGTGGCTCGTCGCCCCACAGGGCGAACTCCAGCTGTTGGCGGGTGACCGCACCGGGGCTGGCGCGCATCAGCACCTCCAGCAGCTTGCGGCAGGCCGGGTAGAGGTGGAGCACCTGACCACCCCGCTGGGCTTCGAGGGTCGCCAGGTCAAGCACCAGGTCGCCCACCTGCAGGCGCTTGCGCGGGTTCCGGCCCTGCGCACGCAGCAGCAGCGCCTCCAGCCGAACTTCCAGCTCGGGCAGGGCGAACGGCTTGGTCAGGTAATCGTCGGCACCCGCGCGGAAGCCGGTGATCTTGTCCGGCAGTTCGTCGCGCGCGGTCAGCATGATCACCGGCACCTCCGAAGCCTGCTCGGCGCGCAGGCGACGCAGCACCTCCGGCCCCTCCATGCGCGGCAGCATCCAGTCCAGGATCACCGCGTCGTAGGGATGGCTGCCGGCCAGGTGCAGGCCGGTGATGCCGTCCGGGGCCACGTCGAGCACGTGCCCGCGCGACTCGAAGTAGTCGAACAGGTTGGCCACCAGCTGGCGGTTGTCCTCGATCACCAACAGACGCATGCACGAAACATCCACGGAAGTTCGTACCATGGTAGCGCTGCCCATGTCGGAATGCGGTCGTCCCGGCCTCCTCTGACGCTTTTCCAACCCCCGCCACCTCAGAATGGCCGTTTTTGCTCCCGGAGCCTGCCGTGCCCGTAGCCCTGCCCCGCCGTTGGCGCCTGCCCCTGTTGTGGCTGTTGATCGTTGCTGCGCTGGCAGCGGGGATCGGCCTTCGGCAGCCGCAGCCACCGGACGAGCCGCGCTTCGTGCTGGCGGCCCGCACCATGGTCGAGAGTGGGCAATGGCTGCTGCCGCACCGGGGCGTGGAGCTGTATGCGGAGAAGCCACCCGTCTTCATGTGGCTGCAGGCGGCGGCCTACGAGATCGTCGGCAGCTGGCAGTGGTCGTTCCTGCTGCCGTCGCTGCTGGGCGCCCTGCTCAGCCTGTGGTTGGTGTCGGATCTGGCACGCCGACTGTGGTCACCGCGGCATTCCCTGTACGCCCTGGCGGCGCTGTTCTGCACCCTGCAGTTTGGCCTGATGGCCAAGCGCGCGCAGATCGACATGGTGCTGGTCGGCATGACCACGGTGGCCCTGTGGGGCTTGATGCGCCACCTGTGCGAACGCCGCAACCTGGCTGCCTTGTGGCTGGCGGGGTTCGCCGCTGGCCTCGGCACGGTGACCAAAGGCGTGGGTTTCCTGCCGCTGCTGATGGTCCTACCGTGGTTCGGCTGGTGGCTGTACCAGCGTCGCCGCGGGCGCAGCGTTGACGGCCCACACCCGGCAACGCTGCTGTGGCTGATCCCGGCCTTCCTGCTGGGCGTGTCGGTGTGGCTTGCGCCGCTGGGCTGGGCCCTGCTGCACACGCCCAGCGCCGAACTGCAGGCCTACGCGCATGAACTGTTGTTCAAGCAGACCGGTACCCGCTATGCCAACGCCTGGCACCATCGCCAACCGGCCTGGTACTACCTGCAGGTGATCCTGACCCTGTGGCTGCCGGGCAGCCTGCTGCTGCCGCTGCTCTTCAAGCCGTGGTGGCGCCGCATCCGCCGGGGCGACCGCCGGCAGTGGCTGCTGCTGGGCTGGGCGCTGCTGGTGCTGGTGTTCTTCAGTGCCAGCCCGGGCAAGCGCGAGGTCTATGTGCTGCCGATGCTGCCTGCGATGGCACTGGCGGTTGCGCCGTTGTTGCCGGGCTTGCTGCGCCGGCTGTGCGTGCGCCGGTATCTGTTCGGCTACAGCGTGGTGCTGATGCTGGCCACCGGCGTGCTCGGCGTGATGCTGATGACCGAGCACCCGTGGGCCTTGGCGCAACTGGAGCGCCGGGCCATGCCCGATACGCTGCTGCCGGTGCTGGGTGATGGCCTGCTGACCTTCGCCATCGCGCTGGCCACGTTGGCCGTCTGGTTGCGGGTGCGCCGCGCCACGACACTGGTGCTGCTGACCCACGGCATGCTGTGGATGCTCTACGGCCTGGTGCTGATCCCGGCACTGGATCCCTACGCATCGGCATCGGCGCTGATGCGCCGCGTCGGCGCGCGGATCGGTCCGGACGCCGAACTGGCGCTGGTCGCCTGGCGCGAGCAGAACCTGCTGCAGGCTGACCGCCCGGTACGCGAGTTCGGCTTCAAGCGGCCCTGGGCCGAGCAATGGCACGATGCCGGCCCCTGGCTCGCCGAAGCGCCGGACAAGCGCTGGCTGCTGGTGCTGGACGAGGCGATGAGTCCCTGCGTGGATCCGGCCAAGGTGATCGACATCGGCATGGCCAACAGGAATCGTTGGCAACTGCTTCCCGGTACGGCCTGGGACCCGCAATGCCACGCCGAACGGGCCGGCTCGACCGCCGAAGAAGACTGAACGTTGACTCGTGCCGGGGAAATCATTAACCCGGCGCGAACGAGCGTCCGACCCTTCTCCGACATGCAGGTGACGAGCATGGCTGCGGATTCCCGAACCCGCCTTCCCTCAGCATGCCCGTTCGTCCCCTTGATTCGATCGCGCCGCTTGCGACATCGCCACTGGCGTCAAGATTCGCCGTAACTCACTTTTGGCTGCCTGTCGCAATCGGTCTGCCCGTGTTTGCGCTGCTAATGGGGTTCGGCGGCGACCAGTGGGTGGCCGATCACCTGTTCCGCCTTGAGGGCAGCCGATGGGTGCTACAGGACGCCTGGATCACCCGCAGCGTCGTGCACAAGGCCGGTAAATGGTTGAGCACTGCGGCGGCGCTGGTCGTGCTCCTGCTGTGCTTCCATCACTGGCGTAAAGGACGCGATCACACCCTGCGGTGGGCGCTGCTTTATGTCGTACTTGCCCTGGCGCTGGGCACCGGCGTGATCTCCCTGCTGAAGTCGCTGGTGCCGATGGAATGCCCTTGGGACTTGCTGCGCTACGGCGGCCACCAGCCATTTATCGGGCTTTTCACCGCACGCCCCGCTGGCATGGCCGCGCAGGCCTGCTTCCCGGCCGGGCACGCCAGTGCCGGCTACGCCTGGCTGTGCCTGTACTACTTCGCCCTGCTATGGCGCCCGTCGTGGCGCTGGGCCGGGTTGTGGATCGGCCTCGGCGCCGGTTTGGTGTTCGGCATCAGCCAGCAGCTGCGCGGAGCGCATTTCCTTTCGCATGACGTCGCCACTGCATTGATCTGCTGGCTGCTTTCGCTCGGCCTCTATCTGATCGTCAAGCGCGTCCTGACACACCGTCAACTGAACCATGCCAACCGTCAGGAGGCAAACGCATGAGCGCATCGGTCCAACGGCCCGCCCGCCTCCCCGCCCTTTCGGGTCTGCGCCACTGGCGGCCGCAGCTGTCCACCGAAGCGCTGATCGCGCTGACCAGCCTGTTCTTCGCGGTGGCCGGCAATGGCCTGTTCTGGCACAGCGCGATGGCCAGCCATCCAGGCAGCCTGCGCTACGCGCTTTCGCTGCTGCTGTTGCTGCTGGGTGCTCACGGCGTACTGCTGGGCATCCTGGTCTGGCGCTGGAACGCCAAGGTGGTGATCAGCCTGTTGCTGCTGGTGACCGCATTCGCCGCGCACTACATGAGCCGCTACCACATCTACCTGGATGCGGACATGCTGCGCAACGTGCTGGCGACGGACCCCAAGGAAAGCCGCGAGCTGATGACCGTGTCGCTGCTGTGGCCGGTACTGCTGCTGGCGGTGCTGCCGATGATCGTGCTGTGGCGCGTGCAGCTGCGCCGTCGCAGCTGGGGCCGCAGCCTGCTGTGGCGCCTCGGCTTCCTGGTGGTGTCGGCGGTGACTGCCGTCGGCGGCGCGTTGATCTCGTTCCAGGACGTCTCGGCACTGATGCGCAACCAGCGCGAAGTGCGTTACCTCGCCACTCCGGCCAACGTGCTGCTGGGCATGCCGCGTGCGCTGCGTGGCGACAACCCGGTGCAGCGCGCACCGAAGCTGCCGATCGGCACCGACGCCAAGGCCACTCCGCGAGCGCCGGCCAGCAAGCCGCGCCTGCTGGTGATCGTCATGGGCGAGACCGTGCGTGCGCAGAACTGGGGCCTCAACGGTGGCCGCAACACCACCCCGGAACTGGCGCAGGCCAGCGTGATCAATTTCCCGGACATGCATTCGTGCGGCACCAGCACGGAGGTCTCGCTGCCGTGCCTGTTCTCGCCGTGGGGCCGCCACGACTACGACGAGAAGAAGATCCGTGCGCACCAGTCGCTGCTGCACGTACTGAACCGCGCCGGCATCGCGCCGCTGTGGCGTGACAACCAGTCCGGCTGCAAGGGCGTGTGCGAGGGCCTGGACTTCCAGTCATTGTCCGACGCCACCACACCCGGCCTGTGCGCCGATGGCCGCTGCATGGACGAGATCCTGCTGCAGGACCTGGCCACCCAGGTGCGTGCGAAGCCCGGCGACCGGGTCGTGGTGCTGCACCAGCTGGGCAACCACGGCCCGGCCTATTTCGAGCGCTATCCGCCCGCGTTCCGCCGCTTCACCCCGACCTGCGACACCCGTGACATCGGCCGCTGCTCGCGCGACGAGATCACCAACAGCTATGACAACGCGGTGTTGTACACCGATCATTTCCTGAGCAAGACCATTGCTACCCTGCAGGGCATGCAGGATTACGACACGGCGATGATCTACCTGTCCGACCATGGTGAATCGCTGGGCGAGAAGGGCCTGTTCCTGCATGGCGTGCCGTATGCGATCGCACCGGCCGAGCAGACCCGCGTACCGATGACGATGTGGTTCTCGCCGGGCTTCGCCAGCAGCCGTGGGTTGGACCTGCAGTGCGTGCGCAAGCGTTCGGCGGCCTATACCGACCACGACAACCTGTTCCCGTCGGTGCTGGGCCTCATGCAGGTTAAGACGGCGCTGTACGAGCGCGACCGCGACGTGTTCGCCAACTGCGAAGGTTGAGGGGTGTTTGGCAGGGCTTGCAGCCCTGCACCTGCGGTAGTGCCGGCCGCTGGCCGGTAGCCTCGACAGCGACAGCGACAGCAACAGCAACAGCAACAGCAAAAGCAAAAGCAAAAGCTGGCATTCCGTGGATTGGCGGGGTGGGTCCGGTTGCGGGGGACGCTGCAAGTCCCCCTCCGGGGCCCGGCCCAGCCGCTGGCGGCTGTGCGTTCGGGCGCTTGCGAAGCAATGCTTCGCAAGCAAAGCGCCCTCACCCAT
>NZ_JBXUHP010000011.1:388690-513819 GCF_057179845.1 Stenotrophomonas maltophilia group sp. SKK55
TCCCGCAACCGGACCCACCCCGCCTTCGACAGATTTTCGCGATCTGTCGGAACGACGCATTGCCCTGGTGGGTGTCGACCTTGGTCGACACAGTAGATCCACGCCATGCGTGGATGACCCATTCGATATCTGACAGATGTGTCGACCAAGGTCGACACCTACCGACAGCACACGGAATCTGTCAGAGGTGGGGCGGTGTCGGAGTGCGGGGTGTCAGCCGCATGGGCCCGAGGCATGCCTCGGGCGGGTTGGGCAGGACGCCCAACCCCGGTCTTGCCGTGTGCGCAGGAAAGCGCACACGAGCATGCGGCTGCCAAGCCTACACGGACGTACTTGCGGCGTCCCCGCACTCCGACACCGCCCCGCCAAACCACGGACAGTCCGCTGTTGCTGCTGCTTCGGCCTTTGCCGTTGCTTGAAGGCCTCTGCGGGTGCCGGGCGCCGCCAGGCCGACTTCCGCCACTTGCGGTCGCAGCCACTGCCCACTAGCCTTCGGCCGTCGTTCACCACCCAAGGACCGCCCGTGAAACACCGTCATCTCCTGCTGGCCTCGGCAATCGCCGCCGCCACGCTGGCCCTGGCCGCCTGCAAGAAGGAAGCTGCCCCAGGCACCGACACCGCAAGCAGCAGCGCTCCGGCCGGTGAAACCGCCGACCAGTTCGTGGCCCGCATCAATGCCGAATTCAAGGCCGCTTACCCGGAGATGACCTCGGCGCAGTGGCTGTCCTCCACCTACATCAACGGTGATTCGGAACGCATTGCGGCCAAGGCCAACGAGCGTTCGCTGACCCAGCTCAACAGCTGGATCGAACAGGCCGCCAAGTTCGAAGGCAAGCCGATGAGCGAGGACAGCAAGCGCGCGATCCACCTGCTGAAGCTGATGTCGTCGATGCCTGCACCGCGCGACCCGGCCAAGCTGGCCGAGCTGACCCAGATCGCCACGCGCATGGAAGGCAGCTACGGTGCCGGCAAGTACTGCACCGATGCCAATGATCCGAACTCCTGCCGCCAGCTGGGCGAGCTGGAACAGGTGCTGGCGCGCAGCCGCGACTATGACAAGCAGCTCGACGCCTGGCAGGGCTGGCACAGCACCACCAAGAGCATGCGCGGCGACTACCAGAGGTTCGTCGGCCTGGTGAACGAAGGCGCCAAGGGCATGGGCTTTGCCGACGCCGGCCAGATGTGGCGCAGCGGCTACGACATGCCGCCGGAGCAGATCGGCCCGGAAACCGACCGCCTCTGGGAACAGGTCAAGCCGATGTACGAGCAGCTGCACTGCTACGCACGCGGCAAGCTGGACAAGACCTACGGCAAGGACAAGGCCGAAGTGGGCAACGGCCTGATTGCCGCGCACCTGCTGGGCAACATGTGGCAGCAGGACTGGTCGAACCTGTGGGACCAGCTGGAACCGTACCCGGGTGCCGGCAGCCTGGACATCACCGCTGCACTGGAAAAGCAGTACCAGACCAACCTGAGCGCGGCGCTGGCCAAGGCAGGCAAGGACGCCAACGTGGCTGCCCAGTACAAGGCGCAGCGCGAAGCCGAACTGCGTACCGCCAAGCAGATGACCGAACGCGCACAGGACTTCTATGTGTCGCTGGGCATGCCGTCGCTGCCGCAGTCTTACTGGGAACGCACCCAGTTCATCAAGCCCGACGACCGCGATGTGGTCTGCCACGCCAGCGCCTGGGACATGAACATGGAAGGCGATGTGCGCACCAAGATGTGCATCAAGCCGAACGAAGAGAACTTCACCACCATCTACCACGAGCTGGGCCATATCTATTACGACCTGGCCTACAACCCGCTGCCGCCGCTGTTCCAGGGCGGTGCCAACGATGGCTTCCATGAGGCGATCGGCGACACCATCGTGCTGGCGATGACGCCCAAGTACCTCAGCTCGATCGGCCTGGTCGATGCACCGACCGAGAGCCGCGAAGCGGTCATCAACAACCAGATGCGCATGGCGCTGTCGGGCGTGTCGTTCCTGCCGTTCGGGCTGATGATCGACCGCTGGCGCTGGGGCGTGTTCGATGGTTCGATCACCGCCGACAACTACAACAAAGCGTGGTGGGACCTGAAGGCCAAGTACCAGGGCGTGGCCCCGGCCAGCACCCGTGGCGAGGAATTCTTCGATCCGGGCGCGAAGTACCACGTGCCGGGCAACACCCCGTACACCCGCTACTTCCTGGCCCGCATCCTGCAGTTCCAGTTCTACAAGGGCCTGTGCGATGCGGCCGGCTACAAGGGCCCGCTGCACGAGTGCACCTTCTACGGCAACAAGGAAGCCGGCCAGAAATACTGGGCGATGCTGAGCAAGGGTGCCAGCCAGCCGTGGCAGGCCACGCTGAAGGAGCTGACCGGCACCGACAAGCTCGATGCCGGCCCGATGATCGAGTACTTCACTCCGGTCAACGAGTGGCTGAAGCAGCAGAACGAAGGCCAGATGTGTGGCTGGCAGGCCAACGCGGCCCCGGCGGCGAAATGAGAAAAGGGGCGGATCCGCAAGGATCCGCCCCTTCTCCGTGTTGTAGAGCCGAGCCATGCTCGGCTGCGTTTCCACCGTGCTGCGCACGGCAAGCCGAGCACGGCTCGGCTCTACAGATTCGGCGCGATCAGCTGTCCTTCTTCGCCGCCATCGCCGCGGCCAGTTCCGCCTTGAATTCCTCGAAGGTCTGGCCCTTCTCTTTCGCTTCGGCATGCGCGGCGTCGCGCAGCGCATCGGAGTACATCAGGCGCACCGGCGTGCCGTTGCGCTCGTGCAGTTCACCTGCCTGCATGATCAGCGCCAGTACCTGTGCGGCGGAGTCACTGTGGCCGGCGATGCGGCCGTCCATGCCCAGCACCCATTCGCCGTCGCGGCGCACGACACCGGCCAGCAGGGTGCGCTGCGCGTCGCGCAGTTCGGCATGCGGCTCCACCGGCGAGGCCTGGGCAGCGGCCTTGTTGGCGGCCTGCTTTTCCTGGCGACGGCGCTGGTCGCGGCGGGTCTTGGAGCTGGTGGACATGGTGCGGTACCGCTGCGAAGGGGGGCGCAAGGATAGCGCACCCCGCCCGCAGCGCTGCTTCACGCGTGCTCGATCCAGTCCGGTCAGTCCAGCACCTTGCCATGCCGCCAGTAGCCCATGAAGGTGATCGCGCGGCGGTCCAGCCCGCAATCGCGCACCAGGTGGCGGCGGATCGCCATCACCGCCCCCGCCTCACCCGCCACCCAGGCATACAGCGGACCGGCCACACGGGTATCGGCCTGCTCCCAGAGGATCTGCGTATCGACGTCGATCTCCTCCAGCGCATCGCCGGCAGCCACGCTCGAGGTCGCTGCCAACCGCGCCTGGACCGCCTGCAGCAACGGCTGTCCGTAGGCGGCCTGCCCGCGCGGCAGCCAGACCAGCTCGGCGCTGGAGGGCGCCTTCAGGTGCACCGCATCACCGGCCTGCGCCACCTCCAGCAGCGCCAGCGTGCGCGGTGGGTCGACCATGGCCGCCAGTTCCTCAAGAATGCCAGCCACCGCCGGTAGCGCGGTTTCATCGGCCACCAGCAGCACCTGGCCGACGCCGGCCGGCGGCCTCCATTCCCAGCCTTCGCTGCTGTCGGCACAGTCGGCATCGGGGGCCAGCAGCACTACGCGGTCGCCCGGTCGCGCGTGGATGGCCCAGCGCGAGGCCGGCCCGGTCTCGCCATGCAGCACGAAATCAACATCGACTTCGCCCAGCTCTGCACGCAGCTGGCGGATGGTATAGGTGCGCATCGGCGGGCGCTGATCGTCCGGCAGCGCCCGGTAGCGGGGGTACCAGTCCTCGCCGCTGGGCACCTGTGGCAGGTCCTGCCCGGGCAAGGGGAAGAACACCTTGATGCGCTGGTCCGGGCCTTCGGTCTTCATCCGCGCCACGTCGGCGCCGGTGAACACCATGCGGTCCAGGGAAGGGGAAAGAACGCGGCGCTCCTTCAGCGCCACCTCGAACAGGCGGTAGGTCTGCTGCGCAGCCATGGCGAAACCTCATGCAACGACATTGGGTCGGCTGGCTGTCGTGCACCCACGCACCGGCTGGCTGGAATGCCCAGCCTAGTCCGGCCGTTCCCTGCCGCAAGTGTTTCGGGCATCGCGGCCCACCCTACCCCTGCGCGCTGCTCAGTGACCCGTGCAGGCTGCCCGCGCCGCGCGCTCGCGCTGGTGTTCCCAGTACCAGAACACGAAACCGGCGCCGAAGAACGCCGCCTGGCCCAGTGCCAGGTGCAGCGGGCTGCCGCTCAGCAGTGGTGACACCACGCCGGCCACCACGGTGCTGATCATCAGCTGCACGAAGGCCTGCAGCGACGAGGCCAGGCCGCGCTGATGCGGGTACATGTCCAGCACCGCCAGCGCCAGGATCGGGAAGATCAGCGCCATGCCCATGCCACCCAGGAAGATCGGCAGTACCGCCCATGGCAGCACGAACTGTGGCGACAGCACCACGTAGCCAACGTTCAACAGCACTGACAATGCGCACAGGCCGAAACCAATGGAGACCTGGCGGGTGGGCGTGGTGTGCCCGGCCATGCGCCCGGACAGGAATGAGCCGGTGGTCATGCCGCCGATGGTCGGGATGAACAACCAGGCGAAACCGCCCTCGCCCAGGTGCAGGTGCTGCATCACGAACACCGGCGCCGAGGAGATGTACAGGAAGATTCCACCAAAGCCGATGCTGCCGGCCAGCGCCAGGCGCAGGAAGCGTGGATTGAAACCGATGCGCACGTAATCACGCATCAACGCGCGCGGTGACAACGGCACGCGCGCTTCGACGGGATGGGTCTCGGGCAGGTAGCGTGCAGTGGCCGCCAGCAGGACCAGCCCGAACACCACCAGGAACCAGAAGATCAGCGGCCACCCCGCGCCACTGAGCAGGATCCAGCCACCGATGATCGGCGCGATGGCCGGGGCGATGCCGAACAGCATCGACACCTGGCTCATCAGCCGCTGCGCGTCATGGCCATGGTACAGGTCGCGGATCACCGCGCGGCCGACGATCATGCCGACACCCGCCGACAGGCCCTGCAGCGCACGGAACGCCAGCAGCGTGGTCAGGTCGGTGGACAGTGCACAGCCCACCGAGGCGCCGACGAACACCACCAGGCCACCGAGGATCACCCGCTTGCGGCCCCAGGCGTCGGACAGCGGACCGTGCGCCAGGCTCATCAGGCCGTAGAACAGCAGGTAGACGCTGATGGTCTGCTGCACCGCCACCTCGTCCACCGCCAGGCGCCGGGCCAGCTGCGGGAAGGCCGGGAAGATGGTGTCGATCGAGAACGGGCCGAACATGGCTAGGCCGGCAAGCAGCAGGGCCATGCGGCGGGTGGAGGGAGCAACAGCGGCGGTCATGAGAAAGGCGTCCGGCAGGGCCATGCGTGGCACGCACGGCGGGCGCCGGTCCCCTTCTGCAGGGACGGCGCCAGATGAATTCGGGTATCCGGCCATCATAGGTGGGGATTGCGCCCGATGCCATGCAGCGATGCACAAAACGCACGTCCGGGCCATCGGCCATTCAGCCGCGGGGCCGTGCCGGGAGGCGGCCAGCGGGCCCGCAACGGGCTATAATCCGCCGGCAACACGGTGGGAGAAGCGGAACACCGCTGCCGAAGGCGCAACGCCCGTAATCGCTCAGGCCCGATACCACCCGTAACAGAACTCTGGAGAGACCGGTTCGATCCGGCGCCGAAGGGGCACGAAGCTGCGGTCCGCCGCGCTTTTAAACTCTCAGGCAAAAGGACAGAGGGGCGCCCCGCAGACCGCCGACCGGCGGCTTGTGCCCGTGCGTGTGCCCTTTCCTGACGGATCCTTCGCCATGTCCCAGAACACCCCTTCCCTGCGTGAGCTCGAGCACCACAATGCGTTCGTCGAGCGCCACATCGGCCCCAACGATGCCGAGATCGCGCAGATGCTCGACGTCGTCGGCCACGCGTCGCTGGATGCGATGACCGATGCCATCGTGCCGGCCAAGATCAAGTCGCCGGCACCGCTGGCGCTGCCGGAGTCGATGACCGAAGTGCAGGCACTGGCGAAGATCCGCGCGATCGCCGACAAGAACACCGTGCTGCGCAGCTTCATCGGCCAGGGCTACTACGGTACCCATACCCCGAACGTGATCCTGCGCAACATCCTGGAAAACCCGGCCTGGTACACCGCCTACACCCCGTACCAGGCCGAGATCTCGCAGGGCCGCATGGAAGCGCTGATCAACTTCCAGACCCTGTGCGCCGACCTCGCCGGCATGGAGATCGCCAACGCCTCGCTGCTGGACGAAGCCACCGCCGCCGCCGAAGCGATGACCCTGGCCAAGCGTTCGGCCAAGTCGAAGTCGGACACCTTCTTCGTGCACGACGCCGTGCACCCGCAGACCCTGGAACTGCTGCGCACCCGCGCAGAACCGATGGGCATCGTGCTGCGCGTCGGCACCCCCGCCGAAGCACTGGAAGCGGAAGCCTTCGGCCTGCTGCTGCAGTACCCGGACACCTTCGGCCAGGTCGGCGACTACAAGGCCCTGGTCGAGGCCGTGCACGCACGCGGCGGCCTGGTGGCCGTGGCCACCGACCTGCTGGCGCTGACCCTGCTGGCCGCACCGGGCGAATGGGGCGCGGACATCGTGGTCGGCAACAGCCAGCGTTTCGGCGTGCCGTTCGGCTTCGGCGGCCCGCACGCCGCGTTCATGGCCTGCCGTGACGCCTACAAGCGCTCGATGCCGGGCCGCCTGATCGGTGTCTCCATCGATGCCCAGGGCAACCCGGCCTATCGCCTGACCCTGCAGACCCGCGAGCAGCACATCCGCCGCGAGAAGGCGACGTCGAACATCTGTACCGCACAGGTGCTGCTGGCGGTGATGGCCTCGATGTATGCGGTCTACCATGGTCCGGAAGGCCTGACCCGCATCGCCCGGCGCACCCACCGCCTGGCCTCGATCCTGGCTGCGGCACTGCGCAACGCCGGCGTGCAGGTCGGTGGCGACTTCTTCGACACCCTGCACATCACCGGCGTGCATGCCGATGAGATCCACGCCAAGGCACGCGCCGCCGGTTACAACCTGCGCGCGATCGACAGCGACTCGGTCGGCATCAGCCTGGACGAGACCGCCACCCGCGCCGACGTGGTCGCGCTGGCCGCCGTGTTCGGCGCGCAGGCCGACGTCGATGCGCTGGATGCCAGCACCGCCGACGCACTGCCGGCCGGCCTGCTGCGCCAGTCGGCGTTCCTGACCCATCCGGTGTTCAACACCCACCACAGCGAGCACGAACTGCTGCGCTACCTGCGTTCGCTGGCCGACAAGGACCTGGCGATGGACCGCACGATGATCCCGCTGGGCTCGTGCACCATGAAGCTCAACGCCACCGCCGAGATGATCCCGGTGACCTGGCCGGAGTTCTCGCAGATCCACCCGCTGGTGCCGGCCGACCAGGCGCTGGGTTACAAGGAACTGATCGATACGCTGGAAGCGATGCTGGTGGAATGCACCGGCTACGACGCGGTCAGCCTGCAGCCGAACTCCGGCGCGCAGGGCGAGTACGCCGGCCTGCTGGCGATCCGCGCCTACCACCGCTCGCGCGGCGAAGGCCACCGCGACATCTGCCTGATCCCGGACTCGGCGCACGGCACCAACCCGGCCTCGGCGCAGATGTGCGGCATGAAGGTCGTGGTGACCAAGACCGATGCCAACGGCAACGTCGACGTCGAGGACATCCGCCTCAACGCCGAGAAGTACAGCGACCGCCTGGCCGCGATCATGATGACCTACCCGTCCACGCACGGCGTGTTCGAGGAAGAGGTGGTCGAGATCTGCGAGATCATCCACAAGCACGGCGGCCAGGTGTACACCGACGGCGCCAACATGAACGCCCTGGTCGGCGTGGCCAAGCCGGGCAAGTGGGGTTCGGACGTTTCGCACCTGAACCTGCACAAGACCTTCTGCATCCCGCACGGCGGTGGTGGCCCGGGCGTGGGCCCGTGCGCGGTCAAGGAGCACCTGGCCCCGTTCCTGCCGGGCAAGCTCGGTGAAAACGGCCCGGTCGGCATGGTCAGCGCGGCCAGCTTCGGCAGCGCCTCGATCCTGCCGATCAGCTGGATGTACATCGCGATGATGGGCCGCGAAGGCCTGCGCAAGGCCACCCAGGTCGCGCAGCTCAACGCCAACTACATCGCCAAGCGCCTGGCCCCGCACTTCAAGACCCTGTACACCGGCCGCAACGGCCTGGTGGCGCACGAATGCATCCTGGACGTGCGCCCGCTGGAGAAGACCAGCGGCATCGGCGCCGAGGACGTCGCCAAGCGCCTGATCGACTTCGGCTTCCACGCCCCGACCCTGAGCTTCCCGGTCGCGGGCACGCTGATGGTCGAACCGACCGAGAGCGAGTCGCTGCACGAGCTGGATCGCTTCATCAACGCGATGATCCAGATCCGAGAGGAAATCAGCGCGATCGAAGACGGCCGCCTGGACCGCGAGGACAACCCGCTGAAGAACGCGCCGCACACCGCCACCGCGGTGACCGCCAGTGAGTGGACCCACGCCTACCCGCGCGAACTGGCCGCCTTCCCGCTGGCCAGCCTGAAGCAGAGCAAGTACTGGCCGCCGGTGGCACGCGTCGACAACGTGTACGGTGACAAGAACGTGATGTGCGCCTGCATCCCGGTCGATGCCTACAAGGATGATGAAGTCGAGGCTTGATTCCTCACTGCATCGATAAAGAAAACGGCCCGCTTGCGCGGGCCGTTTTCATGAGGGCGTGTGGACCAAGGTCCACACCCACAATTACCCGATCACGGGTCCGGCATCTGTCCCAGGCTCAACTGCCACGATACGCCGAAGCGGTCCTGCACCCAGCCATAGCGGTTGCTGAAGTCGTAATCACCCACCGGCATCAACCAATGGCCGCCCTCGCCCAGCACGCGTGCTGCACGCTCGAACTGCTCGGCACCGGAGCACTCGACGAACAGCGAGATCGACGGGCTGAAGGTGAAGTCGTGCACATCCAGGCTGTCGAAGCACAGGTAATGGGTGCCACCGAGCAGGAAGATGGCCTGGCGGACCTGTCCGGGTACGCCGGCGCCGGCCCCCTCGGGGTGGCGTTGCAGGGCCAGCAGGCGGAAATCGGCAAAGGCTTCGGCGTACAGGGCCAGCGCGGCCTCGGCCTGGCCGGTGAACATCAGGAAGGGACGGCTGCGCAGCATGCGGTACTCCTGGTCGACGGGCCGCTGGCGACCCACACGATCAGGATGGCACGGCGGATGTATGCCGGCTGTAGAGCCGAGCCCGCGCTCGGCTGGCGACTACGCGAACAGCAGCCGACCACAGGGTCGGCTCTACAGAAACTACAGCAACCGCAGCCGACCACAGGGTCGGCTCTACAGCTTCAGTCACGCCTCGCGCATGCGCCGGGCGATGGCGCTGCCGGCGGCGATGGTGGCGGTCAGCGCCACCATCGACAGGAACTGCAGGCGGGTGTGCGCCTCGCTCAGCAGCAGGCCGAAGATCAGCGCCAGGATCGCCAGCGCGCAGCAGGTCAGCCACGGGAAACCGGCCATGCGGAACGGCAGCCGGGTACCCAGGCGATCGGCGCGGCGGCGCAGTACCAGCTGCGAAACCAGCGACAGCGTCCACACCAGCAGGCAGGTGGAACCGACGATGTTCAGCAGCACCGGCAGCACCCGGTCCGGGAACAGCAGCTCCATCACCGTGGCCGCAAAGCCGAACAGCACGCTGGCCAGCACGGCGATGACCGGCACCTGCCGCGGATCGGTCCAGCCCAGCACGGCCGGCGCTTCGCGGCGCTGCGCCAGCGAATACATCATGCGCGAGGCGCCGTAGAGGTTGGCATTGAGTGCCGACAGCAGCGCGATCACCGCGATCAGGGTGATGGCGGTGCCGGCGCCCGGAATGCGCGCAATGTCCAGCACGGCGGCGAAGGGCGACTTCAGTGCTTCGCTGATCCAGGGCACCACGGCGATGATCACGCTCAGCGAGCCGATGTAGAACACCAGAATGCGCCAGGCCACGGTACGGATGGCACGGGCGATGCTGCGTTCGGGATCTTCGGTTTCGGCCGCCGCAACGGCAACGATTTCGGTCCCACCGAAGGCAAAAACGACAACCAGCAGCGCCGCACCGATCCCGGCCAGGCCCTTCGGTGCGAAACCGCCGTGTCCGGTGAAGTTGCTCAGGCCAGGTGAGGTGACCTGCGGCAGCCAGCCCATCAGCAGTGCCACGCCGATGGCAATGAAGGCCAGGATCGCCGCCACTTTCAGGATGGCGAACCAGAATTCGAACTCGCCGAAGTTCTTCACCCCGAGCAGGTTGATCGCAGTGAAGAACAGCATGAAGGCCAACGCAGCCATCGGCACCGGCACCACCGGCCAGACCGTGGCAAGCAACCCGGCCGCACCCACCGCCTCGGCGGCGATCACGATCACCAGCTGCACCCACCACAACCAGCCGACCGTGGCGCCAGCGGTGGCGCCCATGGCATCGGCGGCGTACACCGAGAACGCGCCGCTGGTCGGTTTGGCCGCCGCCATCTCGCCCAGTGCGTTCATCACGATGATCACCAGCGCGCCAGCGACCAGATACGAGACCAGAACGGCCGGACCGGCCGCCTGCACACCGACGCCCGAGCCGAGGAACAGGCCGGCGCCGATGGCACTGCCCAGGCCCATCATGATCAGCTGGCGGGGCTTGAGCGAATGTCCGAGGCGGGACGGCGAAGCGGTCGGAATCGAATTGGGCATCGGCGGGGCTGGCGGCGGGCTACAGGGGCGACACCTTACCCTGTCCCAGGCCCGCGGGGATAGGCACAGCGCAGCAGGGGGCTCAGGCCAGTGCGGGCTCGCCGACGTTGCCGCCGATCCGGGCGCGATAGGCGCGCGGCGAGAAACCGGTTTCAGCCTTGAACTTGCGGGTGAAGGCGCTCTGGTCGCTGAAACCGCAGGCCTGGCCGATGCAGGCAATGCTGTCGTCGCCATGCAACAGGTGCATGGCCATCTGGATCCGCAGCCGGGTCAGCACCTGCTGCGGGGTCATCTGGAACACCTTGCGGAAACTGCGCTCCAGCTTGGACAGCGAAAAGCCTGTGATGTCCAGCAGGGTCTGCATGCGCACGTTCTCGGCGTAGTGCGCGTTGAGGTGGGCCAGCGCGAGCCGCAGCTGCTCGTACTGCGCGCCCAGGCTGTCCTTCTGGCCCAGGTCGCGGGAAATGCCGATCAGGCCCTCGATGGCGCCGTCGACCAGCAGCGGGCGCTTGCAGGTCAGGCACCAGCCCGGTTCGCGGTTGGCGAACAGGTGCAGCTCCATCAGGTTCTCGATCACCTCGCCGGACAGCACGCGGGCGTCCTGGTCGACATAGTCCGCGCTGAGGCCGGTCGGGTAGATCTCGGCCGCTGTGCGCCCGATCACGTCCTTGCGCGCGCGCAGGCCCAGCCGTCGCAGCATGGTCTGGTTGACGTGGGTGTACCGCCCCTGGCGGTCCTTGATGAAGAACAGCACGTCCGGGATGGCGTCGAACAGGGCTTCGATGTCGGCGGGCTCGACTCGCATGGGGCAAGCATACCCGAGCCTGCTTTTGCCCGTACGTTCACCTTTGCCGGACCTGGGTTTAACGGGTTCGGTTCCAGTGTCGTGGTTCACTTGATGATCCGGAGCCTCCCCCATGGCCGCCAGCAAGCCGACCGGCAAGCGCGCAACCGAAAACCACCCCCGCGGCAACGGCGATGAACTGCACCCGCGCGCCGGCGGCAGCCACCCGGCGATGACCACCGATCAGGGCATCCCGGTGGCAGACAACCAGAACTCCCTGCGGCAGGGACCTCGAGGACCCACGCTGCTGGAAGACTTCATCCTACGCGAGAAGATCACCCACTTCGATCACGAACGCATTCCCGAGCGCATCGTGCACGCACGTGGCAGCGCGGCACATGGCTACTTCGAGTTGACCCGGTCTCTGGCCGCCCACACCCGGGCGCGCATCCTGACCGAGGTAGGCGTGAAGACGCCCGTGTTTACCCGCTTCTCGACCGTGGCCGGTGGCGCAGGGTCGGTGGACACTCCGCGCGACGTGCGCGGCTTCGCGGTCAAGTTCTATACCAAGGAAGGCAACTGGGATCTGGTCGGCAACAACATCCCGGTGTTCTTCATCCAGGACGCCATGAAATTCCCGGACCTGGTGCATGCGGTGAAGATGGAACCAGACCGTGCGTTCCCGCAGGCGGCTTCGGCCCATGACACCTTCTGGGACTTCATTTCGCTGATGCCCGAGTCGATGCACATGATCATGTGGGCGATGAGCGACCGCGCCATTCCGCGCTCGCTGCGCATGATCGAAGGCTTCGGGGTGCACAGCTTCCGCCTGCTGAACGAGGCGGGCGAGTCGACGTTCGTCAAATTCCACTGGCGACCCAAGCTGGGCATCCAGTCAACGGTCTGGGACGAAGCGTTGAAACTGCAATCGGCTGACAATGACTTCCATCGCCGCGACCTGTTCGAGGCCATCCAGCGCGGTGACTTCCCCGAGTGGGAACTGGCGGTGCAGCTGTTCACCGAAGAAGAAGCGGACGCATTTCCGTTCGATCACCTGGATCCGACCAAGATCATCCCTGAATCGCTGGTACCGCTGCAGGTGATCGGGCGCATGGTGCTGGACCGCTGGCCCGACAACTTCTTCGCCGAGACCGAGCAGGTGGCGTTCTGCCCGGCCAACGTGCCGCCGGGCATCGACTTCAGCAACGATCCGCTGCTGCAGGGCCGCCTGTTCTCCTATCTGGACACCCAGCTGCTGCGGCTTGGCGGCCCGAACTTCCACCAGATCCCGGTGAATGCCCCGAAGTGCCCGTTCGCCAATCACCACCGCGACGGCCACATGCAGATGCAGGTGCCCAAGGGTCGCGTCGCCTATGATCCCAGCTCGCTGCAGGAGGACTCCCCGCGCGAGACGCCTGCGGGTTTCCGCAGCCACGCCAGCGCCGACGATGGCCGCAAGGGCCGCACCCGCGCCGAGAGCTTCGCCGACCACTACAGCCAGGCCCGCATGTTCTTCCGTAGCCTTGAGAAGCCGGAACAGGCGCATCTGGCATCGGCACTCGTGTTCGAATTGTCCAAGGTGGAAACACTCAAGGTGCGGGTGCGTACCGTCAGCCACCTGCGCAACATCGACGAATCACTGGCGCAGCGCGTAGCCGATGGACTCGCGCTGCCTGCACTGCCCGACCCCGCGCCGACCGCCACGCCGGCGCAGGACATGCCTGCCGCTCCCGAGGTGCGCGTGATCGGGCGCAACAAGCCCACCCTGCAGGGGCGCAGCATCGGCATCCTGTTTGATGAGGGCTCCGACGCGCGCGTGATGGCCAGCCTGAGCAAAGCGACGCGGAAGGCGGGTGCAGACGTGAAGCTGGTCGCGCCCAAAGTAGGCGGCGCCACGCTGAGCGATGGGGCGATGCAGGCGGCGGATGGGCAACTGGCGGGCACGCCATCGGCTGTGTTCGATGCGGTAGCCGTGGTGCTCAGTCCGGAAGCCGCGAAGGCCTTGTCGAAAGAGAGTGCAGCCATCGAGTTCGTCAGCCAGGCGTGGGCGCACCTGAAGGCCATCGCCAGCGACGCAGGCGGCCAGGCGCTGCTGAAGGCGGCGCGCGTCGGAAATGATGCCGGCATCGTCGAAGCGGAAGACGCCAAGGCCTTCCTGGCGGCGGCCGCCACCCGCCAGTGGGCGCGTGAACCGAAGCTGCGCCTGCTGGCCTGACTACTACAACAGGAGAACCGTCATGCCCCGTGGTGACAAATCCGCATATACCGACAAACAGAAGCGCCAGGCCGAGCACATCGAGGAAAGCGAGCGCGAGCGCGGTGCCAGCGAAAGCACCGCCGAACGCATCGCCTGGGCCACCGTGAACAAGCAGGACGGTGGCGGCAAGCGTAGCGGCAGCGCACGCAAGGGCACGAAGAAGGCGGCCAGCAAGAAGGCTGCCAAGAAGGCGCCTGCCAGGACGTCGGCCACAAAGAAGGCCACGACCAAGGCGACGGCAGCGAAGAAGGCACCTGCGAAGAAAGCGGTGGCAAAGAAGGCACCCGCTCGCAAGACCGCCACAAAGAAGGCCGCAAAGAAGACGGCGAAGAAGGTTGCGGCCAATAAGGGGGGTACGGCCGCCTCGCGGAGCGCCGCCGCAAAGAAGGCGGCGGCTACCCGTGCCCGAAAGGCAGCGACACGCAAGACCGCAGCGAAAAAGGCTGCCCGAACGCGGAGCAGAGATTGATCGTCCCCGAAAACGGGGAACAGCCCGCGCCCGCATCGCAGGCGCGGGATGTGTGGCGCAGCGCCTACTCTCGCTGGGTCGGTCCCAAGCGACCCGCGCACCTTACCTCAGCGGGACGGCCCCGCCGTCACTGCAGCTGAGGGCACCGGCACGGCAGCCGCCTGCAGCGTGCGCAACGCCGCGATCGGAATGGCCTCGGCACGCCGCTGCTGCGGCCACCAGACGAACAGGAACGCGCTGCTGGAACCGAGCAGGCGCGCAGTGCCCGGCAAAGGCGCGCGGTCGCCGTTCAACTGCAGGCGGATCACTTCGCCGCTGCCAGCGTTGTGGATCTGCCCCCCGCGCACCGTCATGTAGTTCGCCGCGCCCAGCGCCATGAAGGCGGCCACGCCAGGGTCATCGTGATCAGCGGGCGCCGGCCTACGTCCTCTCATATGGAGGAGTGAAGACCGAGCGATAACGGCCGTACGGCATCGGTGGCAGCGCGACTCACCTGCTCTGCCATCCAGAGACACTCGTGGCTCAGGCACACCGATGAAGGCAGTGCATGTCGCGCAGTTTGTCGTAAACGGCTATATCCCGTGCAGAGCAATCCGGAAGTCACCTGGCACTGCTGATCGCCGTCAGGGCCTCCTCGCTGGGCTCCCTCAAGGACAGATCATCGACATCCACCACCCTGTAGCTTCGCTCGGTGGTAGCGGCTACGTTGATTGACCCACTGACAGGGATAGTTGAGATGAAGAATGTGAACCGAGTTCTGGCGGCCAGCGCGCTGATGCTTGTACTGGCGGCATGCAGCAGTTCCCAGACCGCCAACAAGGGCAATTTCGGCAAGGCTATTCAGAAATATCTTGATACCAAGAACGGACTCTGCGCTGCTTTGCCCGCGCGGGAACTCCCCTTCAGACTGGCCAACGATGGCAGCTTGGGAGAGCGCGCGCGCCTGCAGGCCAACGCCTTGGTCGAGGCCGGGTTGCTGAGCCGCCAAGCATCTGAAATGAAATCGATGTTTGGCACATCGACCGTACCGGCTGGCGAGTACGCGCTTACTTCCAAAGGAAAGAAGTTCCTCGTAGAAGGCGGCGCAGAAACAATTGCAGGTCAAGCAGCGTTCTGCACCGGCAAGTTCAGGGTGACAGAGGTGGACACCTTTACCGAGCCCAGCGAGATGATGGGCGTGAAATTGTCTCAGGTGAACTTCCGCTACAAGGTCGAAGATGCGGACAGCTGGGCCAGATCGAAAGAGGTCCAGGCCAGCTACCGTAACCTAGCGGATCAAGCCAAGGACGAAATCGATGGCAAAGCGACGCTCGTGCTGACCAACGACGGCTGGATGCACGAGCGCTTGTTCAAGCGCTGAGGGCTTCTCGGTCGGCACGGCACTTTGCCGTGCCGACGCGGTGACGGTCAGGCCGCGCGCGCCACCACGGCGCGGGCTGCACCGTCCTGCTCGATCTGGAACACCGCCACTGATGTGGTCAGCGCATGCGCCTGTTCCTCCAGCGCGCGGCTCGCGGCAGTGGCTTCTTCCACAAGCGCGGCGTTCTGCTGGGTCACCTGGTCCATCTGCACCACCACCTGGTTGACCTGCTCGATGCCGGCCGCCTGCTCCTTGCTGGCCGCTGCGATGTCGCTCATCAGCTGGGTGGTGCGCGAGCTGGCTTGGGCCACGCGTGCGATCGCGGCTTCCGATTCAACGGTCACCGCCAGGCCACTCTTCACCTTGGCAGCGGCGTCCTCGATCAGTTCCTTGATCTCCTTGGCGGCGACACCGGCACGCTGCGCGAGCGTACGCACCTCGCTGGCGACCACGGCAAAGCCACGCCCCTGCTCGCCTGCACGCGCAGCTTCCACTGCCGCATTCAGCGCCAGGATGTTGGTCTGGAACGCGATGCCGTCGATCACCGTGGAGATTTCCGAGATGCGTGCCGAGGACTGATCGATCTCGCCCATCACCGATGCCATCTGTGCCATCGCCTGCTCGGTCTCGCGCACGGCGGCACCGGCGGCATGCGCTTCGCTGTCAGCCTGACGCGCCAGTTCGGCGTTCTGGCGTACGGTGGAGGTCAGCTCCTCCATCGACGCGGCCGCTTCTTCCAGATTCGCGGCCTGCTGCTCGGTGCGGCGCGACAGGTCATTGTTGCCAGCGGCCAGTTCCTGGGCCGCGTTGTTGATGCTGTCGGCAGCCACCTGGATGCCGCGGACAATGCCGGTCAGCTGCGCGGTGGTGGTGTTGGCATCGTCGCGCATGCGCGCAAACACGCCTTCGTACTCGCCCTCCATGCGTGCGGTCAGGTCGCCATGCGAGATCGCGCGCAGCACGTCGGAAACATCGGCGATGCTGGCCTGCGAACTGGCCATCATGCCGTTGAGGTGCTCGACCATCGTCTTGAACTGGTACTGGAACGCAGCGGCATCGCCACGCATGCTGAAATCGCCGGCGCGTGCGGCGCGGGCCAGTTCATCGATCTGCGCGTTGATCGCCATCAGGCTCTGCTTCACCGCCGCCAGGGTGCGGGTCAGCGTGCCCTTCTCGCCTGGGTAGTCCGGCAGGTCGCGGCTGAGGTCACCCATGGCGTAACGCTGCATCACCTCGGCCATCAGCAGTTCCACCTGCACGTGCGACTCGACCAGGCTGTTGGTGGCCTGCACCATGCGGCCGAAATCACCGGGGAACGCACTGGCGTCCATGCGATAGCGGATTGCACCGGCCTCGTGCTGCTCGGCCATCTGCAACTGCGCGCCGATCGCCGCCTGCACACTCTGGCGCACGCTGGCCATCGCCTCGCCCAGCTGGGTCAGTTCGTCACGGCCGCCCAGGCGGAATTCCTGATCCAGCTGGCCCTTGGACAGGCGCTCGGCCAGGTTCACCGCGCGGGCCAGCGGGCCGGTCAGGCTGCGCCCGATCATCACCGAGGCACCGATGCCGACCAGCAGTGCAACGCCGCCCAGCACCAGCAGCTGCAGCAGGCTGCGCTCGCCCAGGCGGATGGCCTCGGCGGCTGCCTCACGGCTTTCCTTCTCTTCGAAATCCACGCCATCGGACAGTGCCTTGTTCCAGCCGTTGGCCGCTTCCTGCACCGGGCCCAGGGTCAGTGCCACGGCACCCGGGTAGTCGCCCTGCTCCATCAGTTCGCTGGTCTGCTTGTTGAGCGGGCGCGCGATGGCACGCTTGGCCGCGATGGTTGCCGCGATGGCCTTGCCCTCCGCATCGCCTGGCAGCGCCTGGTAGGCGGCCCAGCTGGCCTCATAGCGCTTGACCAGATCGGCAATGCGCTTCTCATCGCTGCCGCGGTCTTCGCCCTGGCGGATCAGCATTTCGCGCCGCACCACCATCATCTGGTTGTTGGCGTCGAGCATCTGCGACAACAGGCGCACCTTGGCCACGCTGACGTCGACCACCTGCTGCATCGCGCGCTTCTGCACGACGCTGGCGGTGGCGCCGGTGGCCACTACGGCGGCAACCAGCAGCAGCAACAGGCCAAAGCCCAGCCCAAGACGCCAGGCAACCCTGACGTTCCTCAAGTAGTTCATGGGGGTATCCAAAACGGGGGGATGTGGGCTTATCGGCGGCACGGCAGGCAATCTTGATCGCCGCCCATCGACGGCGTCGGCCACCGTTCACCTTGGTGAGTCCCCGTCCCAGCGGCACCTGCCGGTGCCAGCCGGCCGCAATGACATGTCTGCTCATGCGGGTATCAGATCCCTTTCACGGCGGCTCCGCACCGTCTGCGGGCAAGGTGGCGGCGTACCTGCTGGAGATCCCAATGCGCTCATCTGTGTCCCGATCCACCCTGCTCGCAATCTCGCTGCTGGCATCACCTACCTTCGCGCAGGCGCCGCCGCCCGGACTGCCCGCCCCCATGGCCGAGAAGGCTGGCCCGGACACCGCGGTGCGCTCCGCACTGCATGCCCAGGTGCTGCTGGATCGTGCGAACTTCTCTCCGGGCCAGATTGATGGTGAGGTAGGCAGCAACCAGCGGCGGGCGGTGTCAGGCTTCCAGGCGGCGCACGGGCTGACCGTAACGGGTGAGCTGGACGACGCCACCTGGAAGGCTCTGCAGGCCGATACGATCACGCCGCTGGCCAGCTACACGCTGACTGCCGAGGATGTCGCCGGGCCGTTCCAGGCGGTGCCGAAGGGCCCCGCCGCACAGGCCAAACTGAAATCGTTGGGCTTCAACAACGTCGAAGAGTCGCTGGGCGAACGCTTCCACGCATCCCCTGAGCTGTTGAAGCTGCTCAATCCGGGCGTAGATCTGAGCAAGGCCGGCAACCGCATTCAGGTGCCCAACATCGCACCATCGGCGCTACCGAAGGCAGCCAAGGTGGTCGTCGACAAATCCGACTCGACCCTGCAACTGCTGGATGCCCAGGGCAAGGTGATCGCGCAGGTGCCTGTCTCATCCGGCAGCCAGCATGATCCGCTGCCGATCGGCGAATGGAAGATCCTGGGTGTGTACCGCGACCCGCCGTTCCACTACAACCCAAAGCTGTTCTGGGATGCGCGCAAGGGCGAAAAGAAGGCGACGCTGCCGCCGGGCCCGAACAATCCGGTCGGCCGGGTCTGGATCGACCTGTCCAAGCCGCATTACGGCCTGCATGGCACGCCCGAGCCCGGCCACGTGGGCAAGACCGAGTCGCATGGCTGCGTACGCATGACCAACTGGGATGCGCTGCGCGTGGCTGATGCGGTGGATGAGTCGGTGCCCGTGGTGATGCAGGAGTGAGCCGATGCGTCTTTCGCAGCTGATCGTGCTGGGTGTTCTGCTGGGACTGGGTGCAGGTTGGTGGCTGCACCGCGATGCAGGCGAGCCGGTAGCCGCCTCGCTGCCGGAAGCGCCATCGACGGTAGCCGCCGCGCCGGTGACGGAACCGGTAGCGCCAGGCGCAACAGCCCAACCCGCCTCCACCGCGCCGTCGGCCGCGCAGGCTCCGGATGCACCGCCCGGGTTACTGCTGCCGGTGCAGGGCATCCTGCCCTCGCAGCTGCGCGATACCTTCACCGATGCACGCAGCGAGGGCCGCGTACACGATGCCATCGACATCATGGCCGATGCCGGTACGCCGGTGCTGGCGGCGGCCGATGGCACGGTGGAGAAACTGTTCGACAGTGAGCGCGGCGGGCTGACGATCTACCAGTTCGAGCCCAGCGGACGCTGGTGCTACTACTACGCGCACCTGCAACGCTACGCCGATGGCCTGGCCGAGAAGCAGGTGATCAAGCGCGGGGAGGTGATCGGCTACGTCGGCAGCACTGGCAACGCCAGCGCCCATGCCCCGCACCTGCATTTCGAGGTGCATGTGCTGGGGCCAGAGAAGCAGTGGTGGAAGGGAGAGTCGATCAATCCGTATCCGCTGCTGAAATCGGCTGCTTCGACGCCCGGCGCTGCCAGCGCCGCAAGGTGAACGTGAACACCGCCAACGCACCCCCGGGAATCAGCAGGAACAGTGCCGCCACCTTCCAGAAAAAGAACGGCCACAGCCAGACGTAATCCAGGTCGGTCAGCTTCAGCAGGTCCAGCGGGGGCTGCAATTCGATCACGGCCGCCCTGCCCGCCAGCGCCGGGTCCACCTCCAGTACGGTTACCCGCAGCCATGAGCGTCCGCGTGGCAATGCATCACCGCGGCCATATCCAAAGTAGGACGCCATGAGCCCGCTGGACTCAACCGATGCCAGCCTGCGGTTGATACCCTGCCCGGCCACTCCCGAACGCTCTCCTGCGCGGAAGTCCCCATGATCGGTGGGAGTGTCGATGCGCAGCAGCACTTCAGGGTCAGCCTCAGTACCGTCTGCGGCATACCGCAGTCGCAGCCGCAGTTGGTCATCAATGAAGCGGTAGACCGTCACCTCGGCCGTCGCGCCGGGGCTGAGCAGCAGCGGCAGGGTCTGGGTACGCGAGGCCAGATGGTTGGCGATGGCGCCGAGCGCCAGAACCGCGCAGGCGATGACCCACAGGCTCCACAACACCCACAGGGTGACCCGCACCACGGTCTCGCCTTTCACGCTGACATCCTGGTCATCGCTTCGCTTCCTCGCCGGCACTGGCGACACAGTAACGAAAAAGCCCCGCGTTCGCGGGGCTTCTTCCTTCTGCGACGCCAGGCATGGCCCAGCGCTACCGGTCACGCACTCAGGCAAACGGATCCTGCAGGACCATGGTGTGGTCGCGGTCCGGGCCGGTGGAGACGATGCTGATCGGGCAGCCGGCCAGCTCTTCCAGCGAACGCAGGTAGGCGCGTGCGGCCGGCGGCAGGTCGTCCCACTGGGTGATGCCGTGGGTGTTCTCGCTCCAGCCCGGGAACTCCAGGTACACCGGAGTGCATTCTTCCCAGCCCTGTGCGTCCAGCGGCGCGTACTCGGTGCGCTTGCCGTTGTATTCGTAGGCGATGCAGACCTTCAGCTTTTCCATGCCGTCCAGCACGTCCAGCTTGGTGATGCACAGGCCGCTGATGCCGTTGATGGCCACCGCGCGCTTCAGCGCGACGATGTCCATCCAGCCGCAGCGACGCGGGCGGCCGGTCGATGCGCCGTATTCGGCGCCGCGGTCACGGATGCCCTGGCCGACTTCGTCGTCCAGTTCGGTCGGGAACGGGCCGCCGCCGACGCGGGTGGCGTAGGCCTTGGCGATGCCCAGCACGTAGTCGATCGAATCGGCGCCGACGCCGGAACCGGCCAGCGCACCACCGACGGTGGTGTTGGAGCTGGTGACATACGGGTAGGTACCGTGGTCGATGTCCAGCAGCGCACCCTGCGCGCCTTCGAACAGCACGCGCTTACCCTGCTTGCGCAGGTCGTGCAGGATGCCGGCCACGTCGGACTTCATCGGCTGCACGTATTCGCCGAACGCCAGCGCTTCGTCGAAGGTCTTCTGGAAGTCGACCGCATCGGTGTTCAGATACTTGGTCAGCACGAAGTTGTGGTAATCCAGCGCGGTGCGCAGCAGTTCTTCCAGCTGCTTCGGGTAATGCAGGTCGGCGATGCGGATGCCGCGGCGCGCCACCTTGTCTTCGTAGGCCGGGCCGATGCCACGACCGGTGGTGCCGATCGCCTTGCCACCGGCAGCGCGCTCGCGCGCCTGGTCCAGGGCGATGTGGTACGGCATGATCAGCGGCGCGGCCGGGGAGATCTTCAGGCGCGAACGCACTTCCACGCCGGAGGCTTCCAGCTCGGCGATTTCCTTCTGCAGCGCGGCCGGCGAGATCACCACGCCGTTGCCGATCAGGCACAGCGCGTCGTCACGCAGGATGCCCGACGGGATCAGGTGCAGGACGGTCTTCTTGCCGTTGATGACCAGGGTGTGGCCGGCGTTGTGGCCGCCCTGGAAGCGCACGACAGCGCCGATTTCCTCAGTGAGCAGATCGACGATCTTGCCCTTGCCTTCATCGCCCCACTGGGCACCCAACACTACGACAGACTGACCCATGACGGGCTCCTCGGTTTGTTGCGGCCATCGGGGCCGCGGACGGGTAAACCGTGGCGGGGCTGGCCAGCACCTGGAGGGCGGCTCCAAACGGGGAGCAGCCGGCGATGGAAGGCCCAGACACGGAAAAAGCCGAACGGGGAGGCCCGTCCGGCTTTTGTGCATTATCCGGGTTTCCGGGGTCCGGTGCCACCTTTCCGACCGGCGGCTTCACCGGCCGGTCAGGCCGGCGTCTCATGTAGAACCGAGCCCATGCTCGGCTGCCTTCCCGCCGCTGCGCGGCGCCGCCCGAGCATGGGCTCGGACGCTACAGGGCGGGGTCAGTGCCGCGCCCACCACAGCAGGCTCAGGCCGGCCAGCAGCACCAGCCCGCCGAAGCTGCGCAGGGCCGGGCTGGGCAGGTCCAGCAGGCGTTCGGCCATGCGCTTCCAGGCGAACGGCGCCACGAACAGGAACAGGCCTTCCAGCACCGCGACCAGGCAGACGGCGGCGAACAGATCTTTCATGGGGGACTCCGGAAAAAGCACGGGGCCCGGCGTCTGGCCGGGCCCCGTGGGGTAGTGCCCTGCGACCTCAGCGGTCGTTCTTCAGGTACTGCAGGAACGGGTCGTTCTTGTCGAGCACGATCACGCCATTGCCGTCGGTCATGGAGCCACGGTAGGCCTCCAGGCTGCGGTAGAAGGCGTAGAACGACGGATCAGCCGAGCCGGCCTTGCCGTAGATGCGGGCCGCCTCGGCATCGCCTTCACCGCGCAGGCGCTGTGCATCACGCTCGGCCTCGGCGATCAGCACGGTGCTGTCGCGGTCGGCCTGGGCACGGATGGTCAGCGACTGCTCCTCGCCCTCTGCACGCAGCTTGGCCGCTTCCTGCTTGCGCTGGGCGCGCATGCGCTCGTACACATCGTTGATCACCTGGCTGTCGGTCGGCAGGTCCACCTGCTTGATGCGCAGGTCGATCATCTGCATGCCGAGGCCGGCCACCGCCTCGTTGATCCCCTTCAGCTGCTCGGCGATCAGCTCGCTGCGGTCGCCGGACACCAGCTGCTGCAGGGTGCGCGAGTTGATCTGGTTGCGCAGCGAGTCGGTGATGATCGGCGCCAGGCGGGCGTTGGCCACACGCGGGTCGCCGCCGGTGGCACGGAAGTAGTCACCTACGTTGGAGATGTAGCCGATGGCGAAGAAGTCGACGCTGACGTCCTTCTGCTCGGCGGTGAAGTAGCGCGCAGGCGCGGTGTCGAGCACCTGGAAGCGGCGGTCGAAGACCTTCACCGTTTCCACCACCGGCACCTTGAAGTGCAGGCCCGGCTTGATGTCCGAACGCACCACCTTGCCCAGGTTCAGCACCATGGCGGTCTGGTCCTCACGGACCACGTACACCGAGCCGAGCAGGCCCAGCACCACCGCCACGATCACGGCGATCCAGATAGGACTCTTCATCGGCTGCCCTCCTCACGGCCGCTCGGTCGCCCGGTCGGGCGGCCCACCGGCCGGCCCGGATCACGGGAAGCTTCCACCGCTGCACCCGGCAGCGATGGCATCACCACGTCCGGGTTCGCCACTGCGGCCGGGGCCGAGGTGGTGGGACGGGTATCGCCGGTCATCGGCACGTAGATCAGCTGGCGGCCATCGCCGCCGATCACCTTGCGGTTCTCGCTCAGCACCTGCTGCACGGTTTCCAGCCACAGGCGCTTGCGGGTCACTTCCGGGGCGTCCTTGTACTGGGCCTGCAACAGGCTGAAGCGCTGCGCGTCACCCTCGGCCTTGGACACCGCGGCCTGCTTGTAGCCTTCGGCGGTGGTACGGGCGCGCGAGGCCTGGCCTCGGGCTTCCGGCACGACCTTGGCAGCGTAGGCCTGGGCTTCGTTGATCAGGCGTTCCTTGACCTGCTGGGCACCGTTGACTTCGTCGAAGGCCGGCTTCACTTCTTCCGGCGGACGGGCGTCCTGCAGGGTCAGGCCGGTCACGGTCAGGCCGGTCTTGAACGCCTTCAGCAGCGCCTGCAGGCGCTCCTCGGCAGCCACGGCCAGCGGGCCACGATTGTTCAGTACAGCGTTGAGGTCGGCACGGCCGACTTCCTCGCGCACCGCGCTCTGCGCCGACTGCTCCAGCACCTGGTCCGCATCGACAGTGCCGAACAGGTACTGCTGCGGGTCATCGATGCGGTACTGGACGTTCAGCGAGACGTTGACGATGTTCTCGTCCCGGGTCAGCACCGGCACCTGGATCGAGAACGTCTTGATCTCGGTGGCGTTGACCTTGGTGACCGATTCGATCGGCCACGGCAGCTTGAAGTTCGGGCCGGGCTGCAGGATGCGCGAGAACTGGCCGAAGCGCAGGACCACGCCACGCTGCTGTTCACCGATCAGCTGGAAGCTGGAGAACAGCACCAGCAGCACAACGGCCGCCACCACCCAACGCACGATGCCGCCGTCGAACAGGTCCTTCAGCGGCCCGGGCAATCCGCCCCAGCCACCACCATTGCCACCGCCGCGCGACCCGAACGGCCCGCGTCGATTGTCCTCGGGGCCTTGTCCGCCCTTGTTGCCGCCGGGTGTATTCCAGGCCATGCACGCTCCATCAAGATGTGGGCTGCGGCGCGGGCCCTTCCCGCGGCGCCAGCCGTGAAACCATTACTGATCATACAAGATGGGGCGGATTGGCAGGATCGAAAGGGGGGCAACGGGGTAAGGTGGCGTTTTCCTCGAAGTCAGGCAATGCCGATGGCCCCCACCACCCCGTTCACCGCCTTCCGCATCGAAAACGACGACGCCGGTTACCGCAGCGGCCTGGCCCAGCTCAAGGTCGAAGACCTCAGCCCCGGCCAGGTTCTGATCCGCGCCAGCTGGTCCTCGGTCAACTACAAGGACGCCCTGGCCGGCACCGGCAAGGGAAAGATCCTGCGCCGCTTCCCGCTGGTGGGGGGCATCGACGTAGCCGGCACCGTGGTCGCCAGCACCGATCCGGAATGGCGTGAAGGCGACGCGGTGCTGGCCACCGGCTGCGGCCTCAGCGAGACCCGCGACGGCGGCTACAGCCAGTATGTGCGGCTGGAGTCGCGTGCGGTGATCGCCCAGCCGGCCGGGCTGAGCCCACGCGAGGCGATGGTGCTGGGCACCGCCGGCTTCACCGCGGCGTTGGCGCTGCTGCGCATGCAGGACAACCGGCAGAGCCCGGAGCTTGGACCGCTGGCGGTCACCGGCGCCAGCGGCGGTGTCGGTGCGCTGGCACTGTCGATCTTCAGCCGCGCCGGCTATACCGTGCACGCCGTCAGCGGCAAGCCGGAGCAGGCCCGCTTCCTGCGCGACATCGGCGCCAGCGAGGTTCTGCCACGCGAGGCCTTGGCCGATACCGGCCCGTTGCAGACCGCGCGCTTCGGCGGGGGCCTGGACAATGCCGGCGGCGCCATGCTCGCCAGCCTGCTGGCGCAGACCACGCCCTACGGCAGCGTGGTCAGTGCCGGCCTGGCGGCCAGCCCGACCCTGGACATGACGGTGATGCCGTTCATCCTGCGTGGTGTGTCGCTGCTGGGCGTGTCTTCGGCCAATGCGCCACGCGGGCTGCGCGAGGACGTCTGGGCGCGACTGGGCAACGAATGGAAACCGCAGCACCTGGACCGCATCTGTACCGCGGAGGTCGGCCTCGATGGCCTGCCGGCCGTGTTCGAGCGGATGCTGGCGGGCGGATCGCTGGGCCGCACCGTGGTGCGGATCGACTGAACGTCGCAGGCAGGCGACGGACGGCAGATGCGCCCCTCCCGCCGGTAATGAGCCCGCACTACACTGCGGGCATTACATGGGGAACAACATGGCACGCATTCTGATCGTCGACGACTCACCGTCGCAGCTGTTGGGCATACAGCGCATCGTCGAGAAGCTCGGGCACCAGATCCTGACCGCCACCGATGGCGCGGCCGGGGTCGAAACCGCCAAGGCCGAGCTGCCCGACCTGGTCCTGATGGACGTGGTGATGCCCAATCTCAACGGCTTCCAGGCCACCCGCACCCTCGCCCGCGACGAGGCGACCCGGCATATCCCGGTGATCCTGGTGACCACCAAGGACCAGGACACCGATCGCATGTGGGGCATGCGCCAGGGCGCCAAGGCCTACATCACCAAGCCGTTCTCGGAAGACGAGCTGTCCGAAGTGCTGGAGCGCGTGTTCGCCGGGCAGGGCTGAGCCGTGCGCGGTAGTGCCGGCCGCTGGCCGGCAATCAAACCTCAGCCGGCCAGCGGCCGGCACTACCGGAAGGCGTCTCAGATCGTCTCGCCAAACGCCTTGGCCAGGTTCCGGTAGGCCTTCTTCTGCGCCTCGTCGGTCGCGGCCGGGGCCACGATCTCGATCTCGACGATCTGGTCGCCCTCCGGATTGCCCGGCAGGCCCCGCCCGCGCAGGCGCAGCTTGCGCCCGGCATCCGAATCGGCCGGGATCTTCAGTTCCACCGCGCCGCCCAGGGTCGGCACGCTGATGCTGGTGCCCAGCGCGGCCTGCCACGGCGTGACCGGCAAGGTGTAGAGGATGTTGCGGCCATCGACCTCGAACTGCGGGTGTGCGGCGTACTCCACTTCCAGCAGCAGGTTGCCGCCATGGTTGCCCTGCCCCGCCAGGCGGATCACCTGGCCCGGACGGATGCCCTTGGGCACGCGCACGTCCAGCTGCTTGCCGTTGACGGTGATGCGCAGGCTGTCGCCGCTGTAGGCTGCTTCCAACGGTACCGACAGCTTGGCACGGGTGTCGCGGTTGGGGGCATGGCCCTGGCTGCTGAACCCCGGGCCAGGACCGGCACCGCCGCGCTGGCGCGCGAACAGGCTTTCGAAGAAGTCGCTGAAGCCGCCGTTGGCGCCACCACCCCCGAACACTTCCTCGAAGTTGAAACCACCGGCGCCGCCGTAGTTCGGCGGCACGTTGAACTCCTCGCCCGGGCGATAGCCCTGCGCGCGCAGCTGGTCGTAGGCCGCGCGCTTTTCCGGATCGCGCAGCGCCTCGTAGGCCTCGTTGACCGCCTTGAACTTGTCCTCCGCCCCGGCTTCCTTGCTGACGTCCGGGTGGTACTTGCGTGCCAGCCGCCGGTAGGCGGTCTTGATCTCCGCCTCGCCCGCGCTCGGTTCCACCCCCAGGGTGGCGTAGTAATCCTTGAATTCCATCCAGCTACCTCGATCTGCTTCGGCCGCGCCGGTGGCGCCGCCCCGGGTTCATTCTACGCGCCGGCGATGCTCCGCCGCCCCTCGTGCGGCGCCAGTGAGGCCGACTGATCCTGCGCAATGCGGTTGCCATCGCCCTGCCCCAGGCTATGGCTGGAAGCCCGCTCCGCAAAGCCTGAAGATGGGGCCTGCACGCCGGTTTTCCAATGTCTTGACGTCCCTGTCCCATCCGGCCCACTACGCTGCCCCAGCAAGGAGTTCCCCCATGACCATCCATGTCGGCGACCGCATTCCGGAAGTGACCCTCAAGCGCATCCGCGAGGGCATTGAAACGCTTGATACGCATTCGCTGTTCGACGCGCGCAAGGTGGTGCTGTTCGCCGTGCCCGGCGCGTTCACGCCGACGTGCTCGGCCCGCCACCTGCCCGGCTACGTCGAGAAATTCGAGGCCTTCCGCCAGCGCGGCATCGATGTCTACTGCATGGCCGTCAACGACCCGTTCGTGATGAAGGCCTGGGCCGCCGATCAGCACGTGCCCGACGGCCTGCTGATGCTGTCCGACGGCAATGCCGAACTGACCCGCGCGCTCGGCCTGGAGCTCGACGCCAGTGCCTCGGGCATGGGCATCCGCGCGCGCCGTTTCGCCCTGTACGTGGTCGACGGCGTGGTCCGCGCCGCCTGGGTTGAACAGCCCGGTCAATTCGAAGTGTCTTCGGCCGACTACGTGCTGGAGCACCTGCCCACCTGATCTCCCACCGCAAGAGGAAACGGCCAGCCATGTCCAGCAAGCCAGCCAAAGCCCCCAAGCCCGCCGCGCAGATTCCCGGCATCAGCGAGCGCACGGCCCTGCGCGAGCGCGCCCGGCGCAACATCGAGGATGGTGCGATCACCGACAGCTACAGCGCCGACCGCAAGGTGGTGATCAAGCTACTCAACGACGCACTGGCCACCGAGTACGTGTGCGTGTTGCGCTACTACCGGCACTACTTCATGGCCAAGGGCATGCTGGCCGACGCGGTGAAAGCCGAGTTCCTTGAACATGCACAGCAGGAACAGGCGCATGCCGGCAAGCTGGCCGAGCGCATCGTGCAGCTCGGCGGCGAGCCCGACTTCAACCCGGATACGCTGACCGCGCGCTCGCATGCCGAATACAAGGAAGGCAGCGACCTGCGCGACATGGTCCGCGAGAACCTGGTGGCCGAACGCATCGCCATCGACAGCTACCGCGAGATGATCAACTTCATCGGCGACCGCGATACCACCACCAAGCGCATCCTCGAAGAGATCCTGGCGCAGGAAGAGGAACACGCCGACGAGTTCGCCGATCTGCTGGATGGGTGGATCGGAGAATAGCGGTTACGCCACACGCTCGCTGCCATCTGCCGCGTTGTAGAGCCGAGCCCATGCTCGGCTGACTGCACCACGCACGTCGCAAGAGCAGCCGAGCATGGGCTCGGCTCTACAACAGCGTCGCAAATATACGGAAAGCGGCGACCAAGGTCGGCACCTACCGCAGCACGTTGAACCGTACCTGGGTCCACGCGCCGTCCGCGGCCAAGGCGGTCAGGGTATGCGCCCCGGGATCGGCGAACTCGCGCTGCATCAACTGCGCGCCGTGGGTCTGCGCGATCCAGCGGCCGTCCAGCAACCAGTCCACCGCCTGCTCGCTGCCCAGCGCGCGCAGCTGCAGGCGTACGCCATGTTCGGCGTTGGGGGCACGCGCCAGTGCGGCGCCATCATTGAGGCCATCGATGTGCAGCGCGACGCTGGCCTCCCGGCCATCATCACGGCAGTCCGGCGACAGCGCCGGCAGCTGCGAGGCGTCGCGCGTGGCCTTGGGCAGCCACGGCGACAACAGCGCCGGCCAGCGCGCGATCTCACGCGCGACTTCCTCATGCGGCAAACGGCAATCAGCGGAGACACGCAGACCGGTCCGCGCATCGGCCAGGTAACGTTGACGCCCCGGCTGCCAGCGCCGCGCCTCGCGCTCCGGGAAGGTCGGCGGTGCGACGCCATCGAGCAGGTAGGCTGGCATCCTGCGCTGGCACAGTGCAGCCGGCAGTCCCTCGGCACGTTCGCCAGTGGGCCAGCAGATGTCTTCCTGGCTGACACTGGCCGGCATCGGCGCGGCCGCCGAATCACCACGCTGGCGCGGCAGGCTGTCCACCACTTCGAACATCAGCGGCAGCGCGGTGACCGCGCCGTACTGGCCCGGCAACGGAGTACCGTCCGGCCGGCCCACCCACACGCCCACCGTGTAGTGGCGGGTACTGCCGATCGCCCACGCATCGCGGTACCCGTAACTGGTGCCGGTCTTCCACGCCACGCGCGGGCGGCCACCGACATCGAACGTCCCGGCGCTGTATCCCGGGCGCGGGTTTGATTCGAGCATCTCGCGCACGATCCAGCTGGCGCCCGGCGAGGCCAGGCGCCGCTCGATCATGGGCTCGTCGTCGGTATAACGCACGCGGCCGGCGATACCGCTCCGGTTGAGCGCGGCGAACGCGCCGACCAGGTCTTCCAGGCGCGCGCCGGTGCCGCCCAGGATCAGCGACAAGTTGGGCGTACTGCCCGGCGGGAAGCGCAGCTGGATCCCGGCGTGCGACAGGCGGGCAGCGAAGCGCGCCGCGCCGACCCGCTGCAGCAGGTCCACCGACGGTACGTTGAGCGACAGCCGCAATGCGCTGGAGGCACCGATGGGCCCATTGAAGGCCATGTCGAAGTTGCCGGGGCGGTAGCTGCCGAAACTCTGCGGTGCATCGACCAGCAGGCTTTCCGAATGGATCAGGCCATCGTCCAGCGCCATCGCGTACAGGAACGGCTTGAGCGTGGAGCCTGGCGAACGCCAGGCCTGCACCATGTCCACGTGACCCAGCCGCTGGCGGTCACCGAAGGACAATGTGCCGACATAGGCGCGTGCCTGCAGGGTCCGGTTGTCGACCACCAGCAGGGCCGCGGAGGTACGCTCGGGCAGCGTCGAGAAATAGCTGGCCACGCGCTCTTCCAGCGTGCGCTGCAGGCCGATGTCGATGCTGCTCTGGATGCGTGCCTGGCCCGGATGCGCCGAGTGCAGGCGCTGCGCCAGCAGCGCGGCGTGCAAGGGAGGGCGCAGCGAACGCGCCACGACATTCTCGACGCGCGCATCCTCCACTTCTTCCGGTGTCCACGCGCCCAGTTCGGCCATGCGTGACAGCACCTTGTCGCGCGCCTTCTGCGCAGCTTCCGGATGGCGGTCCGGGCGCAGCCGGCTGGGCGCCTGTGGCAGCACCGCCAGCAGCGCAGCCTCGGCATGCGACAGCTGCGCCGCCGGCTTGCCCAGATAGGCCCAGCTGGCCGCTTCCACGCCTTCGATGGTGCCGCCGTAGGGTGCACGCTCCAGGTACAGGGCCAGGATCTGCTGCTTGCTCAGGTGCACCTCAAGCTGCACCGCACGCAGCATCTGCTTCAGCTTGCCCCACGGGGTGCGTGAGTGCGGATCGAGAATGCGCGCGACCTGCATGGTCAGGGTCGAGCCACCGGACACGATGCGGCCGCCGCGCAGCAGCTGGCCGCTGGCCCGCAGGATCGCCAGCGGGTTGATGCCCGGATGGCGCCAGAACCAGCGGTCTTCATAGGTCAGCAACGCCTGCAGGTACAGCGGTGAGACGCTGTCGATCGAGGCCGGATAGCGCCACACGCCCTCGGCATCGGCAAACGCGCGCAATGGCGTGCCGTCGGCAGCCACCACCAGTGTGCTGGTATCACGCTGCTTCGGCAGCGGCGGCGGGAAGGCGAAATCCAGCACCAGCAGCAGCGCCAGCGCAGCGGCCATGCCCCAGCGCAGCCACGGCCACAGCGGCCGCCACCGGCGGCGCAGGGTCGCCAGCCGGGTCGTCATCGTGTTCTTCATTGCGGGTTGCCAGCAGGACGGGCCGCGCCGTCGCGGCCCGTCCGCGCGGTCACGGCTGTACCACCGTGATCGTGGTCGGGTTGCTGCGGCCGACACCGCGTAGCTGCGGCCGGTACATGTCCTCCACCAGCGGCGGCGGCACCGAGTAGGTACCCGGGGTCACCGCGCGCACCAGGTAGAACACGTTGGCCTTGCTGCCACGCGAGAGCTTCAGCGCAGCCACGTAGCGGTCGTCGCGGAACTCCTCGTGCTTGGTATCGGCGGCCTCACCCCGGTCGCTGATGGTGATGCCATCGACCACCACGTCGGCCCACTGCTTGGCATCGCCCAGGTTGAAGTTCTCGATCTCCAGGCCCGCCGGCAGCAGGTCGGTCAGCAGTGCATCGGGCATCGTGGTGTCGGCGGTAACGGTGACGCGCACGATCAGCGCTTCGCCTTCCTTCAGCGGGCGCGGCGACCACGGCTTGCCATCGGTACCGAAGTAACTGCGTTCAATACCCACTACGCTGTTGTCCGGTGCCGGTGCACTGCGCGGGATACCGGCCACGTCGATGCTGGCGAACATCGGCGGTTGCCCCTGCGGGGTGAAGCGCACGCCACTGGCCAGCTCGCTGGCGCTGAAGTTGCGTCCGAACAGCTTGCGCTCGCCGATCGCTTCGGTGGTGCCACCGATCACCAGCTCACCGGCTACCAGCGCCTTCTGGTTGGCGGCGAGCGCCTTGCCGAGGCGGGCAATCGCCACCTGCTCCTGCGTGCTCAGCCACATCCAGCCGGCATTGCGGCGCGCATCCAGGCCACGACCGAGGTCGACCGCGCGCGCGTCCCAGGCCGGCTTGGCCAACTTGTTCTCGTGGGTCAGCGCGATCATCAGCGCGTCATCGCGGATCGCGCTGCCGTAGTCGCCGAAGTACGACGGGCGCTCGCTGCTGGACTTGGCGAAGGCCGCCGCCAGCGCGGCCTGGCCACGCTTGGCATCGCCCTGCAGTGACAGCGCCACGCCCAGGTGGACCAGCGACAGGCCGCCCACCGCCTTGCTGCGCTCGTTGTCGTACAGCGTGCGCAGGGTACCCAGCGGCGCACGGTTGACCCGGGCCAGCACGTAGCCCGAATAGGCCTGGTTGGCGAACTTCAGCTTCTCGCGGTCATCCTGGCCGTAGAACTGATTGCCGCCGGACAGCAGATCCTCGCTCAGGCGGTTGAGCGCCTTCTGCAGCACGTTGTCAGGCACCGCAAAACCGGCGTCCTTGGCATCGAGCAGGAACTCGGTGATGTACGGCGTCAGCCACGGGTTCACGTAGCCGTCGTCACCCCACATCGAGAAGTTGCCGTTGGCCACCTGCATCGACGCCAGGCGACCGAACGCACCTTCCATGCGCTCGCGACGGGTCTTGGCATCCAGGCCGTCGGCACCGAGCATCGACGACGTCGCCTGGTCCAGGATCAGCGCGGCGTAACCCTTGCTGGTGGTCTGCTCGGCACAGCCATATGGATAGTTCAGCGCGCCCTGCAGTGCACTGGCGAACGGAATCGGCGGCAGCGGGCTGACCAGCAGGCGGGCATTGACCGACTCGGACATCAGGCCATCGGTCAGGCTGTTGTCGAGGCTGACCGCCGCCAGTGGATCGAGCGTACGCACCTGCGAACGCAGCACCTGCGGCCACGCCGCACGCACCGGCAGGTCGTAGCGGCGATCGGCCTTGAAGCCGTTGCCGTCCACCCGCACCCGCACCTTGGCCACGCTGTGGCCTTCGCGTGCCGACAATGGGAAGCTCAGCGTGGTCTTGGCGTCGGCATTCAACTGCACGCTGCGGCTGCCCTCGCCCAGGTTCAACGGGCCCTCGGTTTCCACCTTCACGTTGAACTGGCCCGGCTTGCCGGTGAAGTTCTGCACGTCCAGGGTCACGGTGCTGCGGTCGCCCGGGGCCAGCACGCGCGGCATGCTGGCTTCGGCCAGGATCGGTGCGCGCACTATGGTTTCCACGTCGCGCTTGCCGTACTGGTCATCGCTGTAGACCAGCGCCGACACGCGCAGGGTGCCGTTGAAGTCCGGCACTTTCAGGCGGATGCGGGCATTGCCCTTGGCATCGAGCTGTACCGGGCCGGAGAACAGGTCCACGGTCTGCACGCGCGCGGTCGGGCGCTTGGCCTGCGGCAATGCCTGCAGCGCCATGTCGCCGCCGAACTTCAGCTTGCCGCTGCCACCATCGAAGCTCTCGATCACCCGGCTGTAGATGTCGTAGGCATCGATACCGAGGCGACGCTGGGCAAAGAAGTGTGCACCGGCATCGGGCACCGGGAAACGGGTGATGTTGAGGATGCCCACGTCCACCGCCGAAACGGTGACGTGCGCGGTCTTGCCGGCCAGCTGCGGCGCACTGACGGTTACCGGCAGGTCCTGCTCGGGCCGCATCTGCTTGGGCGCGACCAGGCCGACGGCCACTGTGCGGCCCTTGCGGTCCATCGGCACATGCACCACGCCCACGGCACGGGCCGGGGTGATCTTGCTCGGCGCACTGCCGCCACGGAACACCAGCGCAGTGATGTAGACGTCGTGGCGTTCCCAGTCGGCGGTGACCGGAATCTTGAAGGTCGACCCCGGCTTGGCCTCGATGTCCTGCACGTACAGCATGCGGTCGGTCTCGACCATCAGGATGCCCTTGCCGGCGTGCGGCGGGGTCACCGTCACCTCCAGGGTGTCACCGGCCTTGTAACCGGTCTTGTCCAGGCCCAGCTTGACCTTGTCCGGGCGTGCATCCAGGCCACGGTTGTCATCGCCCCAGCTCCAGCCGGCACGGAACGGGTAGCGGCTGGTCAGGCCGGTGGACGGATCGAACACGTCCACCCGGTACTCGCCCCACTCCACCGGGAAATCAAAGGCGACCGCGCTGTTGCCGGCATCGACGGTTCGGGTTTCCTTGTTCTCGAAACGGCGGGTGAAATCGTAATCCCAGCGGTTGTCGTTGAAGGTCCAGTGGTAGTCGCGCAGCTCGCGCACCAGGGTGATCTTCAGGCCCTTGGCCGGCTGTGGCGTACCAGCGGCATCCACGCGCATCAGCTCGAAGCGCGCGTTGCCGTTGGAATCGGCGCCATCGTCCGGGTTGAACAGCGGCCGCACGCCGACCAGCGCATTGGCGGGCCACATTACCCGCTTCAGGGTGCGGGTGACTGTGCGGCCGCCGGTTTCATACAGGCTGCCGGACAGCACCACGGCGATCGGCGCCTTGGCCTTGGCGGCCTCTTCCGGCAACGCCACATCCTCGCGCAGCTGGCCATTGGCCGGCAGCGTGGTGTCGATCACGTCCTTGGCCTCGCGCGGCAGCTGCAGGGTCGGGTCACCGAAGAAATAGCCCGGCAGGCCGTCCACCGGCTTCTGTTCGGCGGCCACCGCCATGCGTGCGGTGAAGCGGTTGCCATCGGCCGGTGCGCCATACAGGTAGGCGCCATTGGCCTGCAGGCGCAGGTCCTCACCCGGCTTCAGCGTCTTCTGCGCGCTGTCCAGGTCCAGCTTCATGCGTTCGGGCAGGAACTCCTCGATGCGCAGGGTCATGCCCTGGATCGCTTCCTTGCTGGCCGGGTCGGTGCGGAACTCGAGCTGCCAGCGGCCGGTCGGCGCCTCGGCGGGGATCACCTGCTCGAAATTGATGTAGCCCTGGTCGCCTGGCTGCAGGCGGGTCTCGCGGAAGGTCTTGCCGTCGGGCTGCTTCAGCCGCAGGAACACCGGTTGCGCCTTGACCGGCTTGCCGTCGTTGTCGCGCAGCAACGCGGACAGGCGCACGGTCTCGCCCGGGCGGTACAGGTCGCGCCCGGACCAGGCATAGACATCGAACCACGCGTTGTCGCGGCCGGCCACGGCGAACTCGCTCAGGTCCAGCGCCGGCTGGTTGAACGGTAGGAAGCTGGTGTCCTTGCCACTGCTGGCGACCAGCACGTGGGTGGCATCCAGGGTGTAGTTCAGCAGCGCATTGCCGTTGCCGTCGGTGCTGCCCTTCAGCACCACCTCGCCCTTGGCGTCGAGCACGCGCAGGTCGATGCCCTTCAGCGGCGCGCCGTCCTTGAGGCCGGCGGTGTGCACGAACAGCTTGTCCTTGTAGGCGCGGGTATGCAGGCCGATGTCGCTGACCGAGAAGAACGCGGTATCGAACTCGCCCTCGTAGTCACCGGTGCGCTTGAGCAGGGCGAAGTACAGGCCCGGCTCCTGCAGTTCCTTGATGTCCTGGGTCGGCAGGTAGGTCAGCACCCGCTCGTTCTTCTTGCCCCCCAGGATGAAACGGTTGACGTACACCGGCTCGGCCAGCTTGTTGATCGGGCTGCGCTCGTAGTCGCTGCTCAGCTCCCAGCTGCCACGGCGGCCGCCGCGCTGGTACTGGCTGAAGAAGGTCGGAAGATCCTTCTCGCGCACGCGCAGGAATTCGACGTCGACTTCCGGCACGTTCACCGAGACCACCGGCAGGCCACGGCTGTCCTTGGCAGGCAGCACGCTGCCCTGCGAGGCGAAGCCAACCACCGGCTTCAGCTCGCCGCTGAACACCTTCTGCTTCAGTTCCTTGCCCAGGCGGCTGCCATCGGCGGCCAGCAGATCCGGCGAGACCACCAGGCTGAACTCCTTGCCGGCCTCGACGAACGGGTAGCGCAGGGTCAGGCCGTCATCGGACAGCGTCCAGCTGCTGTCTTCGGTGCCGACCTTCTCCTCGAAGCGCACCAGCGTGTCGAAATCCTGGGTGCCGACCAGCGGGCGCGAGAACTCCAGCGCCAGCGACAGGCCGTCATTCTTCTGGTCCGGGTAGGCGCGCAGCAGGGTGAATTCCTTCACCTGCTCGGCCTTGGTGGTGATCGCCTCGCCACTGGCCTTGGGCAGCTGCCCGCTGTCGTTGCGGCAGCCGGCCAGGCCCAGCAACAGGCCTCCTGCCAGTACCGCCGCCGCCCATCCCCACCGCTTCCGCCGTGCCGGACCGCTCATGTCGTCACTCCTTGATCGAGGTGGCCATTATAGGCAGGCCGCGTCAAGGCGTTGGCGCCCCGGCGGTCGGAAACCCGGTTCCGCCCGGGACCCGGTAGCCGCCAACCTTGGTTGGCGCCCCCCACATGCCAACCAAGGTTGGCCTCTACCAGAGCGGCCCTACCCCGGCAGGTACAGGTCCACGTAGTCGGTCACCGGCATTGCCGCCAGCGCTACCGGGTCCAGTGATGCCGCCAGGATGCGCTGCTGCTGGACTGTCGGGAAGCGGTGGGCCAGGTGCCGGCGGAACTTGTCCATCAGCAGCGGAATGCCTTCCTCCCGGCGCCGGGCATGGCCGAGCGGGTACTCCACCAGTACCTCGGGCAGCTCAGTACCGTCGCTGAAGCGCACGCCCAGGCCATTGGCGATGCTGCGCTTGCCCGGGTCCAGGTAGTCGGCGCTGAGCTGCGGATCCTCATGGCAGGCCATCTTCGCCCGCAGGGCATCGATGCGCGGATCAGCTGCAACGTCGTCCTCGTAATCCTCGGCCACCAGCCGCCCGTGCAGCAGCGCGATGGCGACCATGTACTGGACGCAGTGGTCGCGGTCGGCCGGGTTATGCAGCGGGCCCTGCTTGTCGATGATGCGGATGCAGGCCTCCTGGGTCCGGATCGCGATATGCGCGATGTCCTCGACCCGCCGCCCCATCGCGCGCAACTGCTGGTGCAGCGTGATGGCCGCCTCCACCGCGGTCTGGCCGTGGAACTCGGCCGGGTAGCTGATCTTGAACAGCACGTTCTCCATCACGTAGCTGCCCAGCGGTCGCCCCAGCGTCAGTGCCTTGCCATGCATCGACACCGCTTCAAAGCCCCAGGTCGGCGCGCTGAGCACACTGGGGTAGCCCATCTCGCCACTGGCCGCCATCAGCGCCAGGCGCACGCCCCGGCTGGTCGCGTCGCCGGCTGCCCAGCTCTTGCGCGAGCCGGTGTTGGGTGCGTGCCGGTAGGTGCGCAGGGACTGGCCATCGACCCAGGCCAGCGACAACGCATTGAGCATGCGCTCGCGATCCAGGCCGAGCAGCTGCGCAACCACGGCGGTGGTGGCCACTTTGACCAGCACTACGTGGTCCAGCCCGACCCGGTTGAAGGAATTTTCCAGCGCCAGCACGCCCTGGATCTCGTGCGCCTTGATCATCGCCAGCAGCACGTCGCGCACGGTCGGCGGGGGGCGCCGCAGGGCCTGCGCGTTGCGCCCCAGCCAATCGCAGACGGCAAGGATGCCCCCCAGGTTGTCCGAAGGGTGCCCCCATTCGGCCGCCAGCCAGGTATCGTTGAAATCCAACCAGCGCACCATCGCGCCGATGTTGAAGGCGGCCTGCACCGGGTCCAGCACATAGTGCGTACCCGGAACGCGCGCGCCGTTGACCACGCTGATGCCCGGCACCAGTGGACCAAGCAGTTTGCTGCAGGCCGGGAAGGACAGCGCTTCCAGGCCACAGCCCAGCGTGTCGAGCAGGCAGTGGTGCGCGGTCTGGAACGCCAGGGGTGAGTCGATGCGCGCGTCGCGCACGTAGTCGACGATGCCCACCAGCAGCGCATCCCACGCTGCACGCTCGTTGGATGGGGTGTGGTTGTCGGACATCGTCGATCTCCTCGCCGGAAAGCAGGTCAGGCCGCGCGTCCCGGCAGTCGCCAACCTTGGTTGGCGCTTGCATGCCAACCACGGTAGGCATCTACCAGAGCACTATTCGGCCGGCACCCGCACCTTGCCTTCCATCAGCACACGGGCGCTGCGGCTCATGATGGCCTTGGTCACCGTCCACTGTCCGTCAACGAGACCGGCCTGCGCGCCCACGCGCAACGTGCCCGAGGGATGACCGAAGGTCACCGCTTCACGTTCGCCACCGCCGGCCGCGCGATTGACCAGCGTGCCCGGAATCGCTGCTGCGGTACCGATCGCCACGGCAGCGGTACCCATCATCGCGTGGTGCAGCTTTCCCATCGACAACGCACGTGCATGCAGGTCGATCGCCGAGGCCGGAATGGCCTTGCCACTGGACGACACGTAATCCTGCGCCGGTGCCACGAAGGCCACCTTCGGCGTGTGCTGGCGCGTGGCCGCATCTTCCAGGTTCTTGATCAGCCCCATGCGCAAGGCGCCGTAGGCGCGGATCTTCTCGAAGCGCTCCAGCGCCCCCTTGTCCTCGTTGATCGCAGGCTGCAGTTCGGTGCCGGTGTAACCCAGGTCGGTCGCATTGAGGAAGATGGTCGGAATGCCGGCGGTGATCATGGTCACCTCGAAACTGCCCACGCCCGGCACGTCCAGGGTGTCGACCAGATTGCCGGTCGGGAACATCGCGCCCGCATCGCCGTCATCGGACGGATCGATGAACTCCAGCTGGATCTCGGCGGCCGGGAAGGTCACGCCATCCAGCTCGAAATCACCGGTCTCCTGCACTTCGCCGTCGCGCATCGGCACGTGGGCGATGATGGTCTTGCCGATGTTGGCCTGCCAGATGCGCACGGTGCACAGGCCATCGCGCGGCACGCGGGACGGATCGATCAGGCCATTGGCGATCGCGAACGGACCCACCGCGGTGCTGAGGTTGCCGCAGTTGCCGCTCCAGTCGACGAAGGCGGTGTCGATCGAGACCTGGCCGTACAGGTAGTCCACGTCGTGGTCAGGCACCGAGGCGGTGGAAATGATCACGCACTTGCTGGTGCTGGAGGTGGCGCCGCCCATGCCGTCGGTCTGCTTGCCATACGGATCGGGCGAGCCGATCACGCGCATCAGCAGCGCATCGCGTGCGGCACCTGGCACCTGCGCGGCTTCCGGCAGGTCCTGCAGGCGGAAGAACACGCCCTTGCTGGTGCCACCACGCATGTAGGTGGCGGGAATACGGAGTTGCGGGAGGAAGGTCATGGTCGAATCCACGCGTTTGAATTTCAGGAAATGTCTTGCATCAGTGCGTCAAGACCACGATCAACGCACCACACGCGCATGATGTCCACGCGGTCCGGTAGATCGAGGTAATAGACGAGGTAGCGTTCGACGCCCGGAACCAGCATGAACCGCAACGGCACCGGTAGCTGTGCTGCGAGGTCGGCGTGCCGGGTGGAACCCGAGCCTGGAAATACCGCGATGCGTTGAAGCGTGGCCTCCAACTCGGCGAGAAAGCGCCGACCCAGTATCAGCCCACCCTGCCGTGCGAACCACAGTGCGGCATCGGCTGCGTCGGCTTCGGCCCTGGGTCGCCATTCAATCGCCTTCACGCTCCATCCTTTCGGTCAGTTCACGACGCATGCGCTCGAATGTGTCGGCCGTCACCGGGACGCCAGGCCCAGAAGCCAGCCCCTCGGCTATCAACTGCTTGAGCAGCTCTTCAGCCTTGCTGCGCTGGCGCTGGCGGATCAGGTCACGCACGTAGTCCGACGTACTGGAATAGCCGCCTTCACGCACTTCCTCGTCCACGAACTGCTTGAGCGGGTCGGTCAGCGAAATGTTCATGGTGGCCATGAGACTCTCCATTGGCAGTTTTTGCCAAGTCAGTGTGCGCCCTGCCCAGGTGTCGGACAAGCCCGCCCCCAGCCTCCGGGGGCAGGCATTCAGGCCGGTATCACGCCACCTTGGCGCCTTCCAGGAAGTCCTGCGCGAAGCGCTGCAACACGCCACCGGCTTCGTAGATCGCCACTTCCTCGTCGCTGTCCAGGCGGCAGGTGACCGGCACGATCACGTCCTGGCCGTCGCGGCGGTGGATGACCAGCGTCAGCTCGGCGCGCGGGGTGCGCTCGCCGACCACATCGAAGGTCTCGGTGCCATCGATGCCCAGGGTCAGGCGGGTGGTGCCCGGCTTGAACTCCAGCGGCAGCACGCCCATGCCGATCAGGTTGGTGCGGTGGATGCGTTCGAAGCCTTCTGCCACGATCGCTTCCACGCCGGCCAGGCGCACGCCCTTGGCGGCCCAGTCACGCGAGCTGCCCTGGCCGTAGTCGGCACCGGCAATGATGATCAGTGGCTGCTTGCGCTCCATGTAGGTCTCGATGGCTTCCCACATGCGCATCACCTTGCCTTCCGGCTCCACGCGCGCCAGCGAACCCTGCTTCACGCTGCCGTCGTCGTTGCGCACCATCTCGTTGAACAGCTTCGGGTTGGCGAAGGTGGCGCGCTGCGCGGTCAGGTGGTCGCCGCGGTGGGTCGCGTAGGAATTGAAGTCCTCTTCGGGCAGGCCCATTTTCGCCAGGTATTCACCGGCGGCACTGGAGGCCAGGATCGCGTTGGACGGCGACAGGTGGTCGGTGGTGATGTTGTCCGGCAGCACCGCCAGCGCGCGCATGCCCGACAGCGTGCGCTCACCGGCCAGTGCGCCCTCCCAGTACGGCGGACGGCGGATGTAGGTGCTCTGCGGGCGCCAGTCGTACAGCGGGCTGACCGCGGCGCCGTGCTCCACGCGCACATTGAACATCGGGTTGTAGACGCGGCGGAACTGCTCCGGCTTCACCGATGCCTTGACCACGGCGTCGATCTCGGCGTCGCTCGGCCAGATGTCCTTCAGGCGCACCTCGTTGCCGTCGGCGTCCACGCCCAGCACGTCCTTCTCGATGTCAAAGCGCACGGTGCCGGCGATGGCATAGGCGATCACCAGCGGCGGCGACGCCAGGAACGCCTGCTTCGCATACGGGTGGATGCGGCCATCGAAGTTGCGGTTGCCCGACAGCACGGCCGTGGCGTACAGGTCCCGGTCGATGATCTCCTGCTGGATGGCCGGATCGAGCGCGCCGCTCATGCCGTTGCAGGTGGTGCAGGCGAAGGCAACGATGCCGAAGCCCAGCTTTTCCAGGTCCGGCAACAGGCCTGCCTCTTCCAGGTACAGCTGCACGGCCTTCGAGCCGGGCGCCAACGAGGACTTCACCCACGGCTTGCGCAGCAGGCCACGTTCATTGGCCTTGCGTGCCAGCAGGCCGGCAGCGATCACGTTGCGCGGGTTGGAGGTGTTGGTGCAGCTGGTGATGGCGGCGATGATCACCGCGCCATCCGGCATCAGGCCCTGCGCCTGCTCGGCCTTGCCCGCTGCCAGCTTGGCCTCGTCGGCGATGCCGCGCTCGGCCAGCTCGGCGGTCGCCACGCGCTTGTGCGGGTTGGACGGGCCGGCCATGTTGCGCACCACGCTGGACAGGTCGAAGCGCAGCACGCGCTCGTACTGTGCGGTGGCCAGGTCGTCAGCCCACAGCCCGGTGGTGCGCGCATAGTTTTCCACCAGCGCGACCTGCGATTCCTCGCGGCCGGTCAGGCGCAGGTAATCGATGGTCTGCCCGTCGATGTAGAACATCGCGGCGGTCGCGCCGTATTCGGGGCACATGTTGGAGATGGTGGCGCGGTCACCGATGGTCAGTGCCGCCGCCCCCTCGCCGAAGAATTCAAGGTACGCACCGACCACGCGCTCCTTGCGCAGGAATTCGGTCAGCGCCAGCACCACGTCGGTGGCGGTGATGCCCGGCTGCGGCCTGCCGGTCAGCTCGACGCCGATGATGTCCGGCAGCCGCATCCACGAGGCACGACCGAGCATCACGTTCTCGGCTTCCAGGCCGCCCACACCGATTGCGATCACGCCCAGCGCATCCACGTGCGGGGTGTGGCTGTCGGTGCCTACGCAGGTATCCGGGAAGGCCACGCCGTCCTGCACGTAGACCACCGGCGACATCTTCTCCAGGTTGATCTGGTGCATGATGCCGTTGCCCGGCGGAATCACGTCCACGTTCTGGAACGCTTGCTTGGTCCAGTCGATGAAGTGGAAACGATCTTCGTTGCGGCGATCCTCGATCGCACGGTTTTTCTCGAACGCCTGCGGGTCGAAACCACCGCACTCCACCGCCAGCGAGTGGTCGACGATCAGCTGCACCGGCACCACCGGATTGACCTTGGCCGGGTCACCGCCCTTGTCGGCGATCGCATCACGCAGGCCGGCCAGGTCAACCAGTGCGGTCTGGCCGAGGATGTCGTGGCAGACCACGCGCGCGGGGAACCATGGGAAATCGAGGTCGCGGCGGCGCTCGATCAACTGCTTCAGCGAGTCGCCGAGCGTGGCCGGATCGCAGCGGCGCACCAGGTTCTCGGCCAGCACGCGCGAGGTGTACGGCAGCGTGGCGTAGGCGCCGGGCTGGATCGCATCGACGGCGGCGCGCGCATCGAAATAGTCCAGCGTGCTGCCGGGGAGGTTCTTGCGGTAATCGGTATTCATGGGCTGGCGGAATGCTTGAGGCGGGCCGGGTGCCGGCAATGCGGCGGCGAAAGCACCCGGCCGGCACAGGGCCGGCCGGATGGGGACAGCAGGTGGATCAGACGCGCTTGTCGATGGCGACGAAGTCGCGGTCTTCCGGACCGATGTAGTTGGCGCTCGGGCGGATGATCTTGCCGTCGATGCGCTGCTCGATGATGTGCGCGCTCCAGCCGGCGGTGCGGGCGATCACGAACAGCGGGGTGAACATCGCGGTCGGCACGCCCATCATGTGGTAGCTGACGGCGCTGAACCAGTCCAGGTTCGGGAACATCTTCTTGATGTCCCACATCACCGATTCCAGGCGCTCGGCGATGTCGTACATCTTCATGCTCGACTGTTCTTCGGACAGCTCGCGGGCCACGTCCTTGATCACCTTGTTGCGCGGATCGGAGACGGTATAGACCGGGTGGCCGAAGCCGATCACCACTTCCTTGCGCTCGACGCGGGCCTTGATGTCTTCCTCGGCCTCATCCGGATTGTCGTAGCGCTTCTGCACTTCGAACGCCACTTCATTGGCGCCGCCGTGCTTCGGGCCACGCAGTGCGCCGATGCCACCGCAGATCGCGCTGTACATGTCGCTGCCGGTACCGGCGATGACACGACAGGTGAAGGTCGAGGCGTTGAACTCGTGCTCGGCGTACAGGATCAGCGAGGTGTGCATCGCCTTCACCCACGAGTCCTGCGGCTTCTCGCCGTGCAGCAGGTGCAGGAAGTGGCCACCGATCGAGTCATCGTCGGTTTCCACGTCGATGGCACGGCCGTTGTGGCTCCAGTGGTACCAGTACAGCAGCATCGAACCGAGGCAGGCCATCAGCTTGTCGGCAATGTCGCGCGCGCCCGGATGGTTGTGGTCATCCTTCTCCGGCGCCACGCAGCCGAGCACGGACACACCGGTGCGCATCACGTCCATCGGGTGTGCCGACGGCGGCAGTTCTTCCAACGCGGCCTTCACCGCGGCCGGGATGCCACGCAGCGACTTCAGCTTGGCCTTGTACGAAACCAGCTCGGCGCGGGTCGGCAGCTTGCCGTGCACCAGCAGGTAGGCGATTTCCTCGAACTCGCTGGTGTTGGCCAGGTCCAGGATGTCGTAGCCACGGTAATGCAGGTCGTTGCCGCTGCGGCCCACGCTGCACAGCGCGGTGTTGCCGGCGGCGGTGCCGGACAGGGCGACGGACTTCTTCGGCTTGAAGGTCGGGGTTGCGGTCGTATCGTTCATGTTTCCCTCCGAAACTTGATGGTGCAGGGTACTGCTTATTTCTTGGCGGCGAACAGCGCATCGAGCTGCTGCTCGAAGGCGTGGTAGCCGATGCGGTCGTAGAGTTCCTCGCGGGTCTGCATGGTCTCCACCACATTGCGCTGGTGGCCATCGCGGCGCACCGCCTGGTAGACGTTCTCGGCCGCCTTGTTGGCCGCGCGGAACGCCGACAGCGGGAACAGCTGGATCGCAACACCGGCCGAAGCCAGTTCATCGCGGCTGAACAGCGGGGTGGCACCGAATTCGGTGATGTTGGCCAGCACCGGCACCTTCACCGCGTCGACGAAGCGGCGGTAGGTGTCCAGGTCGTAGGCCGCCTCGGCGAAGACGCCGTCGGCACCAGCCTCGACACAGGCGATGGCGCGCTCGATGGCCTTGTCCACGCCGTCCACCTGGATGGCGTCGGTACGCGCGATCAGGAAGAAGTCCGGATCGGTCCTGGCATCGGCGGCCGCCTTCACGCGGTCGACCATTTCACCCTGCGACACGATCTCCTTGCCCGGACGGTGACCGCAGCGTTTGGCGCCGACCTGGTCTTCAATGTGGCAGGCGGCCGCGCCGGCCTTGATCAGCGACTTCACGGTGCGCGCGATGTTGAACGCGCTCGGGCCGAAGCCGGTGTCGATGTCCACCATCAACGGCAGGTCGCAGACATCGGTGATGCGGCGCACGTCCACCAGCACGTCTTCCAGGGTGTTGATGCCCAGGTCCGGCAGGCCCAGCGAGCCCGCGGCAACACCGCCGCCGGACAGATAGATGGCGCGGAAGCCGGCGCGCTTGGCCAGCAGGGCGTGGTTGGCGTTGATGGCGCCGATCACCTGCAGCGGCGATTCGGCAGCCAGCGCCTCACGGAAGCGGGCACCGGCGGAGAAAGGGGCGGAAGCGGTCATGCGGCGATCCAAGTTGAAGTACGGGACAGAGGGCGCAAGCCCCATGCCAAGCTGCAAGCCGTTGATTTCACAGGCATGACCACCCCGCAACAGTGAAACATATGAAACGTTGAAACAGATGTATCATGAAACACTGCTACCAATCGCTGCCCTCATGTACCTGCCCCGCTCCCCGCTGCGCCACGCCGACGCCGACCCCGGTCGCCCCGTGATCTGGACGGTCAGCGTCTCTCGCCTGACCGGCCTGTTGGGCGACGTCATTCCCGAGTTCGACCGCCGTGCCCGCATCGAGCAGATCAACCTCGGCTTCGAGGAAGCGGTGGACGTGATCGGCCAACGGCTGCGCCGCGAGCACTGCGACGTAGTGATCGCCGGCGGCTCCAATGCGGCCTGGCTGCGCGGGCGGCTGGAGTTGCCACTGGTGCCGATCCAGGCCAACGGCTTCGACCTGATGGAAGCACTGGCCCGGGCACGACGGATCGCCAGCCGCATCGGCCTGGTCACCCACGCCAGCGACGTACCGGTGTTCAGCAACTTCCAGCAGAGTTTCGGCCTGGAGATCGAGCACCGTCGCTTCGTCACCCGCGAGGACGCACGCGATTGCATTGCCGACCTGCGTGCCAACGGCATCGAGGTGATCGTCGGCACCGGCATGGCCATCGACCATGCCGAGCAGGCCGGCCTGCCCGGCGTGCTGCTGTACTCCGCCGATTCGGTACGGCAGGCGTTCGAACACGCCCTCGAACTGACCCAGACCCTGGCCCGCTCCACGGGCAGCCGGCCGCCCCTGCGCCGACGCCCGACAGTACGCAGCGACGCGCACGAACTGCTCGGCGACAGCGACGCGATGGCGCAGGTACGCGCTCAAATCGCGCTCTACGCACCGCACGACAGCACGGTGCTGGTCACCGGCGAAACCGGCACCGGCAAGGAACTGGTAGCGCGTCAACTGCACGCCGCCAGCGGCCGTCGCGGGCGCTTCGTGGCGCTGAACTGCGGCGCCATCAGCGAATCACTGCTGGAAGCCGAACTGTTTGGCTACAGCGATGGTGCCTTCACTGGTGCACGGCGCGGTGGTCGCGTGGGCCTGGTCGAGGCCGCCGATGGCGGTACGTTGTTCCTGGATGAGATCGGCGAACTGCCGCTGCCGTTGCAGACCCGCCTGCTGCGCGTGCTGGAAGAACGCGAGGTGCTGCGTGTCGGCGCTACCGAACCGACCGCAGTGGACCTGCGCGTGGTGGCCGCCACCCTGAAGTCGCTGGAACAGCACGCGGCGACCGGCGGCTTCCGTCGCGACCTGTATTACCGGCTGGCCGCACTACGCATCGCCCTGCCCCCGCTGCGTGCGCGGCGCAGTGACATCCCGCTGCTGGCACAGCACTTCTTCCGCCAGCTGCGTGGCATCGACGCGCCATTTGATGAGGATGCACTGGCGGTGCTGAGCGCAGCCCAGTGGCCCGGAAACGTGCGCGAACTGCGCAATCTGGTGGATCGACTACGCATCCACTGGCAACCCGGTGAAGGGCTGATTGATGCCGCGCGACTGCTGCAGCTGGCGCCTGAGCTGGTTAACGAAGGCGTCGCGGCACTGCCAGTGGAAAGCAACGGCAAGCGACCGCCGCGTGCGCAGCTGGAGGCACTGCTGCAGGAACACCGCAATGACCGCGAAGGCATGGCACAGGCGCTGGGCGTCTCACGCACCACGCTGTGGCGCTGGCTGCGCGCGGAGGGGCTGTAGAGCCGAGCTTGCTCGACTGCTTCAGCTAAGCAGCCCGATCATCATTGTTGATGTACCAAGCAATGAAATCTACGAAGTTCTTCCAACGGGCAGGGGTCTCACCTGAAAGAAACTGATCGTGCCGAGCCAGGTAGTAATCATGTACCTCCTGCGTTCGCACATCGTACAAATACATCCCCTCACCTTCGTCAGATGACAGCGGAAGAAAATCCGCAGGGAGCTCGTAACGATCCCGAATGTACTCAGCCTGGTCTGGAATTTTCGGAATTCCAGGACCAACCATTCGCAGCAAGTCATGCTTGCCGCTCACAGCAGGCAGCGCGCCATTGACTGCCATGTAGAACATCCACATATCGCAGTGAGGATCAACGCCCAAGCGACGCATGACGTCGGCCGCCGAAGCGCAATCAGGATTCCGACGATCCGGGTACGCGCGAATCACGCGCTGGATCAGATCATTCATCCGCATTCAATTGCCTCCGCTTCACTCAATGTTCAAGGCACCCAACGAGCTTCGATCGCGAACCGTCCACTCCCCACTGCGGCAATCCATAGCAGCAGTACGCCCAGCGGCACTTCGCTCAGGTAGAAGAACCAGCTCAACCAATCCGGCACGCTCAGTCCCGCAGGAATGCGCGCGATACCATCGGTCAGCGCCGCCACCGCGCAGATCGCCGCCAGCAGCAGGGCCGAGGGGCGGCTCAAAAGGCCTAGCACCAGCAGTCCACCCGCAATCCATTCGATCACACCGAGCACCGGCGCGCTGAACACCGGAAACGGAATCCCCGCACCCACCAGCGTATGCACCATGCGCTCGCGGCCCGCATCGCTGAAAACCTTGTTCCAGCCGGACACGCAGAACATCACACCGGCGACGATGCGGGCGAGCAACAGCAGGAACGCTTCCACGCCGTGACGCGGCGGCGGCACCGCAAACAGGCAACGCCAGGAGGGCATGGCAACTCCGGAAGTCGAGATCATCCGTCGGAGTGTGCCGGTTATGAGCCTGCTCGCAGATGAAGCAAGCCGGTCCATTTGCGACAGCCTGCTCTTGTGGAGTCGAGCCCTGCTCGACTGCCTCATGCGTCGGAGCAGCAGCCGAGCATGGGCTCGGCTCTACAACGGCAGCCCGCCGGTCAGCAGCAGCTCGACTTCCTCCACCTGCACCACCGGCACCCGCCACGGATGATGCGGCACGATGCCCTGCTCGAAGATGCGCTGCAACCGCTGCGGATCACGCGGCAGGCAGAACTCCAGGCGCACGCTGTCGACCACTTCGGTGTGGCCCGCCTCACCCTGCGCGGGCGACGCACCCACCCGCGGGCGGAACTGCTCGAACCCCGGCGCCGACCACCACATGCCGTGCTCGTAGTCACCCCCTGCCAGGGCATCCACCGCAAGGATGCCCTGCTTCACTGCGTCCAGTGCTGCCGACGGCACGAGCACCACCACGCGGTACAGCGGCAGGCGTTGCACCGGCCAGCCTTACGGATACAGCAGGCGCTTGCTCCAGCGCCCTTCGGCACCGGCTTCATAGCACCAGCGCTCGTGCAGGCGGAACTGCGCGCCGTACCAGAATTCGATACGGTCAGGCACTACCCGCAGACCACTCCAGCCGTCCGGACGCGGCACGTCCTTGCCGTCGAAACGTGCCTCGACCTCCGCCACGCGGGCATCGAACTCCTCACGCGTCGCCAGCGTCTTCGACTGCTGCGAGGCCCACGCGCCGATCTGGCTCATGCGCGGACGGCTGGCGAAATAGGCATCGGCTTCGGCATCGGCGACCTGCTCGACGCGACCCTCGATGCGCACCTGGATACCGGCCTCGCGCAGGCTGCGCCACAGGAACAGCAGTGCAGCCTGCGGATTGGCCTGCAGCTCCCGGCCCTTGTGGCTGTCCAGGTGGGTGTAGAACACGAAGCCACGCTCATCGAACGCCTTCAGCAGCACGGTGCGCGCCGAGGGACGGCCGTGCGTATCGGAGGTCGCCACGGTCATGGCGTTCGGCTCGACCTCGCGGCTCTGCCTGGCCTCTTCGAACAGGCTGGCAAACGTGGACAGGGCTTCGGCGTACAGGTCGCTCATGGTTGCGTTCTTCTCACACGGATTGGGCTATTGTGGCTGCATGGCCGCTGCTGCGTATATGCCCCAGGTGAAAGGATTCCCCGAAACATTGGCCGAACAGGCGCTGGATGATGCGCTGGGCAGCAGCGCAGCGGTTCCAGTATTGGCGATCAGCGGCCTGCAGGGGAGCGGCAAATCGACGCTGGCCGCGCAGGTCGTGGCCCGCGCCCAGGCACGCGGCCTGAACGCAGCCACGCTGTCGATCGACGACGTCTACCTGACCCGGGTGCAGCGCCAACGGCTTGCCCGCCAGGTGCATCCACTGCTGATCACCCGAGGCCCGCCGGGCACCCATGACCTGCCGCTGGCCCATGCGGTATTGAACGCCGTGGCCGCACGCCAGCCCTTCGCAATGCCGCGCTTCGACAAGCTGGCCGACGAGCGCCTGCCCGAAGCGCAATGGCCGCAGCTGCAGCAACCGCTGGACCTGCTGGTATTCGAAGGCTGGTTCCTGGGCACGCCCGCGCAGGATGACGCCGCGCTGGATACCCCGATGAACGCACTGGAACGCGAAGCCGACAGCGACGGCCGCTGGCGCGACTGGTGCAACCAGGCGCTGGCCCGCGACTACCCCGCGCTGTGGCAGCGCTGCGACCGCCTGTGGTTCTTGCAGCCGCCGGATTTCGCGGTGGTACCGCGCTGGCGCTGGCAGCAGGAGCAGAACCTGCAGGCCGCGCAGCCGGGCCGGCACGGCATGAGCCGGCCGCAGCTGGAGCGTTTCGTGCAGTACTACGAGCGGGTCAGCCGGCAGGCACTGCGCACGCTTCCCACGCTCGCCGACCACGTCGTGGTCCTGGACGGCCAGCGGCAGGTGCAGGCCGTGCGCTGAGCGCGGCTACTCCACCAGGAAGGTCACCCGCAGGTTGACCCGCCACTCGGTGATCTCGCCGCTGCCATTGGTGACCACCTTGGTCTCGTTCACCCAGGCGCCCTGGATGCCCTTGACCGTCTCGGAGACCTTCTTCAGCCCGCTGCGCACGGCGTCCTCCACGCTTTTCGGCGAGGAGGCGGTGATTTCGATGACCTTGGCGACCGTCATGGCCTGTACTCCGGCTGGCGCGGGAAACCCCGCAGGAACAGCTACCCTGACGTGAAGGACGTAAAGGCCAGGGCACGGAGGTGTTAGGATCACAGGGCATGAATCCTGCTCCGAACCTGATCCTGATCGGCCCGATGGGCGCCGGCAAAACCTGCATCGGCCGCCGCCTGGCCGAGCGCTTCACGCTGGACTTCGTGGACGTCGACCAGGCCATCGTCGATGCCGCCGGCGCCAGCATCCCGACCATTTTCGAGCACACCGGCGAAGCCGGCTTCCGCAGCCATGAGCGGCAGGCCCTGGCCCGCGTGCTGGAAGGCCGCGGCCAATTGGTCTCCACCGGCGGCGGCGCGGTGCTGGACCCCGGCAACCGCGCATTGATTGCCCGGCGCGGCTTCGTGGTCTACCTGCGGGTCGGCGTGGCCGCGCAGCTGGAACGCTTGGCCCGCGACAAGGGCAGGCCGCTGCTGCAGCGTCCGGACCGCGAGCAGGTACTGCATGATCTGGCCGCACAGCGCGACCCGCTGTACCGAGAACTGGCCGACCTCACCCTCGATACCGACCCGTATACCGCTGCCGACGCGACTGCCCAACTGGTAGTCAAGCTGGCCACGCAATGGCAGCGCCAGGACATGACCGCATGACTTCCCCCGCCCTGCTGCAGGTCGCCGTTGGCGGCGATCGCCCCTACTCCATCACCATCGGCGCCGGTGCCCTGGCCGATGGCGCTGCATTGGTTTCACACGTGCGCGGCCGCCATGTGCTGCTGCTCAGCGATAGCGAAGTGGCTCCGCGCTATCTGGCGTCGGTCAAGCAGACGTTGTTGACCGCACGCCCCGACCTGATCGTCGGCGAGCACGTGCTGGCCGCCGGCGAAGCCTCGAAGACGCTGGCCGAATTCGGCCGTGCCATCGAAGCGCTGGCCGCGCTCGGCGCCACCCGCGACGCCTGCGTGTTCGCCCTCGGCGGCGGCGTGGTCGGTGACCTTGCCGGCTTTGCCGCCGCCTGCTGGATGCGCGGCGTGGACTGCGTGCAGCTGCCGACCACCCTGTTGGCGATGGTCGATTCGTCGGTGGGCGGCAAGACCGCGGTCGACATCCCTGCCGGCAAGAACCTGGTCGGCGCGTTCCATCCACCGCGTGCGGTGATCGCTGATACCCGCGTGCTGGCTACCCTGCCGCCGCGCGAACTGCGCGCGGGCCTGGCCGAAGTGGTGAAGTACGGCGCGCTGGGCGATGCGGTGTTCTTCGAATGGCTGCAGCAGCATGCCGATGCGCTGCTGGCCGGCGAGGATGCCACGCTGGCCGAAGCCATCGCGCGCAGCTGCCGGCACAAGGCCGCCATCGTCGAGCGCGATCCGTTCGAGAAGGGCGAGCGTGCCCTGCTCAATCTCGGCCACACCTTCGGCCATGCCATCGAGACCGAGCAGGGCTACTCGGCTCCTGGCCGCGATGCGCTGAACCATGGCGAAGCCGTGGCGGTCGGTATGGTGCTGGCGGCAAAGCTGTCCACCGACCTGGGCCTGGCCGACGACGCCGACCGCGCTCGCCTGCAGGCACTGTTGGAACGCCTCGGCCTGCCGGTGGCGATCCCGGCCGGGCTGGACCCGCAGGCCCTGCTCGGCCGCATGCGCCTGGACAAGAAGAATGTGGCCGGCCGCCTGCGCCTGGTGCTGTGGCGCGGGATGGGCCGCGCCGAAGTGGTGCCGGACGTGGATGAGGCGGCGGTGCTGAAGGTGCTGGGCGCGGGCTGACCTTTCCGCGTTCGCCGGGCATGGCCCGGCGCTGACGGATTGTGCTGCGGCATGAAGCGCAGCCGAGCGTGGGCTCGGCTCTACAGGTCCGTGCTGCCCCGGGACGATACAATCGGCGCCATGCACGTCTACCTGCAACATCCCGACGCCGGTGCGCAGGCACCGCGTTTCCTGCGCCTGAGCCTGCAGCCGGACCTGTTCGGCGGTTGGGAGCTGCTGCGCGAGAGCGGCCGCGTCGGCAGCCGCTCGCAGCTGCGGCGCGAGCTGTTCCTGCAGGCCGACGACGCCCGCCACGCCTTCGAGAAGGCCCGCGATGCCGAACTGCATCGCGGCTTCCAGATCCTTTCGCACGGCGACTGACGCCGCTGCTCCTCCCGTCCAAGGAATGCCCATCGTGACCAGCCCTCTCCGCAACGATCGCCTGCTGCGCGCCCTGCGCCGCGAACCGGTGGACTGCACCCCCGTCTGGCTGATGCGCCAGGCCGGCCGCTACCTGCCGGAGTACCGCGCGACCCGGACCAAGGCCGGTAGCTTCCTGGCCATGGCCAAGACCCCGGAGATCGCCTGCGAAGTCACCCTGCAGCCGCTGCGCCGGTTCCCGCTGGACGCAGCCATCCTGTTCTCGGACATCCTCACCATTCCCGATGCGATGGGCCTGGAGCTGTACTTCGTCGAAGGCGAAGGCCCGAAGTTCCGCCACCCGGTACGTGATGAAGCGGCCATCGCCAAGCTGGCGGTGCCGGACATGGAGCAGGACCTGGGCTACGTGATGGATGCGGTACGCCTGATCCGCCGCGAGCTGGACGGCCAGGTGCCGCTGATCGGCTTCTCCGGCAGCCCGTGGACGCTGGCCTGCTACATGGTGGAAGGCGGCGGCAGCAAGGACTTTGCACGCATCAAGGCGATGGCGCTGAACCATCCGCAGGCGCTGCACCGCCTGCTGGAGGTCACCACCGAAGCGGTGATCGCCTACCTCGGTGCGCAACGCGCGGCCGGTGCGCAGGCGCTGCAGGTGTTCGACACCTGGGGTGGCGTGCTGTCCCCGGCGATGTACCGCGAGTTCTCGCTGCGTTACCTGCAGCGGATTGCACAGGGCCTGGATCGCGGCGAAGGCAGCGAGCGCACGCCGCTGATCCTGTTCGGCAAGGGCACCGGCCTGCACCTGGAAGCACTGTCGCAGACCGGCGCCGATGCACTTGGCCTGGACTGGACGCTGGACCTGGACGAAGCAATGCGCCGCACCGGTGGTCGCGTCGCCCTGCAGGGCAACCTCGACCCGACCACGCTGTACGCCTCGCCGGATGCGATCGCCACGGCCGCAGCGCGCGTGCTCGACACCTATGCCGCCGGCAACGGCGGCTCGCGCGAAGGCCATGTGTTCAACCTCGGCCACGGCATGTCGCCGGACATGGACCCGGCGCACGTGCAGGTCCTGGTCGACGCGGTGCACGCGCACAGCCAACGCTGAGCATTCCGCATGCCATCACGGCGCGATGTTGATCGCGCCGTGACCCGCAGTGCGCGATCATGGCGGCCCCCACGCTGCACCGGCCACACCCCATGCCCACATCGCCATCGACCTACAACCGCCAGCGTCCCCTGCTGTGGCTGGTGTCCCTGGCGATCTTCATGCAGATGCTGGACTCGACCATCGTCAACACGGCGTTGCCGGCAATGGCGGCCAGCCTGGGCGAGAGCCCGCTGCAGATGCAGTCGGTGGTGTTCAGCTATGCGCTGGCGGTCGCCACGTTCATTCCCGCCTCGGGCTGGATCGCCGACCGCTATGGCACCCGGCGCACCTTCCTGGTGGCGATCATCCTGTTCACCCTCGGCTCGCTGGCCTGCGCGTTGGCCCAGCACCTGCACCAGCTGGTCGGCGCGCGCGTGCTGCAGGGCATCGGCGGTGCGATGCTGCTGCCGGTCGGCCGGCTGGCGGTGATGCGCTCGGTGCCGCGCGAGGATTTCCTGCGCGCGATGAGCTTCATCGCCATCCCCGCGCTGGTCGGCCCGCTGATCGGCCCGACGCTGGGCGGCTGGCTGGTCGAGATCGCCTCATGGCACTGGGTGTTCCTGATCAACCTGCCGATCGGCGTGATCGGTTTCATCGCCGCGATGAAGATCATGCCCGACCACTACGCCAGCCATCGCACCCGTTTCGACCTGCGCGGCTACATCATGCTGGCCTTTGCGATGGTGGTGCTGTCGCTGGCATTGGACGGCATCTCCGGACTCGGCACCCCGCACGCGCTGGTGATGCTGATGACGGTCGCGGGCCTGGCTGCGCTGGTGGGCTACTGGCTGCATGCCGCCAATTCCACCGCGCCCTTGTTCTCGCTGGCCCTGTTTCGCGTACCCAGCTACCGCATCGGAATCCTCGGCAACCTGTTCTCGCGCATCGGCAGCAGCGCCATGCCGATGCTGATCCCGCTGCTGCTGCAGGTCGGCCTCGGTCTGGGCCCGATGAACGCCGGCCTGATGATGGTACCGGTGGCGGCCGCCGGCATGGTCTCAAAGAAACTGGCAGTAAAGCTGGTCGAACGTTACGGCTACCGCCGCGTGCTGATGACCAACACCGTGCTGGTGGGGCTGGCAATGGCCAGCTTCATCCTGATGACACCTGGCCAGCACCTGGCCTGGCGCCTGGTGCAGCTTGCATTCTTCGGCGCGGTCAATTCACTGCAGTTCACCGTGATGAACACCGTGACGCTGCGCGACCTTGACCGCGAATTCGCCAGTTCCGGCAACAGCCTGCTGTCGATGGTGATGATGCTGGCCGCCGGTTTCGGCGCCGCGGCGGCCGGCAGCCTGCTGGCCGCATTCGGCAATCACCTGGACAGTAACAGCGCGACCGCCGCGCTGCATGCCACATTCCTGTGCGTGGGCGCGATCACCCTGACCTCGACGATGATCTTCTGGCAGCTGCCTGACACCAAGCCCGAACCGCGGCAGGTCGAGCACGTCGCGGAGTGAGGGTGGTTCGGCAGGGCCTGCGGCCCTGCACCTGCGGTAGTGCCGGCCGCTGGCCGGCAACAGCAACAACCAAAGCGGCATTCCGTGGGTTGGCGGGGCAGTGTCGCAGTGCGGGGACGCCGCAAGTACGTGCTTGTAAGCTTGGCAGCCGCATCCATGCGGCTGACACCCCGCACTGCGACACCGCCCCACCTCTGACAGACTCCGGCGGCTCTTGATAGGTGTCGACCTTGGTCGACACATCTGTCAGATATCGAAATCGATCTGGGGTCAGATCCGTTTCCCGTAGGAAAACGGATCTGACCCCACGCCATTTCGACAGCACGCAGAATTCTGTCGAAGGCGGGGTGGGTCCGCAGGCCCTGCAGAACCTACCTACCCGTGACCCTGGCGATCGCTTCCACCAAGAGCTCACCAGTCACCGGCTTGCGCAGGAAGCCGCCGATGCCGGCCGCTTCCACCTGCTGCTGCAGGTCCGGATCGGTCCTCGCGGTCACCGCCAGCAGCGGCAGCATGTAGCCCTGGTTGCGCAGGTGCTGGGCCAGTTCGAAACCACTCAGGCCCGGCAGGTCCAGATCCAGCAGGCCGACATCGAAATCGCCGGCACTGATCTCGCGCAGCGCCGCCAGCGCATGGCCGGCATGCACCACCTCGTGGCCGCGTGCGCTCAACAGGCCACGCACCACGTCGGCCACGGTGGCATCATCCTCGACCAGCAGCACCCGCAGCGGCGGCATGTTCGCCGCTTCGTCGCGTTGTCCCTCGGCCGATGCCTCGGCATCGCTGTTCACCACCAGCGGCAACGGCAAGGTCACGCCGAAACAGGTGCCCCGGCCCAGCTGGCTCTCCACCTGGATCCGCCCCTGCATCGCATGCGCCAGCTCGCGGCAGATCGCCAGGCCGAGGCCACTGCCACCGTACTGCGCCGCGGTACGTGCACCGTCGGCCTGCTCGAAGCGACGGAACAGGCGCTGCTGCTGTTCCTGGCTGATGCCCGGGCCGGTATCGCGCACCTCGAAGTGCAGCGCGCGCAGCTCGCCATCGCAACGTGCGTGCAGGGTGATGGTGCCGCGGCTGGTGAATTTCACTGCGTTCGACAGCAGGTTGAGCAGGATCTGCCGCACGCGCATGGCATCACCGGTCGCCTGCAGGCCCGGCGGCAGCTGGTTGTCGAGGACGAAGCGCAGGCCCTTCTGTGCAGCCAGCGGGCCCATCAGCGCCGCCAGATCCTGCAACAGGCCATTCAACGCAAACGACTGCGACTGCAGTTCCAGGCGCCCGGACTCGATCCGCGCCAGGTCCAGCGCATCGTTGACCAGGTGCAGCAGGTGCTCGCCAGCATGCCGGATCGACTGCGTGTAGCCACGCTGCTGCGGGTCCAGTGGCGAGGCCAGCAGCAGCTCGCTCATGCCCAGCACGCCGGTCATCGGCGTGCGGATCTCATGGCCAAGGTTGGCCAGGAAGCGGGTCTTGGCCGCCGACGCCTGCTCGGCCAGCTCCTGCTTGTGCAGCGCCAGCTGGTAGGCGTGGCGCCGCTGCAGGCGGCGTCGGTACAACCAGGCAAACCAGCTGGTCAGCAGCAACCCGACCGACGCCAGCACCAGCAGGCCGGACAGGCTGCGCCACCACGGCGGCTGCACGCGGAATTCCAGGCTCTGCACCCGCGACCACACATGGTCGGCCGACCGGGCCTGTACTTCCAGCCGGTAGCTGCCCGGCGCCAGGCGCGAGAACAGGCGCTCGCCGGCCGGGCCGACTTCGACCCAATCGGGGTCGTAGCCGGCCAGGCGGTAGCGGTAAGTATTGGACGCCGAGTCGGCGAAGGACAGCAATCGCGCGACGATGCGCAGGTCGCGGTCGCCATCGGCGATCTGCAACGGCGCATCGTGGGTCATGTCCAGCACCTGCTCGTTGCGGCGCACTTCCACCCGCTCGATCACCAGCGGGGCGCGACGGACCGAAGGCCGTACCTGCTCCGGGTCGAACACCACCGCGCCCGCTGCCGTTCCGGCCACCAGGTGGCCATCGGCCGCTGCGATCAAGGTGTGTTCGCGGAATTCCTGGCTGGGCAGGCCGTCGTGCACGCCGTACAGGCGCACGCTCTGCCCATCGGCACTGACGCGTACCAGGCCGCGTGCGCTGGTCGCCCAGGCCACGCCCTGCGCATCCACCACCAGGCCGGAGGCGGAGATCGCCGGATAGCCCTGTTCGGCACCGACCACCGCCTGCCGTTCCAGCCGCCCCTGGCTCCAGCGGTAACGGGACAGTCGACCATCCTCGGACAACCAGACCTGACCGTCACGGCCCACATGCAACGCATGGATCGCCGTTGCCGGCGCGCCCGGCACCGGCTGGAAGCGCTCGCTTTCCGGCAGCCACTGCAGCAGGCCACGGCTGCTGGCCAGCCAGATGTGGTCCTGCGGCCCGCATTCCACATCAAGGTTGAGCTGGCCCTGCTGCAGGCCGCGCTGGCCATTGTCCAGCTGGCGCCGCACGTGGCCGTCGAGGTCGCGCTGCTGCAGGCCTGCGGGCAGCATCAACCAGAGGCTGTCGCCGTCGCAGGTCATCATTGCTTCGACCACCCCTTCCATCGCCGCATCTGCACCGGCATCACGGCCCCAACGACGCAGTTCGCGCCGTTGCGGGTCGTAGCGCACCAGCGCATCGGTCGATCCAATCCAGACCTGCCCACGCCGGTCCTCACGCACCGAGGTCAACCAGTGCATGCCGTTGACCCAGGTGCGATGCTGCTCGATCCTGCCGGTCTTCGGATCGAAGCGGTCCAGCGCGCCATGGCTGCCCACCGTCCAGACGCCGCCGTTGCTGGAGGGGCTGGTACCCAGCACGAGTGCATTGCGCAGCGAGCTGGGGTCGTCCTCCAGGCGCGACAGCACCGAGAACTGCCACCAGCGTGGCAGCAGGTGCCACAGCCCGGCATTGGTGCTGGCCAACCAGATGCCACCTTCGCGGTCCTCGTAGGCACCGGTCCAGTTCGGCCGTACCGGACCGCGCGCGATCGCGCTGTACAGCGGCACGGTCTGGTACTGGCCATCGACCGCACGCCCCAGCCCGGTGCGTGTATCCAGCCAGTGCCCGCCCTGCTCGTCGCGCAGCATCATGCCCAGCACCTGCTCGCCCGGCGGCAGCTTCCACGGGGGGGCTTCGAAGCGGCCATCCGGGCGGCGCACGGTGGCGCCGGCCATCGTGCTGATCCACAGGCTGCCATCCGGCTCGGCGGTCAGCCCGTTGATCAGCAGGCTGGGGATGATGTCCGTACCGACACGCTCGAAGTCGGTCCCGGTCCAGCGCGCCACGCCATGCTTGGTGCCGATCCACAGGCTGCCATCGGCCAGCGTGGCCAGGTAGGGCACCGACGACGAAGGCAGGCTGCGCGGATTGTTCGGCTCGGGCAGGAAGCGCTGCAGGCGATCCTGGCTGTCCAGGCGGTACAGGCCGCCTTCGTGGGTACCGAACCAGATCGAGCCATCAGGCGTGCTGGCCAGGCTCCAGACCGTGTTGGTACCCATCAACGGCTGGCTGCTGCGGTCGTAGAAGTGCAGCTGGCGGCGGTCGGCCGACATGCGCACCAGGCCGGCGTTCTCGGTGCCTATCCACAACTGGTTGCGGGCATCGACCAGCACCGTCCAGATGCGGTTGTCACGCAGTCCATCCTCGGAACGCCACACGCGGTAGGTGCGGCCGTCATAGCGGGCCAGGCCATCGTTGGTGGCGATCCACAGGTAGCCGTAACGGTCCTCGGCCATGCGGTTGACGGTATTGGACGGCAGGCCATCGAACACCGTCACCTGCCGCGGGCTCGGAGGCACCGGCTGTGCCGCAGCGGGCAACGCGCAGCACAGGAGGACCAGCAGCAGCATCGCCGCCCGCAGATACACCACCGATTGCCTCCTCACGCTGGTCCTGATGATTCCCGCGCTGCGGGCGTCGGCATGGTAAACCGAAAGTCGCGCCGTTCACGCCCGGCGTCGGCGTCGTCACGCAGTCGCCTGTCGTTTCGCGCGCGCCTGGGCGATGGCCGTTACCAGCAGGTCGCCGGTCACCGGCTTGCGCAGGAAGCCATCGAAGCCTGCGGCCAGCACCTGGGTTTCGGCATAGGCATCGGAACGGGCGGTCACCGCCACCAGCGGCAGTTCATAGCCCATGGTGCGCAGCTGGCGGGCGATGGCCGTACCATCCAGCGCGGGCAGATCGAGATCGAGCAGGCCGACGTCGAAACCATCGGTGGCGATCTCCGACAGCGCGCCCAGGCCATGCAGCACGTGGACCACCTCATGCCCGCGCACGCGCAGCAGGCCGGCGATGACCTCGGCCACCGTGGCATCGTCCTCGACCAGCAGGATGCGCAGCGGCGGCAGTTCCGGCAGGGCCGCCACGTCGCCTGCACTGTTGGCGGCCTGGCGCGTCCAGGGCAGGGGCAGGCGCACGCGGAACCGCGCGCCCTTGCCAGGCTGGCTGTCCACTTCGATGCGCCCCCCCATCGCCACCGCCAGTTCCTGGCAGATCGCCAACCCCAGGCCACTGCCGCCGTAGCGCGACGCGGTACGCGGGCCGTCGGCCTGTTCGAAACGATGGAACAGGCGCTGCTGCTGCTCGGCGTTGATGCCCGGGCCGCTGTCATGGACTTCGAAACACAGGCCGCCCTTTTCTTCCAGGCGTACGGCCAGGCCGACGTGGCCGCGCTCGGTGAACTTGATCGCGTTGCCGAGCAGGTTCAGCAGGATCTGGCGCACGCGCATCTCGTCGCCACTGACACTGATCGGCCCGGGCGGGTCTTCGCCGCGCTGGAACACCAGCTGGCGTTGCTGCGCCATCGGCTGCATCAGGCCCTGCACCTGGTCCAGCAGCTCCCCCAGATCGAACGGGCGCAGGTCAAGCTCCAGCCGCCCGGCTTCGATCCGGGCCAGATCCAGGGCATCGTTGACCAGCCGCAGCAGATGGCTGCCGGCCTGCTGGATGGACCCGGCGTAGCCGCGCTGCACCGGATCCAGCGGGGTCGCCAGCAGCAGTTCGCTCATGCCCAGCACGCCGGTCATCGGCGTGCGGACTTCGTGGCCCAGCGTGGCCAGGAAACGGCTCTTGGCCTGCGAGGCCTGCTCGGCCAGCTGCTGCTTGTGCACCGTCAGCTGCCATTGCTGGCGGCGGCGCAACCGCGCGCGGATCGACCAGACCAGAACCACCAGCAGCAACGACCCCAGCAGGATGTAGCCGAATATCGCCATGCCGCTGCGCCACCACGGCGGCAGCACCTTCACCTGCAACTGCTGCGAAGGCGTCCACGTGCCCCGGGCAGTCGCGGCCTGCACCTCGATGACATAGCGGCCGGTCGGCAGCCGCGACAGGGTGCGCTGGCCATCGCCCCCCTGCTCCACCCAATCCTGGTCGTAACCCTGCACGCGGAAGCGGTACCGGTTGCCCTGCGGGCTGGCATAGGACAGCAGCCGCGCATCGATCTGCAGATCGCGGTCGTCCGGTCCCAGCAGCAGGGTGCCGGTGAGCGGCAGCGGTTGCCAGCCGCGTGCGTCGTCGCGCCGCACACGCACTTCGGCGATCACCAGCGATGAAGGCGGCAGCACGGTGTCGTCGGCATTCACATCAAAGGCGACCAGGCCGGTCTGGGTAACCGCCAACACGCGGCCATCGGCATTCACCGCAGGTGGCCGACCGGTGAACTCGGCATCGGACAGGCCATCGCGTTCGTTGAACTGTTGCAGGCGCCGCGTCTTCGGGTCCCACCGCAGCAGGCCGCGCGGCGTCGTGGCCCAGAGCTGGCCATTGTCGGCCAGCGCCAGCCCCCCCATGGTCACCGGCGGCACGCCCGCACTGCCGTCGATGCGCTGGATCAGGCGCAGGCTCATGCCATCCCACTGGTAGCGCTCGAAGGCGCCCTGGCGCGCCAGCCACAACTGCTGCGGATCGATCCATACCAGATCGTAGATCGGGCCGCGCGACACGCCGGGCACTGCCTCGAAGCGTCCGGCCTGCTCACGCCAGATGCCCATGTCGCCCATCACCCAGGGCCGGCCATGGGCGTCGAAGCGGATCTGCTCGATCGGCGCATCGGCCGTTCCGCGGAAATGTTCCAGCGGATGACTGTGCAGCAGCCGGCCCTCTGCATCGCGCTGCTGCAGGTCCAGGCCCATCACCGACACCCACACCGTGCCATCAGGGGCCTGCCGCATCAGGTCGATGCGCTGGCGCATGTCGGCACTGCCATCGATCCGCAGGTCACGCAATGCGCCGGTGGCCGGATCGTAGACGGTGATGCGGCCGCCGCGTCCCAGCCACAGGCGACCATCCGGGCGCGGCAGCACCGACCACACCACGCCGTTGCCGAGCTGCCGGTCGCTGGCCAGCAGACGCAGGGTGCCCTGCGCATCGAGCTGGTACACCCCTCGCGCCGAGCCGACGTAGTAGTTCTTCCCGTCGCTGGCCGCGCTCAACAGGTACTGGCTGTCCAGGGGCTTGCCGTCGAGCTGGTTCCAGATCGAGAAGCGCCGCCAGTCCGGTGGCAGATAGGCCAGGCCCTGGGTCAGCAACGCCACCCACAGTCCGCCCTCGTGGTCCTGCAGCAGGTCAAGCACACCGCTGTGCGCGGTCAGGAAGCCGCTGCCGCGGTCCCCCTCCAGGCGGCGCAACGCCGCCGCATCCCCTCGCAACAGGCCATCGGAGGTACCCGCCCAGTAGCCCCCCTGGCGATCGGCCAGGACCAGGGCCGACCGCAGCTGGGCACTGTCGGCCCATCGCGGGCGACTGACCCGGTCCTGCCCATCGATGCGGTAGAGGCCATCGTTCTGGCTGCCTACCCAGATCGAACCGTCTGCATCACGGCTCAACCGGAGCACGCTCAGCCTGCCCAGTTCCCGCGCGGCCACCGGCTCGAAGCCGCTGCCGTTCCAACGCGCCACACCGGCTTCAGTGCCGACCCACAGGCGGCCCCGCGCGTCGACCAGGCTGGTGAAGATGCTGTTGCTGGGCAGGCCACCCGGGTGCGCCGGATCATGGGTGTAGAGGCGCACGCTGCCGTCTTCGCCGAAACGGCAGACGCCATGGTTGTTGGTCCCGATCCACAAGGCGTCTTCGACATAGGCCAGTGCCCAGAACTGCCCCTGGCAGGTGGAATTGACCGTATCGAAGGTCTGGAAGCGTTCGCGGTCGGCATCCAGGCGTGCCACGCCCTTGCCATTGATGCCCACCCAGACCCGGTCCAGCGGGTCGATCAGCAGGGTCTCGATCTCGTTGCCTGGCAACGAGCCCGGCTGTTCCGGGTCGTGCTCCCAGACCCGCAGGCTGTTGCCGTCATAGCGGGCGAGTCCACCATCGGTGGCGGCCCATACGTGGCCCTGGCGATCCTCGGCCAGCGCCACCACCATGCGAGACGGCAAGCCTTCGGCGGCACCGAAGCGGCGCAGGCGTGGTGTTTCTGCCATGTGCAGGGTCGCAGCCGCCGTGGCCATCGCCACCAGCAGCAGTCCCATACCTGCGATGCCACGGCACCACAGGCGCCAGCCGCTCGTCATCCTGAACCCCCTGTCCTGCGCCGATTGTCACACAGGGCCGGGGTCATGGCTGCAACAGCCTGTTTCCAGCGGCGGCACCACCACGAACTGTTGCACCCATGCACGCAACGTTGGCAGGGGGCTGTGCGTATGATCGCAGCGTCCCCTTCCGGAGCCCGCCATCGATGCGTCCCTGCCTGGCCCTGCTGCCGATGCTGCTCGCCACCGCCCCTGCCTGGGCGGCCGCTGACACCTATCGCCTCGATCCGGTGCACACGCGGGTGCTGTTCTCGATCGACCACGCAGGCTACTCGCAGGCCATGGGCACGGTATCGGGCAGCGAAGGGCGCGTGCGGTTCGATCCCGACAACTGGCGCGACGCCACCGTGGAAGTGGATATCCCGGTGTCGCGACTGGACCTTGGTGATGCCAAGTGGAACCAGGCCACGTTGGCCCGCAGCCTGCTCGACGGCGAGCGTTTCCCGACCGCGCGATTCGTCTCCACCAAGGTCGAGCCGATCGATGCCAGGCGCGCGCACGTGTCCGGCACGCTGACCCTGCGCGGGGTCAGCCAGGAAGTCACGCTGGATGTGACCCTCAACGCCATCAAGCGCTACCCGCTTCCCCCGTTCCGACGCACCGCCGGTTTTTCCGCCAGCACCACGCTGAGCCGGCGCGCGTTCGGCATCACCGCCTGGCCGGGCGTCATCGGTGATGCAGTACAGCTGAGGATCGAGGCTGAAGCCACCCTCGACCGCAGCGACGCCCCGGGAACTCCCGCTCCCGTTCCGCACTCCGACCCCAAGACGGCCCCCTAGAGGACCCCTCATGACCGCCAAGAACACCCCCGCCGCCTGGGGGAGTGTCAGCCAGATCCTGCATTGGTTGATCGCACTGCTGATCCTCGCCCTGGGCGTGGTCGGCCTGACCATGGGTGAACTGCCCAAGACCCCGAAGTACTTCTGGGTCTACACCGCGCACAAGTCGATCGGCATCACCGTGCTGGCGCTGGTGCTGTTCCGCCTGGGCTGGCGCCTGTACGCTGGTGCACCGAAGCCGGTGCCTGGCGTGCCCAGCTGGCAGGAGCGCATCGCCAGCGCCACCCACGTGCTGCTGTACGTGCTGATGTTCGCCATCCCGCTGTCGGGCTGGCTGTACGACTCGGCCAGCGGCCTGCGCCCGTTCCGCTGGTTCGGCCTGGTCGACGTGCCCAAGCTGAGCGGTCCCGACCCGCAGGTTGTCGCGGTATCGCATGCCATCCACGAATACGGCTTCTGGCTGTTGATCGCGGTGGTGCTGGCCCATGCCGGCGCTGCCTTCTACCACCACCTGTTCCAACGCGATGCAACGCTGTCCCGCATGTTGCCGCGCGGCTGGCTCGCCTCCCCTCAGAAGGACTGACCGATGAACCTGAAACTGACCACTCCGGCCGCCGTGGCCGCCACCCTGGCCGGCATGCTGGCCACCGCTCCGGCACTCGCTGCCGATTACGCGCAGGCTCCCGGCGCCGGCTCGATCCTGGTGTTCGCCACCAAGTACGACGGCGAAGTGTTCACCGGCAGCTTCCCGGGCTTCGCCACCAAGCTCAGCTTCGACCCGGCCAACCCGGCCGCCGGCTCGCTGGACGTGGTGATCCCGCTGGCCGGTGCCAAGAGCGGCAATAGCGACCGCGATTCGACCCTGCAGGGTGCCGACTTCTTCAATGTTGGCAAGTTCGCCACCGCACGCTACACCGCCAAGGGCTTCCGCGCGGTGGGCAACGACCAGTTCGCCGCCGATGGCACACTGGAGCTGCGCGGCGTCAGCAAGCCGGTCACGCTGACCTTCACCTGGAAGCCGGGCACCCAGCCGGTGCTGACCGGCAAGGCCACGGTCAAGCGCCTGGACTTCGGCGTCGGCGGCGGTGACTGGGCCGACACCAAGACCATCCCGGACGAAACCGCGATCAGCACGATCGTGAAGTTCGACGCGAAATGAGCGATGGGCCGGGGCACGGCCCCGGCCGCATCCTGCAGAGCCGAGCCATGCTCGGCTGCCGTCCAGGTCGCGCTGCGCGCGTCAGCCGAGCATGGCTCGGCTCTACAATGAGCTTTCAGCCAGCCACGCCTGAACCGTGGCGGCGTCGAACGGCCAGTCCAGCTCACGGTCACCGCGCTCGTCGCGCAGCACCGGCACCCGCGCGCCGTAGCGTGGCTCCAGCGCCGGCTGGTCATCCAGGAACACCGATTCGAACTCCGGCGCCCGTGCCCTGGCCAGCTCGGCCAGGGCCATGTCGCACAGGTGGCAATCGTCACGTTGGATAAGGGTCAACACCGGCCGGGCTCCCGTGGCGGAAATGCTGCGCCGCAGCCATGGAAGTGCGGCGTGAACCGCTAGAATAGCGATCTCTTCCGGTACCCGCAGTACGGCAACCATGGCTGTCAGCACGTTCGACGTTTTCAAGATCGGCATTGGCCCGAGCTCCTCGCACACCGTCGGGCCAATGAAGGCCGCCGAGCGATTCATCCATCGCTGGCTGCTCGACCCGGGTCGCCTGCACGAGGTCGCGCGCATCCGCGCCGATGTCTATGGCTCGCTGGCACTGACCGGCCGCGGCCACGGTACCGACAAGGCGATCCTGCTGGGCCTGGAAGGCCAGCGGCCGAACCTGATCGACCCGGACATCATTCCGGCCACGCTGGAGCGCATCCGCAGCAGCAAGCGCATCCAGCTGATGGGCCAGCACGAGATCGCCTTCGACGAGAAGCGCGACCTCGGCATGAACAAGCGCCAGAAGCTGCCGTACCACACCAACGGCATGCGCTTCACTGCCTACAACGCCGACGACGAAGTGATCGCCACCCGCGACTACTACTCGGTGGGCGGCGGCTTCGTGGTCAACCAGGACGACGCGGCCGATGATCGCATCGTGCCCGACGAGACCCCGCTGCCCTACCCCTTCAAGAGCGGCGATGAGCTGCTGGCGCAGACCGCGCGCAGCGGCCTGAGCATTGCCCAGCTGATGTTCGAGAACGAGAAGTGCTGGCGCAGCGAAGACGAGATCCGCGCGCAGCTGCGCGAGATCTGGAGTGCGATGCAGTCGTGCGTGGCGCGCGGCATCCGCGAGGAAGGCGTGCTGCCGGGTGGCCTGAAGGTGGGCCGTCGTGCACCGGCGCTGTACCGCGAGCTGTCGTCGAAGCCGGAAGCGGCGATGCGCGACCCGCTGACCACGCTGGACTGGGTCAATCTGTACGCGCTGGCCGTGAACGAGGAGAACGCGGCCGGTGGCCGTGTGGTGACCGCGCCGACCAACGGTGCGGCCGGTGTGCTGCCGGCGGTGCTGCACTACTTCGACCGCTTCTGCCCTGGCGCGAACGAACAGCGCGTGTTCGACTTCCTGCTGACCTCGGCGGCGATCGGCATCCTCTACAAGGAAAACGCCTCGATTTCCGGCGCCGAAGTGGGCTGCCAGGGCGAGGTTGGCGTGGCCTGCTCGATGGCGGCCGGCGGCCTGGTCGCGGCACTGGGTGGCAACCCCAGCCAGATCGAGAACGCCGCAGAAATCGGCATGGAACACAACCTGGGCCTGACCTGCGACCCGATCGGTGGCCTGGTGCAGATTCCGTGCATCGAACGCAACGCGATGGGCGCGGTGAAGGCGATCAATGCCTCGCGCATGGCGATGCGTGGCGACGGCAAGCACAAGGTGTCGCTGGACAAGGTGATCAAGACCATGCGCGATACCGGCCGCGACATGCAGGACAAGTACAAGGAAACCAGCCGCGGTGGCCTGGCGGTGAACGTCATCGAGTGCTGATTCGCTGCACCCTGCCGAAACAGGCAAAGGGCGGCCATCGGGCCGCCCTTTGTCTTTCAAGCGCGGCGTGAATCAGCGCGCCAGGCCCAGCACCGACACGTTGCGGAAGGTGCTTTCGCCCACCACGCGCACATACCAGGTCCCTGCCTGTGGTCGACTGACCACGATCACCTCGGTAGAGCCCGCACGGCGCGAGCTGTACGGCGCACTGCCAACGTCGGGTGCTGCACCCCGTGCCGCATACAGGCTGACATCGCCGGAACCACCCAGCGTGCGTAGATTGAGCGTGGTCGCCCCCGCCGGCACGTTGATGGCGAACAGCAGCGACTGCCCGTTCACGCCGCTCTGGCCGTCCAGACGGATGCCGTTCTGCAGCTCGGGAATCGGCAGTGCCGGCAACGGCTTGCCCTGAGCCAGCAGGACCGCGCGATGGGCATCGGCAATGCCGGCGCCGATCGGCTTGCCGTCTTCCGGGGGCTGCGGGAACGGACGCGCCGACGCCACCAGGATGTCACGCACCTGGTCGGGGGTCAGTGGCCCCCGGCCGGCCTCGACTGCAGCGGACTGCATCAATGCCACGATGGCTGCGATGTGCGGCGCAGCCATAGAAGTACCCTGGTAACCGCCCAGCACCGGCTGGCCGAGCGGCGCCTGGGTGCCGGCATCGATGGTGGACCAGATGGCGCCGCGGGCCGGTGCCGGCCCGCTGTCGATTTCGCCGCCCGGCGCAGCGACGGTGACCGACGCACCATAGTTGCTGTAGCCCGCACGGCCCCCCACGTAGTTGGTCGCGCCGACGTTGATCACGCCCTTGCAGCTGGCAGGCGAGAAGCCGGCGGCATCGATGTTCGAATTGCCAGCGGCGACCACCACCGTGGTACCACGGCTGCGTGCATAGTCGATGGCCGCCTGCGCTTCAGGGTCCTCGCTGCAGGCACCGAAGCCGCCCAGGCTGAGATTGATCACGTCGGCTGGCGTCGGGTTGTCCGGCAGGCCATCGATATGCCCACCGGCGGCCCAGTAAATGCCGTCGGCCACGTCCGAGCTGGTACCACCGCAGGTGCCCAGCACGCGTACCGGCTGCACCTTGGCACCATAGGCTGCACCCGCGATGCCCAGCGCATTGTTGGCCACTGCGGCCACCGTACCGGCCACATGCGAGCCATGCCAGCTGCTGGTGCCAACACCACAGTAGGAACCATCACTCCAGTCGCCCGGGTCATGCGGATCGGCATCACGGCCGTCGCCATCGCCGGATCCGACGCCGCCCTGTTCGCCCGCCAGCGATACCATGTCATAGCCAGCAATCACATTCGCATCCAGGTCCGGATGCTGCAGGATGCCGGTATCCAGCACCGATACCACCACGCCCTCGCCGGTGCTTTCAGCCCAGGCGCCCGGTGCGTGGATGCCACCGATCGTGTTCAGCATGTCCCACTGGTGGGACGGCAGGCGAGGGTCGTCTGGCAGGCTCTGCAGCGGATACATGCGGCGATCGATCTGAGCGTACTGCACCGCCGGGTCCAGGCGGAGCTGCTCAAGCAGGCGTGCGCTTTCATCGGAAGACAGCGGGCGTGAAACGGAGACCACTTCGGCGCCGAGGCCGGTACGGCGCTGGACCTTCAGCGTCGGCGCTGCGCCTGCGCGGGCCGGCAGGCTGCGTGCCATCGCCGCTGCCAGCACCCCATCGGCGAAACGACGGTCGCGTGCATCGGCCATGCCCGGCTTGGACTTCACGATGAAGCGATCATTCGCCACCGATGTCAGGGGCTTCAGCGGGCCGACAATCCTGGCCGGCTGCAGAGGAAGTGGCGTGGCGGCCGGCGCCGAGATCGAAGTCAGGCCCAGGGCCACAGCACCAGCCAACAGGCCGGCATGCAACGGAAGCTGCTTTTTCATGTTTCTCTCCAGGAACAAATGCAGTGCATGAAAGCCGCCTACCGGTTGGGTGGGCGGCATGGGGATTACAGATCGATGCCGAAGCCGACACCCGCCGAACGTTCGCTACCACTGAACGCGCCGCCAAGGCTGAAACTGGCGCGCTCGCCGATCTGCTTGCCATAGCCGATGGACAGGGCCTGTTCGCCGTTCTGCCAGCCGGCACCGACGGCAATGCGCCCACGCGGGCTGCGGCTGCCGCCGGCGTTGATGGCCATGTTGAGCATCGCCGAACCCATGGCGCCCTGCCGGTCGATGCGTCGGTCCTGCTGTCCAAGCCGCTGGTCGATTTCGCGGGTGACCTCGGTGAAGCGATCATCCAGGCCGTTGAACTTCGAATCGGTGTAGCTCCTGGCCGAGGCAAGCGTGTCTGCGTTGCCTGCCTTCATCTGGCCGACATTGGCCGCGTCGGTATCGCGGGTGCCAGCTGCCACGTTGGTGACACGACGCTCGTTGCCGGCGCTGCCCATCGACACCGCGTTGGGTTCGTCGGCCATCGACCCCTGGCCGATGGCCACTGATCCCGAGGCCGATGCGACGGCACCCTGGCCCAACGCGGTGCCGCCGGCACCAGTGACCCTGCTGTCGGCGCCAACAGCAACAGCGTTCTGTGCCTTCGCAGCCACCTGGCTGTTGCTGCCCACGGCAGTACTGTTGTCGGCGCCTACCTGCGAACCGTTGCCGATCGCAGTGTCGTTGGCGTCCTTGGCCAGCGAGCCCTCGCCCACTGCCAGGCCACCGCCAGTGCCGACGGGGGGACGCGTACTACCCTCACCGCCGGGGCCGCTGCCTCCTTCCAGCGCACCGACCCGGGAATCCAGCCCACTCAGCGCCGAATCCAATGCGCCGATCGCACCGCTCACGTTGCCGAAGCGGACGCCCTGCACCGAATAGGCGGGCCCAATCAGCATGCCGTTGCCATCCATGCCGGCGCCGCCACCCAATGCCTGCGCAACGCTGTCGAGCTGCTGCACGTTCACTGCATCGGTGCCTGCCCTACCTGCCTTCAGATTGTGCAGGCGGGTCCCGTCGCTGCCTTCCAGGCTCAGGCTGTCCTTGTCGGTGCTGTCATAGCGCACGGCGTTGGCAGTCAGGTCTCCCAGCTCGCCCCCCACATCGGCGATGGCAGCTTCGAGCTGGCGCTTGTTCACCGCATCGGTGGCGTCACTACCGTCAGCGACGTGGGTGATCTGCCGTTCGCGGCCCGCCCTGCCCACCGACACACTGTTGGCGCGGTTTGCCACCGAGCCCTGGCCCAACGCCACCGAACCGGCCGCTGACGCCGTCGCGTCATTGCCGATCGCCACCGCGTAGTCGGCACTGGCGGTGGCACTGGCACCCAGGACATTGGCGCCCCAGCTGTTCGCCTCGGCGCCGTAACCCAGCGCAGTGGCAAATGCACCGTTGGCTTCGGCGAAAGTGCCGACCGCGTTGGAGGCAAATCCCCCCGCCTCGGCGTACATGCCGATGGCGTTGGTGTAGTTCCCGCCCGCGCTGGCGGCGTAGCCCAGTGCTGTCGCGTTGTCACCGGAGGCACGTGCGTTCCAGCCGAACGCCTGGGCCGATTCGCCGGAGGCGAGTGCCGCGTAGCCGATGGCAGTGCTCCAACTGGTTGCCGCATTGCTGTATGCGCCGATTGCAACACCGAGGCCGGCATCGGCCTTGGCGTTGAAGCCCACTGCAGTCGCCTGCCCGCCCCCCGCCGAAGCAGTTGCCCCCACCGCCGTGGACCAGCCACCGGCAGCCTGCGAACCCGCACCGAAGGCCGATGCGCCCTGACCGCTGGCACTGGTCGCCTGCACGACCGGCTGGTTGTTGACCAGGCCCATATAGGTTCCGCCGACTGCAGTATTCGAGTCATCAAGCGCTGAAGCGCCTTGGCCGATGGCGATGGCGTTGTGCCCCGTGGCCGTGCTCAGCGAACCGAGACTGATCGCGGCATCGCCCATCGCCAGCGACTGAGCGCCCTGTGCGATCGCGCCGGCACCGAGCGCATTGGCCTGCTGGCCAGCAGCGAAGCTGCCCTCACCATCAGCAAATGCACTGCTGCCGATGGCCGTGGCGTCGTCACCGATCGCGACCGCATCGGCGCTGCCATCGGTCGCTGCATCCACCGCAACAAACCGCACGTTCCCCGCCTGTGTCTTCACTTCATTGAGCTGATCAACGTTGACCGCATCGGTGCCCTCGGTGCCAGCAGCCACATTGATGATCTGCCGCTGCGTGCCACTGTTGCCCACCGAGACCGCATTGGCACGATCTGCGACCGAGCCTGCACCGAGCGCGACCGCACCGGACACCGCGGCACGCGAATTGACGCCCAGCGACACACTGTCCGCAGCCTCGGCAAGGGCGTTCGCGCCGGACGCAATACTGTTGTCGCCACTGGCGAACGACAACGCGCCCAGCGCCGTCGCGTGATTGCCAGAGGCGATGGCGCCGGCACCCAGCGCAACGCTGTTGAGTCCCTGCGCCTGCGTAGTGAAGGGGATGCAGAAGCGCTCACAGGTGGACTGGCCGCCAATGGCGACGCTGCTGTCGCCACCCGCCTCGGCGGCGTAACCCAGAGCAATGCCCCGGAAACCTTCCGCGCTGGCAGCCATGCCAGCCGCCAGCGCGCCCGCACCGGACGCATACGCTGCCGGGCCCAGGGCCGTGGAGAAGTCACCGCTGCTGACCGAATTCCAACCCAGCGCGACTGCTGCCGGCCCCGCTGCCACCGACTGCACGCCCAGCGCCAGTGATGAGTTGCCAGTCGCCTGGGCCTGGGCCCCCAGTGCCGCAGCGGCATATCCGCTGGCCTGCGTGCCTACGCCCACGGCGACGGCGCCAGCACCCTCAGCATCGGCGGATTCGCCTGCGGCCACCGACGAGGCGCCCGCAGCCACGGCGCCATAGCCCACCGCTGCGGAGCGGTTACCCAGTGCCGTGGCCGCACTACCCACCGCAACACTGCCCTGCTCGGCAGCCAGCGCTGTGGCACCCAGCGCGGTGGCATCGTCGGCAACCGCTGACGCTGCGCTGCCGAACGCGGCAGCTGAAGCCCCCAGCGCACGGCTGTCTGCACCCGCCGTTGTGGCGCCCTCGCCATTCGCTTCGGCTTGGAAACCCACCGTCGTGCTGCGCTCGCCTTCGGCGATGCTGGCCGCCCCCAAGGCGGTGGCACCTTCACCCACTGCGCCGGCATAAGCGCCGACAGCCACGGCAAAGTCGCCGCCCAATGCGCGTGAAAGCGCGCCCAGTGCCACGCCGGCTTCGCCGTTGGTGCCGGCGTTGAAACCGGCGGCCAGGCCACCGGCACCGTAGACCTGGGCGTCACCCCCAATGGCGGTGGAGCCCTGGCCTTCGGCCAGACTCAAGGCACCCAGCGCCGTCGCCGCCTGGTCGGCTGTCGCTTCAGCACCCGCCCCCAGCGCGGTGTTGCCGAGTCCGGCCGCCAGTGCGCCCTGCCCGATTGCGGTAGCCGCATCGGCAATGGCTGCCGCACTTTCGCCGAACGCAGTAGCGCCCACGCCGATGGCCTGTGCCAGCGAGCCGACCGCAGTGCTCGCGTTGCCGGTCGCGCGGGTATTCACGCCCAGCGCGGTTGCCGCTTCACCGCTGGCGATCGCGTCATCACTGCCATCACCGGCACCGTTGAGTTTCAAGTAGGAATCGCCCAGCGCCGATTCGACCAGGCACACCAGATCAGTCGGCGCGCAGAGCAGCGCCTGCGGTGAAAGCGTGGGCGGCGCGGCCAGTGCCAGCATCGGCAGCATCGCGCCGGCACCCACCATGGGACGCAGCTTGCGTGCACCGGCACGTCCGCTGCGATGGGTCAGTTCGGAGCCCACCACCAGCTGGCCCAGCGCGCGATTCCATACCCGACGGAAAATCCTGTTCATGCGTACCTCTCTCCTGAAACGTGCGGCAAAGCAATCCCGTCGGCGCATGGGCAGCTGCCCGCACCTTCTGGGACCAGGGACGTCGAAACTTCAGGCCGGAGGGCGGACTGTCGCAGTGCGCAGGCGGCCTCACCGGCACGATGAACCTACCGCTCGTTCAACCAGCAGTCACGCACACCAACTCACTCATTCCTCACCGTAATCTCACCGCAGCAGGCAGCACGCAAACGGACGCATCAGCACGCATCAGACGATGCACCCGTCATGCGTCAGCGATTGTGCGATCCCCAGGGATTGAATACGTAGCCCTCGCCATGCACCGTGGTCAGCGGCAATGGGCCACCGCACGCAGCACGCACTTTCCGACGCAGGCGATGGATCAGAGAATCCAGTCGATGCGGGTCGAAATCGAACACGTCCGGGGTGAGTGCGGCGATCAAGTGTTCGCGCGGCACCACATCACCCGGCTGGGCGAACAGATTGCGGAGCAGTGCGCGCTCACTGCGTGTCAGCGAGATGCCGCCACCACGCGGGGGGCAGCAGACGCCACGCGCCGGGATCCAGCCGCCAGTAGCGTTCCGCCTCGGGCGAATTCTGCTGTTGCAGGCGCCGCCCCAGGCTGTACAGCGTCGCCACCAGGACATTGATATCCACCGGCTTGGTCAGATAGGCGTCTGCGCCCTGCACAAGGCCGCGCACGCGATCCGTCGTGCCCTGCCGACCGGTAAGCATCACCACGCCCAGTGCGGGATGCCTTTGGCGCAGCAGGTGCACCACGTTGAAGCCGTCGCCATCCGGCAGGTCGACGGCCAGGACCACGACATCGGCGTGGCGCACTTCCATCAGCGCCTCCAGTCCGGCCACAGTCGCGCTGCCGGCAACGTCGAATCCGTGCACACGCAAGTGGGAAAGAAGCAAGCAGTCGCGAACGAACTCGTCGCCTTCCAGCACGATGACGCGCAGTGCAACCTCTTGAGTCTCGATCATGGCCCCTCATCGATGATGATCCACGCATGATCCTAGACACTTCGAACGCCGTTGCTGCTAGGACCGATCCGATTGCCGCAACGAGAACCTGACGACGTGTGACCGCTCACCTCGCACTTGCCCGCGACTGGTGCAGGACCATTCGAGGACGTGCGCGCCGTCAATGCATCGCCATCGAATTGCCGCTAGGCTCGCGGGAATCCTCCAACCGGTTCTGATCGATGCGCATGCCCCTGGCAGCCCTGCTCGCCCTCCTGCCCTTGCCGGCCCTCGCCGCGCCTACCTACGGCCCGCGATTGGAGGGCTTCGACTACGGCTATCCGGTGAAGACCTTCGCACTGGAGTCGCAGCGGCAGCCGCTGGAGATGGCCTACCTGGACATCGCACCGAAGAAGACTCCGATCGGCGTGGTGGTGCTGCTGCATGGCAAGAACTTCTGTGCGGCCACCTGGAAGGAATCGATCAAGCCGCTGGTTGCCGCCGGCTACCGGGTGATCGCTCCGGACCAGGTCGGCTTCTGCAAATCCAGCAAGCCCGAGCGCTACCAATACACGTTCGCACAGCTGGCAGCCAACACCCATGCCCTGCTGCTGCAGCTGCAACTGGGCGACGTGCCGGTGCACCTGGTCGGTCATTCGATGGGTGGCATGCTGGCGGTGCGCTACGCGCTGATGTACCCGCAGGACCTGCGCAGCCTGTCGCTGGTCAATCCGATCGGGCTGGAGGACTGGAAGGCACTCGGCGTGCCGTGGCGCAGCGTGGACGCATGGTATGCCGGCGAACTGAAAGCCAGCTATGACAGCATCCGCCGCTACCAGCTGGACGTGTACTACGACGGCACGTGGAAGCCGGCGTACGAACCCTGGGCACGCATGCAATCAGGCATGTATGAAGGCCCGGGCAAGCAGGCCGTTGCATGGAGCCAGGCGCTGGCCTCGGACATGGTGTTCAACCAGCCGGTGGTCTATGAACTGAAGAACCTGCAGGTGCCGACCACGCTGTTCATCGGCCAGAAGGACCGCACCGCGATCGGCCGCGACCTGGCGCCACCAGCGGTGAAGGCGACGCTGGGCAACTATCCAGCGCTCGGCAAGGCGGCAGCCGCAGCGATTCCCGGCGCCACGCTGGTCGAGTTCGCCGAACTGGGCCACTCGCCGCTGGTGCAGGACCCGAAGCAGTTCAACGCGGCGTTGCTGAAGTCCTTGAAGGCGCATTGAACGGCAGCCCTCCCCTGTAGAGCCGAGCCCATGCTCGGCTCATCCAGCAGGAGGGGATCTCGCCAGTAGCAGCCGAGCATGGGCTCGGCTCTACAAGAACTGTGCGCTCAGCCGACGATCCGCAGCACGTCATCCAGCAACGCGGCGGCGGTGACTTCCGCGCCCGCACCCGGGCCCTGGATCAACAGCGGCTGGCGACGGTAGCGATCACTGTGGATGGCGACGCGGTTGTCGGTCCCGGCACCCTGCGCCAACGGGTGATCAGCCGGCAGCTCGCGCAGGCCCACCTGCGCACCCTCACCGTCAACGCGGCCGACGAAACGCAACACGCGGCCGTTTTCGCGTGCCTGCTGCCAACGCGCCTGCAGCGGCGCATCCAGCTGCTCCAGCGCAGCCACTGCGCCCTCCAGCGGCAACGCGGCCAGCGATTCAGGTACCAGTGAATCCACCTGCACCTGCGAAGCATCCAGCGCCAGCCCGCTGCTGCGGGCCAGGATCAGCAGCTTGCGCCGCACGTCCTCGCCGGACAGGTCAAGCCGTGGATCCGGCTCGGTATAGCCGGCCGCCAGCGCCTCGCGCACCGCCGCCGAGAACGGCGACTGGCCGTCGTAACGATGGAACAGCCACGCCAGCGAACCGGACAGCACACCCTCGATGGCATGGATGTGATCGCCACCGGCCACCAGCGCGCGCAGGCTGCTCAGCAGCGGCAGGCCCGCGCCGACGGTGGCGCTGTCGCCATAGCGCGCACCACTGTCTGCGCAGCTTTCGGCAATCGCCTGCGCGCGTGCGAGCTGCGCACCACGGCCCAGCTTGTTGGCGGTCACCACATGCACGCCGCGCGCCAGCCACTGCACGTGACGTGCGGCCACGTCTTCGCTGGCGGTGGCATCGACCACCACATCGCCACGCTCCAGCCCTTCGGTGCTGGCCCACGCCGGCGAACTCTGGCCATCGCGTGGCGCACGTCGAGCCAGTTCCAGCGGCAACGCCAGGTCACGATCAATCTCCAGCGCAGTGCGCGAGTTGGCCAGCCATTGCACGCTGGGCAGTTCCAGCCCACGCGCCCGCAATGCCTGGTAACGCTGCACGAAGGCCGAGCCGACCGTGCCAGTGCCCAGCAGCGCCAGGCGTCCGACGCCCAGCGCAGGAATGTCGGCGGCGAGCGCGCTCATGCATCCACCACCTGTTTGCGGCGTGCGGCCGCATCGATCACGACCTCGGCGCGCTGCAGCGCCGCGCCGAGATCGGCCAGCAGGTCACGCTCGGCCTCGATACCGACCGACAGGCGCAGCAGGCCTTCGCTGATGCCGGCAGCGGCGCGCGCTTCGGCGGTCATCGCCGCATGGGTCATGGTGGCCGGATGCGCGATCAGGCTTTCGACGCCGCCCAGTGATTCGGCCAGGGTGAAACAGCGCAGGCCGTCGACGAATGCGCGCACCGCCGCGTGCGGATCATCACCCGCGCAGTGCGCCAGTTCGAACGACAGCATCGCGCCGAAGCCGCTTTGCTGGCGGGCGGCGATGGCATGACCCGGATGATCGGCCAGGCCCGGGTAGTACACCGTGCCGACGGCCGGATGCTGGTCCAGCAGGGCAACGATCGACGCAGTGTTTTCCTGGTGCACGCGCAGGCGCGCATCCAGCGTGCGCAGGCCGCGCAGGGTCAGGAACGCATCGAACGGCGAACCGGTCAGGCCCAGCGCGTTGCCCCACCACACCAGCTGCTCATGCAGTGCCGGATCGCGCGCGACCACCGCACCACCCACCACATCACTGTGGCCATTGATGTACTTCGTGGTGGAATGCAGCACCAGGTCCGCACCGAACGACAGCGGCTGCTGCAGGGCCGGCGACAGGAAGGTGTTGTCGACCACGACGAGGGCACCGGCCTTGTGCGCCGCATCGATGACGAAGCGCAGGTCGGTGATGCGCAGCAGCGGGTTGGACGGGGTTTCCACCAGCACCAGCTTCGGCTGGGTGGCCAGCGCCTGCGCCAGCGCGCGCGGGTCGGTCAGGTCGGCGGTGACCAGTTCGAAGTGGCCCTTCTTCGCCAGGGCGTTGAACAGGCGCCAGCTGCCGCCGTACGCATCATTCGGCACCACCAGGGTATCGCCCGGCTGCAGCAGCGCGTTCAGCACCAGGTTGATCGCCCCCATGCCGGTGGCGGTGATGACGCCGCCGGCGCCACCTTCCAGTTCCGCCAGCGCTTCACCCAGCAGGTCTCGGGTCGGGTTGCCACTTCGCGTGTAGTCGTATTGGCGCTTGTTACCGAAACCTTCAAAGCTGAAGTTCGACGACAGCACGATCGGCGGCGTGACCGCGCCATGTGCGGTGTCCCGATCGATGCCGGCACGGACGGCGGCAGTGGTGCGACTACAGGACGGCTCGTTGGCGTGCAGGCTCATGCGGACTCTCCAGAGGTGCGGAAGGCGGTGGCGAGGATCGCGTCGATGCGATCGGTTTCTTTGAGGAAGGCGTCGTGGCCATAGGGCGAACGCAGCACGCGCAGGCTGCCGCGCGGGCCCAGCCCTTCGACCAGGCCGACCAGGTCGGCCAGCGGCACCAGGCGGTCGCCCTCCACGGCCACCACCACGGTCGGCGGCAGGATCGCGGCGGGGTCGACACGGTGCAGGTCGATCGATTCGGACAGGCGCAGGTAGGCGGTCACCGGCGTGCGCGCGACGTACTGCGCACCCGCCGCATCGAGATAGTCTTCGGCGGCCACGCGTACGCGGCCATTGATCACCTCCGGCGCGGCGTCGAAGCGCTCGCCGAACTCTTCCGGCGTGCGGTAGCTGAGCATGGCGAACTGCCGGGCCAGGGCCAGGCCGTGGTCTTCACCGCACTGCAGCTGGCCAAGCGCGACCGCGCGGCGCTGCAGTGCACGCCAGGCGGCGGCATACGGGTGCGGGCGATGCGCACCGCTGGCCAGCACCAGCTGGCGCACGCGGGCGCGGTGGCGGATCGCGAACTGCTGGCCGACCAGCGCGCCATACGAATAGCCGACGAAGGCCTTCAGCGTGCGGATGCCGAGATGGTCCAGCAGCAGCGCCAGCGCATCGGCCTGGTCGGCAGTATCGATCGGCACATCCAGTGCACCGTCGGCACCGATGAAATCGAAGGCCAGCACGCGCAGTTGCTGCGGATCCAGCGCGCGGCCGCTACCCACAAGCGCTTCGGCCCAGCCCTTCTCGCTGAACTGTGCGTTGGAGGCCACGTGGCGATGCGCGGAAATGCCACCGGCCAGCACCACCACCGGCGCGTTGGCCGGGCCGACCCACTCATAGCGCAGGCGCACCGGGCTGGGGCCTGCATGACGCATCGACAGCACCGCGGCGAACTCACCGCGCTCGGCGTGCACGCGGTCTGCGACCGGCACGCTGACGGGGACAAAGGGTTCGGGGCGAACGGCGGTACTGGTGGCGAAGCTCATGGCGGGATCCGGTTGGGGAATCGGCCATCGAGCCTTCGCGGGGCCCGCGTTCGAGATGCACGTGGGGTGCATGGTTCGAACCATCTTTCGGTGGACGCCACGGTCCCCGCAGGATTTGGCACCTACGCAGACGCTTGCGCGCCTGCGGGCTGCCCCGGCTTCAAAGGGCCTGTCCCTCTGCCGGTCTCGATGGTGGAGCCACGATGCCAGCCCTTTCCGGCACTGTCAATCCCTTCATGCGGATAAAGCGATAGATATCTCCAGGATCACTCTGCGAGGGCCGTCCCGGTCGCCCCGTTCAGGATCGGGTACAGTCCCGGCGGTCCTCTTGCTGGAAACGCCGATGCCGCGCCTGCCCCTGTCCTGCCTTCTGTTGCCTCTGCTGGCGAGCGCGACCGCATACGCCGGCGACTGGCGCCAGGGCTGGGGACTGGCTCCCCCTTCCGCCCGTGCCACGCGCGCAGGCAGTGCCGAGGGCGCCGCCCCCATGGCCCGGTTGCGCCTGCAGCCGGTCGGTACGCAATGGCAGGCGCGGATCGACAACGGGCTGGCAGGGCCGCTGCAGATCCAGCTGCGCGCCGCCCCCGGACACCCGGTCGAAGGCCTCCCGGTCGAGTCGCTGATCCAGGGCGACAGCAGCCTGGTGGTCGGCCGCCTGCCCGCCCCGATCGATGGCCGCATGCTGGATCTGCGCCTGCAGTCGGTGCCGGGCAACCCGGCCGCGCGGGCCGAAGATGTCGGCTATCGCCTGCCGTTCGATGCGGCCCGCCTGCGTGTAGACCAGGCACCGCAGGGGCGATTCAGCCATGACGACGAGGAGAACCGCGACGCGGTCGACTTCGCACTGCCGGAGGGCACCCTGGTGCTGGCCGCGCGCGAGGGCACGGTGATGCAGATCCAGGATGGCTTCCGTGGCAACGGCCAGGACCGCGAGCGCGATGGTGCCCGTGCCAATTTCATCCGCGTGCTGCACAGCGACGGCAGCATGGCCCTGTACGGCCACCTCCAGGCCGGCGGCATGCGCGTGCGCCGCGGCCAGGCGGTGGGAGCCGGGCAACCGATCGGCCTGTCCGGCAACAGCGGCTACAGCACTGCGCCGCACCTGCACTTCGTGGTGCAGGTCAACCGCGGCATGGGCCTGCGCTCGGTGCCGGTGCGCATCTTCGCCGGGCAGGGCCAGCTGCAGTTCGCCCGCCACGGCGAGGCCGACGGCGGTATCGGGCGCTGACCGGCCCCGGCCGGTATAATCGGGCGCTTATCTCTTTGAAAAGCGCCCCGGGCGGGCGCCACTGCCATGTCCGAAGTCGCCAACGAAGCGTCGCGTCGCCGCACCTTCGCCATCATTTCCCACCCTGACGCCGGCAAGACCACGCTGACCGAAAAGCTGCTGCTGTTCGGAGGCGCGATCCAGATGGCCGGTTCGGTCAAGGGCCGCAAGGCCGCCCGCCACGCCACCTCCGACTGGATGGCGCTGGAAAAGGAGCGCGGCATCTCCGTCACCTCCTCGGTGATGCAGTTCCCGTACGAAGGCAAGATCGTCAACCTGCTTGACACCCCTGGTCACGCCGACTTCGGCGAGGACACCTACCGCGTGCTGACCGCAGTGGACTCGGCGCTGATGGTGATCGACGTGGCCAAGGGCGTGGAAGAGCGCACCATCAAGCTGATGGAAGTGTGCCGCCTGCGCGACACCCCGATCATGACCTTCATCAACAAGCTCGACCGCGAGGGCAAGGACCCGATCGAGCTGCTGGATGAAGTGGAGACCGTGCTCGGCATCCAGTGCGCGCCGGTCACCTGGCCGATCGGCATGGGCCAGCGCCTGAAGGGCGTGGTTCACCTGCTGACCGGCGAAGTGCACCTGTACGAACCGGGTCGCAACTTCACCCGCCAGGACTCGACCATCTTCCCGTCCATCGATGCGCCCGGCCTGGCCGAGAAGATCGGTGCGCAGATGCTGGCCGACCTGCGCGACGAACTGGAACTGGTGCAGGGCGCCAGCCATCCGTTCGATCTGGACGCTTACCGCGCCGGCAAGCAGACCCCGGTGTTCTTCGGCTCGGGCGTGAACAACTTCGGCGTGCAGCCGCTGCTGGACTTCTTCGTCGAGCATGCGCCGTCGCCGCAGGCGCGAACCACCACCGGCCGCGAAATCGCACCGGAAGAGAACAAGCTGACCGGCTTCGTGTTCAAGATCCAGGCCAACATGGACCCGCAGCACCGTGACCGCGTGGCATTCATGCGGGTCTGTTCGGGCCGTTTCAGCGCCGGCATGAAGACCTTCCACGTGCGCACCGGCAAGGAAATGAAGCTGGCCAACGCGCTGACCTTCATGGCCAGCGACCGCGAGATCGCGGCCGAAGCGTGGCCCGGCGATGTGATCGGCATCCACAACCACGGCACCATCTCCATCGGCGATACCTTCACCGAAGGCGAAGCGGTGACCTTCACCGGCATTCCCAACTTCGCCCCGGAACTGTTCCGCCGCGCACGCCTGCGTGATCCGCTCAAGCTCAAGCAGCTGCAGAAGGGCCTGGCCCAGCTGTCCGAGGAAGGCGCGACCCAGTTCTTCCGCCCGCTCACCAGCAACGACCTGATCCTGGGTGCCGTCGGCGTGCTGCAGTTCGACGTGGCGGCCTACCGCCTGAAGGACGAGTACGGCGTGGAAGCCACCTTCGAGCCGGTCAGCGTGACCACCGCGCGTTGGGTCCACTGCAGCAACGAGAAGAAGCTGGAAGAATTCCGCGAGAAGAACGCATTGAACCTGGCCCTGGATGCGGCCGGTCGCCTGGTCTACCTCGCTCCGACCCGGGTCAACCTGCAGCTGGCCCAGGAACGCTCGCCGGATGTGCGTTTCTCGGCCACACGCGAAGCGGCGCACACCGTTTCGGCAGGCTGATGCCACGGGGTCGGATCCCTTTCCGCAAGGAAAGGGCTCTGACCCCGCCGTCGCAACGCAGGGATTCACCCACCATACGGTGACGGGCGTGCACATGCCGCCCATCGCGGCGATGATAGAGGGGCGCGGGTCCCCCTCCCCGCGAACGATGCCTACGCCATGTCCACGACTTCCGTTGCTTCGATCCGCGAAGAAATCGCCAGCGCCCTGACCCACGGCCTCGGTGCCGTGCTCGCCCTGGGCGCCGGCGCGGTGCTGATCACCCTGGCCGCAATCTACAGCGATGGCTGGCAGCTGGCCGGCGCCATCGTGTTCGGCATCGCACTGCTGCTGCTGTACACCGCGTCCACCCTGTACCACGCCATCCAGCACCCGGTCGCCAAGGGCCGGCTCAAAGTGTTCGACCACTGCGCGATCTACGTACTGATCGCCGGCACCTATACCCCATTCACCCTGATCGGCCTGCGCGGCCCGTGGGGCTGGGGCCTGTTCGCCGCGATCTGGACCCTGGCCCTGGCCGGCGTGGTGTTCAAGCTGTTCTACACCGGTCGCTTCAAGCGCCTGTCCACTGCCATCTACGTGGCCATGGGCTGGCTGGTGATCGTGGCGGTCAAGCCGATGCTGGCCTCGATCGACGGCTGGACGCTGGGCTGGCTGCTGGCCGGCGGCCTGTCCTACACGCTGGGCACCTATTTCTACCACCGCGAATCGATTCCCTATTCGCATGCGATCTGGCACCTGTTCGTCATCGGTGGCAGCGTCTGCCACTTCGTCGCGGTCACCATGCAGGTGCTGTAGCACTGGCCCGTGCGCGGCGCGTGCACGCCGCGCACATGGACGCTTCGCGCCCCGTCCACGATGAGGGGGCAACCATGGCAGCGTGAATGCCGCCGCCTCCCCTGCCGCAAAGCGCACGAACCGCTGGCGTCTCCGCCGCCCCGGCCCGCGAGGCCGGCGCTGGTTGACGCTGCTGATCTTCCTGCTCGCGGCGATCCTGGTGCTGATCGCGCTGTGGGACTGGAACTGGTTCAAAGGCCCGGTCGAGCGCGCCGTGCAGGCCCGTACCGGCCGTGCACTGCACATCGGCCATCTGGATGTCGACCTCGGCCGAACCAGCACCATCCGTGCCGATGCGATCACCTTCGCCAATGCCGGTTGGGCGAAGCAGCCGAACATGGCCACGGCCGACCGCGTCGAGATCGACGTGCGCGTGTGGCCCCTGCTGCGCGGCAGCGTGCAACTGCCGGAAGTGCGCTTGACCCGACCGGACGTGCTGCTGGAAACCGCCCCACGCAAGGGCGAGCCGGGCAACTGGGACTTCCTCGGTGACAGCGCTGGCGGCACCAGCCCGCAGCTCAAGCGCCTGCGCATCGACGACGGCCGGCTGCAGTTCCTCGACGCACCGGGCCGTACCGACATCCGCGTGGGCGTTCGCAGCGGCCAGCCGAAGCAGGCCGATGCCTCGCCGCCGCTGCGGGTGCAGGGCAAGGGCCACTGGCAGGGCAACCCGTTCACCCTGCAGGGCGGAACCGAATCACCGCTGGAACTGACCAACAGCGACCACCCGTTCCGCATCCACCTCGACGGCCGCGCCGGCGCTACCCACGCGGTGGCCAGTGGCACGCTGACCAATCCGTTCCAGCTGCGGGTGTTCGACCTGCAGTTCGCGCTCAGTGGCCAGGACCTGGCCGATCTCTACCCATTGCTCGGCATCGCCATCCCGCCCTCGCCGCCCTACGCGCTGAACGGACGCCTGAAGCGCGACCACGACGTCTGGCGTTACGACGGTTTCACCGGCAAGGTGGGCGACAGCGACCTCGGTGGCAGTCTTCAGTTCGAGGTGGGCCGCGACCGTCCACGGCTGACCGCGACGCTGGAATCCAGGCGCCTGGACTTCGATGACCTGGCCGGCTTCGTCGGCGCGCCACCGAAGACCGGCGGCGGCGAAACCGCCAATGCGGAGCAGAAGGCCGAAGCCGCGCGGGTGGCCGCGCGCGCGCGCGTGCTTCCGGACACGCCCTACAACCTCGGCAAGCTGCGTGCGATGGATGCCGATGTGCGCTGGAAGGCCCACCGCATCAACGCACCGTCATTGCCATTGGACGACATGGACGCCCATCTGCTGCTGGATGACGGGGTGCTGCGGCTGGCCCCGCTGAACTTCGGCGTCGCCGGCGGCGATATCCGCAGCACCATCCGCATGGACGCACGCCAGCCGCAGATCAGCACTGCGCTGAAGGCGAGCGTGCGCGGCGTTCAGCTGGGCCAGCTGTTCCCCGATGCCAAGCTGGCCGAACAGGCCAAGGGCGGCATCGGCGGTGAGGTGGACCTGAGTGGCCGCGGCAATTCGATCGCCGCAATGCTCGGCAGCAGCAGCGGCGAGGTCGGCCTGGCGATGGGCCGTGGCCATGTCGGCAACCTGGTGATGGAGCTGGCCGGCCTGGACATCACCGAATCGCTGAAGTTCCTGGTGACCGGCGACAAGCAGATTCCTCTGCGCTGCGCCTTCGCCGACTTCGGTGTGCGCGACGGCCTGATGACCAGCCAGGCGCTGGCGGTGGACACCACCGACACGATCCTCATCGGCGAAGGCACCGTCAGCCTGCGCGACGAAACCCTGGACCTGCTGTTGAAGCCGCGCCCGAAGGACAGGAGCATCCTGGTACTGCGCTCGCCGCTGCACGTTGCCGGCACGTTCAAGGACCCGTCGTTCCGCCCGGACTTCAAAGCGCTGGGCATCCGCGGAGCGGTGGCCCTGGCACTGGGCAGCATCGCCCCGCCGGCAGCCTTGCTGGCGACGATCGAGCTGGGACCGGGCAAGGACGCCGACTGCGGTGGGCCGTATGCGAAGTAAGGTTACAGCGTTGTTCGCGGCGCCTCTTTTCCCGCGCGTAGAGCCGGAGCAAGGCTGCGGACAGTTTCCTGCGCGCGGAACGAGAGCGAAATTCAAAGTCAAAAGAAAAAAGCAAAGTCAAAAGCTGTTGCCAACCAAGGTTGGCGGCTACCAAAGGCGAGGCACCACGCATGTGCGCACCGCGCTCGCAGGAACGTGTCCAGAGGCGGAGGGTGCGGCTGGGCAGGACCGTGAGGCGCATGGATGCGCCGATCGAGCCCCCATGGATGGGTTTACGGCGTGTCCTGCCCAGCCGCACCCTCCGCCTCCCAACGTATCAGGAAGGCGCTGTTTTGGCTTTGGCTGTGGCTTTGAGCTTCGAAAAGCGGACCGGCGGGCCGCAGGCCCGCCAGCGACACCCTCACCCGGCAACGATGTACTGCTGCAGTTGATCCAGCTCCCGCCGCTGCGCATCGATCACCGACTTCACCAGGTCGCCGATGGAGATCACCCCCAGCACCTGCGCGCCCTCCACGACCGGCAGATGGCGGATGCGATAATCGGTCACCAACTGCAGGCAATGCTCCACCTGCTCGCCCGGCGACACCGTCACCACCTGCGACGTCATGATCTCTGCCACCGCCGTATCGCGCGAAGAGCGATCACGCAACACGATCTTGCGCGCGTAATCACGCTCGGACAGGATTCCCACCAGCCGCGGGCCGTCCATTACCAGCACCGCACCGATGCCCTTTTCCGCCATCAACCGGATCGCATCGATCACCGCCGCATCCGGCGCGACCGCATGTACTTCAGGAGACTTGCCGTCCAACAGTTGCCGTACCGTGGTCATCTGCCTGCCCTCCCAGGGTGGGTTGCGGGACCGAGTCTGCCACGGACGATGCTAGCCAGGCGTCAACCAGGTACAACGGCCGCTGCTTGGACTCCTCGTACAGCCGCCCCAGGTACTCGCCGATCAGGCCAAGCGCGATCAGCTGCACGCCGCCCAGGAACAGGATCACCGCCATCATCGTCGGCCAGCCCGCCACCCGGTCGCCATACAGCGCCGCCTTCACGATCACCCACAGGCCGAACACGAAAGCGACGGCCGCGGTTGCCAGCCCGAGGTAGGTCGCCGCCCGCAACGGCACGGTCGAGAACCCGGTGATGCCTTCGAGGGCGAAATTCCACAGCCGCCACAGGCTGAACTTGCTGCTGCCGGCCACACGTGCGTGGCGGTGGTAGGGCACGGCGATCCGCTTGAATCCCACCCAGCTGAAAAGTCCCTTCATGAAGCGGTGGCGCTCGCGCATCCCGCGCAGGGCGTTCAGCGCGCGCGGTGACAGCAGGCGGAAGTCCCCGGTATCGGCCGGAATCGGTGTCCGCGACAGGCGGCCCATCACCCGATAGAACATCGCTGCCGTGGCCCGCTTGATCCAGGCCTCGCCATCGCGGGCCATGCGCGTGCCATAGACGTTGTCATGCCCTTCGCGCCAGCGCGCGACGAACTGCGGCACCAGCTCCGGCGGGTCCTGGCCGTCGGCATCGAGGATCATCGCCGCACCCTCGTGCACCAGATCCAGGCCGGCGGTCAGCGCCGCTTCCTTGCCGAAGTTGCGCGACAGCTTCAGCGCCGATACGCGTGCATCGGCCTGGGCCAGCCCGGCGATCACGTCCCAGGTGCGGTCATGGCTGCCGTCGTCCACATAGAGGATGTGACCGTCGATGTCGGGCATGCCGTCGAGCACCGCGCACAGCCGTGGATGCAGCAGCGGCAGTGCCAGGGCCTCGTTGTAGGCGGCGATGACGAAGGTAAGCCGTTCGCGGGTCATGGCCGGATTGTACGTTGCCGGCACGTGCCCGGCCCGTCGCCTGCCAATTGCAGCGCCGGGCTCAGTCCTCCGACAGATAGGACGCACCACCCAGCTGGCGCGCCTGGCGTTGGATCCACGCGGCCCGCCGCTGCACATACGGCCCAGGCTTTGCCGCGTTGTAGCGACGCGGTGCCGGCAACACCGCGGCCAGGCGCGCGCTCTCGGCCGGACTCAGCCGGGCCGCGTCCTTGCCCCAGAATTTCTGCGCTGCCGCTTGCGCGCCATACACACCATCACCGAATTCGGCAATGTTGGCGTACATCTCCAGGATCCGCTCCTTTGGCCACAGCGCCTCGATCAACACCGTGTACCAGACTTCCAGGCCCTTGCGGATCCAGCTGCGGCCCTGCCACAGGAACAGGTTCTTGGCCACCTGCTGGCTGATCGTGCTGGCGCCGCGCAGGCGCCCGCCCCTGGCGTTGTGGTCGCGCGCCTTTTCGATGGCCTGCAGGTCGAAGCCGTTGTGGTCGGGGAAGCGCTGGTCCTCGGCCGCCACCAGCGAGATCGGCAGGCTCGGTGCCATCTGGTCGAGGTCGCGCCACTGGTAATGCAGCCGATAGGACCAGTCGGCCTCGCCCAGCGCCTCGCCATAGCGCCACAGCATCACCATGGACACCGGCGGGTCGATGAACCGCAGCACCAGCACCTGCAGACAGCTGAAGGCGGCCAGCAGCACCGGCAGCCACAGCAGCCGCTTCCAGCGCCAGCGTCGCCGGCGCGGCGCGGCGACCACGGCCTCTACCTTGTGCTGCTCTCCCGCTGCCCCCATTACTGGTGCATCCTTCTTCTGTCTGGTTGTCGGCGCATTATCCGGCAACCGCCCCCGTTTACGCGCGATGTGAGCCGATGACCGCCAACCCCGATTCCCTGATCCGTTTCCTGCTCCCCGACGCCGGCGTGCGTGGCGTGCATGTGCACCTGCAGGCCACCTGGCAGGAAATCCTGTCCCATGCCGCCTACCCGGACGCCGCTGCCGAACTGCTTGGCGAGGCCTGCGTCGCCTCGGCGCTGTTCACCGGCCACACCAAGATCGACGGGCGCCTGTCGGTGCAGCTGCGCAGCAGCACCGCGCTGCGCACCCTGTTCGCCGAATGCACCGCCGCCGGCACCCTGCGCGGTATCGCCCAGCTCAGCGAGGGTGGCGACGCACCGCGTGACCTGTCCCGCCTCGGTGATGACGCAATCCTCGCCATCACCATCGAGAACCCCGGCCTGGACCCGCGCGAGCCGCAGCGCTACCAGAGCCTGGTCGCGCTGACTGCGCCGGAACTGAACGAGGCCTTCGAGGACTACTTCCGCCAGTCGGAGCAGCTGCCGACCCGCCTGCTGCTGGCGGCCGACCGCAACGGTGCCGCCGGCCTGCTGCTGCAGAAGCTGCCCGGCGACGAAGGCGACGAGGATGGCTGGGCCCGCGCCAGCGCCCTGTTCGAAACCCTGGGCAAGGCCGAACTGCTGGCGACCCCGGCCGAGCAGCTGCTGCACCGCCTGTTCCACGAGGAGCGGCCGGAACTGCTGGGCGACAAGCCGCTGTCCTTCGCCTGCTCCTGCTCGCGCGAGCGGGTGGCTGGCATGCTGCAGTCATTGGGCGAGGACGAAGCCCGCGCGGCCGCCGAGGCCACCGGCGCCGTCGAGGTGCGTTGCGAATTCTGCGGGCGTGAGTATCACTTTCCATTGACGGAGTTCGGCATACTGTTCCACGGCGCCCAGGGGGCTGTAGCGGCGCCTGAACGACTTCAGTAAACGGCAGTCTTGTACCTGGGGAGGATCAAGGCTTGTTAAGAATTCATAAACACCCTAGGATCGAGTTCCCGTCCCCACGGGAACTTCCGTTGTCCGTCCCTGTCTGAACTGGTCCGATGCGTACCTTCCTGCGTCTACCGCTGGCCCTGCTGATCGCCCTTGGCGCGATCACGGGCGTGCATGCGCAGAGCAAGGACACCCGCACCGTGTTGCCGGTATGGAACAAGGGCAGCGGCAAGGTCGAGGCGCTGCTGTACCTGGAGCCGACCGGCGAACAGGCAGCCGGCGCCCGCTGGCATTTCGGCCGCAATTCGCTGGACGCAGCCTTTGGCCTGTCCTCCGGCGATTCGCTGGGCCTGCTCTGCAACAGCAGCAGCGGCACCAGCATCAGCGGCCTGGCCAGCCATTGCATGCTGGCCAGCCTGGGCGACGAGGATGATCTGAACAGCCGTCGTTTCAGTGGTACCGCCGCGTTGAACCGGGGCAACAGCCGCTTGGGCATCACTGCCGGCACCGGCCGTGAAACCCTGCCCGCCTGGTTGTCGGGCCCGAACAAGACGCCCTCGCTGCGCGCCGAGCAGAACGATCTGACCGTGTTCGCGCAGAAGAACATTGGCCGCGAAGGCTTCGTCTCCATCGCCGGTACCTACGCCAAGGCACGCCTGGTACCGTTGGCCGACGCTTCGCCGGCCATCGTCGATCGCTGGGACAGCAAGAGCCTGAGCATCGGTGCCGGTTACGGCAACTTCACCGGCAGCATCATCGGCCGCGTGGTCGACGTGCCGGGCAAGCCCGGCAAGTTCGAAGGCCTGGGCATCGGCCTGACCTGGCGTACCCCGTGGTCCGGCCAGCTGACCGTCGGCGCCGAGAACGTGATCAGCCGCGGCAAGAATCCGTTCTCCCCGCGCAACGAAAGCAACGACGACGGCACCGTGCCGTACGTGCGTTACGAACAGGATCTCTGATCCCCTCAGTCAGGTTCAGCAACGACATTCCCGAAGGCGCCGAAAGGCGCCTTTTTGCATCTGCGTGCCAGCCTCGCACTCGCATGAGCGGTATCGACCGCAGAGCGTATCGACATATTGGGATACATATCAGTCGAAACTTTTTTCATCATTCTGCGTTAACAAACGAGGCAGATCAGCATGACCATACCAGCAACCCGTTGATTGGGCTGGAAAAAGCGCTTTTTTACCAAAATCACAGACTTCATTAACACAGCTTTAATTCTTGGCGAACGCCCGTTACTATCGGGTCAGCCTCGCGATTTGGGAGCGCTTTTTCGCTCCCCCGCCGGGCATTAACCCCAGCCAAGATTTCTTGGAGAGAGAGAGCCAATGAAACTCAAGTCCAGCCAGCTGCGTGACGCAGTTGTGATCGCGCTTGTCGCCGGTGCCACCACCGCGACGGCCCACGCCCAGGAAGCCACCAACCTCGACCGCATCGAGGTCACCGGTTCGCGCATCCGTCAGGTCGATACCGAAACCGCCCAGCCGGTGTTGAGCCTGAGCCGCGCCACCATCGAAAAGAGCGGCTTCAAGACGGTTGCTGACGTGCTGCAGAACATTTCTGCCGCCGGCAGCCCGGCCATCAGCCGTTCCGAACCGCTGTCCTCCGGTGAAATGGTCGGCGGCTACTACATCGACCTGCGCAACCTGGGTGCACAGCGCACCCTGATCCTGGTCGACGGCAAGCGCCTCGGCGCCAGCGTCAGCGGTTATCAGGACGTGTCGCAGATCCCGTCGGCGATCGTCGAGCGCATCGACGTGCTGAAGGACGGTGCTTCCTCGGTGTACGGTTCCGATGCCATGGCCGGCGTGATCAACATCATCACCCGCAAGAATTTCGAAGGCCTGGAAGTCAACGCCTACACCGGGCAGTACAGTGAAGGCGACGGCCAGAAGCAGAGCGCCGATTTCGTTGCCGGCTTCACCGGCGATCGCGGCTCGATCACCATCGGTGCCGAGTACTCCAACGAAAAGGCGGTGTGGGCAAAGGACCGCTGGTTCTCCGAATCGTCGCGCACCAATCGCCATCCGACCGCCGGCTGGACCTCGGTCAGCCAGTGGGGCTCGGTGTTCGACCCGACCGATCCGGACGCACCGTCGCTCACCCTCAACCGCGGCGGCAATCCTTACAACGCGGCGGACTTCCACGAAACCGACCTGACCCCGATCACCGGTGACGTAAGCAACTCCAACCAGCAGATGCAGCTGCTGACCCCGACAAAGCGTCGCAGCGTATTCGCCAACCTGCAGTACGACCTTACCGACAATGTCCGTTTCAGCGGTGACCTGCTGTACACCCGCCGCGAATCGGAAGCGCAGGTGGCCGGTTACCCGCTGCAGTCCGAAGCCTACGCCAACCTCGGTTCCATCTGGTCGGCCGACAGCTACTACAACCCGTTCGGCCAGGATATGGCGTATGTCCGCCGTGGCTGGGAAGTGCCGCGCGTTTCCAACAACAAGCTGACGACGTTCCGCTTCAGCGGCGCGCTGCAGGGCTCGTTCCAGTTCAATGACAAGTACTTCGACTGGGAAGCCGGCTACCTCTACCAGAACTCCGAAAACAACCAGAGCCAGACCGGCAACTACAACGTCCTGGCTGCCAACGCCGCCACCGGGGCCTCGTTCTACAACCCGGCAACCGGCCGCGTGGAGTGCGGAACCGCAGCGGGCCTGGCTGCGGGCACCAACCCGGCCTACGGCCCCGGCGCCGGCGGCTGCATCCCGTGGAACCCGGCCATTCCGTTCGGCCGCACCGGTGATGGCGGCTTGACCGGCAATCCGGACCTGCAGCAGTTCCTGTTCCCGACGACGCACAACGTCGGCGAAACCACGATGACGTCCTACTACGCCAACATTGCGGGCAGCATCCTGACCCTGCCGGCAGGCGACCTGGGCTTCGCACTGGGTTACGAGTACCGCGAGGAGAAGGGCAACTTCAATCCGGACGCGCTGTCGCAGTCGGGTTACTCCACCGACCTGGCGGCTGGCCCGACCGGCGGCAAGTACGACGTCAATGAAGTGTACCTGGAGCTGAACGTACCGATCCTGGCCGACCTGCCCGGTGCCAAGGAACTGAGCCTGAGCGCAGCCACCCGCTTCTCCGACTTCAGCACCTTCGGCAACACGACCAACAGCAAGTTCGGCCTGAAGTGGCGCCCGATCGATCAGCTGCTGGTTCGTGCGACCTACTCCGAGGGCTTCCGCGCGCCGACCATCGCCGACCTGTACGGCGGCAGCTCGCAGTCCTTCGAGTACTTCACCGATCCGTGCGATACCTCGTTCGGTCTGGCCGCAACCGACGCCGCCACGGCCCAGCGATGCGCTGCCGCCCTGGGTGCCCTGGCCCCGAACTTCCGCCAGCTGAAGCAGGGTTACGTCCCGGCTGAAGGCCCGGATGAGCAGAGCCCGGTGCCGTTCACCTCCGGCTCCAATCCGAACCTGACTCCGGAAACGTCCAAGTCCAAGACCGTTGGCCTGGTCTGGAGCCCGACCTTCGCCCCGGGCCTGAACCTGAGCCTGGACTGGTTCAACATCAAGATCGAGAACACGATCGTTTCCGATACCCCGACGGATCAGCTGAACGACTGCTACGTTCTGGGCATTGCTGAGCGCTGCAGCACCTTCACCCGTGACGCCACGCTCGGCTACGTCAACAACCTGACCTACGGCAGCCGCAATGCCGGCTTCATCGAAACCGAAGGCTTCGACTTCGATGCAAGCTACCGCTATGCGACCGACACCTGGGGCAGCTTCAACTTCAACCTGCAGAACACCTACGTCACCAAGAACGTTCTGAAGACGGCCAATGATGACTCCCCGGTGCAGATCTACAATGGCTTCGGCAGCAACTTCCGCCTGCGTTCGAACCTGACCGTTGGCTGGGAATTCGGCGACTTCGGCATCACCTGGGGCACCCGCTACTTCTCCAGCGTGAAGGAGCGTTGCTACTACGCCACCGAGTGCTCGCTGCCTGACTACGGCTCGCCGGATCCGGCTCGCAACCAGGCGCAGAACAAGCGCGGCGCCACCACCTTCCACGACGTCCAGTTCTCCTGGAACGCGCCGTGGAATGCGACCATCGCGGTCGGTGCACGCAATGTGTTCGACCACTACGGCCCGCAGATGTACTCGGCGCCGAACTCGCAGTACTCCTACTACGGCGGCTACGACATCGGTCGCCTGATCTACATGCAGTACAAGCAGAAGTTCTGATCGGGAACCCGATCAGCTGATGCAGCAACGGCCCCGAAAGGGGCCGTTGTTCTTTGCGCGCCATGGACGGGCGCTGGCCAGCGCACAACAAAAAAGGCCGCAGCATCGCTGCGGCCTTCCTTCGAGATCATTTCCGGGCGCTCATCCGTTCGGGATCAGCGTCTCGATCAGGTGCTCGACGTAGGCCTCGAAATCCTCGCGCGCCTGCTTGGGCTGCTGCAGCTGCAGCGACAACTGCAGGAAGCCGACATACGCGGCGTACGCAAGGCGTGCGCGATGACGCGCATCGGTCGAGCTGAGGCCGGCCTGGCGGAACGAGGCGACCAGATAGTCGAGGCGACGCTGCGAGACCCGGTCGATCACCGGCCGCACCATCGGATGATCCAGGGCCTTCAGCAGCTCGCTGTAGATGATGTGCGGCTGCACTTCATGCGCCACCATCTGGAACAGCTGGCGCAGGCGCACGCGCGGATCCGGTACGTCTTCCAGGCTGCCGAACACCTGTTCCTGTTCGAACAGTTCCCAGCGTTCCAGCGCCGCCTGCAGCAATGCATCGCGTGAAGGGAAATGCCAGTAGAAACTGCCCTTGGTAACGCCGAGCCGCCGTGCCAGCGGCTCTACCGCGACGGCGCCGACACCTTGTTCAGCAATCAGATCGAGGGCCGCCTGGGCCCAGTCTTCGGCACTCAGGCGGCTGTTGCGGCCGGCGCGCGGTTCGCCGGCGGAAGCGTCAGGTTGATTCATGGACTGATTTAACCATACGCCGGGGTTCGTTGCAGTACGCGGTTGCGGTCGAAACCGTCGCAGGCCCGTCGGAAGGGTCCCTCCACGCGCGTTCTGCAACGCACCATACCATGCAGTATTGACTTCCCCTCGAAGCTCTCCATACTAGCAAGTATGGTTATGTCCCCCACTCCCGCTGCGTTCCATGACCTGCGCCTGGACGCCGCCCATGGCGCCCGCCTGGCGGCGACCGTCAGCGACCATGGCCGGCGCGGCCGGGTCCTGTTTGCCCATGGCTTCGGCCAGACCCGCCACGCCTGGAATGCCACTGCCCGCGCACTGAACGCGGCCGGCCTGCAGACGCTGGCCTACGACGCCCGCGGCCATGGCGATTCCGACTGGAATGGCGCCGATCTGCCCTATCACGGCGAACAGTTCGCCGACGACCTGATCGTGTTGGCCGGCGAACAGCCGCGCCCGCCGGTACTGGTTGCCGCTTCGATGGGTGGCCTGTTCGGCCTGCTGGCCGAGTCGCGCTGGCCGGGCCTGTTCTCGGCCATGGTGCTGGTCGACATCACCCCGCGCTGGGATACCGCGGGTGTCGAGCGCATCCTCGCCTTCATGACCGCCCATCCCGACGGCTTCGCCTCGCTGACCCAGGCCGCCGACGTGATCTCGGCCTACATGCCGCACCGGCCGCGCAAATCCGAGCAGTCGCTGCGTGCGCTGCTGCGCGAGGATGGCCACGGGCGCTGGCGCTGGCATTGGGACCCGCGCCTGGTGGCCGAGCTGGCCCGCGACAGCGAACAGCACCAGGACGCACTGGCCGAGGCCGCACGCCAGGTGAAGTGCCCGCTGCTGCTGGTCAGCGGCGGCCGCAGCGACCTGGTCACGCCGCAGACCGTGGCCGAATTCCTGGCGCTGGCGCCGCATGCGCGCCATGTACAGCTGCCGCAAGCGACCCACATGGTCGCCGGCGATGACAACGACGCCTTTACCGCTACTGTGTTGGACTATCTGGACGTGTTGCCCGCAGCGGACGCTGCGGCTTCGTCCGCCACAAACGAGCACGTCACCGGAGCACGCTCATGAGCATCGTTCTTCCCTTCCTCGCCCTGCTGCTGGCAGGCGCGTTCGTCGCCTACCACCGCATGCGGCTGGTTACCTGGACGCTGATCAGCGTGGCCCTGCTGGCCGCCTGCTGGTTCATTCCCTACGTCAACCAGACCGCCACCATCGTCGCTGCGGCGGTGCTGGCGGTGATCGCCGTGCCGCTGCTGCTGCCGTTCATCCGCAAGCCGCTGCTGACCGGCCCGATGATGAAGGTGTTCCGCAAGGTGCTGCCGCCGTTGTCGCAGACCGAGCGCATTGCGCTGGAAACCGGCTCGGTCGGTTTCGAGGGCGAGCTGTTCACCGGTGACCCGGACTGGAACATCCTGCTCAACTATCCCAAGCCGCAGCTGACCGCTGAAGAACAGGCCTTCCTCGATGGCCCGGTGGAAGAGCTGTGCACGATGGTCAACGACTGGGAAATCACCCACGTCCACGCCGACCTGCCGCCGGAGCTGTGGGCCTTCATCAAGAAGAACAAGTTCTTCGGCATGATCATCCCGAAGGAGTACGGCGGCCTGGGCTTCTCCGCGCTGGCCCACCACAAGGTGATCCAGAAGCTGGCGTCGGTGTCTTCGGTGGTCAGCTCCACCGTCGGCGTGCCCAACTCGCTGGGCCCGGGTGAGCTGCTGGTGCACTACGGCACCCAGGAACAGAAGGACCAGTACCTGCCGCGCCTGGCCGATGGCCGCGAAGTGCCCTGCTTCGGCCTGACCGGTCCGTTCGCCGGCTCCGACGCCACTTCGATCCCGGACTACGGCATCGTCTGCAAGGGCGAGTGGAACGGCGAGCAGGTGCTCGGCGTCAAGCTGACCTTCGACAAGCGCTACATCACCCTGGCTCCGGTCGCTTCGCTGATCGGCCTGGCCTTCCGCATGTACGACCCGGATGGTCTGATGGGCGACACCCGCGACATCGGCATCACCCTGGGCCTGCTGCCGCGCGACACCGCCGGCGTCGAGATCGGCCGTCGCCATTTCCCGTTGAACTCGACGTTCCAGAACGGCCCGATCCGCGGCAAGGACGTGTTCATTCCGCTGACCCAGCTGATCGGCGGCGCAGCCATGGCCGGCAAGGGCTGGAACATGCTCAACGAGTGCCTGGCCGTGGGCCGCTCGATCACCCTGCCGTCCACCGCCAGCGGCGGTGCCAAGGCCGGTGCCGCCGTGACCGGCGCCTATGCGCGCATCCGCAAGCAGTTCGGCCTGTCGGTCGGCCGCTTCGAAGGCGTGGAAGAGGCGCTGGCCCGCATCGGCGGCAAGGCCTACAAGATCAGCGCGCTGTCGCAGGCCACCGCCGCGGCGGTCGATCGTGGTGACGTGCCGTCGGTGCCGTCGGCGATCGCCAAGTACCACTGCACCACCATGAGCCGCGAAGTGATCTCGGACATGATGGACGTGATCGGCGGCAAGGGCATCATCCTGGGGCCGCGCAACTTCGCCGGCCGCAGCTGGCAGGCCGCGCCGATCGCGATCACCGTGGAAGGCGCCAACATCATGACCCGCAGCCTGCTGATCTTCGGCCAGGGTGCGATCCTCTGCCACCCGTGGGTGCTCAAGGAAATGAAGGCCGCGCAGGATCCGGATACCCGTGCCGGCCTGCAGGAGTTCGACCGCAGCCTGTTCGGCCACATCCGCTTCGGCATCTCCAATGCCGTGCGTTCGTTCTGGTTCGGCCTGACCGGCGCGCGCTTCGGCGCCGCCCCGGGCGACGCCTACACCCGCCGCTACTTCCGCAAGCTGGACCGTTACTCGGCCAACCTGGCGCTGATGGCCGACATCTCGATGATGACCCTGGGCGGCAAGCTGAAGTTCAAGGAATCGCTGTCCGGCCGCCTGGGCGACGTGCTGAGCCATGTCTACATGACCAGCGCCATGCTCAAGCGCTACCACGACGAAGGTGCACCGCAGGCCGACCAGCCGCTGCTGGCCTGGGCCTTCCATGACAGCGTGCACAAGATCGAAGAGTCGCTGTCGGCCGCGCTGCGCAACTTCCCGATCCGTCCGATCGGCTGGCTGATGTGGGCGCTCATCTTCCCGTTGGGCCGTCGTGCCGAGGCTCCGGGTGACCGCCTGAGCCGCCGCGTCGCCGCCCTGCTCATGGCCCCGAATGAGGCCCGTGACCGCCTGGCCAATGGCGTGTTCCTGACCCCGTGCGAGAACAACCCGGGCGGCCGCATCAACAGTTACCTGAGCAAGGCGATCATGGCCGAGCCGGTGGAGCGCAAGTTCCTGAAGGCACTGAAGAGCAAGGGCATCGAGGCGCTGGACTTCAAGAGCCAGCTGGACGAAGCCGTGGCCGAAGGCGTGATCACCCAGGACGAGCGCAGCCTGCTGGAAGAGCTGCGTACGCTGACGCTGGATACCATCACCGTGGACGACTTCGACACCCACGAACTGCGCGCGGCCAGCTACTACGACCGCCAGCACAAGGACCCGCATTCGCAGGCGGCCTGATCGCCCGCGACACGCGTTGCCTCGACGGCGGGCCTTGGCCCGCCGTCGCTTTATCCGCCGACCGGAATCCTCCTCATGTCCACGCCCCTGCTCTCGCTCTACAACCGCCTGCAGCGCTGGCCTGCCGGCAACTGGCTGTTCTCGCGCGCGGTGTGTTTCAAGGCGCCTTACTTCGCCAGCATCGCGCCGCGCATCACCCGCCTGGAACACGGCCGCTGCGAAGGTACGCTGGCCGACCGCCGCAGAGTACGCAACCACATCGGCACGGTGCACGCGATCGCGATGTGCAACCTGGCCGAACTGACCGCCGGGTTGATGGTCGACGCATCGCTGCCGAAGGGCATGCGCTGGATCCCGAAGGGGATGCAGGTGCAGTACCTGGCCAAGGCGCGTGGCACGCTGCAGGCGGTGGCGCTGCCGGCACAGCCTATTGTTGTCGCGGCCGAGGGCTATGCGCTGCCGGTGACGGTGAGCGTGCGCGACCGTGCGGGCACGGAGGTGTTCAGCGCGGTGATCGACATGTGGTTGTCGCCGGCAAAGTAGTGTTCCGGCGAACGGCGCAGCCCCTCGTGGGTAGACGAAGCATGCGGTTTATCGGTTGGGCCGGAGGGGTGGGGCCGGGCGGGGACGCCGCAAGTACGTCCGTGTAGGCTTAGCCGCGCCATCCATGGCGCGGATACCCCGCCCGACCCCACCCCTCCGGCCTCGGACGGATCTCTGCGGCGTCTACCCACGCAAGAGAAAAAAGAAGAGCAGAAGCAGAAGCAAGAGCGGCCCACCGGCCGCTTTTTGCTGTTGCTGTTGCTCTTGATCTTCTCTTTCTTCTCCGTGGGCTGGCCGCACACGGAACCTGTCAGGGGTGTGGCGGGTGGGCCGTGCAGGGGCGTTGGCGCCATGGATGGCGCCATCGAGCTTACATGGACGTACTTGCAGCGTCCCCTGCACGGCCCATCCGCCACACCCAACACATGACCCGCTCTACGCGACCAACCCACGAGGGGCTGCGCCGTTGGCTGGAAACTACGCCAGCGTGCGAAACACCAACGCCAGGATCGCCGGCACCGCCTGGATCATGAAAATGCGGCGGCTGACGCTGTAGGCGCCATAGCACCCGGCCACCACCACGCAGGCCAGCGAGAATGTCACCAGCACCGGCTGATCGATCACCAGCCCCACCACGATGCCTGCTGCCAGGAAGCCGTTGTACAGGCCCTGGTTGGCCGCCAGCACGCGCGTGATCTCTGCCTTCTCCGGCGTGTTGCGGAAGGTCTTCAGGCCCAGCGGGCGGGTCCACAGGAACATCTCAAGTGCCAGGAAATAGACGTGCAGCAGGGCCACGAGCAACGTCAGGATGAGTGCGATCCAGTACATGGGCGGTTCCTTGGACAGGGATGGGGGGTCGGAGCCCGGGAAATCATCGGTCGCGCGGCAGTTTCTTTTCTTCGCGCAGTACACCGAACGCGGCTGCGGTCATGCACGCGGCCACCAGCATGCCGCCGATGAACACTACGTGCGAGCCGAACAATGACAGGCCCTTGTGCACCCAGGCAAAGCTCAGGTCCGCACCGCGGTAGACCACGGTGTCGATCGCTGCGCCGGCCTTGTAGCGCCACTGCCGGTCCACGCGCGTGTAGATTGTCTCGCGCGCCGGCTTGGCCAGTGCGAATTCGCTGGCCCGGGTCATCACCTGCACTACCGCGACCATCAGCGGCATCGGCGAGGCCGCCAGCACCGAGAAGCCGATCAGGATCGCGAAACCGGGAATCAGCAGCGCCGGGGCGATTCCGTGCCGGGACAGCAACCAGCGGGTCAGGCCCAGCTGCATCAACAGCGCCAGCGCATTCACTGCCAAGTCGATGCGCGAGAAAAACGCGGTGCTGGCTGCGGGGTCAGTGAACGCCGCACGCACGATCGCAGCCTGCTGGTTGTAGAGCAGCGTCCCCACGCCCACCCCGAACACCACCATGATCGCCAGCCAGCGCAGCAGCGGCTCGCGCACGATCAACTTCAGGCCGTCCAGCACACTGCCGCCCATCGGCTGCTCGCCGGACACCAGCTGCTGCTCGCGTTCGCGCAGCACCGCCCAGTGCCGCAGCCGCCAGATGCACAACAGGCACACGACCAGGAAAGCTGCGGAGACCAGCATCAGGTTGGCGATGCCCACGCTCTGCACCAGCGCACTGGTGATGATCGGACCAAGGAAGGCACCGACGGTGCCCGCCGCGCCAATGTATCCATAGAAGGCCCGGGCCTGCACATTGGAGAACACATCGGCCATGAAGCTCCAGAACACCGCCACCGCGAACAGGTTGAAGACGGTGATCCAGAAGAAGAAGGCCATGCCGCGGCCAGGCACGCCGCTGTCGAACATCATGTAGAAGCCCAGCAGGGTCACGATGAAGAACCCATACACCGCCGGCAGGAACACCCGTCGCGGGAAGCGGCTGACCAGCCAGCCGTACACCGGCTGCAGTACCAGCATGATCACGAACACGCAGGAGAACAGGAACTGCAGGACGAAGTCCTTCAGCGCGATGCCATGGCTGGCAAACCAGGCGATCAGCATCGGCGGGAACACGGTCTCCAAGTCGGCCGAGGCAGCCATCGCCTCACGCACCGGGCGCAGCACGTAGTAGCCACTGAGCAGGCAGAAGAAGTACAGGAACGACCACCACAGCGCCGGCGACTCACGCAGTGCCGCCGTCAGCCCATGCAGCGGCCCCTTGCCCTTCACCGCGCTCACGCGGCGTCCCTCGCCAGAAGACGGCGGTTGGACAGCGGCATGGCAGGCTCCGGGGGCGGTGAAGCGCGTACGTTAGCCAATGCACTGCAACATCGCCAGCAGCAGCCACGCAGAAGGCTGCAACGCAGTGTCACGGCCCCACCCATACGACACGTTCCGATACATGCCTTCAGGGCGTCAAAATTCCAACTTTTTCAACGAGATGCGCATTCATCTTCGCTTTGTTTGTGCACAAGGGAAAAGCGGCGCTAGAATCGCCATCAGCAGTCGCGCACGGGTCCAACCGATGAAAAAGAACAGCCTGCGTCGCCCGATCCGTTCGGCGGCCACCGGTTTGCTGGGCATGCTGATGCCCGTTGCCTTGTCCACCACCGCGCAGACACCGCCGGCATTGCCGCCGATGCCGACCAACATCGAATCCGCTGCCGGTCCCACTGTCGCCCACACCCAGCCGGCGGCCTACCGCACCGGCCTGGTGCCGCGCGTGCAGGCCCCGGCGCCCGGCTTCAACGTCGCCAACATCGAATCGATGGCGCAGCAGCTCACCTATGGCGAACGCGTGCCAGGCATGGCCGTGGCGATCGTGCAGGGCGGTCGTATCCTCAGCGCGCGCGGCTATGGCGTCACCGACGTCAACAATCCGCTGCCGGTCGATGCGCACACCGTGTTCCGCCTGGCCTCGCTGTCCAAGGCCTTCGCCGGCACCATGGCCGGCCTGCTGGTCAACGACGGCACGCTGCGATGGGACAGCAAGGTCACCGACTACGTGCCGGGCTTCCGCCTGAACTCGCCGGAAGCCACTGATCGCCTGACCGTAGCCGACGTGCTCAGCCATCGCGTCGGCCTGCCGTACAACGCCTACGACCGCGACATCGAGGGCAACGCCGAGTACTACGCGCTGACCCAGAAACTGGCCAACACCAGCCTGAAGTGCCTGCCGGGCGACTGCTATGCCTACCAGAACGTGGCCTTCAGCCTGATCGGCGATGTCGTCTACGCGGCCTCCGGCAGTTTCTACGAGCAGTCGGTCGAGCGCCGCATCTTCAAGCCGCTGGGCATGAACGATGCCAGCCTCGGCCTGGCCGGCATCCAGGCCAGCTCGCGCTGGGCGCGTCCTCACGTGCGCAGCCGCAACGGCTGGGTCTCGCTGACGCCGAAGCCGACCTACTACCGGGTGGCCCCGGCGGCCGGCGTCAATGCCAGCGCCAGCGACATGGCGCAGTGGCTGCTCGCCCACACCGGGCACCGCCCTGACGTGCTGCCGGCACCGCTGCTGGCCACCCTGCATTCGAGCCTGATCAGCACCCCCGGCGAGATGCGTTCGGGCTGGCGCCGCGAGCGCCTGCACTCGGCCGGCTACGCCCTGGGCTGGCGCACCTTCGACTACGCCGGCCACGACGTGGTGTTCCATGCCGGTGCCGTGCAGGGCTATCGCGGCCTGGTCGCGCTGGTGCCGGAACGCGATCTGGGCATCGCCATCATGTGGAATGGCGAAAGCAGCCTGCCCAGCGGCCTGCTGCCGACCGTGCTCGACTCCGCGCTCGGCCTGCCGGCGCAGCGCTGGCTGGACGTGGACACCGACTTCGGCAGCGACAACCTGATGGCCGAGGGCGCCAGCCCGGCGCAGCAGGACAAGCGCAAGGGCAAGGGCGCCTCGGGCAATCGTGCGGTGGCGTCGCCGCACTGATCAGGCGGGCTCGATCGTGTGTGCGAAGGGCGGCCTGCGGGCCGCCCTTTTTGTTGTTGTGTAGAGCCGAGCCGTGCTCGGCTGAGCGGAATTCTGGCGCAAGGCGGCCGAGCATGGGCTCGGCTCTACAGCTCCGCAGCATTAGTGCGCGAAGTAGTGCATGCCGCCGTCCACCGGAATCACCGCGCCTGTGATGTAGCCGGCCAGCGGCGAGGACAGGAACGCCACCAGTGGCGCCACCTCCTCGGGTTCACCGAAGCGTCCGATCGGGATGTTGCTGGCGATGAACGCACGCCGGCTTTCCTCGGTGGGATGCAGGCGTTCCAGGATCTGCGCGCTGTTGATGCGCCCCGGTGCAATCGCATTCACCGTAATGCCCTGCCCGGCCACCTCCGACGACAGCCCCTTGCTCCACAGATGCAGCGCCGCCTTCGCCGCAGTGGCCGCGTTCACCGCACGCGGTTCCATCGAACCGCTGAAGTTGATCACCCGCCCCCATGCCTGCGCCTGCATGCCAGGCAACAGCGCCTGGGTCATCCGCCGCGCGGCGGAAAAGTTCAGGGCGATCGCTTCCTCCCAGACATCATCATCGGCATCGACGCTGGTCGGCCGGGAGCCCCCTGCGGCGTTGACCAGGATGTCGACGCGTTGCAATGCCTCCCGGGATGCCTGCGCGATGTACCGGACGTCACCGGCCACGGTGACATCGCCGGCCACGATGACCGGTGCCACGCCGCCTTCGGCTTCGATCCGCGCCGCCAGCGCCTGCAGGGGTGCCCGCTGCCGTGACGTGATGGCAACGCGCACGCCCTGGGCCGCCAGCTGCCTGGCGACGGCGGCACCGATGCCGCTGGCCGCGCCCGTCACCAAAGCGGTACGGCCTGCAAGATTCAAATCCATGGTGTTCTCCTGTCCGCATGGCCGGCCAATCCAGCCCTTGCACGACATGCTGTTTGATCACCCCTGATTGATAAACTCCGCGCAGGTTTCAGCATTCAACACCCGGGGTGTCAGATGAACCTGCTGGAAAGCATGCGGGTCTACGTGCTGATCGTGGACAAGGGCAGCCTCAGTGCGGCAGCTGCGGCGATGAACATCTCCGCGACGATGGCCGGCAAGCATCTGCGTGCATTGGAAGCACGGCTGGGCATGCAGCTGTTGAGCCGAACCACCCGGCGCCAGCACACGACCCCGTTCGGCCAGGATTACTACACGCGCTGCCGGGAAATCCTGCGCCTGGTGGACGAAACCGATGCGCAGGCGCAGCACCAGCACCTGGCACCGGCGGGCACGCTGCGCATCAGTGCACCCGTGATCTTCGGTACGCATGCACTGGTACCGGCGCTGGCCGAGTACATGGCGCGCCATCCGGATGTCCGGGTCGAAGCGACGCTGACCGATCGCGTGGTCGACCTTGCCGAAGAGGGCTTCGAAGCGGCGCTGCGGATCGGCACGCTGGCCGACAGCAGCGTGCTGGTGGCACGAGCCCTGGCCCCTTATCGCCTGATGATGTGCGCCTCGCCGGCGTATCTGGCCAGGCATGGCACGCCACACAGCGTGCATGCACTTGCCGGCCATCAATGCCTGTCATTCGAACCGAGTGCACTTGCGCAGTGGCTGCAGGAGGACGCTGGCGAGCTCGACCACGTGCCCGACGGTCGACTGCAGATCAACAATGGCGAAGCGCTGCGTTCGGCGGCGCTGCATGGCCTGGGCATCGTCCTGCAGTCGACGCTGCTGCTGGCAGCCGATGTCGAGGCTGGACGACTTGTGCAGCTGCTCCCAGGGCACGGCCAGGCCGGTCGGCCGATGCACGTGGTCTATGCGCACGACCGTTACCACTCCACCCGCCTGCGCAGCTTCCTCGACTTCCTGGTGGAACGATTCCCGCCGGTAGTCACCCCACCAGGCGATCGAAGCCGCCCATAAAAAAACCCCCTCCCCGCTGGGCAGCCAGGGAAGGGGGTTTCAGGATGCGGCTATCGGGAAGTACTTAGATCAGCGGCGCCGGGGTTGCCGGCAGAGCGACCGGAGCGGCCTTCTTCTTGCGGGCGGCCGGCTTGCGCTTGGCAACCTTCTTCGCTGCCTTCTTCGGGGCAGCCTTCTTGGTAGCCTTCTTCGCGGTCTTCTTTACTGCCTTCTTGGCGGTCTTCTTGACGGCCTTCTTGGCAGTCGCCTTCTTTGCGACCTTCTTGGCCGGCTTGCGGGCCGTAGCCTTCTTGGCAGTCTTCTTGGTGGCCTTCTTGGCCGCCTTCTTCGCGGTCTTCTTGACGGCCTTCTTGGCAGTGGACTTCTTGGCGACCTTCTTCGCCGCCTTCTTCACTGCCTTCTTCGCCGTGGTCTTCTTGGCGACCTTCTTCGCCGCCTTCTTCACTGCCTTCTTGGCAGTCGCCTTCTTCGCGACCTTCTTCACTGCCTTCTTGGCAGCGGCCTTCTTCGCGACCTTCTTCACCGCTTTCTTGGCGGCGGGCTTCTTCTTCGCAGCTTTCTTGGTTGCCATGGGATGGCTCCTCGTCAGTGATAGGGAGTTGAAACGCCCAGTTGGATCAAACCCGCGGATGCTGCGTGCGGGGACCGCCGGCGCGTCAGGCGCGCCGTTACGGATGCGGCGATGCCCGCCTCGATCGGCGGAGCGGACATCGGAACGGGAGGTGCCTTGCATTTCTCCGGGGGAAGCGGGGCCGTGTCCACCGTCATCAGGGTCGCGGTGGTCTTGAAGGGGCTGCTTCGCATCGGACGATTGATTCTGCGCACTCGGTTGGGCAGGCAAGGTCTGCTGAGGCGAAACCTAATCACGGTTTTTTTTACTGTCAACAACCCCCGCGAAAAATTTTCACATCCGCGCCTTTCCGAGCGCCGTCGGCGCCACTGCTCTACGCGGCCCGCGATGGCGGCTGAAGCGTCGCGCAAGCGTGCTGCATGCACCGGCATCGATGCATACGTTGAACAAAAAACACTTGAAATAAGCACTCCGCGCATTTAGACACAGACTCGCAACGGCATCGCGCGTGCGACGTCGACGGTCACCGGCGCCGCCACCGACGCCAGCACAACGGCGCCGCAACAGGGGGCGAAAAGTTTTCACATCCGAGTGCGTCGGCGCGGGGCTGAAACGCGGATTTGCGCAAAACTGCGCACGCCCATCGGCACCGTTCGCCTGTCGGCTGATGCCACGCCGAGGGTGCGCAGCGAACCCCGCGTCATGAGTCCGGTGCAGTCGCCAAAACAAAAACGGCCACCCGAAGGTGGCCGTTCCAGAATCCGGAAACGACGACTCAGTGGTCTTCGTTCTCCAGGGCTTCGGCGTACGCGTCCGGGTCCAGCAGCTCGTTGACCTCATCGGCGTTGGTCAGTTCGACCACGAACATCCAGCCTTCGCCGTAGGCATCTTCGTTGATGGTTTCCGGCTTGTCGGACAGGGCCGAGTTGACCTCGACGACCTTGCCGCTGATCGGGCTGTAGACGTCCGAGGCGGCCTTCACCGACTCGACGACGGCGATCTGCTCGCCGGCCTTGGCGTCGGCGCCGACTTCCGGCAGTTCGACGTAGACCAGGTCACCCAGCAGGCCCTGGGCGTGGTCGGAAATACCGACGGTGACGCGGCCATTGCCTTCGACACGGGCCCACTCATGGGACTTGAGGAACTTGAGGTCGCCGGGGATCTCGCTCATGGGACTGCTCCAGAGATATGCAGGGGTGGAAAAAACGGGGCTAGTGTAACCAACCGGCCGCCACTGCTGTCAGTGACGACCGGCACGTACGGATCAGGCGTCGGCGAGCACGCCGGGCTGCGCCTGGCCTTCCCGAACGAACGGGAACTTGACCACCCGCACCGGCACCTGACGGCCGCGGATGTCGACGGTGACCTCGCCGAGTTCACCAGCCGGCACGCGGGCGAAGGCGATGCCCTTGGCCAGCGTCGGCGAGAAGGTGCCGGACAGGATCTCGCCCTGGCCGCTGGCCGTGGTGACCGTCTGGCCATGGCGCAGCACGCCCTTCTCGTCCATCACCAGGCCGATCATCTGGCGCGCGGTGCCGGCGCTCTTCTGCGCCTCCAGCACGTCGCGGCCGATGAAGTCGCGGCCTTCGTCCAGCGACACGGTCCAGCCCAGCGCCGCTTCGTAGGGGCTGATCTCTTCGTCCATGTCCTGGCCGTACAGGTTCATGCCAGCTTCCAGGCGCAGGGTGTCGCGCGCACCAAGGCCGGCCGGCTTCACACCCGCCGCCAGCAGGTGGTTCCAGAAGGCGACCACGGCGTCCTGCGGAAGCAGGATCTCGAAACCATCTTCACCGGTGTAGCCGGTGCGGGCGACGAACAGCTCGACGCCGTCATCGGACTGCACCTGCAGGGCGGCGAAGCGGCCCAGCTTGGTCAACGCTGCGCGGTCGGCTTCGCGGGCCAGGCCGATCACGATGTCGCGCGCCTGCGGGCCCTGCACGGCGAGGATGGCCAGGTCCGGGCGCTGCTCGACGGCGACGCCGAACGGCGCAGCCTGCTCGCGCAGCCAGGCCAGGTCCTTCTCGCGGGTGGAGGCATTGACCACCATGCGGAAGAAATCGTCGCCCAGGTAGTAGACGATCAGGTCGTCGATGACGCCGCCGCGCGGGTTCAGCATGCACGAGTACAGCGCCTTGCCGGTCACCTTCAGCTTGTCGATCGAGTTGGCCAGCAGGCGGCGCAGGAACGGCTTGACCTGCTCACCGCGCAGGTCGACCACCGTCATGTGGCTGACGTCGAACACACCGGACTCGCGACGCACCAGGTGGTGCTCGTCCAGCTGCGAGCCGTAGTGGATGGGCATGTCCCAACCCCCGAAATCGACCATCTTGGCGCCAAGGGCGCGGTGGGTATCGTTGAGCAGCGTCTTCTGGGTCATGACCGGGTCCGGCAGCAGAGGAAACAAGAATCCCCATTATCCCAGATCGGTCGCCCGCAGGCGTGCCGCAGCGCAGCGCCGGAGCTGTAGAGCCGAGCCCATGCCCGGCTGCTCTCCGTGTGGGAGCCGAGCGTGGGCTCGGCTCTACATGGGGCGGCCTGCGTCCTCGACCACCAGCACCGTGCCCTGCACGCTGCGCACCCGCACCCACGTACCCGCAGGCAGCTCCGGACCGCTCACCTGCCAGGACGCATCGTCAATGCTGACCCGTCCCTGGCCACCGACGATGCCCTGCTGCAGTACCACCTCGCGGCCGACCAGCTGCTCGGCGCGGCGGTTGAGCAACGGCGCATCGCTGGGCCGTGCCCGCGGCCGCCCCCAGCGCCGGTAGCACTGGATCGAGACCACACTCAGCAGAACGAAAGCGATCACCTGCCACAACAGCGGAATGTCACTGAACACCGCAACCAGTACGAACACCGCCGCCGCGCCAATGCCGATCCACAGCATGAACGCACCCGGCGCCAGCGCTTCGGCCGCGAACAGCAGCAGCGCCAACGCGCCCCAACCGACGACTTCCCAGCGCATGTCAGCCTCCGAGCGGCGGCGGCCGCTTGCCGGCGACCTTGTTGTCCTGGCTGGCCAGCGCCTGCTTCGCCAGTTCGGCCACGCCCGCGATCGAACCGATCACGCCACTGGCCTCCATCGGCATCAGCACCAGCTTCTGGTTCGGCGAACTCGCCAGTTCCTTGAACGCTTCCACGTACTTCTGCGCAACAAAGTAGTTGATCGCCTGCACGTCACCCTCGGCAATCGCCGCCGACACCACCTTGGTCGCCATCGCTTCGGCCTCGGCCAGGCGCTCGCGTGCCTCGGCATCACGGAACGCAGCTTCGCGACGGCCTTCGGCCTCCAGCACGGTGGCCTGCTTTTCGCCATCGGCGCGCAGGATCTCCGACTGGCGTGAACCCTCTGCCTCGAGGATCTGCGCGCGCTTTTCGCGCTCGGCCTTCATCTGCCGCGCCATCGCGTCCAGCAGATCCCGCGGCGGCTGGATGTCGCCGATCTCGATGCGGTTGACCTTCACGCCCCAAGGATTGGTGGCATGGTCGACCACGCTCAGCAGCTGGGCATTGATCACCTCGCGCTGGCTGAGCGATTCGTCCAGGTCCATCGAACCGATCACGGTACGGATGTTGGTCTGCACCAGGGCGATCATCGCCACTTCCAGGTTGGCCACCTCATAGGCGGCCTTAGCAGCATCCAGTACCTGGAAGAACACCACGCCGTCCACGCGCACGGCGGCGTTGTCCTTGGTGATCACTTCCTGGCTGGGCACATCCAGCACCTGCTCCATCATGTTCACCTTGCGCCCCACCCCGTACACGATCGGGATCAGGAAATGCAGGCCGGGGGTCATGGTGTGCGTGTAGCGCCCGAAGCGCTCGACGGTCCACTCGTAGCCCTGGGGCACCATCCGTACGGCCTTGAACAGGATCACCACGGCCACGAAGGCCAGTACCACGGTAAAGAACATGGTCGGGAACATCTTGCTTTCCTTATCGATGACGTCCAGGCCCCAGCATAGCGTGTGAAGGCCGCATTCACAGCGGAGCTACCAGGGCACGCGCCCGCGCAGGATGTCGGCGAACATCACCCAGTCGCCCATGAACGAGTACAGCGGGTGCTGGAAGGTGGCCGGGCGGTTCTTCTCGAAAAAGAAATGGCCGACCCAGGCGAAGCTGTAACCGCAGAACAGGGCGGCCACCACAAGGATGGGTTGGCCGCGCAGGATCGCCGCCGCAACCAGCAGCAGCACCCCGCAGCTGCCGACGAAGTGCAGCCGGCGCGACACCGGATGACGGTGCTCGCTGAGGTAGAACGGATAGAACTCGCGGAAGCTGGCGAAGCGGGACATGCGCATGCTCCGGGGCCATGGTCAGGCCCATCATGCGCCTTTCGGGGGCGCTGCGCTGCCTTGCAGCACCGAACCATGCTCGGCTTGCGCGTGCCAGCGCGGTCGGAAGGAGAGCAGCCGAGCATGGCTCGGCTCTACACCGATGAGGTGCGCGGCCCGAACATGATCACCGCCATGCCGGCCAGGCACAGCGCGGCGCCGAACAGGTCCCAGCGGCTGGGACGGATGCCATCGACCAGCCACAGCCAGAACAGCGCGGTGCCGATGTAGACGCCACCGTAGGCGGCATAGACCCGTCCACTGGCAGTCGGGTGCAGGGTCAGCAGCCAGGCGAACAGGGCCAGGCTGGCCGCCGCCGGCAGCAGCAGCCAGACGCTGCCTCCCTTGCGCAGCCACAACCATGGCAGGTAGCAGCCAACGATCTCGGCCAGCGCGGTCAGCAGGAACAGGCCGAGCGTTTTCACGCCTTCTCTGCTGCCTTGGCCTGCTGCCACAGTGCTTCCTGCGCATCCAGGTCCAGTTCGGCCAACGCCTCACCCTGTGCGTCGGCCTGCGCTTCCATCGCGCGGAAGCGACGCTCGAACTTGTGGTTGGCACCGCGCAGTGCAGCGCCCAGATCGATATCGGCATGGCGCGCCAGGTTGGCGCAGACGAACAGCAGGTCGCCCAGTTCTTCCTGCAGGCGCGCCTTGTTGCCCGCGACATCGCCGCGTTCGAACTCCTCGCGCAGCTCCTGCAGCTCCTCGGCGGCCTTGTCCAGCACCGGCAGCGGACCCGGCCAGTCGAAACCGACCTTGGCGGCGCGCGACTGCAGCTTCACCGCCCGCTGCCATTCCGGCAGGCCGCGCGAGATACCGGCCAGTGCGGAGGTGTCCTGCTCGCCCTTGGCGGCGCGCTCGGCCCGCTTGATCGCCTCCCAGTTACGCATCACCCCGTCGGCATCGTCGACGCTGGCCTCGGCGAACACGTGCGGGTGGCGGCGCTGCATCTTGTCGCTGATCGCGCGGGCCACGTCTGCGAAGGCGAAGCTGCCCTGCTCTTCGGCCATGCGCGCATGGAACACCACCTGCAGCAACAGGTCGCCCAGCTCGTCGCAGAGATCGTCAAGATCGCCGCGGTCGATCGCATCGGCCACCTCGTAGGCTTCCTCGATGGTGTACGGCGCGATGGTCGCGAAGTTCTGCTCCAGGTCCCACGGGCAGCCGCCCTGCGGGTCGCGCAGGCGCGCCATGATCGCCAGCAGGCGCTCCAGTTCGTTGCTTGCGACGCTGCCGGTGGTGGGGGTGTCGTGCGCGCTCATGCGGCCTCCAGGATCAGTCGGACAACCAGTCGCGCCACGGCAGGCTGGTATCACCAAGGGCAATGAAATCGCCGTTCAACAGGGTCTCGCGGCGGTTGTAGCGGAACGGCTTGCCGGTCGCCGCCGACAGCACCGCGCCGCCGGCGGCATGCAGCACGCACTGGCCGGCGGCCGTATCCCATTCAGAGGTCGGGCCCAGCCGCGGATAGACATCCAGGCCGCCTTCGGCGATCCGGCAGAATTTCAGCGACGAGCCCTGCGCGATGGTCTCGATGCGGCCCATGCGCGCCAGCAGCGCCTCGGTTTCCGGCGAACGGTGCGAGCGGCTGGCGGCAACGCGCAGCGGAGCCGTGGCCGGCGTGCGGGTGCGCAGCACGGTGTCATGCAGGCCCTGCCGCCGATAGGCCAGTTCGCCGCGCATGGCATGCCAGACAATGCCGGTGACCGGCGCCAGCACCACGCCGAATGCCGGCGCGCCCTGGTAGATCAAGGCGATGTTGACGCTGAATTCGCCGTTGCGCTTGACGAACTCGCGGGTACCGTCGAGCGGATCCACCAGCCAGTAAGCGCCCCAATGGCGGCGCTGCTCCCAGCCCACCTGCGCCGATTCCTCGGACAGGATCGGCAGGTCCGGTGTCAGCTGCCGCAGGCCCAGCTCAATGACCTGGTTGGCCGCCAGGTCGGCCGCGGTGACCGGGCTGTTGTCGTCCTTGATCTGGACCTCGAAGCCATCGGCATACACCTGCATGATGGCTTGGCCGGCCTGCTGGGCGATGGCGATGGCGGTCTCGCGCAGGTCCGTCGTCAGCTTGATCATCGCGTTCCCTGCAGCCACTGGCGGGCAATGAACAGCGCCGCCAGCGAGCGTCCCTCGGAGAAGTCCTCGCGCAACATCAGCTGGTCCAGTTCGGCCAGCTTCCACGGCACCACTTCCAGTTCTTCCGGCTCGTCGCCGGCCAGTTTTTCCGGGTACAGGTCGCGCGCCACCACCAGCCACGACTGGTGGCTCATGTAGGTCGGGGCCAGTGTCATCGCGCGCAGCACGTCGACCCGGCGCGCACCATAACCAGCCTCTTCCTTCAGTTCGCGGTCGGCAGCCTGCTCGGGGGTCTCGCCGTCGTCGATCCTGCCCTTCACCAGCCCCAGTTCGTAACGATGCATGCCGGCGGCGTATTCACGCACCAGCAGCACGGTTTCATCGTCGAGCATCGGCACCACCACCACCGCACCGTGACCACGGCTGACCAGGCGCTCGAAACGGCGACGTTCACCGTTGGAGAACTCCAGGTCCAGATGCTGGCGCTGGAAGGGGCCGTTCTCCTCATCGGTGATCCGATGGATGATCGGCAAGCGACGGCCGGCACGGTCATCGTTCATGCGGAATCTCCGCGGCGACCGGCGGCTGCGCCGGGGCCGATAGAATGTGCAGGCAGCAACATGTTCATGAGCCCGAAATGCTAGCAGACCCGACCCCCTCCCCGCTGGCCCGCCACTGGCGGCAGCGCGACCTGCAGGTGCTGTGGCACCCGTGCACGCAGATGCGTGAGCATCCGGACACCCTGCCGCTGGTGCCGATCGCCCGTGGCGAAGGCGCGTGGCTGATCGACCACGACGGCCACCGCTATCTGGACGCCGTCAGCAGCTGGTGGACCAACCTGTTCGGTCATGCCGAACCGCGCATCGGCGGTGCCATTGCCACCCAGGCCACGCAGCTGGAACAGGTGATGCTGGCCGGCTTCAGCCATGAGCCGGCCATCACCCTGGCCGAACGCCTGCTGGCATTGGCACCACGCCAGCCCGGCCGCGAGCCGCTGGCCAAGGTGTTCTACGCCGACAACGGCTCGGCCGGCGTGGAAGTGGCGCTGAAGATGGCCTTCCAGTATTTCCAGAACCGTGGGGAGCCGCGGCGCACGCGTTTCATTGCACTGGAAAACGGCTACCACGGCGAGACCCTGGGCGCGCTGGCGCTGGGTGACATCCCGCTGTATCGCCGCGTCTATGCACCGCTGCTGGCCGAAGCGCTGTTCGCGCCGTCGCCCGATGCCTACCTGGCCGAACCCGGCCAGAGCGCGGCCGACCGCGCGCGGCAGGCTGCCGACGGCCTGGCCACGCTGTTCGACCAGCATCCGGGCGAGATCTGCGCGGTGATCCTGGAACCGCGCCTGCAGTGTGCCGGCGGCATGCGCATGCATGACCCGGTCTATCTGCAGCGCGTGCGCGAACTGTGCGATGCCCATGGCGCGTTCATGATCGCCGACGAGATCGCCACCGGCTTCGGCCGCACCGGCACCCTGTTCGCCTGCGAGCAGGCAGGGGTGATGCCGGACCTGATGTGCCTTTCCAAGGGCCTGACCGGCGGCTTCCTGCCGCTGGCCGCCGTGCTGGCCACGCAGGCGCTGTACGACGCCTTCCTCGACGACTCGCGCGAGCGCGCCTTCCTGCATTCGCACAGCTACACCGGCAATCCGCTGGCCTGCGCGGCGGCACTGGCGACGCTGGACATCTTCCGCGACGACGATGTGATCGCCCGCAACCGGGGCATCGCGTCGGTGATGGGCACGCTGGCGGCACCGTTTGCCGACCATCCGCACGTGGCCGACGTGCGCCAGGCAGGCATGGTGGTGGCGTTCGAGCTGTCGCGCGACGGCAACAGGCGCACGCCGTTCGACCCGGGCCTGCGGCTGGGCCTGCACGCTTACAAGGCCGCCCTCAAGCGCGGCGTGGTGCTGCGCCCGCTGGGCGACGTGCTGTACTGGATGCCACCCTATTGCGTGGATGACGAACAACTGGAGCTGCTGGCACACACCACGCTGGCGGCCATCGACGAGGCGATTGCATGCGCGTGACCCGCTGCCCCATCGACCTGGCGCTGCACAGCGGCCAGACCGTGACCCTGCCGGAAGAGACGGCCAACCACCTGGTGCGGGTGATGCGCCTGCGCGAGGGAGACACCTGCGTGCTGTTCAACGGCGACGGCCATGACTACAGCGCCACGCTGACCGTGGCCGGCAAGCGCGAAGTGCAGGTGCGCATCGATGCTGTGCAGGCCATCGATAATGAATCACCGCTGGCGATCACCCTGCTGCAGGGCATCGCCCGTGGCGAGAAGATGGACCTGATCCTGCAGAAGGCCACCGAACTGGGCGTGGCGGCGATCATTCCGGTCAACGCCGAGCGCACCGAGGTGAAGCTCGATCCAGCACGGGCCGAGAAGCGCGTGGCGCACTGGAACAACGTGGTGACGTCAGCCTGCGGCCAGTCCGGGCGTGCGCGCATTCCGCAGGTGGGGCCTCCGCTGTCGCTGGCGCAGGCCGCGGCGGCGCTGCCGGCCGATACGCTGCGGCTGACCCTGGATCCGCGGGGCGCACATCGCCTGTCGACGCTGACGGCCGCTCCGGCAGGGGGCGTCGTGCTCGCGATCGGCCCGGAAGGGGGCTGGTCGCCGCGCGACCGCGACCAGCTGGCAGCGGCAGGGTTCCAGGGACTGCAGCTGGGCCCGCGGATCCTGCGCACGGAAACGGCCGGGCTGGCCGCGGTCGCGGCGTTGCAGGCGCGGTTGGGCGACCTGGGATAAGACAGGTTCGTGGTAGTGCCGGCCGCTGGCCGGCATCCACGGGATCAGGAGGTTGCCGGCCAACGGCCGGCACTACCGCGACCAACGCGTCCAGGGCAGCAGCCGAGCGCAGGCTCGGCTCTACAGGGCCCGCGCCAGATTGCAGTTTCCTTGTAGAGCCGAGCCATGCTCGGCTCGGTGCCGGTCGGCAGCCGGCACTACCGTTTGGTAGATCAGGCCGCCAGTGAATCCAGGGCGGCTTCCAGTGCGTCCAGGTTCGGCAACAGCGCGCTCTGCTCACCCAGCAGCACGCGCATGTGCACGGTCTGCGGCAGGGTTTCTTCGGAGGCGTCGGCCAGCAGGCCGTCGCGCGGCACCGAGATCAGCTGCGGGAAGTTCTGCGTCAGCAGCGCGTAGTACGGGCGCTGCGCGTTGCCGCTGAGGGACTTCAGCACCACCACCTTGTTGTGGCCGGCCACCGTCTCTTCGCCCAGCCCCGAAAGGCGTGCGAACGACACCAGCGGCACCTGCCAGCCGTGCCAGCCGATCTCGCCAACCAGCCAGCGCGGCGCATCGGAGACCGGCTGCACCGGCACGCGCGACATCATTTCGGCCACGGTGGCATTGGGCAGCAGCACGCGCTCGTTGCCGGCCTGGATCAGGACGCCGCGGATTTCGTCATTGCTGGCGTAGCTCATGGTGCGTCTCCGTTGTCGTCCTGCTCACCCCAGCGCGCGGCAATTGCCTGCGCCAGTTCCTGCGGTTCACCGGCCACCATGCCGGCAGCCACCACGGCGGTGGCGGCCGCCGGGTCATAGCAGCCCTCGCCCACCTGCCCGGCCACCCACGCACCGGCGGCCGCCAGGTCCAGCGCCGGGCCTACGTGGGCCAGGTCGGCACCGCTGAGCAGCACCAGCGCGGTGTGTTCGGCCGGCAGCGAAGCGAGCGAAATACCATTGGCATCGCTCTGGAAATGCAGGCCATCGCTGGCCGCGCGCACGCCGATATCATCGGCCAGCACGTGCACCTCGCCCGGCACCGCGTGCTGGCCGGCCTCGGCCAGCTGCACCGGCAACGGCGAAACGCGGGACATCTGCTTGACCAGGTTGCCGTAGCGGCCACCATCCAGACGCATGTGCACCAGGACCGGCACGCTCAACGACGCGGGCAGTGCGCCGAGCAGGCGACGCAACGCATCCGGGCCACCGATGCCGGCCAGCACCAGCAGTGATGCGGCACGCGCACCGGCCGGGGCGGCGGCATCCAGATCGACCAGGCTCAAATGATCGGTATCGAACGAGGGCTGCGGCGCGACGACCGGCGCCACGGCTTCTGCCGATACGGGTGCTTCGATCGATTCCTCGACCAGCGACCAGGCGGTGTGATCGAAGGAGACCGGCGGTGTCGCGGGCGCCGCCGGTTCGGCCAGTGCCTGCGGCGCCGAAGGCGGATCCAGAGGCTCGGGCACGACCGGCTGCAGCGCCGCCAGGGCCTGCTCCAGCGCGATCGGTTCGTGCAGGTCTGCCGGTGGCGAATACAGGCCGTCGGCCGGAACGTCATCGGCCCAGCTCAGCGCCTGTTCCAGGTGTGGCCGCAGGGCTTCTTCCTGCGGCGCCGGCGCGGGCGCCGGATGACCAGGCTCCAGCTGCAGGCTGGGCTCTTCTTCGGCGCCCGGCGGCAACACCTGCTGGTGGCCGTGCAGCTTGGCGGCCAGGTGGCGCCCCCAACGTTGCGCCTCCCAGCCGTCGCGGCGGGCGGCCAGCTCAGCCTCATCGAACACCAGGGTCAGCCCCGGTGCCGAGAGCGCGGATTCCAACCGTTCCAGTGCGTCCTCGATGGCAGCTTCCAGCGCGATCACCACGAACTGCGGATCCGCGGCCTGCAGGACCTGCGGCTCGAGGCCGTTCGGATCATCTTCCAGGACCAGCTGTACATCGGCATGCGCCAGCGCCTCGCGCAGGCGTTCACGCGCCGCACCGGGGCGGGCCAGCAGGGCGACGGCCGGGGCCGGATGGGTTTCACTCACGGACACGGGCGATCCCCAGCAGGTCGTACACGTTACGCATCAGGTCCAGTTCCTGGTACGGCTTGCCCAGATAACGCTGGACACCGATCTCGAAGGCACGCTGGCGGTGCTTGTCGCCGCTGCGCGAGGTGATCATCACGATCGGCACATCCCTGTATCGCGGATCGGCACGCATCACAGTGGCCAACTCGTAGCCGTCCATGCGCGGCATCTCGATGTCCAGCAACATCAGGTCCGGCACGCGCTCTTCCAACCGCTCCAGTGCTTCCACGCCATCGCGGGCGACACTGACTTCGAAGTTGTGGCGCTCGAGGATGCGGCCGGTCACCTTGCGCATGGTCAGCGAGTCATCGACCACCATCACCAGCGGCACCTGGCGTTCGTCGCGCGGCGCATTGGCCAGCACCGGTGCCGTCGGATTGGCCAGGAAGCGGCGCACCAGCGGCGCGACGTCCAGGATCACCACCACGCGGCCATCGCCGGTGATGGTGGCACCGTAGATGCCCGGTACCGATGCGATCTGCAGGCCGACCGGCTTGACCACGATTTCGCGGTTGCCCAGCACCTGGTCGATCGCCACGGCTGCACGCAGGTCACCGGCACGGACCAGCAACAGCGGCACCTGGTCCTGGCCATCGGCACGCGCCGGGGCCTGCCCGACCAGGCTGCCGAGGTCATACAACGGATAGTCTTCGCCGCTGTAGCGGTAGCTGCTGTCGGCGGCCTCGAAACGTTCGCGCGACAGGCGGCCGATACCGCTGACCGAGGCCACCGGCACGGCGAAGGTGGTCTCGCCGATCTGCACGAACACCGCCTGGGTGACGGCCAGCGTCTGCGGCAGGCGCAGGGTGAAGCGCACGCCCTGGCCGCGCACCGACTGGATGTCGACCGAGCCGCCCAGCTGGCGCACTTCGTTGCGCACCACGTCCATGCCCACGCCACGACCGGCCAGCTGGCTGACCTGGTCGGCGGTGGAGAAACCGGAGGCGAAAATCAGGTTGTCCAGTTCCTGATCGTTCGGCTGCGCGTCGGCGGCCAACAGGCCACGGTCGATGGCGCGGCGGCGGATCGCTTCGCGATCGAGGCCGGCACCGTCATCGGCCACTTCCAGCACGATTTCCGAGCCTTCACGGTGCAGGCGGATGGCAACTTCGCCCTCTTCCGGCTTGCCGGCGGCGCGGCGCTGTTCCGGCGCTTCCAGGCCATGGGCCACGGAGTTGCGCAGCATGTGTTCGAGCGGCGCGACCATGCGATCGAGAACATTGCGGTCCAGTTCGCCGTGGGTGCCTTCCAGGGTCAGGTGCACCTGCTTGCCGGTATCCATGCCGGACTGCCGGACCACGCGGCGCAGGCGCGGCACCAGGCCATCGAACGGCACCATGCGCGCGCGCATCAGGCCGTCCTGCAGCTCGGAGCTGACGCGCGACTGCTGTTGCAGCAGCGAATCGTACTGGCGCGACAGATCGTCCAGCACCCCTTGCAGGCCGCCAAGGTCGGCCGCCGATTCGTTCAGCGCACGGCTGAGCTGTTGCAGCGTGGAGAAGCGGTCCAGCTCCAGCGGATCGAACTTCTGGTCTGCCTGGTCCTGCTCACGCTGGTAGCGGGCGACGATCTGCGCTTCGGTTTCCAGGTCGAGCCGGCGCAGCTGGTCGCGCAGTCGCGCGTTGGTGCGCTCCAGCTCGCCCATCGCACCACGGAACGCGCCGAGCTGCTGCTCAAGGCGCGAGCGGTAGATCGCCACTTCACCGGCATGGTTGACCAGGCGGTCGAGCAGATCCGCGCGCACGCGCACCTGTTCCTGCTGCGGGCGTGCCAGCGGATCTTCATCGACCACGCCTTCGGCCGGCAGCGGTGCCGACAGCGGCGCGTCGAGCAGTGCCGGCGCCGGACTGGCGACCGCTGCCGAAACAGTTTCCGCGACGCTCGCCACGTTGGCTACAGCTACGGCAGCCGCCGCTGCCACAGCGAGATCGGTGGTCGTACGCACTTCGAACGCATCGACCAGGTCCTGCGCCGGTTCCACCACGCGATGGTCACCGGTGCGGGTGAGCAGCTGGTGCAGGCGATCGAATCCGCGCTCCAGCAACTGCACATCGCGGCGTTCGATCTCGGTGCGACCAGCGGCGACGGCTTCCAGCAACGATTCGATGCTGTGGCCAAGATCGCCGATGGCGTTGATGCCGGCCATGCGTGCGCCACCCTTCAGGGTATGCAGGTCACGCTGCAGGCCGGCCAGCACCTCGCGGTCCTGCGGCGCATCGCGCAGCTCGCTGATCAGGCCATCGCAGTGGTCGAGCAGGTCCTTGCCTTCCTCGACGAAGATGTCGACCAGCTCGCGATCGTAGACGCTGAAGTCGAGCGTATCGGCGTTGTCTTCCGGCACCGGGATGTCAAGGACGTCGGGTGCCACGGTTTCAGCCACGTCGGCGTCAGGCGCGCCAACGGCCGGGGCATCCGACACGGCATCGGCATCGGCAGCTCCGGCGTGGACTTCCACCTGGCCCGGCGCGTCTTCCAGTTCGAAGAACCGCACCGGTTCGGCGGTGGCCGGCGCCGCGGCCTCCGCGATCTCCTCATTCACCGTCGCCGGGGACGGCTGATCGGCGCTCTCTCCTTCACCGATCGCCGCCTCCCCGCCGACGTCCGCATCCTCGGCGAAGGCTTCCGCCTCGCCCGGCGCGAGTTCGCTGGCCTGCAGGCCGAGCACGGACCGTTGCCCGTCGTCGGCCAGGGGCTGCTCTTCGTCGATCACGTGCAGGCCGGCCTCGAGCGCGGCGTCCAGCGAGACCGGTTCTGCAAACCCCGGCGCAGCCATTTCATCCTGCAGGCTCGACAGCTCGCTGTCGAGTGGCAGTGCAGCAGGCGTCTCGAATGCCTCAGGGTCAGCGACGTGCACGTGATCGAACGAGGACGCATTCAGGTCAGGTGCGACGGCTTCGACAGCATCCGGAATCTCTTCGGCATCGCGGTCGTCGACCGGCAGCGCACTGGCATCCAGGTACGGCGACAGATCGTCCACGACGGTCAAACCGGCATCGTCGGCCAACAGCGGCGCGCTTTCGGCCTCCGTCTCGACACCGTCTACCTCAACGCCCGGAACATCGTCGGCCACCTGGATCGATTCGACCACCGGTAGCGACGCCGCTCCCTCACCCGGTACCGACGGCCATCCGGCATCGAAGTAGCGCGAAAGATCGTCGCTGGCGGTCAGCTCACCGACCTCCAGCCCGCCCTCGCCCTCAATCGCCGCATCCTCGACCGGGGCTTCGGCGACATCGGCAACTGCCTGTGGTTCCTGCTCCGGCGCGACGGACGAAGGCGGTACCGCATCGGTTTCAGGCGCGATGGCTGCCGAGGCGTCCGCATCCCATTCCGCCGTCGGTTCGTCATCCAGCGCCAGCTCGGCTTCGTCGTCCTCCAGGCCCACCATCGGCCAGCGCGCTTCCGGCAACTCGCTGGCCAGCGCCTGCAGGCGCTGTGCCAGTACCTGTTGCGGTGCGATGCGCGGCTGTTCGGCCTGCAGCGCTTCCATGGTGGCGGTGATCGCCTGCGCGGTCGCATCCAGCGCGGCCACGCCTTCATCATTCGGCACCACCTCGGCGGCCAGTGCACGCTTGATGTAGGACTCGGCACCGCCGGTTACAGCCGTGATCTCGGGCACTTCGGTCATCGCGAAGGCGCCGTTCATGGTGTGCACTGCGCGCAGGAGTGCGTCGCTGACCGGCTGCGGTGCCTGCTGCGCCGAACGCAGCCAGTCCTGCAGGGTGGCCTGGTGGACTTCCACCTCGGCCTCGAGAATCTCGCGCAGCACGCTGTCGATGTTGGCCGGCGTGCCGGTGGTTTCGACCTCCTCGGCGGTATCGGCCAGCGCCGAAGCGGCAATCTCCGCGTCGAGAATGCGGCTGATCTCGTCTTCGCCCTCGGCTTCGGCCAGCGGTGCGACCGGTGCAGTGGCCCCAGGCAGGGGGACGTAGTAGGTTTCCTCGCCTGCACCGACACGATCGGCGATGGCCTGCATGGCCTGCAGGTCGACGCTGATGCGCTGGCCATGGCGCAGCGCCGCGTTCAGCTGGGGCAGCGCCGCATGCGCGTTGTCGACCATCGCCAGCACGGCGGGGGATGCAGCGCGGCTGCCATCCAGCACGCGGTTGAGCATGCCTTCGATCTTCCACGCGAACTCACCCAGGGTGCGTGCGCCGACCAGGCGGCCACTGCCCTTGAGGGTATGGAAGATGCGGCGGATCGGGCGCAGCCGGTCCATGTTGTCCGGCTGCATCCGCCATGCCGGCAGCAGCGTGCCGAGATTGGCCAGCTCATCGTCGAACTCTTCCAGGAACACCTCGCGGATGTCCTCGTCGATGTTCTCGGCATCGTCATCGAAACCGGCGTCGAAGCCCGCATTGGTGTCAGCATCGGTCCCGGCAACGGCCGAATCCACCGCCTCCGGCGCTGCCGCAGCGGCCATCGCCTGTGGATTGAAGCCGGCAGCGGCCGCACTCAACTCGGCGAAGAACTGGGCGTCGGCCTCGCTGAAATCGATCGGCGCGATGGTGTCGATATCGATCACCGACACGGCCGGAGCGGACGTATCCGCCGCAGGAGCCGCCGCATCGATCAACGGCGACGTGATCGACGGTACCGGCAGGTCATCCGGGGCCTCATCCACCCCGGTCAGCGGCGGGACGACGGCATCGACGATCTCCAGCGAAGGATGCAACGCGGCGTCATCGTCCAGCGACAGCGTTTCCATCGCATGCAGCGACAGCACGTCGTCAGCGTTGTCCAGCGCGTCGGCATCGAAGCGGAACACCACGTCGTCGGCCACGGCAGCCGCATCCTGTTCGGCCGCCACCGGGTCGAATACCGGTGCAGCATCGAAAGCGGTCGCGGAGGAATCCACCGCGTCCGTCATCTCATCGATCACAGGCGCTGCGGTGTCCTCAAGCATCTGCGGCGCCTCGGACAGCGACCACTGCGGTGCACCGGGGTGGCCGCTGTCAGCCAGTTCGAAGCTGACCGGATCGAAACTGGCGAAGGTCGGGCTGCGCTCGTCATCGGCAGGCACGATGGCGTCGGCCTCCGGATGGAACGGCGCCAGCTCCCACTGCGGGACATCCGGCGCAGGTGCGCTGGACGCCGCGAAGACCAACGATGCCTCCGCATCGTCGTGCGTCGGCGACGGCGAAGCATCGATATCAGCCTTGCTGGCGGCCACGGTGCCCAGTGCGCCGAACATCAAGCGGTTGTCGGACACCATCGGCGCCGGCGAGGCCGGCGGCGGATCGAAGGTGAAGTCCAGCAGTGGCACCGGCACGTCGCCGGCAGCGGGCGCCGCAGGCTGCACCGGAACCTCGATGCGCTCCGGCTGCAGCGGCTCGGCCTGCAACGCAACCGGCTCACGTTCGACCGGCAGCAGTGCCGGCGCTTCCGGCGCGACGGCGTTGTGCTCCGGCAGCGGCCAGTAGCGCAGAGCCTCGAGGCTGCTGCGGGTGATTTCGAGGATGTCCTCGCGGCCCGGGCGGCGGTCGCGCAGGGCTTCCAGGTAGTACTCCAGGCTGGCCATGGCATCGGCCAGGGTGTCCAGCTGGCGGCCACTGGGCACGCGCTGGCGGCCGATCAGTTCGGCCTCGATGTACTGCTGCACGCCGCGCAGGTAATCGGCGGCGGTACCCAGGTCGAGCATGCGCAGCGCGCCGGACACATCGCCCAGCAGGCGTGGTACATCCTGCAGTTCGGCATGGTTCCAGCTGGTTTCGATGAAGGCGACGAAATGCTCGCGGGCAGCGGCGAAGTTGGCGATGGCTTCATGCGCCAGCACCTCCACCGTGCGCCGGTTCTCGACCGCGCTCGGATCGTCCTCGCCACTGCCGCCGGCGCCCAGATGGGCAACCTGGTCGTCCAGCGAGGCATCGACGTACAGCAGTGCACCGGCAATATCCAGCAGCAGGTTCTCGTCGATCTGCTGGCGACCTTCAACCACGCCGCGCAGCGCATCGCGCTGCTGCACGACCACGCCGCGGGCCACGCCCAGGCCCATCATGCCCAGCGTGTCGGCCACGGCGCCAAGCTCGTTGGCCTGTGTCTGCAGCTGTTCCGGCGCACCACCGGTGCGCAGGTGCAGGTCAAGCGCATCCTTGATGCGCAGCAGTTCTTCCTTCACCGCACTGCCGACCGTGTCGAGCAGCTCGCGGTTGCGTCCGCTCAGGCTGCCACGGGCATGGTCCAGCTCGGCCTCGGTGGCGGTGACGCTCTCCGGCGCAAAGGCCAGCAGCACACTGTCAGTGACGCCTTCTTCGCCGCGCGACGCACGGATCTCGTTGAGCAGCGGCATCAGCACGATCGGAATGTCGCGATGGCCGTTCTGCAGGCGTTCCAGATAGTCGGGCAGCAGCACGCTGCCACGCATCAGGGTTGCGCAGGCTTCATCACGGTCGGCCACGCGACCGGTGCCGATGGCATTGGCCAGCTGCTCCAGTTCTTCGGCCACCATCGCCGGGGCATACAGCTCGACCATGCGCAGGGTGCCCTGCACCTGGTGCAGGTAGCCGGCGCAGATGCGCATGCGGCTGGCATCGGTCGGGTCTTCGGCGTAGTACTCGACCTCGTTGCGCACCTGGCGCAGGGTCTCGTCCAGCTCGGGCTTGACCCAGCCCAGCGCTGCGTGGCTCATCGCATCGCGCAGACTGCTCATGGACGCGCTCCGTTCGCCGCCGCGCGGTGGCCGCGCGAGTTCTGGCGTGGGGAATGGAAATGCTTCATCGACTGGTTCCTTGCTCGCCGCCCTGCCCGCGTCACGCCGGCAGCTTGAAGTCGGCGACCGAACGGCGCAGGTCCGCCGCCAGCTGCGCGAGGTGGCCGATCGACTCGGCGGTCTGTCCGGCACCCTGCGAGGTCTGCCCGGTGATCTGCCGGATCACGCCCATGGTGCGGGTGATGTCCGAGGCGGCGGCCGACTGCTGCTGGGCGGCGATGGAGATGTTCTTGATGAGGGTGTTCAGCGCGTTTGACACGCGTTCGATCTCGGTCAGCGCGGTACCGGCGTCCTCGGCCAGGCGCGCACCAGACACCACTTCGGCCGTGGTCTGCTCCATCGAGGTGACCGCTTCATTGGTGTCGGCCTGAATGGCCTGGACCAGGTTTTCGATGCGTCGGGTCGCACCCGAGGTGCGTTCTGCCAGGCGCTGCACTTCGTCGGCCACGACCGCGAAACCGCGGCCCGCTTCACCGGCCGACGCGGCCTGCACCGCCGCGTTCAACGCCAGGATGTTGGTCTGCTCGGAGATGTCGTTGATCAGTTCCACGATCGAGCCGATTTCCTGCGACGACTCGCCCAGGCGCTTGATGCGCTTGGAGGTTTCCTGGATCTGGTCACGGATCTGGTCCATGCCCTGGATGGTCTCGCGCACCACGCCGGCACCCTCGGCGGCGATCACCACCGAACGCTGTGCCACGTCGGCCGACTCGGCCGAGTTGCGCGACACCTGCTCGATGCTCGCCGCGATTTCGCCGATGCGGTCCGAGGCCGAGGTGATCTGGTTGGCCTGGTGCCCTGCGGCCTCTGCCAGCTGCATGGCGGTGGCCTGCGTTTCCTGGGTGGACATCGCGACCTTGGCCGAGGTGTCATTGATGGTGGTCACCAGGTGGCGCAGCTCATCAACCGCGTAGTTGATCGCGTCGGCGATCGCGCCGGTCATGTCCTCGGTCACCGAGGCCTTCACCGTCAGGTCGCCCTCGCCGAGCGAGGAGATTTCGTCCAGCAGCCGCATGATCGCCTGCTGGTTGCGGCTGTTGAATTCCACCTGGGTCTGGTAGCGCAGTTCCTGCTCGCGCGAGCGGCTGCGCACGTTGGTGGAGACGAAGCCGATGATCGCGATCAGCGACAGCGCACCGGAGACCACGCCAATCCAGAAGTTCGGGAACAGGCGGGTGTCGGATACCGAGCCGAACGAGGAGAACGCGTCGAACAACTTGCGGCTGTCATCCAGCATGTGGGCCGAACCCTGGCCCAGCGCGGTGGCAGCGGACTGCGCCGCGAACAGCTGGCGCGAGCTGGCCAGGATCGCGTCGGCGTCCTGCTTCATCGCTTCCCACTTCTGCTGCGACTGTTCCAGCGCGGCCACGGCGGCGGCACCGCGCACGGCGGTGATGCCCAGTTCCTCGTTGCCGTTGCGCAGGCCGTCGAGCACCTGCGAGAACACGGTGATGTCACGTGCCAGCGCATCGCCGGAGGTCGCCGCGGCGCTGCCACCGGCACGCATTTCGGTCACGCGGCGGGCCATCGAACCGGCCACCACAACCTGCTGCAGCGCGCTGTACACCTGCGACGACGGCGCGCCGGAAGCGGACATCGCACGCACCAGCTCGTTCAGCTGGGCCTGCAGGCCCGGCACTGCGCCGGTGAAGTTGTTCGCGTTGCCGGCCAGCGCCAGCACGGCCGGTTCGCTGGCCACCAGCTGCCCGGCCTGCTTGCCCAGCGGCGCCCAGGTCTCGCCGAGGGTGGCGATGGCACCGGCTACGCCCGGCTCCTTGCCGTAGCGTCCCTGCAGGGTCGACACGTTCTGCTCGATCGCGTTGCGGGTGGCCTTGAAGGCGGTGAAGGCCTGGGCGTTGCCGCCGACCGCGTCACGTCCCTGGTTGGCCAGCTGCTGCGACAGCACCTGCAGGTCGGCGGCCTTGGAGCCGGCGTCGGCAAGGCGGCTGCCCTGCCAGGTGGCGACGCCGGTGTTGACGCCGAACAGGATCATCGATGCCAGCAGCAGGAACAGCCAGAGGTTGCTGCCGCCCAGCCGCAGCTTGCCGGTCTTGGTGGCGTCCGAAGCAGTACTCATCGTTCAACCTCGATCTTCAATGCAGGGGGCGATGCCTGGCCTCAGGCCGCGGCTTGCCGGAATTCAGGGGTGCGCGACAGCAGCGAGAGCGAGAACACGCCCCAGTCATGGCCGTCGGCATGGAAAGCACGATCGACGAAATGCCCGTAGCGGCCTTCTGCCAACGTGCCCGCTTCGATCTGCTGGTCCAGCTCGAAGCTGCGCTGGCCGAACAGTTCATCGATGGTCAGTGCGACGTCGCCGCCGGCCTGGCGCATGATCAGCACGCGCTGGCCTTCCTGCTGCACGGTGCGCGTGCCTTCCAGGAAGTACTTCAGGTCGACCACCGGGAACAGGTTGCCGCGCAGGTTGCCCACGCCCAGCAGCCAGGGCTGCGCACAGGGTACCGGGGTCACCGGCGGCATCGGTACGATTTCCACCACTTCGCGGAAATCGGACACCAGCCGGCGCTGACCGACGCGGAAACCCACGCCACGCCACAGGTCCTGGGCAAACTGCTTTCCGGGCAGCTGCACCGCATGGGCCAGGCTGCGCCGTTCATAGGCTTCAAGGATGTCGAAGGGCGAGCGCATCAGGCCACCAGTTCGTTGATCCGCGCGATCAGTTCATCCTCGCGCGGCGGCTTGACGATGTAATCGGCGGCGCCCTGGCGCAGGCCCCAGGCCTTGTCGGTTTCCATCGCCTTGGTGCTGACGATGATCACCGGGATGTGCTTGATCGCCGCATCACGGGCCATCGCACGGGTCGCCTGGAAGCCGCTCATGCCAGGCAGGACCACGTCCATCAGCACCAGCTGCGGCACCTGGTCGCGGACCAGCTGCAGGCCATCCTCGGCGTTGTCCGCTTCCAGCACTTCGTGGCCGGCACGGCGCAGCCACTGGGTGAACACCGCGCGGTCGGTCGGTGAATCCTCGATCAGGACGATACGAGCCATTGTGCCTTTCCCCCTGGTCAGGCGTTGACGTATGTGCGGATGGCACCCAGCAGTTCTTCACGCGTGAAAGGCTTCGTCAGGTACTGCTCCGAGCCGACGATGCGTCCCCGCGCCTTGTCGAACAGGCCATCCTTGGACGACAGCATGATGACCGGGGTCGCCTTGAACAGCTGGTTGCCCTTGATCAGCGCGCAGGTCTGATACCCGTCCAGGCGCGGCATCATGATGTCGACGAAGATGATCTGCGGTTGCTGGTCTGCGATCTTGGCAAGCGCTTCGAAGCCGTCGGTGGCGGTGACCACCTCGCAGCCTTCGCGCTTGAGCAGCGTTTCCGCAGTCCTGCGGATGGTCTTCGAATCATCGATGACCATCACCCGGAGTCCTGCGAGTTCCCCGCCCGCAGTCGTGTTTTCAGTCATTGCCTATCCCCAAGCGCACGGCCCGATCTCTGGCGGGGGCCGCTGCGAAAGCGTATCTATATCGCACTTTCCGCGCCCGCTTCAAGGCCGCCCCACGGCGCGGGGCATGGCCCCCTCCTGAACGTGACGGGTTTCGCAATGAGTGCGCGACCGCCGGGCGGACGCTGCGTTGCAGTATGGCAGGGAGGCGCGCGACCGGCGTTGCCGCTACCATCAACGCCTTGCCTGACAGGTGCGACCATGCCGTTGAACGTCATCGTGGTGATGGACCCCATCGCCCACATCAAGATCGCCAAGGACACCACCTTCGCCATGCTGCTGGAAGCCCAGCGCCGCGGCCATGCCCTGCACTACGTGCGGCCGGGCGGACTGGCCCTGGAAGGTGGCGTGGCGGTGGCCCAGACCGCGCCGCTGCAGGTGCGCGACGACCCGGCCGGCTGGTACGAGCTGGGTGAGTTCAGCCGTACCGAGTTCGGGCCCGGCCAGATCGTGCTGATGCGCAAGGACCCGCCGGTCGACGCCGAGTACATCTACGACACCCAGGTGCTGGACGTGGCCGCCGCTGCCGGTGCCTGCGTGGTCAACAACCCGCAGGGCCTGCGCGACTACAACGAGAAGCTGGCCGCCCTGCTGTTCCCGCAGTGCTGCCCGCCGACCTTGGTCAGCCGCGATGCCAAGGCGCTGAAGGCCTTCGCCCTCGAACACGGCCAGGCCGTGCTGAAGCCGCTGGACGGCATGGGCGGCCGCTCGATTTTCCGCAGCGGCCAGGGCGATCCGAACCTGAACGTGATCCTGGAGACACTGACCGACGGCGGCCGCAAGCTGGCGCTGGCCCAGAAGTTCATTCCCGACATCACCGCCGGCGACAAGCGCATCCTGCTGGTCGACGGCGAACCGGTCGATTACTGCCTGGCACGCATTCCCCAGGGTGACGAGTTCCGCGGCAACCTGGCGGCCGGCGGCCGTGGCGAAGGGCGCCCGCTGAGCGAGCGTGACCGCTGGATCGCCGGCCAGGTTGGCCCGGAGATGAAGCGTCGTGGCATGCGCTTCGTCGGCCTGGACGTGATCGGCGATTACCTGACCGAGGTCAACGTGACCAGCCCGACCTGCGTGCGCGAGCTCGACGCGCAGTACGGCCTGAACATTGCCGGCACCCTGTTCGACGCGCTCGAGGCCGGCCTGCGCTGATGCCGTCCGCACCCGCCGTTCTGCCCCCGCCGCCACGCGAAGCGCAACGGCTGGGGGCCACCATCGCACTGTCGGTGCTGGTCCACGCCCTGCTGATCCTGGGCGTGGGCTTCGCCGTGAAAGGCGATGCTCCGCTGGTGCCGACGCTGGAAGTGATCTTCAGCCAGACGCGCACCGCACTGACGCCAAAGCAGGCTGATTTCCTTGCCGCCGCCAACCAGGAAGGCGGTGGCGAGCACGACCGCGCACAGCGTCCGCGCGACAACCAGGCCGGCATCGTGCCGCAGGCGCAGTCCGGACTCAGCCCGGTTCCCCAGCAACAGCAATCGGCCGCGCCGGTTCCGCCGCCGCAGGCACGGGTGGTCAGCAGCCGCAACGGACAGGACTCGGTGGCACAGGCGCAGGCCCAGCCAACCCCGGAACGCCCCGAGCCGGACGCGCCGTTGAGTGCACGCGAGCAGCGCGATGTGGAGATGGCGCGACTGGCTGCCGAAGTGCATCTGCGCTCGGCGCAGTATGCCAAGCGCCCGAATCGCAAGTTCGTGTCGGCCAGCACGCGTGAATATGCCTATGCCAATTACCTGCGTGCTTGGGTCGACCGTGCCGAGCGCGTCGGCAACCTGAATTATCCGGACGAGGCCCGGCAGCGACGGCTCGGCGGCCAGGTGGTGATCAGCGTGGGCGTGCGGCGCGATGGCAGCGTGGAGAGCAGCCGCATCCTGCGTTCAAGCGGGACGCCGCTGCTGGATGAAGCGGCGCTGCGGGTGGTGACGCTGGCGCAGCCGTTCCCGCCGTTGCCAAAGACCGAGGACGAGATCGACATCCTGCAGGTCACCCGTACCTGGGTGTTCCTGCCGGGCGGCACGCTGCACGACGACCGGTAAGGTTTTGGGTCCCGGGCCTGCGGCCCGGGACCCGCTGAAGGGCTAGAGCAACAGCAACAGCAGCGGTTGGTGTCCTGAAGCTTGGCGGGGCGGTGTCGGGCGGCGGGGACGCCGCAAGTACGTCCGTGTAGGCTTAGCCGCGGCATCCATGCCGCGGATACCCCGCCGCCCGACACCGCCCCGCCTCTGACAGATCGCGGCGCACCATTGCTGTTGGTAGGTGTCGACCTTGGTCGACACACATCCACGCCATGCGTGGATGCGAGCGAAGCGACCCGCTTTTGATTTTGATTTTCTTTTGATTTTCCGTGGCGGACGCACACGGAAACTGTCAGAGGCCGGACGGGGTGGGTTCGCGGGGGTATCTGATCTGGCCCCCTGAAAACGGACGCCATGAAGCCGTTTCAGGCGGCAGCCCGGAGCTGCCGGGCGTAGTTGTTAGGCGAGTGGTAGCCCAGCGCC
>NZ_JBXUHP010000012.1:0-59478 GCF_057179845.1 Stenotrophomonas maltophilia group sp. SKK55
GGTGGGTGCCGACCGTTGGTCGGCACGCCCTGCAGAACTCATCGCTGCCGACAGATTGTGCCGACCAACGGTCGGCACCTACCAGGAGCGGGCCATCGAAGGGCCATTGATCCGGTAGTCGCCAACCTTGGTTGGCGCTTGGCATTCATGCCAACCAAGGTTGGCATCTACCAACTGCAGTCCTCCGCCATCCGGCACTCAGGCGAACGGCAGCTCTGCCGCTCTGCACGCCGCCGTAATCGCGGCACACGCCTCTTCAATGGCCGGCGTGGTCGGGGCCAGCCGCGGGCGGCGGTCCAGCGTGCAGGCCAGGCCGACATCCAGCAGCGTGGCATGCGCGCTATGCAGTGCTTGCGCAGTGTCTTCCGGAAGGAAACCGGCAACCGCCAACGCATCGATCAGCGACGGCGTGTCGCGTGGCTGCAGCAGCGCGGGATGCTGCGCACTAAGCGCCAGCACGCCGGTCTGCAGCAGGAACTCCAGGTCCACCACGCCACCGGCACCCTGTTTCAGGTCCAGCCGCGCGGCGTCGCTGCGGTCCAGTTCAGTGCGCATGCGGCCGCGCATCTTCAGCACATCGGCATACAGCACACCGGCATCGCGCTCGCGGCCCAGCGTCTGTGCACGCACCTGTTCGAAATCGGCCAGCAGGCTGGCATCACCGGCCACACCGCGTGCGCGCACCAGGGCCTGGTGTTCCCAGGTCCACGCGCGCTCGCGCTGGTATTCGGTGTAGCTGGCCAACGAAGACACCAGCGAACCCTTGCCACCGTCCGGGCGCAGGCGCACGTCGATGTCGTACAGGCGCCCGGCGGCGGTGACCGCACCAAGCAGCGCCATCACCTTCTGTGCCAGTCGTGCATACCAGCGCCCCGGTTCCAGCGGACGTGCGCCATCGCTGGCCTCCACGCCGGCCGGATTGTCGTGCAGGAACACCAGGTCCAGGTCGGAACCGAAGCCCAGCTCAAGCCCGCCGAGGCTGCCGTAGCCGATGATCGCGAAACGTCCACCGGGAATCCCGCCGTGCGCGGCGCGCATGTCCGCCTCGGCCATCGCCAGCACGGTGGTGACCACCGCCTGCGCCAGCTCGGCCAGTTGCCGCGTGCTGTCCACCGCACCCTGGCGGCCATCCAGCGTGGCCATCGCCATGCGGAAGCTGAGCGCCAGCCGCGTCTCATTGAGCCAGCGCAGTGCGGATTCGGGATCTTCCACCGCCAGCACCTGCTGGCACTCGGCCAGCATGCCGGCCGCATCGGGCATCGGCCCGGACACGCGCACGTCCAGCAGTTCGTCCAGCAGCAGCGGGTACGCGGCCAGCCGCTCGGCCAGCAGCGCGCTGCGCGCCAGCACATCGACCAGACGCGCCAACGCGCTGGGCTGTTCGTCCAGCAGCGCGAGATAGCTGGTCCGGCGCAGCACCGCCTGCAGCAGGCCAAGCACGCGCCTGAGCGCGGCGTCGGGTTGCGGCGAACGCGTGGCCGCATGCAGCAACGCGGGCAGTACGCGATCCAGCCGCGCACGCGCGGCATCGGACAATGACTTCACGCCGGTGCCCTGCGCGAAATCACGCAATGACTGGTCGGCGCCGTTGGCATCGAGGAAACCGGCTTCAGCCAGCAGCGGTGCGTTGCTGCCCTCGGGCAGGCTACGCCAGTAGTTGGCCAGCGCGTCGGGCGCGGCCTGGCCCTTGCGCGGTGCCAGCAGCGCGGCGAATTCGGTACTGACCCGCTGCTGCTGTTCGGCCAGCGCCGCGCGCAACACGTCCCAGTCCGGGTAGCCGAGGCCGACGGCGATGCGCTGCCGGTCCAGTGCATCGCTGGGCAGCACGTGGGTCTGCGCATCGCGCAGCATCTGCAGGCGGTTCTCCAGCCGGCGCAGGAACAGGTAGGCCTCGCGCAGCGCACTGCCGTCCTCGGGCGCGATCTGCCCCGCAGCCACCAGCGCGTCCAGCGCCACCAGCAGGCGGCGCTCGCGCAGCGCAGGTTCGCGGCCACCGCGGATCAGCTGCAGCGCCTGGCACAGGAACTCGATCTCGCGGATGCCACCGGCGCCGCGCTTGATGTCTTCGTGCAACTCGCGGCGCGCGACTTCGGCGGTGATCGCCGCCTTCATCTCGCGCAGGCCATCGAGCGCAGTGAAATCCAGGTAGCGGCGGTACACGAACGGGCGCAGGGTCTGCAGCCACGCTTCGCCGGCCTCGATATCACCGGCGACCGCGCGCGCCTTCAGCCACGCATAGCGCTCCCAGTCGCGGCCTTCGCGCTGGAAATACTGGTCCATCGCCGCGAACGACAGCGCGACGCGGCCGGCGCTGCCGAACGGGCGCAGGCGCAGGTCGACGCGGTGGCTGAAGCCATCGACGGTGGTTTCGTCCAGCAGCTTGGCCAAGCGCTGGCCGAGGCGGGCGAAATACTCTTCAGCGGCCAGCGCGCGCGGGCCGTCGGATTCGCCGCCGTGCGGATAGGCGTAGACCAGGTCGATATCGGAACTGAAGTTGAGCTCGCCGCCGCCGAGCTTGCCGAGGCCGAACACCACCAGCTGCTGCGCGGCGCCTTCGCCATCGCGGACCACACCGTGCCGCTGGGCGAATTCCTGCTGCAGCGCGTCCAGCGCCAGCCGCAGGCAGTCCTCGGCGAGGGTGGTGGCGCCGGCCAGGGTCTGTGCCACGTCGTCCAGACCGGTCAGATCGCGCCAGATCAGCCGCGTGGACATCGCCGTGCGCCAGCGCCGAAGCTGTGCCGGCCAGTCGCTGGGTTGCAGCGGATCGAGCACCGGGGCCGGGATCGGCGGGCAGCCGGGCGCGGCCAGCTGCGCCAGCAGGGCCGGTTGCCGCACCAGCGTGTCCAGCGCGAAGTCGCTGGTCACCGCCAACCGGCTCAGCAGCGGCAGCAGATCGGTCGGGATGGGTTCGGGCAGGACCTGGGCCAGGCGCGCCAGCGCGCGGTCGACAAGAGGCTGCAGGGAAGCGGGCAGGTCAGCGGGGGCGAGGGTCATGGGTCTGATTGTATCGACCCGGCTGGGGCGCAACGGACCCGGTAGTGCCGGCCGCTGGCCGGCAAATCCGATGATCCTGCCGAAGGTTACTGGGGTTGCCGGCCAGCGGCCGGCACTACCGATACCGGGAGCCGCGTATTCATACTGGGCGACAGGCAATAAAAAAGCCCGCTTGCAGCGAACTGCCAGCGGGCTCTGCTCCCTCCCCCACGTCGGGATGCAGGGCCATCGTGCGGGCTGCGAAAGCACTTTGCACGCTGCACTGCAAAACAGAACCGGTGGGTATGGGTGAGCCCCTGGGGGAAAAGCCATTCCACAAAGGTAGAACCCCCCGTACGGATGAGGATGGCCGATAATCGGGATTCCCCCCAGAAACACTGTCGTCATGTCTGTTGATCGCATCGCCAACGCGCGTCTCCGTGACCGCGTGGTCTCCGCCGAGGCCGCAGCCGCGCTGATCCAGCCCGGTGAAACCGTGGCCATGAGCGGCTTTACCGGCTCCGGGTATCCCAAGGCCGTTCCCGTCGAACTGGCCCGCCGCATCGAAGCGGTGCATGCCCAGGGCAATCCCTTCCAGATCAAGCTGATGACCGGCGCCTCGACCGCGCCGGAACTCGATGGCGCGCTGGCCAAGGCCGATGGCATCGCCATGCGCATGCCGTTCCAGAGCGACCCGGATGCGCGCAACCGCATCAACGAAGGCAAGCTGGATTACATCGACATCCACCTCAGCCACGTCGCCCAGCACGTGTGGTTCGGCTTCTATGGCGAGATCGATACCGCCGTCATCGAAGTCTCGGCCATCCGCGAAGATGGCTCGCTGGTGCCCTCCACCTCGGTCGGCAACAACAAGACCTGGCTGGACCTGGCCAGGAAGGTGATCGTCGAGGTCAACGAATGGCAGCCGGCCGGCGTCGACGGCATGCATGACATCTACTACGGCACCGCGCTGCCGCCGCATCGCAAGCCGATTCCGCTGGTGAACGCCAACGACCGCATCGGCGATACCGCGCTGCGCTGCGACCCGGACAAGATCGTGGCCGTGGTGCGTACCAACGGCCCGGACCGCAACAGCCCGTTCAGCCCGATCGACGCGACCAGCGAGCAGATCGCTTCGCACCTGATCGAGTTCCTCAAGCACGAGGTGAAGAAGGGTCGCCTGCCGCCGAGCCTGCTGCCGTTGCAGTCGGGCGTGGGCAACATCCCCAACGCCGTGCTGGCCGGCCTGGCCAAGAGTGGTTTCCGCGACCTGACCGCGTTCACCGAAGTGATCCAGGACGGCATGCTCGACCTGCTGCGCGACGGCGTGCTGAGCTACGCCTCGTGCACCGGCTTCGCGCTGAGCCCGCAGGCCAACGAGACATTCAAGGAGAACATCGATTTCTACCGCGAGCGCATCATCATGCGCACGCAGGAAATCTCCAACCACCCGGAACTGGTGCGCCGCCTGGGCTGCATCGGCATGAACGGCATGATCGAGGTGGACATCTACGGCAACGTCAATTCGACGCACGTGATGGGCACGCGGATCATGAACGGCATCGGCGGTTCCGGTGACTTTGCCCGCAACGGTTTCCTGTCGGCGTTCCTGAGCCCGTCCACCGCCAAGAACGGCACCATCTCGGCGATCGTGCCGATGGCCAGCCATGTCGACCACACCGAGCACGATGTGTCGGTGATCGTCACCGAACAGGGCCTGGCCGATCTGCGCGGCCTGACCCCGCGCAAGCGCGCGCAGGTGCTGATCGACAACTGCGCGCACCCGGACTTCCGCCCGCAGCTGCAGGATTACTTCGACCGTGCCAGCCGTGAGAGCTACGGCAAGCACACCCCGCACCTGCTGCCGGAAGCGTTGTCGTGGCACCAGCGCTGGCTGGATACCGGCACGATGAAGGGCTGAGGCCCGCGTCTGTAGAGTCGAGCCATGCTCGACTCTCCTTCCCTGTGCAGCCGAGCATGGCTCGGCTCTACAAAGGGGCCGCTCCGCAGAATCCCTGTAGAGCCGAGCCCACGCTCGGCTCCACGGCAAGCGGTTTACCCGCGCAGCGCCGCCAGCGATTCGGCCTGCAGCCGCTCGTAGATCTCGAACTCGTCGTTCACCGCCACGCCCAAGGCCTGCTCGAAGGCCTCACGGTTGGCATGCGCGGCATAGGCGCGCTGTTCTTCGCCGCCCAGGTTCGACTGGAAGATGCCCGCGGCACTGACCGGCAGGAAATCCTCGTAGACGATCGGATCGGCCGTCGCCAGGCCGGCGGCCACCAGCACTTCAGCGGGCAGATCGGCCACGCGCTCCGGCGCGGCGCGGCCAGCGTCGGTCAGCTGGTAGCGGTAATACCCCAGGCCTTCCTGGCGCAGGGTGTCATGGTCGTCCGGGAAGCTGGCGAACACCGCCTGCAGGCGCTGGCCGTAGTCGCCGCCGGTGCTGCCTTCGCCACCGGCGTCGCGGGCCTGCGACAACAGCTGGTCGTACAGCGCGCGGCCCTTCGGGGTCAGCGCCAGGCCGCGTTGTTCGATCTCGCCGAAGCGCGCGGTATGGGTGCCGGCATCACCCCCTTCGGCATCCGGGAAGTGCACGGCCTCTTCCAGCGCTTTGAAGCTGGTCTGGCGCAGCAGGATCGGGCAGGCACGACGCGGCGGGCCTTCAATCACCGCCTTGGCCGCCATGCCGTGCTCGATCATTGCCGCCTGTGCAGCGTCGATGTCCAGCGTGCGCGGGGTCAGGTGGTTGATGTGCGGGCCGCGGAAACTGACCACGTCAGCCACCAGGCGGTGCGCGTTGTGCAGTGCCTGGTAGGTCGGCAGATCGACCGTGGCATCGCCGTGCCAGCGGAAGGTTTCCAGTGCTTGCTCGACGAAGCGCTCGGCATCGGCCTGCGCCAGGCCACCGTCGCGCTCGGCCTGGTCGATCAGCGCCAGCGCGCCGTCGGTGAAGATGCGGCGGCGTGCCAGGATCTTCGCCGACTCGGCACGCAGGGCTTCGTCTTCGATCAGCTCCAGGCGCAGCAGCGAGGTGAACACACGGAACGGATTCTGCGCCAGCGCCGCGCCGGTCAGCGGGCGGAACGCGGTGGAGTGCACCGGCACGCCGGCCACCGACAGGTCGTAGTAGCCGACCGGGTACATGCCCATCACCGCGAACAGGCGGCGCAGTGTCGCCAGTTCCTGCACGGTACCGACGCGGATCGCGCCATGACGCTCTTCATCCAGCCGCGCACGCTCGTCGTTGCGCTGCAACTGCGCGGCCAGCGCCGGGTCCTGGGCAAGCACCTGTGCGTTGATCCGCTCCACCAGTTCCACCAGCGTGCCGTACAGCGGCACTTCGGTGCGGTACATGCGGGACATGGCCTGCGCGAACAGGCGGCGGATCACATCAGGCGAAACGAAAGAGGCGCTCATCAGTCACTCGATTACGGGAACGGGGAACAGCTCGGACCCGTATTGTCGCCGCAGCGCGCGGCGGCGGCGATACGCAGAGCAACATGACCGGGTAGTGCCGGCCGCTGGCAGGCAACCCCGGATGCCTGGAAAGGATGCAATTGCCGGCCAGCGGCCGGCACTACCGCTTCAACTGGCGCTTCAGCGTGGCATCCAGGGTGATCGGCCGGTCCCAGTGCTGGTAGCTGGCCACGATGGCATGGCGCACAGCCCGGTAGTGCAGATTGTCCGGCTTGGTGGGCATGCGCTTGACCACCGCCTCCCAGCCGCCCTCTGGGTCCTGGCTGAAGGCACGCACGCTGTCGCGGCAGGTCTGGCCACTGGCCTTGGCCCAGAAGCAGGCGAAATAGATGTCTCCGGCCTGCCAGCCGTGGGTGGTGAACAGCGCGCTGATGTAGCCGCGCGGCACGTCGGCATAGCGCGACACTTCGTCGAGGAAGGCGTCGGGGTAGCGTTCGGCGTAGTGGTTGATGTCCTGCAGCTGGGCATCGACCCAGCTGTCGCCGGTGTCCACTTCATAGGTGGCCGAACGCTCAGCCGTCTGCTGGGCCAGCACGGTGGCCGGCGCCAGCAGCAGGGACAACATCAGCGCGCGCAATCGGTGGTTCATGCCCCGATTCTGCCGCAGCCGACGGGCCCTGTCAGGCCGCAGCGGCCTTGGCCTCGATCGCCGCCAGTGCGGCCGGCCAGTCGTGGGCGGTATCGGCAGTGACCATGCGCGGTTCGTCGTCGGCCACGCCATGCTGGGTCTCGTGGGCCCAGGTCACTGCGTACGGGGTATGCACGCCCCAGCCACCCAGCGTCACCACCGGCTCGATGTCCGAGCGCAGCGAGTTGCCGACCATCACGAAGCGCTCCATCGGCAGGTCGAATTCGGCCAGCACGCGGGCGTAGGTTTCCGGGTCCTTCTCGGAAACGATCTCGATGCGCGGGAACAGCTCGCCCAGGTTGGCGACCTTGATCTTCGCTTCCTGGTGGAACAGGTCGCCCTTGGTGATCAGCACCACCGGGTAGTGCTCGGCGATGGCCGCCACCGCTTCGCGTACACCATCGATCAGCTCGACCGGGTGGCGCAGGGTGTCGTGGCCGATCTCCAGAATGCGCTGGATGTCCTTCGCGTCGATGCGCTGGCCGGTGATGTCGATGGCCGCTTCGATCATCGACAGGGTCATGCTCTTGACGCCGTAGCCGAAGGTGCCCAGGTGGCGCTGCTGCACTTCCAGCAGGTGGCGGGCGGTCTGGGTGTCATGCACGTCGACATAGCGCGACAGCAGGTCAAGGTAATCCTGCTCGGCCTTGCGGTAGTAGTCCTCGCTCTTCCACAGCGTATCGTCACCGTCAAAACCGACCAGGCCGATGGCGCGCGACGGCGCAGGCGTGGGGGTGTTCATCGCGCAAGGATACAGGGGCCATGGTGGCGAAAAAAACCCGGGCGGCCGAAACCGCCCGGGTTCCCATACGCCCCGACGCAGGTCTTACCTGCCCTGCGCACCCTGCGCTGCGCCACCCGCACCGGCCTGCTGGGCGGCCACGTAGGCCTTGTACTCATCGGCGCTCAGTTCGCCGTCCTTGTTGGTATCGGCCTGGTCGAACACCTGGGCCAGGCCCGCGTTCACCTGCGCCTCGGTCTTGCTGATGGTGCCGTTGCCATCGGTATCGATGCTGGCCCAGGTCTGGCCACCGCCATTGGCCTGTGCCGATGCCGCTGCGGCCGCATTGGTCGCCTGGTCGGCGGCCTGGCCGGCCTGTGCAGCCGCCTGCTGGGCCTGAGCGGCCTCGTTCTGCGCGTGCGCGGCCTGCTGCTTGGCCGACTGGGCCATCGCCGGGATGGCCAGCACGCTGCCGGCGGCGACGATCAGGGCGATCAGGGGCTTGCGGTTGCGAATAGTCATCAGGGGTGTCTCCTACCGATTGGGTGGTGTTGCGCGGCGTGTTGATTCCGCACGGCACCTACCCTGCCACCGCGTTTCTGAATCGATTTTGCGCCGCGACCGGCCCGCACACATGCGATTAACCACTCGCCTCCACGCATGCGTTAGCGCGGTGGTTAGGGTGAAGTGAGTGGCTCATAAGATGCGCATTCAGCGCCTCTGCATTTAACCGGCAGGCAACGAAAAACCTGCGTCAGTCGACGGTTTTTTCCGATGACCGCGAACTGAACAACACCCATGCAAGAGCAACACCGGCGAGCGCACCGGCGATTTCCAGAACGACACGGCTGCCGAGTTCGTTCGGATCGTGGATGGTGGCCAGGAAGATGCGCGCGTACAGCGGCGATTCCAGCCGCACGATGCCCATGTAGAACAGCTTCCACGCATCGATGCCGGCGGCGATGATCACGGCGATGACGCAGGACCAGCCGATCGCGTGCCCCATCGACCACCGCAGCAGGCGGCACAGCTGCGACCACAGGAGGTACACGAGCAGGCCGACCAGCAGGGCGATGGCGCCCGCTTCCAGGGTGCCGAGCAGGCCGAAGTGCAGGGGAAGGTTCATCGGGTGGGCAGGGATGAAGAGGCGGCCAGTGTAAGGGATCTGCTTCGGACCCAATCGGCAGCCACAGTAGATCCACGCCATGCGTGGATGAGTCTCCATCGAGATCGAATAGTTCGACGATTGAACAAAGAGCAGCCGAGCATGGGCTCGGCCCTACAACGGACCGCGCGGGAAACTGTCAGAGGCTGGGCGGTGCCCTGCCGATACCCCTACCGTACCGGAACGTCGTACGCGGTACCGGGATCCGGTTCCGGCTGGAACGTGTAGTGCCACCACTCCTGCGGATAGTTCACGAAACCACGCCGTGCCATTGCCTGCACCAGTTGCCGCCGGTTCGCCTGCTGCGTCTCACTCAGCCCGCTCGTCTGCGTATGCGCACGCGGCCCGAAGAAGTCGAAGTCAGTGCCCATGTCCAACGGCGCACATGCACCGCTGCGGCAATCCAGCAGGCCCAGATCCACCGTGGCACCGCGGCTGTGGCCGGAGCGCTCGGCGATGTAGCCGTCGGCCAGCAGGCGCGGCTTGTCCAGGTCCGGATACTGCTGTGCCTTGCGCGAGAGCTCGCGCGGATCGTTCACCCAGGCCATGAAGGCCTGCACCGAACGCACGGGCCGGTAGCAGTCGTAGAGGCGCAGGCCGAAGCCATCGGCGTGCAGGTCCTGCTCCACCTGGGCCAGCGCCTTCGCCACCGGCGCCAGCAGGTAGCACGAAGGCGCCTCGTAGCCGGGCACGCGCGCGCCGGTGAAGTTGTTGGCACCCGCATAGCGGATATCCAGGTCGATGCGCGGCGACAACGTTCGGATCTCCACCAGCCCGGCGCTGGCCGCGTCGGTGGCCGGTGAAACGCGCGGTGGCTCAGCGGCGCGGGTGGTCGCTGCCAGGGCAATCGCCAGTACGAGTGAAATGCAGGTCCTGGAAGTCATAGCTGAAGTCGATGTCCGGATCGATGGCGCGCAGGTCCAGTGTCGGTGCCAGGCCTTCACCCGGCTGCAGCCACGCCTGCGCGTCTTCGCCCAGCGTATCCCAGCGCAGCAGCCAGCGCCCCTGCAGCTGCAGCACAGCCCCCTGCAGCCGGGGCGACTTGTCCACGCTGAAGCGCAGGCCGTCCTTGCCCGGGCAAAGCGAAGCCGGCCCCAGCCACGGATCGGTGTAGCGGCCCTGCCAGCGCGGCAGATCGGAAGCCGCGAGTCGCTGCGCAGATGAAGTCACAGGTCGCTGATGCCCGGTTGCCGCACGAGCGGCCTGGTCCGCCTTCAGTTCGGCCAGGTATTCCATCGCCGGACGCGCCTCATCGGGGGCCGTGAAGCGCTTCAGCGCGGCCTGCATCAATGCGGTGCGCGCATCCTCGCCTTCACCGTTGATCAGCATCACCACGCCCGCCCTGCGGTCAGGCAGCAGCGCCAGCGACGAGTACATGCCCGACAGCGTGCCGGTGTGCGCCACCTTCCACTGCCCGTCCATGTCCGACACGCGCCAGCCATACCCATAACCGTAGAAATGCGCGTTGTCCCAGCGCCGCTGGCGCTCGCCCAGTGGCATCGGCATGTGCAGGGTCCACAGCGTGCGCCGCTGCTCGCTTCCCAGCCATTCCGGCACCACAGCAGGATCCAGCAGCACCTGCATCCAGCGCGTCATGTCGCGCAGCGAACAGCGGATGCCGCCGGCGGCCATCGACGGTAGATCCGGGCTGATCGCACCATCGGCGTTCACCACCGCATTGTAGTCGCCATGCCAAGCGTGTGGCTGCGCCACGTTGCCCACCCGCTTCACCGACCACGCCCCCACCTGGCAGCGCGTCATGCCCAGCGGCTCGAACACCTGCTCGCGCATCAGCTGGTCATACGGTTTGCCACCCGCCGCCGCCGCCACTTCACCTGCCACCACATACATCAGGTTGTCGTAGGCGTAGCGGCTGCGGAAGCTGCTGACCGGCTTCAGGTGCGCCAGCCCGGCAATGATGTCGGCGCGGGTGAACGTGTTCGGCTCCGGCCACAGCATCAGATCACCGGCGCCCAGGCCCAGGCCGCTGTTGTGGATCAACAGGTCGCGCACCTGCATCTGCTCGCCCACCCACGCATCGTGCATGCGGACGCCCGGCAGATGCCGCCGCACCGGATCCTCCCAGCGCAGCTTGCCCTGCTGCACCAGCCGCGCCAGCAGCGCTGCGGTCATCGCCTTGCTGTTGGAGGCGATCTTGAACAGCGTGTCCTCGTCGATATGGCCGCCATCGCCGCGCGCGCCCTCGGCATGGCGATAGACCACCTGCCCGTTATCGACCACCGCCATGGCCAGCCCGGGCAGGTGCTGGTGCTGGACCACGGCGGCGACGTCGGCATCGAGGGAGGCGATGTCGGTCGCCGAAGCGGACGGTGCGGCCAGTGCCGCCGCGACGATCAGCAGGTGGTACATGCGCGCAGCCCCTCCATTGCCCGCGCCGTCACCGGTGGACGGCGCGGATCGTGGCCTCAGAAGTTCCAGGTCACCACCAGCTGGGTGTAGCGCGGGGCCTGCCAGCGCGTCCCGGTGGCGAACGTCGCCTCGCGGTACTGGCCGGGCTGCGCTTCATAGCGCTGATGCACGTTGATGGTCTTCTGGTTGTTGAACAGGTTGTACACCGACAGCCGTGCACTGAGGTCGATGCCTTCCACCGGCAAACGCCAGGTCACATTGGCGCCCATGGTCCAGGTCCACGGCAGGCGACCGAACGCACCGCGTGGGCTGTACTCGAACTGCCGCTGGTTGTACGGGCCGGAACAGTTGGCCACGCACAGCCAGCCGGTGCCACCACCGCTACCTTCGCTGGAGGTACTGCCACCGGCGATGGAATCGTTTGGCCACATCACGCCGTAGGCCGTGATCGGACCACCGGACTGCACCTGCAGCGTGGTTCCGAACGACCATTGCTTGTTCAGCGCGTAAGCGGCACGCAGCTTGAACTGGTGGCGGAAGTCGTTGAACAGCACGCCATAGCGCTCGTTGGTGGCCGGATGGTCCCAGAACTGAACCATGCCCGTGTCGCCGTAGTTGGTATCGGAATTCACAGGGCCTTCGAAGTTGCCCTCGCTCTTCGACCACAGGTAGGACGCGTTGAACATCCACTTCTCGTCCCATGCACGGTCGATCTGGAACTCCAGTGCCTTGTAGGTGCGCTTGGGCTTGGAGTAACCGATCACCTCGCCGCTGCCACCCTTGCGATAACCGCTGTTGGCGGTATCGATGGTGATCCAGCCCTCGTTGGCGCAGCCGATGCTCTTGTCACCCCAGATCGTCAGGCTCTCGCCCGGGTTGGCGATCGGCCACAGCGTGCTCGGGGTCGGGCCGCACGGGGTGTAATTGATGCGGATGTCGTCCAGCGCACGGGTCATCCGTCGATAGGTGGCGTTGACGCCCCACGACCATGCCTGGTTGATCATGTTCTGGAAGCCCAGGATGTACTCGTCCTGGTAGACCGCCTTGAGGTCGCGATCCACACTCTGGCGCAGATCGGCACCGCCGGTGTTCATGCGGGTGTCGGTCGGGCCGATCTGCTGGCCGACGATCGGTGCCATGTACGGTGAGCCTGTCGGCGAGGTTTTCCGCTCCCAGCCGTTGAGCACGTAGTAGCTGTATTCGTCAGTGAGGCCACCGGCGAAATTCACGTTGATGTTGTTGGTAACCGGAAGGTAGTAGCGGCCGGCGTTGCCGAACAGCTTGGTGCTGCCATCACCACGCATGTCCCACGAGAAGCCGACACGGGGTGCGATCAGGTCATCCATCTTGATGAACGCCTTGCCGGCGGCGGTGCGGTTTTCGAAACGGTCCCAGCGCACGCCGAGGTTGAGCATCAGGTTCGGCGTGATGTTCCAGATGTCCTCCACGTAGAAGGCATTGGCTTCAGTCTCGAACGTGCCGCCCGATTTGCGGTTGCGCGCACGCAGCATTTCGGTAACGCCAGCCGGTACGTAGGCATTGGCACCGTCCCAGACTTCATCGCCGGGTCGCGCCACGTAGGCGGTGTAGCTCAGTTCCGTCGGGCCGGGGTAGCGGGTGGACTGCTTTGTGGTCATCAGCTCACGGTCGACACCGAAGCGCAGCAGGTGGTCACCCAGCTGCCATTCGAAGTCCAGTCGCGCCACGTCACGAGTATCGTCACGCTCGGCCACTGCCGTGCCCGTGGGGTGGCAGCCTGCGCGCAGGCCCTGCAGCTTGCCCAGGCGCGGGCCGTAGGTACTGTCGGTGAACACCGGGCTGCAGGCCTGATCCAGCGATGAATTGGTGAAGGCACGCTGGTTGTTCTGGCCGACCACGGCGCGCGCGGTGAAGTTCTGCCCGAAGTGGCCGGTATAGGTCGCCGACCAGTTGCGTCCCCCCGTCTCGGTGACCGAATCACCGCCCCATGCACCGAGCTCGTCTGCGTTCCAGTTGTACCCATAGGAGGCATTGGTGACGTCTCCCTCGTCGGAGAACGCCAGCAGCGCCAGGCTGTGATTGTCGTTGATGTTCCAGTCCAGCTTGGTGCCCCAGAAGCCGTTGCCGGAATCATTCTTGAACCAAGTGCTGCCGTCGGACGAGGTGTTGTGTCCCTTGTCGTTGCGGTCTTCGTACATCGCGAACAGGAACAGCTTGTCCTTGACGATCGGCCCCGAGCCCCAGACGTTGGTCTTCAGGAACGAGTTGTTGTCGCGGCTGCCATACGAATGCGGGGTTCCATCACGATGGAAGTGGTCGCCGCCACTGGCGCGCCATGCACTGGGCTCGGCGGTGACTTCGACGCCGCCCTCGAATTCATTGCTGCCCGAACGGGTCACGGCATTGATCACGCCACCGGTGGAGCGGCCGAACTCGACCGAGTAGCCACCCGTCTTGACCTGGAATTCCTTGAAGAAGGCGAACGGCGCGGTGCTGAAGCCGCGACGGGTGTACATGTCGGTGACATTCAGGCCGTTGATGAAGACCGCATTCTCGGCCACCGATGAACCGGCGAACGACAGGCCGCCGAATGACGAGTTGCCGCCGACCACGCCCGGCGCCATCAGCGCGACCGCAGACAGGTCCTGCGCAACCGGCAACCGCGAGATCTCCTGACGATTGATGTTGAAGGATGTCTCGGTGGAGTAGACGTCCACGCGGTTTACCACTCGGGTGCCAACCACCTGCAGGGCATCAAGATTGGTGACGCCGCCGCCACTGGCCAGGTTGACCGTGGTGGTACCGCCTACCGCCACACTGACAGCAACCTGATCGCCCAGCTTCTGGCCATCTCGGCTGAGCTGCAGCTGGTAGTCGCCTACCGGCAGCTGGCCGAGGCGGTAGCTGCCGTCGGCGCCGACGGTGACGGTACGAGTCAGACCCGTACTGTTGCTGACCACGGTCACCTGGTCACCCGCGGTTGCACGGCCGGCAACTGCGCCGCTCACGTTCTGTGCCATCGCGATGCCGGGCAGCACTACGCCCAGACACGCCCCAAGGGCGACGCACAACGCCGCCCGCTTGATGCTGTAAGCCTTCATCCCCTGCTCTCTCCTGCAAGAATTGAATGGTGTGGAATGCGATGTGTCGCGCTAGCGTTGCCTGGCTGGCAGTACCCGCCACTGGAAGTCGTAGCTCCATTGGTCGAAGTAGAGGTTGCCGCCTGCCCACTCGGCCTCGCCGCGCTGCGAGTCGACCGTTTCCGAGCGGAAGTGCTGCTTGGCCGGCACGAAGGGCTGGCCGAAATCGTCGTTGAAGGCGATGCGGTAGCCGTCGAGGCCACCCAGGTAGAAGTCACGGAGGACCGGCACATCACTGGCCAGTGCGCCGGTGGTCACGTCCATCGGCAACCAGCCATACGGCGCCAGGTAGACCTGCCCCCAGTCATGCAGGTTGTTGTAGCCGCTGCCATCGCCGGAGAACACCATGCCCGACTGCCAGCGTGCAGGAATACCGTTCAGGCGCAGCAGCGCGATCAGCAGCAGGGTCTGCTGCCCGCAGTCGGCATGGCCGGCCCGCAGCGCGTAATCGCTGATGTTGCTGATCGTGGAGTACTCGCGCGCACCAGCCCAGGGAATGCGGTCGACCGCAGCAAACAGCCTGCGCACCACTTCATACGGGCGCGTTTCACCCTGCAGCACCTGGTCGGAGTACAGCTTCAGCGCGGGAGTGAAACGCACATGCGGCAGCTGCTCGGCCAGGTAGGGCTTCAATGCGGGATCGTTCGGTGTGGCCTGCACCTTGGCGGGATCGATCGCGGTATGCCGCGCGAAGATCGTCACCGCGTAGCGGATCTCGAAGCGGGTCGGCTGCCCGGCCACAGCTTTGGCTTCCAGATAAGCGGTGCGCTGCAGGGTGCTGGCTGGCGCCACGCGTGCCTTACCGGGCGCGCTGCCCAGCCACTGCACCTGCTCCTGCTGGCCGGGGATCTCGCGCGGGTACGGAATCCACGCGCGGATCGTTTCACCGGCGGGCACCACATCGGCTTTCACCGTGAGCGACTGGGTGAATTCATAGCGCTGCGGCAGAACCGACGCCTGGCCACTCTGTTCGGCCGCAGCAACCACGCCTGCGTGGTGGGCATTGAGCACTTCGTTGGGGCCCGGAGGCGGCATCGGTGCATCCGCGCGGCGACGCGCGCGTGCTTCGTCGCTGAGCAGGAACAGGTTCGAGGGTGCGCGCTTGAAGTACCAACGCTCGCCATCGATATCGAGATGCTCGATCAGGCCGAGTTGGTCCCAGCGCGCAAATTCCTCGTCGGTCAGATCGGGAATGCCGCGCCGTACGGCGTCCTTGGCGGCGTTTTCGTCGAGGGCGAAATCCAGGCGGATGCGGCGCATGCGCTCGCGCTGGAACGCTTCGTCAGTGGCGGCGGGTGTAGTGGCCAGCAGCGCGTCGGCGTCGCGGAAACGGCCGCTGTCGATCAGGTCGATCACCTGCTCTCCTCGCGCGCGCTGCTGGCTGCTGCGCCCGTCTGCCGCCTGCGTGGCCGACACCCACAGCAGCAGCACGGCACACAGGCCGGCGGCAGGCAGACGCGGTTTGCGAACGGCAGGATCCACAGCGACACTTCCCCAGCGCGGGTGGTAATGGCTGTGTAACACGGGCCGGGATGTCGGTCAATAATTTATTCTTGCTTTCGTAGCCAAAAGGAATAAATATTCCAACAGGCATTCGAGGAGGGTGTGCACCGCATGAGCCTGGCTTCCCGCGAACGGCACCGGCATTGGCCGCGCCGCTTGACCCTGGCCCTGTGCCTGCTGGCCGCTCCGGCCTTTGCACAGGCGGCCCCACCGCCCGACCCGGGTGCGCCGCTGCCCTATGTGATCGGCCTGCACGAGGCCTATCTGACCCCGCAGTACTGGGCCGCGCGCCTGGACAACGCCGATGCGCCGATTCTGGACCGCGCGCAGATCGAGGCACAGAACGCGCGGATGCGGGCGCAGGACAGCCACATCCAGGACATCGCCGCACTGCCCGCCCAGCTTGATGCGGCGACGGTTCGCGCCAGCATCACCGCGCTGTCGAGCTGGCCCACCCGCGCCCTCTACAACGACAAGGGCCAGGCGATCACACCCGCGCTGCGCAGCGCGATCGAAGCCAACCTCGGACTCGATGCGATTCCCACACAGGTGGCAGCGCAGTATGGGCTGGTGGTGAAGCGTGCCGCGCTGCGCACCTTCCCCACCCGCGAGCGCGTCTTCAGCAGCGTCGGTGACACTGACATCGACCGCTTCCAGGAATCGGCACTGTTCCCCGGTGACAAGGTCGCCGTGGTCCATCGCAGTGCCGACGGCCGCTGGCTGTTCGTGCACAGCGAGCGCTACAGCGCGTGGATCGAAGCCGACGCCATTGCCCGCGGCGACAAGGCCACGGTGCTCGGCTACGGCGCGAAGGGACCGTACCGGATCGTCACCGGTGCCACCGCACAGACCGCCTATACCCCGGAGGAGCCGCGCGTCTCGCGCCTGCAGCTGGACATGGGCGTGCGCCTGCCGGTGCTGGCCGACTGGCCCGCCGCCGACCCGGTGAACGGCCAGCAGGCCCACGCCTCGTGGGTGGTGCAGTTGCCGGTGCGGGAAGCCGATGGTCGATTGAAGCTGGTGCCGGCGCTGCTGCCGCGCTCGCAGGACACCGCCGCCGATTACCTGCCGCTGACCCCGCGCCTGCTGCTGCAGCAGGCCTTCAAGTTCCTGGGCGAGCGCTACGGCTGGGGTCACGACTACGACACCCGCGACTGCAGCGGTTTCGTCTCCGAGATCTACCGCAGCTTCGGCGTGCTGCTGCCACGCAATACCAGCGCGCAGGCGGTCAGTCCGGCGCTGGATCGCCAGGCGGTCAGTCCGGCGCTGGATCGCCTGCCGTTCACCGGCAAGGACGGCAAGACGGTGCGCGACCGTGCCGCCACCCGCCTGCAGGTGGGCGACCTGGTCTACATTCCCGGTCATGTGATGATGGCCATCGGCCACGTCGACGGCCGCACCTGGGTCATCCACGATACGGCAGGCGGCAGCTGGTTCGGTACCGACGGCAAACGAGTGCAGGCCCATCTCAATGGTGTTTCGGTCACGCCGCTGGAGCCGATGATGGCCAGCGACACCGTCCGCTACATCGACCGCATCACCAACATCCAGCGCCTGCGGGCCAAGACTCCTGAATGAAGATCACCGCCATCGAACTGGGCATGCTGCGCGTGCCGTTGAAGACACCGTTCAAGACCGCGCTGCGCACGGTGGAGACCGTGGAAGACGTGGTGGTGCTGATCCGCACCGACAGCGGCAACACCGGCTATGGTGAAGCCCCGGCCACCGCAGTGATCACCGGCGATACGCACGGCTCGATCATCGAAGCGATCCGCCACTTCATCGCCCCGCGCCTGATCGGCCAGGACGTGGTCAACCTCAACCACCTGTGCACGCTGGTGCAGACCGCGATGGAGCGCAACACCAGCGCCAAGGCCGCAGTGGAGATCGCGCTGTACGACCTGTGGGCGCAGCTGCACGGTGCCCCGCTGTACCAGATGCTCGGTGGCGGCGACCCGGTGATCACCACCGACATCACCATCAGCGTGGACTACATCGACAAGATGGTGGCCGATTCGTTGTCGGCGATCGAACGCGGCTTCGAGTCGCTGAAGATCAAGGTTGGCAAGGACATCGGACTGGACATCGAACGGGTCAAGGCGATCCATGCCGCCGTGGAAGGCCGCGCCCTGCTGCGCCTGGACGCCAACCAGGGCTGGACCGCCAAGCAGGCGGTGCATGCGATGCGCACGCTGGAGGAAGCCGGCGTGGTACTGGAGCTGCTGGAGCAGCCGGTGAAGGCCGCCGACATCAGCGGCCTGAAGTACGTCACCGACCGCGTCAACACGCCGGTGATGGCCGACGAAAGCGTGTTCAGCCCCAGCCAGGTGATGGACCTGATCCAGCAGCGCGCGGCCGACATCATCAACATCAAGCTGATGAAGACCGGTGGCCTGTCCAACGCGATCCGCACCGCCGACATCGCCGGCATCTACGGCGTGCCGTGCATGATCGGCTGCATGATCGAATCGAGCATCAGCGTGGCTGCGGCTGTGCACCTGGCCGTGGCCAAGAGCGATGTGATCACCAAGGTTGATCTGGACGGCCCCTCGCTGGGCCAGTTCGACCCGGTCAGCGGCGGCGTGCATTTCAACGAATCGGAGATCAGCATCAGCGACGTGCCGGGGCTGGGCATTACTGAGGTGCGTGGGCTGGAGATGCTGGGGTGACCCCTGCCTTGCGGCTGGCCTGGCGTACAACTGACTTTGGTTCGGGCGTTACTTTTCTTTTCGCGAAAAGAAAAGTAACCAAAAGAAACGCTCCGCCGGCCGCGAGCCGACGTGCTGCGCACGTCGGTGCCCTGCGCTCCTCGGTCCGCCGAGGGACGGCGCGGAACTCGCTGCGCTCAGACACCCGCGCCTCTTCGCCCTCGCCGGACCTGCGGTGCTCGGCTCGCTTGAAGGCGGACTCAACGTCAAAAGCAACAACTGCGCTCCGTAACCTCTTCGAGGCTGGAACCCGCTCGACCCATTCCATGACACGCTCTACGCTGCCAGCCGCAACGCGCCCACACATGCCCGGACACCCCGCATGCCGCCCCTGCTGAAGATCCGTTCCGAGCGCGGGCAGATGTCGGCCATCGAGCGCCGCATCGCCGACTTCATCCTCGACAACGCCCACCTGCTGCGCGACTACTCGTCGCAGCAGCTGGCCAGTGCGCTGGGCATCAGCCAGTCCAGCGTGGTGAAGTTCAGCCAGAAGCTCGGCTTCAAGGGCTACCCGGACCTGAAGTACTCGATCGGCCAGGACGTGGCCCGCGCCGGTGCCGATCCACAACAGCTGCCCAGCGAACCCGACAGCGGCGATGACTACCTGCGCCTGGGCGAGGCCCTGCGCCGCAGCAAGGCCCAGGCCGAGGAGGAAACACGCCAGGCCAATCCGCGCGGGGAGATCGAGCGCATCGTACAGCTGCTCGACGGCGCACCCAAGCTGTTCGTCCATGGCCTGGGTGACGATGGCCTGTATGCCCGCGAGTTCGCCATGCGGCTGTCGCTGCTCGGCCTGCTGGTGGTGCCGCATACCGACCCGATCCTGATGCTGGCCAACCTGTCGGCCGCGCGCCCCGGTGATGCGCTGCTGGTGTTCTCCGAATTCGGCAACCTGCCTCAGCTTTCGCAGCTGTCGCGCCAGTTCCAGGACATGGGTGGCAAGGTGATTTCCATCACCCGCCATACCGCCAACCCGCTGCGCGCGCATGCTGACGCAGCGCTGGTGGTGTGCGCGCACGAGCGCACGCCGCAGGTCGCGCAGCTGCTGTACCGTAGCGCCATGCACGCCTTGCTCGATTTCCTGTTCGTGCTGCTCTGCCACACCAATCCGGACCGCCAGCAGCAGCTGGCGGTGAACCTGGAGCGGATCGACCACCTGCTGGATTCCTGACCGGAGCACCTGTTGATGAAATCGCTGGTCCGTCTCGCTACCGCTGCACTGCTGCTTGCCGCGGCGGTATCCGTCCACGCTGCGCCGCTGCAGGGTGCGCGCCAGCTGATCGTGGTCACCAGCGAAAGCTGGGACAGCACACAGGGCCAGATGCAGGCCTATGTGCGTGATGGCAAGGGCTGGCATGCACATGGAGAGGCGTTCCCGGTGGCACTGGGCCGCACCGGCAGCGCCTGGGGCCTGGGCCTGCACCCGGCGCAGGCCGATGGCCCGCAGAAGCAGGAAGGCGATGGCCGCAGCCCGGCAGGCGTGTTCGCGCTCGGCAGCGCGTTCGGCTATGCCGTCACCCGCCCCGGCACCGCCATGCCCTACCAGCCGATGCTCGACAGCAGCTACTGCATGGATGTGCCGGCGTCGCCCTTCTATAACCGCATCGTCGACGCGAAGAAGATCGGCAAGGCAGCTGTGGAAGGCTCCACCGAGCCGATGCGTCTGGATCTGCACAACAGGGGCGACGTGCGTTACCAGGAAGGCTTCGTGATCGCCCACAACCCGGACAACCAGCCCGGCAAGGGCAGCTGCATCTTCGCCCATCTGTGGCGCCAACCCGGTGAGGCCACGGCCGGCTGCACCGCCATGCCGCAGGCCCGCATGCAGGCCCTGCTGGACTGGTTGCGGCCGCAGGATGCGCCGCGCTTCGTGCTGCTGCCGCGCGCCGAGTACACGCGCCTGCAGGCCCAGTGGCAACTGCCCGCACTGCGTGGAGACGCCCGTTGAGCGCGCAGGACGAACCGCAGCTGCAGCGCGCGGTCAGCCGCTGGCAGATCGTCGGCCTGTCGATCAACGATGTGATCGGCAGCGGCATCTACCTGCTGCCGGCCGCCACCGTCGCCCTGCTCGGCCCCTTCAGCCTGTGGGGCGTGGTCGCCGCCGGCATCGTGGTCGCCCTGCTGGTGCTGTGCTACGCGCAGGCCGCCAGCTACTTCGTCGAGCCCGGTGGCAGCTACCTGTATGCACGCGAGGCGTTCGGGCGCTTCGCCGGGTTCGAGATCGGCTGGATGATCTGGCTGACCCGCATCAGCTCGGCGGCCGCACTCAGCAACGCGCTGGCCGATGCGGTCGCGCGCTTCTGGCCGTGGGCCGGTGCCGGCATGGGGCGCATCGCGGTGATCGTGGTGTCGCTGGGCTTCCTCACCGGCGTCAACATCATCGGCGTGCGCTCGGCCGCGCGCACCGGCGTGGTGCTGGTGATCGGCAAGATGTTGCCGCTGCTGCTGTTCGTGGCCATCGGTGCGTTCTATATCGACCCGCAGCTGGCCTTCTCCGGCCAGCGCCCCGACCCGCACGACCTGCAGCGCATGGGCGAGGCCGCGTTGCTGCTGCTGTACGCCTACGCCGGCTTCGAGAACATCCCGGCCGCCGCCGGCGAGTATCGTAATCCGCGTCGCGATATTCCGTTCGCGCTGATCACCATGATCATCACCGTCACCGTCATCTACGGCGCGGTGCAGGTGGTGGCACAGGGCACGCTGGCCGGCCTGGCCAGCTCGGCCACGCCGCTGGCCGATGCCGCTGCCGGCTTCGGCGGCGAAGCGCTGGCGCTGATCCTCACCGTAGGCGCGACCATCTCCATCCTCGGCACCAACAGCAACACGATGATGATGGGCCCACGCTTCCTGTTCGCACTGGCCCGCGATGGCTATGGGCCGAAGATCCTGGCGCAGGTGCATCCGCGCTTCCACACGCCAGCCGCGTCGATCCTGTGCCAAGGCCTGATCGCGCTGGGCCTGGCCCTGTCCGGTTCGTTCGTGCAGCTGGCCCTGCTGTCGATGACCACGCGCCTGTTCGCCTACATCGGAACGGCCGCTGCGGTACTGGTGCTGGCCAAGCGCTATGCGGACCGGCCGGGCGCACTGAAACTGCCGGGTGGTCCGCTGATTCCGGTACTGGCGCTGCTGCTGTGCCTGGCGCTGTTCGCCAGTGCCAGCTGGCAGAACATCGCTGCTGCGCTGGTGGCGTTCGCCATCGGCGCGGTGATCTACAAGCTGCCGCGAAAAGATGCCGACGCCGGATGACCGATAACGCCGGGCCATGCCCGGCGGATTGATCTGGTGATCACGCTGCCGGACCGGGCCGTTAACCGCCACACAGGCAGGATCAGGCTTCGTCCACAACGGAGCCTTCCATGACCGAGTACCAGATCCCCGGCCGCGTACCGGACGACAGCACGCCGCGCGATGCGGTCAGCAACTACTGGCGCGAACGCTACACCGCCGAACCGTACTACGACGACCAGCTGTTCTTCGAGGACTATGAACCGGCCTACCGCATCGGCCATGCCGCGCGTGCACAGGACATGATCCGCGCCTACGAACAGGTCGAAGCTGAACTGGAGTCGCGCTGGGCCAGCGAGCGTGGCCGCAGCCGGCTGGAATGGGCGCAGGCACGCAATGCCGTGCGCCGTGGCTGGGAGGACGCGCAGCAGGCGGATCCGCTGTTGAAGCGATAGCGCCACGCTTTTGTCGGGCCGAGCCTACGCTCGGCTCGACTCAACAAACGCCGCAGGACAGCCGAGCATGGGCCCGGCTCTACACATTCATTCCTGTTCCGGCAGCGGCGGCACGACCGCGCTGCGCTTGCTCTCACCGCCACCGGCGGCGATCAGGTCGCGGGTGTTCTTCTGCACCGCCACCGCGCCGAACAGCGACAGTGCATACGCCATGCCGTAGAAGCCCTTCTCGCTCGGTGCCAGCGTGGCATTCCACAGGCCAACCAGCAGCAGCATCAACGCCGACAGCAGTGCGAACCAGCACAGCGCGTAGTACAGGCCACTCACCGGAATGCCCTCGACGCGGTCACGCACGCTCTTCTGCAGCGACACCGCCGCGAACAGGCCGAACAGCAGCAGGGTCAGGTAGTAGCCCTTTTCGTTGAGCGCCATCGTGGCGTTGAACAGACCGATCAGGTAGGCCGCCGCACCCAGCAGCAGGGCCACCCATGAGGCGGCGATGAAGGCGGTGGAGGGCTTGTGGGGCATGGCAGTGTTCATTGCAGATCCTTGGCAGGCAGACGGGCACGCTTTGCCCGGGCGTGCCCACCCTAGACGATCCCGCCGCGCTCGCACAGGGGTCGCAGGACCTTCGGGCCACGACGCTCACAGCGCCGGTGGTATACAAGGGACAGCCCGGCCATCCGCATCCCCGCACTGGAGATACCCATGACCCGCACGCCCCTGCTGCTCGCCCTCGGCCTGGTGCCGATCCTTGCCACCTCCGCCTGCAATGCCGCCGACCCGGCCGCCAACGGCGCCCAGACCGCAGCGCCCGCAGCCTCCACCACTGCCGACCAGCGCCCGTTCACCGCCACCGAAATCAGCCGGTTCGACCAGCCGTGGGCGAAGACCTTCCTGCCGGACGGCAGCCTGCTGGTCACCGAAAAGCGCGGCAAGCTGCAGCACCTGGACCTGGCCAGCGGCCAGAAGCACGAGATTACCGGCGTTCCGAAGGTCGCTTACGGCGGCCAGGGCGGCTTCGGTGACGTGATCCTGCACCCGCAATTCGCGAGCAACCACGTGATCTACCTCAGCTATGCCGAGGAAGGCACGCTGGACACCCGCGGCGCTGCCGTGGCCCGTGCCACGCTGGCGCTGGATGCCAACGGTGCCGGCCAGCTGAAGGACCTGAAGGTGATCTGGCGACAGAGCCCGAAGGTGAGTGGTGAAGGCCACTACGGCCATCGCCTTGCTTTCGGCCCGGACGGCAAGCTGTGGATCAGCTCCAGCGAGCGCCAGAAGTTCGATCCGGCGCAGGACATGGGCGGCAACCTCGGCAAGATCATCCGCCTCAACGATGATGGCAGCCTGCCCGCCGACAACCCGTTCGCCTCGCAGGGCGGCGTGGCCGCGCAGGTGTGGTCACTGGGCCACCGCAACATCCTCGGCATGGCCTTCGATGCCAACGGCAAGCTGTGGGCACACGAGATGGGCCCGGCCGGCGGTGACGAGCTGAACCTGATCGTGCGCGGCGCCAACTACGGCTACCCGATCGTTTCCAATGGTGACCATTACGACGGCCGGCCGATTCCCGACCACAGCACCCGCCCGGAATTCGCCGCGCCGAAGGTGACCTGGACGCCGGTGATCTCGCCGGCCGGCTTCGTGATCTACAGCGGCAACCTGTTCCCGCAGTGGAAGGGCAGCGGCTTCATCGGCGGCCTGTCGTCGACCTCGCTGGTGCGTGTGGCGTTTGATGGCGACAGCGCGCGCGAAGCCGAACGCTTCAACATGGGCGAGCGCATCCGCGAAGTGGAACAGGGCCCGGATGGCGCCCTGTGGCTGCTGGAAGACGGCAGCAAGGCGCGCCTGCTGAAGCTCACCCCAAGAACCTGAGGTAGTGCCGGCCGCTGGCCGGCACGTTTGTCCGCAACGGCCCCGCACGCGGGGCCGTCTGCGTTCATTGGATGGTGATGACCTTCACCTCGGTCTTCGTGCAGGCCTGATCCAGGCACTGCCCGTTCAACCACACCTGGCCGCTGCCGATCATCACGCCCTGCTGGTTGACGAACACCTTGCCGAAATCCTGCTCGGACACCGCCTTGACCACCGCCGGGGTGATGATCTTCTCGTAGTTGCGCTGGAACTCACCGGGGCCGGTGATCTTCTTTCCGCCACCGACGTTCAATGGAAAGCGCACTTCCTCGACCACCGCAGCGCGATCGCCGCCAACCGCGGCGGCCTTGAACGCATTGAAGACCTTCTCGAACTGCGCCGCATCGCCAAGCAGCGTTTCGATGCGCGCGCGTGCGTCTTCGGCGGGCGCTTCCGCTGCGGGCGCGGCCGGTGCCGAAGCAGCGGGTTCAGTGGCAGATGCCGCAGGCGTTGCCGGGGCGCTGGCCTCCATCGGCGGCGGTTCATCCGCCGCAGGCTCGGCCGGCGGTGCCGCCGGCTGCGAACAGGCGGCCAGCAACAGGGCGGGAATCAGACAAGCCATCCGGCGCATACGCGCACTCCATCGAAACAGGGAGCCCGATGGTAGCGCCGCCACAGTGACGGCAACAAAAAGGGGACGGAGGGGATTAAGTCGTTAGTGGCACAAACGACTTAATCCCCTCCGTCCCCTTTTTCTGATCAGGCCTTCAGCAGTTCGAACTGCACGGCTTCGCCGGCGGCCGACGAGGCGCAGACCCACAGGTCGAACTGGCCCGGTTCGGCACGCAGCACGCCATCGCGGCCGGTGAACGCCAACTGCTCGCGGGTCAGGGTGAACACCACGTCGGTCGACTCGCCCGGCTGCAGTGCCACCTTGCGGAAGTCCTTCAGTTCGCGCACCGGACGCACGCGGCTGGCCACGCGGTCGTGGATGTACAGCTGCACGACTTCCTCCCCGGCCACATCACCGCTGTTGGTCAGCGTGGTGGTGATGGTCAGCGTGTCGTCCCAGCCGAGCTGTGCCGTACTCAGCTGCGGCACGCCGTAGGCGAAGGTGGTGTAGCCGATGCCGTGGCCGAACGGGTACAGCGGCTCGTTCGGAATCTCGCGCCAGCGGGCCTTGAACTCCGACATGGTCGGCAGTTCCGGTCGACCGGTACGCGGGTGGTTGTAGAAGTACGGCTGCTGGCCGGACACCTGCGGGAAGCTGACCGGCAGGCGACCGGACGGGCTGTAGTCGCCGAACAGCACATCGGCCACGGCATGGCCGGTCTGCGTGCCCAGGTACCAGGTCACCGCCACGGCCTGTGCATTGCGCACCGCGCCCTGCAGCGCCAGCGCGCGGCCATTGCGCAGCAGCACCACCAGCGGCTTGCCGGTCATCGCCACAGCCTCGGCCAGCGCCTGCTGTGCCGGCGGCAGGGTGATCTCCACACGCGACTGTGCTTCACCGCTGTAGCGTTGCGGTTCGCCCAGCGCCAGCACCACCACATCGGCGCGCAGCGCGGCAGCCACCGCCGCTTCGGTACCGCCCGGAATGGCCGCTTCCAGTTCGCAGCCCGGCACGATTTCCAGCAACGCTTCGTCGCCGATGGCGGCACGCACGCCGGTTTCCAGATCCACGTAACGCTGCTTGTCGCCGAACAGCGTCCAGCAGCCTTCGATGTTCTCGCGGTCCTGCACGAACGGGCCGATCAGCGCGATCTTCTGCCCGGTCTTCTGCAACGGCAGCACGTTGTCACGGTTGTTCAGCAGCACGATCGAACGCCGCGCGGCATCGCGCGACAGTTCATCATGCGCGGCGATATGCGAGGTATCCGCTTCGCGCGCCGGGTCCAGCGAACGGTACGGGTCGTCGAACAGGCCGATGGTTTCCTTCAGCCACAGGATGCGGCGCACGCCTTCATCCAGCACCGCCATCGGCACTTCGCCGCTCTCGACCAGGCCCGGCAGGTGCTCGGCGTAGAAGCCGCTCTGCATGCTCAGGTCCAGGCCGGCGGTGAACGCCTTGGCGGTGGCATCGCGGTCGTCGGCGGCGTAGCCGTGCGCGACCAGCTCCATATCGGCGGTGTAATCGGAGATCACCACGCCCGGGAACTTCCATTCGCCGCGCAGGATGTCGGTCAGCAGTTCGGCATTGGCGCTGGCCGGCACGCCGTTGATGTCGTTGAACGAGGACATCACGGTGATCGCGCCGGCCTCGAAGGCGGCCTTGAACGGCGGCAGGTGCACATCGCGCAGGGTCTGCGGCGAGATGTCCACCATGTTGTATTCCATGCCGGCCATCACCGCGCCGTAGGCGGCGAAGTGCTTCGGCGTGGCCAGCAGCGAATCGGCGGCGCGCAGGTCGCTGCCCTGGAAGCCACGCACGCGGGCGGCGGCGAACGCACAACCCAGCACCACGTCCTCACCGGCGCCTTCGGCTCCACGGCCCCAGCGCTGGTCGCGGGCGATGTCCACGGCCGGGGCATAGGTCCAGTGCAGGCCGGCAGCGGTGGCTTCGATGGCGGTGGCGCGCGCGGTGCGCTCGGCCAGGTTTGGCTCGAAGCTGGCGGCCTCGCCCAGCGGGATCGGGAACACGGTACGCATGCCGTGGATGACGTCGGCGGCCAGGATCACCGGGATGCCCAGGCGGCTCTCCTCGGTGGCGACCTGCTGGATGCGGCGGCCCAACTCGGCGCCCACGCCATTGAACAGCGAGCCGACCTTGCCCTCGCGCACCTGCTGCAGCACCTGGTCGGCATTGCGCACGTTGGCTTCCGGGTTCACGTCCGGGGCGAACGGGCGGACCATGTCCGCGAAGACACCCAGCTGGCCGACCTTTTCCTCGACGGTCATCTGGGCAATGAGGGATTCGATGCGATCGGAGGCCACCGGCAGTCCTTGATGAAAACGTTTACAAGCCCGGCATTCTAGCGATCCCGAGCCATTTGGCGAGAGGTTTCTTCGTTCAGTTTCAGCCAACAGCGGGGCCCGTATGGTCCCGCCAGGGGCACCGCAGCTTACTCCGAGCCGGCCAACTGGCGCTGCCCGGCCATCAACATGGCGTCGCTGGAGGCCTGGAACACCCGCAAGCCAAACGCCGGCAGAATCGCCAGCAGGTGGTCGAAGATGTCCGACTGCACGGCCTCGTACTCGCTCCAGGCGGTGCTGCGGGTGAAGCAGTACAGCTCCAGCGGCAGGCCTTCGGTGGTGGGCTGCAGCTGCCGCACCAGCAGGGTCATGTCGGTATGGATGCCCGGATGGCTGCGCAGGTAACGCTCCACATAGGCACGGAAGGTACCCAGGTTGGTCACCCGGCGGCTGTTGACCTCGGCCACGCCCTGCTCGCGCAGGCGCCCGTTCCACTGCCCCAGTTCCTGCTCCTTTTCACGCAGGTAGTCACGCAGCAGCGCGAATTCGCCGAGGAAGGCCAGGTCGCCGTCGTCGAGGAAACCGACGCTGTGCTGGTCCAGGTACAGCGCGCGCTTGATCCGGCGGCCACCGGCCTCCTGCATGCCGCGCCAGTTCTTGAACGACTCGGTCACCAGCTTCTTGGTCGGGATGGTGGTGATGGTCTTGTCGAAGTTCTGCACGGTGATGGTGTGCAGCGCGATGTCGATGACGTCGCCGTCGGCGTTCTGGCTGGGCATCTCGATCCAGTCGCCGATGCGCACGCGGCCATCGCCACTGATCTGCACGCTGGCCACCAGCGACAGGATGGTGTCCTGGAAGATCAGCATCAGCACCGCCGTGGCCGCGCCGAGGCCGGTGACCAGATAGCGCAGGTCGACGCCGGCCAGGGTAGCGACGATCGACAGGCCGGCGATCACGAAGATGACGATCTTGGCGACCTGCAGGTAGCCCTTGATCGGCTTGTTGCGTGCCTCGGGGCGGCGCTCGTACAGATCGTTGGCCGCATCCAGCGCATGCGAGATGGCCAGCACCACGGTCAGGATCGCCCACGCCTGGCAGGCGCCGATGATGAAGCTGACCAGGCCCGGCGGCAGGTCCGGCACGATGCGGATGCCCGAGGCGATCACCTGGCTGGGCACCACGTTGGACAGGCGCGAGATCACCCGCATCAGGTGGCTGCCGCGGCCGGTGTCAGCGCCGGGGAGGCGGCTGAGCAGGCGCCGCAGGCCACGCAGCAGGATGCGCTTGGTCACCCAATTGGCCAGGCCAGCCGCGATCAGCAGCGCCGAGATCATCAACGCCAGGTAGGCGCCGGGATAGGGTTCCAGTGTGTTCTGCAGCCGTTCCAGCCACTGTACCGCCACCACCGCGTCCACCATCAGTTGTCTCCTGTCTGTTTCGTTGTTGCCAAGGTTGCCGGCCAGCGGCCGGCACTACCGGGGTTTCCGGCCAGCGGCCGGATTTACCGGGTCAGTCCCGCGAGCGTTCGATGATCACGCCCACCGCGCGCGCGCCGCGCACCGCGCCGGGCTTGCTCAGCTTCAGGCGCAGCCACTTCACGTCGAATTCGTCCAGCACGATCTGCGCGCAGCGCTCGGCCAGGGTCTCGACCAGGCCGAACTCCGACTCGCGCACGAACTGCTCCAGGCGCTTGCTCACCGCCTTGTAGTTCAGGGTGTGGGCGATGTCATCGGTGGCCGCGGGGCGACGGTTGTCGAAGCCCATTTCCAGGTCGAACACCAGGTCCTGGCGGATCCGTCGTTCCCAATCGTAGATCCCGATCAGGGCGTCGATCGTCAGCCCTTCGATGAAAACCTTGTCCATTGCGGTTACCGGCACGAATACAGGAAGCCATGGTAACGGCACGGCGGTGAGCCTGCCCGGAACGGGCGGTGGGCGGCCGGCAGGGACGCGGCTCCAGAAAAGACAAAGGGCCCTGCTAGCGGGGCCCTTTGGTACTACCGTTTGTCCCCGGGGGGAGCTGTTGAACAGCCGCGAGTCCCGGTGGCGCAGGCACGCAGAGTAGGCAAGGACCAGATCGTCGGTCAAGACCAATTCCGACAGGCAAGCTCAGGTATTCGTCCGAGGCGAAACACAGAGAATCGGCCGCACGGACAACGACGTTCCCTTATGGTTGTTGCCCGCCTGACTGGCCAACATCGATCCATTCTTCACCACCGCACATCACGATGGCTTCACACGATGCACTGCGGCGCGCGTTGTCAGCGGAGCGTCTGTCCACTTACGAGAGAATCGCATCGACCTGCAGCCCCGACGTCACAGCCGAATCCCTGTACCTGTGGAACATGCGGATGTGCAGTGCTCTGATGATGCCGGTCCATCTGTGCGAAGTGGTCACCCGCAACGCCGCTGCAGCGGTGCTCGCCAGGCAGCATGGCCCGCGTTGGCCCTGGAATGGTGCCTTCCGACGGAGGCTGCCAACCTCATCCAGTACTTCTCCGCGCACGGCACTGGAACAACTTGCCAGCCGCGTAACCGATACACCTGGGATCGTTGCCAACCTGCCGATGGTGTTCTGGCAGCAGCTCTTCACCTGTCGCTTCGACTCCACGCTTTGGATACCCGCACTCAGCAGGGTTCTGCAGCATGCTCCCTCTGCTCATCCCAGTGCCGTCAGGAAAGCCATCCATGCGGATATCGGACGCATCCGCCACCTACGCAACCGCATCGCCCACCACGAACCCATCCTGGAACGCGACATCGGCGCCGACCTGGCCGCGATCGGGCGGCTGATCCACGCCCGCTGCCCGCATACGCTGGGCTGGTTACAGCGCCATGAGCGGGCAACGACGGTGTTGGCGGCGTCGCCATTGGCAGGGCGTCGGTAATACGTCCGCCGGGCGTGGCGCGGCGCTACCGGATCAGACCGCCGGCAGCGTCGCCATGTCCCAGCGCGGGGTCACATCCACCTTCGGCGGGCTGTGCTGGCCGGCCTGCAGGCGCAGCGCGCCGGCGAAGGCGATCATCGCGCCGTTGTCGGTGCACAGCGCCGGGCGCGGGAAGCAGGCGCGGCCGCCGAGGCGCTCGGCCATCTGCTGCAGGCGGGCGCGCAGGCGCTTGTTGGCGCCAACGCCGCCGGCCACCACGATCACATTGGTTCCGGCCGCTTCCAGCGCGCGCTCGCACTTGATCGACAGGGTCTCGACCACTGCGTCCTCGAAGCCACGGGCGATGTCGGCGCGGGTCTGTTCGCTCTGGTCGCTGTCGCGCCAGGCCATCAGGACCTGGGTCTTCAGGCCGGAGAAGCTGAAATCCAGCCCGGGGCGGTCGGTCATCGGGCGCGCGAAGCGGTACGCGCCCGGCGTGCCCTGCTCGGCCAGCCTGGCCAGCTGCGGCCCACCGGGGTACGGCAGGCCCATCAGCTTGGCAGTCTTGTCGAAGGCCTCGCCGGCCGCATCGTCCAGGGTCTCGCCCAGCAGGCGGTACTGGCCGATCGCATCCACCGCCACCAGCTGGGTATGGCCACCGGACACCAGCAGCGCCACGAACGGCGCTTCCGGCGGGTCGTCTTCCATCAGCGGAGCCAGCAGGTGGCCTTCCATATGGTGTACGCCGACGGCCGGTACCTCCAGCGCCCAGGCCAGCGACCGGGCCACACCGGCGCCGACCAGCAGCGCGCCGACCAGGCCGGGACCGGCCGTGTAGGCCACCCCGTCGATGTCGCCTACACCCAGACCGGCTTCGGCCAGGGTCTGGCGCACCAGCGGCAGCAGCTTGCGGACGTGGTCGCGGCTGGCCAGCTCGGGCACCACGCCACCGTATTCGGCGTGCAGGGCGATCTGGCTGTAGACCGCATGGGCGCGCAGGGCTGCGCTGCCGGCCAGGTCGGTGTCATACACCGCCACGCCGGTCTCATCACAGGAGGATTCGATGCCAAGGACTCGCATGCCTGCTATTATGACGCCCCTGCCGTCCCCTCGGGGAACGTGCAGATCTCACTGCTTTCGAACCGCCGGCCCGTATTCAGGGTTGGCCGCTTGCAGTTTGTCGATTCGCCGCTATAATGTGCGGCTCGCCGGGCGTGACCCGGTTCTACTGTGTCCCGGAGATTCCATGCCCAGCGTCAAAGTCCGCGAGAACGAGCCCTTCGAGTTTGCTCTTCGCCGCTTCAAGCGCACTTGCGAAAAGGCCGGTGTGCTGGCCGAAACCCGCAAGCGCGAGTTCTACGAAAAGCCGACCCAGGAGCGCAAGCGCAAGGCCGCCGCTGCTGTGAAGCGTCAGCTGCGCCGCTCGTCGCGCGACGTCACCAAGCGTCAGCGCCTGTACTGATCGGACGCATCTTCATTGCGGCGGGCCTGCCCGTCGCGATGGAGCCGAAGCCGGCACGCGCGAGCGTCGCCGGCTTTTTGCGTTTCCGGGTTCGGGCATCCGCCCCGCCCCACCTACCACCACGAGGTTCCTCATGAGCATGAAGCAGCAGCTCACCGAAGACATGAAGGCCGCCATGAAGGCGGGCGAGAAGCACAAGCTGGGCGTGATCCGCCTGATCAATGCCGCCATCAAGCAGCGCGAAGTGGACGAGCGCATCGAGCTGGATGACACCGCCGTGATCGCCGTGCTCGACAAGATGGTCAAGCAGCGCAAGGACTCGGTCAGCCAGTACGAAGCGGCCAACCGCGAAGACCTGGCCGAGATCGAGCGCGCCGAGATCGTGGTCATCGAAGCCTACCTGCCGGCCAAGATGGGCGAAGCCGAGATCGTGGCCGCCATCCAGGCCGCCATCGCCGAGACCGGCGCCTCCGGCCCGGCCGACATGGGCAAGCTGATGGGCGCACTGAAGCCCAAGCTCGCTGGCCAGGCCGACATGGGCCTGGTGTCCAAGCTGGTCAAGCAGCAGCTGGCGTAATCCGGCACACGGGGTCGGATCCCTTTCGCAACACGAAAGGGCTCTGACCCCATTGATGCACCCGCTTCACCGCACCTTCGTTGGCCGCCTGCTACAACCACACCCATGGTTGAACCCGAGCCCAACGTTCCCGTGTCCCTGCACAAGTACCTCAAGCGCCTGCAGGACAGCTTTCCGATGGCGGTGGCCAAGCGCTTCATCGACGTCGACGTGCTGACCCAGGCCGCCTCCGTTTCTTTCTACGCCCTGCTGTCGATGGCACCGCTGCTGGTGCTGCTGCTGTGGTTGACCGCCTCGCTGTACCCACCGGCACAGCAGGCGCTGATCGGCCAGATCAGCTCGGTGGCTGGCAGCAGCGCGGCTACGGTGGCCGAAACCGTCCTGAAGAACGCTGACAACCAGCCCGACGTCGGCTCGTTGGCAGGGCTGTGGAGCACGCTGCTGCTGTTCGTGGGCGCCACCGCCGTGTTCGCGCAGCTGCAGAACGCGCTCAACCTGATCTTCCGCACCAGTGGCGAGCGCCTGGAGGGCATCAAGGCCTGGCTGCGCAAGCGTGTGTTCTCGTTCGGCGTGGTGCTGGCCCTGGGCTTCCTGCTGATCCTGTCGATGACCGCCACCACGGTGCTGCAGGTGGCCTTCGCGCAACTGCCCTCGATCCTCCCCGCGCTGGGGTACGTCACGAGCCTGCTGCTGTATGCAGTCGGCTTCGCCTTCATGTACCACTACCTGCCCGACCGTCGCGTGGCGTGGCGCCAGGCCTTCATCGGCGGCGTCATCACCTCGGCACTGTTCGCACTGGGCCGCTACGGCATCGGCGTCTACATCGCCACCGTGGCCCCCGGCAGTGCCTACGGCTCGATGGGCGCGCTGGTGATCTCGCTGGTCTGGATCTATTACGCGACTGTGGTCTTCTTCGTTGGCGCGCTGATGACCGCGGTGATCGATGAGCGCCTGCGCGCGCGCCATCACCTGGCCGCCGCCGGCATCGATCCGGCAACCGCCAGCCAGGTGCCCGACAGGGGGTAAACTAGGCCGACCGCCCCGGTTCCGTCGCGTGGTCCTGTACCGCGCCCTGCCCTGTTGCCCATGGCCCGTATCCCCGACGCTTTCATCGACGACCTGCTGGCCCGCATCGACATCGTCGAGGTGGTGGGCAGCCGCGTGCCGTTGAAGCGCCAGGGCAAGGAATACGCCGCACGCTGCCCGTTTCATGACGAGCGCTCGGCCTCGTTCACGGTCTCGCCGACCAAGCAGTTCTATCACTGCTTCGGCTGCGGCGCGCACGGCACCGCGATCAGCTTCCTGATGAACTACGACCGCCTCGAGTTCCTCGACGCGGTGGATGAACTGGCCAAGCGCGCGGGCATGGACGTGCCGCGCAATGAGAACCCGCGCAGCCCCCAGCAGCAGGACGACAGCCGCGAGCTGTACTCGGCACTGGATGCCGCCGCCCGGTTCTTCCAGAAGAACCTGGAAAGCAGCGACAAGGCACGCAGTTACCTCGATGGCCGTGGCGTGGACGAAGAGAACCGCGCGCGCTTCCAGATCGGCTACGCGCCGGACGGCTACAGCGGCCTGCGCGACGCGCTCGGCAAGGACGAGCGCCGCATGAAGCTGCTCGACCGCGCCGGCCTTTTCTCGAAGAACGACCGCGGCCACGTCTACGACAAGTTCCGCGACCGGGTGATGTTCCCGATCTTCGACCGCCGTGGCCGGGTGATCGCCTTCGGTGGCCGCGTGTTCGAGAAGGACGACGGCCCCAAGTACCTCAACTCGCCCGAGACCGCGCTGTTCCACAAGGGCCGCGAACTGTATGGCCTGTGGCAGGTGCGCCAGGCCAACCAGAAGATCGAGCGGCTGATCGTGGTCGAGGGCTACATGGACGTGGTTTCGCTGTTCCAGTTCGGGGTGACCCAGGCGGTGGCCACGCTGGGCACCGCGACCACGCCGGACCACGCCGAGCTGCTGTTCCGCAACGCGCCGGACGTGTTCTTCTGCTTCGACGGCGACGCCGCCGGCCGCCGCGCCGGCTGGAAGGCCCTGGAGTCGGTGCTGCCGCGCATGAAGGATGGCCGCCAGGCCTTCTTCCTGTTCCTGCCCGATGGCGAGGACCCGGACACCATCGTGCGCAAGGAAGGCGCCGAGGCCTTCAACGAGCGCCTGAAGCAGGCCACGCCGCTGTCGCAGTTCTTCTTCGATGAACTGACCCGCGAGATCAACCTGGGCACGCTGGACGGCAAGGCACGCCTGGCCGAACGCGCCAAGCCGATGCTGGCGCAGATTCCCGACGGCGCCTTCGGCGACCTGATGAAGCAGCAGCTGGCGCAGCTGACCGGGCTCGGCGGCAACGCCCAGGCTGCACGCACGCCGATGCCGCAACGCCAGCCGCAGCGGACGATCCAGCCCGTGGCCAAGCGCAGCCTGGTGCGCGGCGCGATCGCCGTGCTGCTGCAGCAGCCGTCGCTGGCGCTGACGCTGGGCGGCAAGCACCACTTCCAGGGCCTGCGCCTGCCCGGCGTGGAACTGCTGCTGGAGCTGCTGGGGCTGGTCGAACAGCGCCCGGACATCAGCACCGGCGCCCTGCTGGAACACTTCGACGGCCGCGAGGAACAGGCCTCGCTGCATACATTGGCTGCACAGACGCTGCCCGGCACCGAAGCCAGCTGGACCCAGGAACTGCACGACGCAGTGGCCCAGCTGGAGAAACAGCTGCTGGTGCAACGTCTGGAGGAGTTGTTGGCAAAGCAGCGCCAGCAGGGCCTGGACGATACTGACAAATACGAACTGCGCGAGCTGCTCAAGGCCCGCGCCGGGCTGCGCCTGTAGCAGCAGAACGTTTCACGGAGAGGACCATGCTGCTGCGCCTGACCTGCCTGCTGTTGTTGTCGCTCTGCCTGCCACTGACGGCCCTGGCCGAAGACGCGCCCCTCAACGAAGTACGCCCCGGCCTGTATGCCGGTGGCCAACCCAGCGCCGCACAGCTGCAGGCCCTGGCCGCGCAGGGCGTGCGCACGGTGATCGACCTGCGCCAGCCTGGCGAGGACCGGGGCTTCGATGAAATCCACGCGGCCGAATCGCTGGGCCTGCGCTATGTGCGCATTCCGGTGGCCGGCGCCGAGGGCCTGGATGCGGCCAATGTGCGCGCCGTGCACCAGGCCCTGCAGCAGAGCCAGGGGCCGGTGCTGCTGCACTGCGCCTCCGGCAACCGCGCCGGTGCCGTGCTCGGCCTGGTCAATGCCCGCTATGAACATGCCAGCCCGGAGCAGGCGCTTCAGCTCGGCCAGCGCGCCGGCCTGAAGTCGCTGGAAGCCGCCACCCGCCAGCGCTTGGCCACACCGGTCACCTCGCCCTGAACCACCCTCCGCACCAAGGACTCTGCCCACCATGACCCGCTGGTGGTCGCGCCTGCGACCGGACAACTTCACCCTCGCCCTGCTGTGCACCGTCGGCCTGGCCTCGCTGCTGCCGATGAAGGGCGCCGCTGCCATCGTGCTCGACGATGTCACCACCGTCGCCATCGCCGCGCTGTTCTTCCTGCATGGCGCGCGCCTGCCGCGCGAGTCGATCATCGGCGGCATGCTGCACTGGCGGCTGCACCTGACCATCCTGGCCTGCACCTTCCTCCTGTTCCCGCTGCTGGGGCTGATGTTCAAGCCACTGTCGGGCTGGCTGCTGACTCCGGAGCTGTACCTGGGCGTGCTGTTCCTGTGCACCCTGCCGTCCACCGTGCAGTCGTCCATCGCGTTCACCTCGATGGCCCGCGGCAACGTGCCGGCAGCGGTGTGCAGCGCCTCGCTGTCGAGCATCCTCGGCGTGTTCCTGACCCCACTGCTGCTGACCGCGCTGGCCGGCACCTCCGGCGGCGTGCATGACCCACTGCACGCGATCGGCGGCATCATGCTGCAGCTGCTGGTGCCGTTCGTGGCCGGCCACCTGCTGCGGCCGTGGATTGCCGGCTGGGTGGAGAAGCAGCGCGCGCTGCTGCGCTACACCGACCAGGGCACGATCCTGCTGGTGGTGTATTCGGCGTTCGGCGAAGCGGTGACCGAAGGGTTGTGGAGCAAGACACCGCTGCTCTCGTTGCTGGCCGTGGCCGTGGTGGCTGCCGTGCTGCTCGGCATCGCCATGCCGCTGATCACCTTCATCGCCCGCCGGCTGCGCTTCAACCGCGAGGACGAGATCGCCATCGTGTTCTGCGGCTCGAAGAAGAGCCTGGCCACCGGCGTGCCGATCGCCAAGGTGCTGTTCGCCGGCGGCAGCCTCGGCGCGATCGTGCTGCCGGTGATGATCTACCACCAGATCCAGCTGATCGTCTGCGGTGTGATCGCGCAGCGGTATGCGAAGCGCGCGCCCTGACCCGATCTGGAGACATCCACGCATGGCGTGGATCTGCTTGAACACTCCACGCATGGCGTGGATCTGTTGTAGAGCCGAGCCCACGCTCGGCTGCTCTTCCAACCACCCCTCAGCCGAGCATGGGCTCGGCTCTACAGGTGGCGCTTTACAACCAGGGCAGGATCCAGTGGTCGACCAGCAGGAAGGCGAACAGCGCCATCAGGTAGACGATGGAGTAGTAGAACATCTTCATCGAGAACAGCTCGTCCGGCGGGTTCAGCATGCGCCAGGCATACCAGAGGAACACCGCGTTGAGCACGATCGCACCGCCCAGGTAGAACGCACCACTCATGCCCACCAGGTACGGCAGCAGGCAGACCAGCGCCAGCACCACCGAATACACCATGATCTGCTTGCGGGTGTGCACCACGCCGTGGGTCACTGGCAGCATCGGGATCTCGGCCTTGGCATAGTCCTCGCGGCGGAAGATCGCCAGCGCCCAGAAGTGCGGCGGCGTCCAGATGAAGATGATCAGCACCAGCAGCGACGAGTACGCCCAGTCCGACGAGCCCTGCATGCCGGTGACCGCAGCCCAGCCCAGCATCGGCGGCATCGCGCCGGCCAGGCCGCCGATGACGATGTTCTGCGAGGTCGCGCGCTTGAGGTACACGGTGTAGATCACCGCATAACCGATCAGCGAGGCGAAGGTCAGCACCGCAGTGATCAGGTTCACCCACAGCACCAGGATGGTCATCGACAGCACGATCAGCACGCCGGCGAACACCAGCACCTGCCATGGCTTGACCTTGCCGACCACCAGCGGGCGCCACGACGTGCGTGCCATCTGCGCATCGATGTGCGCATCCAGCAACTGGTTGATCGCGGCGGCCGCCGAAGCGGCCAGCCAGATGCCGAGGAAGCCGAGCAGGCCGGCGCGCACCTGCTCCCAGCTGGGCACGCCCGGAATAGCCAGGACCATGCCGACCAGGGCAGTGAAGACAATGAGGGCGACGACCTTGGGCTTGGTCAGGTCCCAGTACTGGCGGTAGTTGGAAAACATGGAATCAGTCCGGGGCGCGCAGGCGGGCCAGCAGGCTGACCAGCACGAACAACAGGGCAACGGCCACGCCGTTGTGGGCCACGGCCACTTCCAGTGGCAGCGCCAGCTTCACATTGAGGATGCCGAGGGTGACCTGCAGCACCAGCAGCGCGATCAGCGCGCTGGCCCAGCCGCGCATGCTCGGCAACCGGAACAGGCGCACGCCCAGCCACAGCAGGTAGATGGCCACCACCACCGCGAACAGGCGGTGCGCCATCTGGATGGCGATACGGGAAGCACCATCCAGCACGCCACCTTCGTAGTCCACGCCGATGCCACGCCACAGGGTGAAGCCTTCGACGAAGTTGTGCTGCGGCCACCACTGGTTGGCACAGCGCGGGAAGTTGTCCAGCGATGCACTGCCGCCGCCGCAGGCCAGCGCCGCGTAGTTGGCACTGACCCAGCCGCCGAGTGCGATCTGGGTGACCAGCACCGCCAGGCCGATGCGCAGCAGCCACTTCAGCTTCGGTGCCTCGGCCAGGGTGATCGGCATGTGCGTCGCACGCCAGGCCATCCAGGCCAGCAGGGCGAACATCAGCATGCCGCCCAGCAGGTGGCCCATCACCACGATGGGTTTGAGCAGCAGGGTCACCGTCCACATGCCCAGCAGGGCCTGGAAGATCACCACCGCCAGGGTCAGCAGTGCAGCGCGTGCCAGATCGATGTTGCTCCAGCGCAGCGCGGCGATCAGCAGGATCGCCTCGCCGATCAGAGCCAATGCACTGGCGGTGCCATGCCAGCCCATCATGTACAGCGGTATGCCAGCGGCCACCAGCACGCAGGCGGTCACCACTGCCGTGGTTCCAAAGCGGCGCTTGCGCGTGGCCAGCAGGGCCAGGGTCAGGATCTCGATGCCCAGCGCGCCGGCCAGGAAGCGGTGCACCTGCTCACGCCAGGCCTTGTGGGTCTCCAGCGGGCGGATCTCCGCCGCCGGGTGGCCGATGGTCTCTTCCACGTGCTGCGGCCAGGTGGCCTGGCCATAGCAGGTCGGCCAGTCCGGGCAGCTCAGGCCGGCATCGGACAGGCGTACGAACGCGCCGAACATGATCGTGCTCGCGGTCATGATCATGGCGAACCACGCCAGGCGGTGGAAATTGCGGTGCAGCGCCGGACGCGCGGAAAGGCTCATCAAACGGGACTCACTTCAGTTTCAGCAACGTGGCCATGTCCTTGCGCAGGCCACCGAGGTCGGAACCCGGGGCATGGCGCATGATCACGAAGCCGTTCGGATCGATCACGTAGACCGGCAGTCCCGCCGGATCATCGACGCCCGGCAACGCCGCGCGCAGGGCTGGCGACGGAGCCAGCGGCCGCAGCGCGGGCAGCGAGGCGATCGACGCCGGTGGCGTACCCAGCCACAGGATCTCGACATTATCGGCGTTATGGCCGAACAGCTGCCACACCTTGCCCAGCCCCTGCGACAAAGTGACGCACTGCGCGTCGCAGGCACCGGCCGGTGGTGCCACCAGCAGGCGCCAGGTGCGGGCCTCGGGGTTCCAAGGATAGGGCTGGCCACTGGCCAGGGTCGGCGCCTGCTGGCGCAGGTCCACCGGCGGCTTCAGCAGCTGTCCCGCATTGCGGTGCCCGGTGGGCTGCCAGCCGGATAAGCGCAATACCGCGGCCAGCGCCATCGCCCCGAAGAACACGGCAAACAGCAGCACCAGGGTCCGGCGGCCGGAGCCGCGCGCCTGCGGGGACGTAGCAGTGTTCATGCGGGGCATTTTCTCATGGTTGGGTAAACGATGCCGGTAGTGCCGGCCGCTGCCCGGCATCCAGGAATCCGGGAATCCGGGGATTGCCGGCCAGCGGCCGGCACTACCGGGCGATGGGCCGTCTCCTGCGCCGCTCCAGCACCAGCGCCACCACCAGCACGGTCAGGGCCAGGCCGAACCACTGCACGGCGTAGCCCAGGTGTCGCTGAGGCGGCAGCGTGTTCGGCAGCAGGTCCAGATCGCGCTCGTCGCCAAAGGGCAGCGCCGGGTCCAGTCGCAGGACCCGCTCGGGCAGCGTTGGCAGGCCCAGCGCTGCGGCCAGGCCCTCGGCCGGCAAGCGGCTGGCCAGCCAGCGCCCGGCCTCACCGGTGGCGGAGAACGCCGGGCCCAGTACCAGCCCCGCCGAAGGCGGTGGCGCCAGCAACCCGCGCACCGCCACCGGCGAAGGCGGCGCCGGTATGTCCGGCAGCGTGCGATCCGGCGGCAGCGCGCGCCAGCCAAGATCGACCAGCAGCACGCTGCCTTCGTCACTGCGGAACGGGCGATAGATCTTCACGCCCGCGCGGCCGTGCCGGGTCTGGTTGTCCAGCAGCACCACGCCGGGAAGGAAGCGACCGTGGTCGGCCACGCCGTGCAACGCACCGGGCGCTGCCAGCGCCTGCGCCAACGACAGTACCTGCGCTGCGGCTGGACCCTGCGCATCCAACATTGACTGTTTGGCATGCATGCGCTGCAGCTGCCACAGCCCCAATGCAGTGAAACCGGCCATCGCCAGCACGGCCAGCAACCATCCGATCACGCGTGTGTGCTGGCGCATCATGACAAGTCCGCGCAAACGCGGTCAGATAGGCGCACCCACCCTGCCCTCGAGCCGCGCATGAGTGATTCGCTGAAGACCCTGCTGGTAATCGCGTTTCTGATCGTCATCGTCTGGAACCTGGGCGCCGGCCTGTATTACCTGCTGGTCGACCGCGGCCAGACCAAGCGCACGGTCAACGCACTGACACGTCGCATCGCGGTGTCGGTGGCGTTGATCGTACTGGTGATCGTGAGCATCTACATGGGCTGGATCAAGCCGCACGGCGTCGGCGGCTGAGGCCACCGATGCGTGCGTGGTCAAAGCACGTAGACGAACAGGAACAGCATCAGCCACACCACGTCGACGAAGTGCCAGTACCACGCGGCCGCTTCGAAACCGAAATGGTTGTCGCGGGTGAAGTGTCCTTTGGCCGAACGCAGCCACATCACGATCAGCATGATCGTGCCCAGCAGCACGTGCGCGCCGTGGAAGCCGGTCAGCATGAAGAATGTCGAACCGTAGATACCCGAACCGAGCGTCAGGTTCAGCTCCTTGTAGGCGTGGATGTACTCTTCCGCCTGCAGGGTCAGGAAACCGAGGCCGAGCACCACGGTCAGGCCCAGCCAGATCAGCAGCTGGCGGCGGTTGCCGGCCTTCAGTGCGTGATGGGCGATGGTCAGGGTCACGCCGGAGGTGAGCAGGATCAGCGTATTGATCAGCGGCAGGCCCCAGGCCGGGATGGTCTGGAAGGCGCCACCGATCGCCGCCGGGCCATTGGTCGGCCATCCGGCGGAGTAGCCCTGCCAGAGCAGCTCGTTGGTCATCACCCCGCGGCCTTCGCCGCTCAGCCACGACAGGCCCAGGTTGCGGGTGTAGAACAGCGCGCCGAAGAAGGCACCGAAGAACATCACCTCGGAGAAGATGAACCAGATCATCCCCATCCGGAACGAGCCATCGACCTGGTGGTTGTAGTTGCCGGCCTGCGATTCGCGCACCACGTCGCTGAACCACCAGAACAGGGTCAGCACCAGCATCGCGATGCCGATATAGAACGTCCAGCGCCCCCAGCTGGCGTCGTTGAGCCAGCTGGCCACGCCCACCATGGTCACCATCATCGCGATGGAGCCCACGAACGGCCATTTGCTCTGGGCCGGGACGAAGTACACGTTGGCGTCGGTCGGTGTCTGGGCCATGTCGGTATCCGGGTCAGGGTGCGGCGTGCGCGCCGTCCGAGGTGGCGGCCGGGAGCAGCCGATCGGACAACGCGTCGTTGCGGTAGAAGGTGTAGGACAAGGTGATCGTCTTGATTTCCGGCGGCAGGTCCGGATCGACGATGAAGCGCACCGGCATGTCGCGCTTCTCGCCGGCCTGCAGCGTCTGCGCGGTGAAACAGAAGCACTCGGTCTTGCTGAAGAAGCCCGACGCGCGTGCCGGCGCCACCGAAGGCACCGCGCTGCCAACGACTGCCTGCTGGCTGTCGTTGCGGGCGAAGTACAGCGCCTCGTTGAGTTCGCCGGGCACCACATCCATGGTCAGCTGCTCGGGATGGAACGACCATGGCAGGCGCGAATTGACGCCGCCATCGAACTCCACCCGCACGGTGCGCTTGCCAGCTGCAGCACCCGTACTGGCTTCACCACCTGGGCCGCGCTCCAGGCGCACGCCGAATACCTTTTCGCAGGCAATGCGGTACAGCGGCACCAGCGAGAAGGTCAGCAGGAACACCGCCACTGCCACGCCGATCAGGCGCGGCAGCCCGGCACTGGGGGACCGCGTGCTGGCCGGAGCCTCGCTCATCGGCCGATCACCCCGCTGAGGATGAAGCCGACGTAGACCAGCACCGCGATGGCGCCGACCCACATCGCCGTGCGCCGGGCACGCTGGCGCTGCTGTTCGATGCCGTTTTCCGGGGCGTCGCCCGGGCTGTTGTAGAGCCGAGCCATGCTCGGCTGCTCCACGTCAGCCGAGCATGTCTCGGCTCTACAGGTCTGCAGTGGGCTCTCGTTATGCATGCCCCACCTCAATGCGTGATGTCGTCATGCGCCAGATCCCCCGGACGGATGGTCGGCGGCGTGGTGAAGGTGTGCGCCGGTGCCGGCGATGGCAGCGTCCACTCCAGCCCGCGTGCACCTTCCCAGCTGCGTGCTTCGGCCTTCTCGCCGTTGCGCAGCGAGGACAGCAGGATCGCGGCCATCATGAACGGCGTGACGAACATGCCGAACGCACCGATCGAGCTGATCAGGTTCCAGTCGGCGAAGGCCACGCTGTAATCGGGAATGCGGCGCGGCATGCCGGCCAGGCCGAGGAAATGCTGCGGGAAGAACAGCAGGTTGACGAACACGATCGACCACCAGAAGTGCACCTTGGCCCACTTCTCGCTGTACATGCGCCCGGTCCACTTCGGCCACCAGTAATACACCGCCGCGATCAGCGCGAACACCGCGCCGGTCACCAGCACGTAGTGGAAATGCGCAACCACGAAGTAGGTGTCGTGGTACTGGAAGTCGGCCGCCACGATGGCCAGCATCAGACCGGAGAAGCCACCGATGGTGAACAGGATGACGAAGGCCACCGACCACAGCATCGGCGCCTCGAACGTCAGCGAGCCCCGCCACATGGTGCTGACCCAGTTGAACACCTTCACGCCGGTCGGGATCGAGATCAGCATGGTGGCGAACATGAAGTAGATCTCGCCGCCCAGCGGCATGCCCACGGTGAACATGTGGTGGGCCCAGACAATGAACGACAGGAACGCGATCGCGGCGGTGGCGTACACCATCGCCTGGTAGCCGAACAGCGGCTTGCGGCTGAAGGTCGGGATGATCTCGCTGACCACGCCGAAGGCGGGCAGGATCATGATGTAGACCTCGGGATGGCCGAAGAACCAGAAGATGTGCTGGTACATCACCGGGTCACCGCCACCGGCGGCGTTGAAGAAGCTGGTGCCGAAGAACTTGTCGGTCAGCAGCATGGTCACCGCACCGGCCAGCACCGGCATCACCGCGATCAGCAGGAAGGCGGTGATCAGCCAGGCCCAGCAGAAGATCGGCATCTTCAGCAGGTCGATGCCCGGCGCGCGCATGTTGAGCACGGTGGCGATGATGTTGATCGCACCCATGATCGAGCTGATACCGGCCACGTGGATGGCGAACACGCTGAAGGCCACGTTGTAGCCGCCCTGCAGCGACAGCGGCGGGTACAGCGTCCAGCCGCCGGCCGGTGCACCACCGGGCAGGAACAGCGTCAGCAGCAGCAGGCTGAAGGCCACCGGCAGCAGCCAGAACGACCAGTTGTTCATGCGCGGCAGCGCCATGTCCGGCGCGCCGATCTGCAGCGGGATCATCCAGTTGGCAAGGCCGACGAACGCCGGCATCACGCCACCGAAGATCATCACCAGCGCATGCACGGTCGTCATCTGGTTGAAGAACTCGGGCTTGACGAACTGCAGGCCCGGCTGCGCCAGCTCGGCGCGGATCACCACGCTCATCGCCGCACCGATGATGAACATGATGAAGCTGAAACCCAGGTACAGCGTGCCGATGTCCTTGTGGTTGGTCGAGAAGAACCAACGCTCGAAGAAACTCTGCTGGTGATGGTGATCGTCGTGCCCAACTGCCGAGTGCGCCATTGCAAAACACCTCTCAGAATCGGTTGTCACCACGGCCGCGAGCGGCCGCGGGCTTTACATCACGCGCCGCTGGCCGCAACCGCAGGTGCGTTGCCGGCTTCGGCAGCAGCAGGTGCCGCCGGTGCTTCGCCCGCAGGGGCAGCCGGTTCTGCAGGTGCCGCAGGGGGGGCGGGCTCGGCCGGCGGTGCAGGCTTGCGCTGCGCCAGCCACTGCTTGAAGTCCTCCTTGGACACCGCCTCGACCACGATCGGCATGAAGCCGTGGTCCTTGCCGCACAGCTCGGCGCATTGCCCGCGGTACACCCCGGGCTGCTCGATGCTGGTCCACGCTTCATTGATGAAACCGGGGATGGCGTCCTGCTTCCAGCCCAGCGCCGGTACCCACCAGGCGTGGATCACGTCGTCGGAGGTGATGACGAAACGCACCTTGGTATCGACCGGCAACACCAGCCGGTTGTCGACGTCCAGCAGGTAGTGCGGATGGCTTTCGCGGGTCGGCACGATGCCACTCTGCCGCACGCGGTCGGACTCGCGGTCCAGGCGGCTGGTGAAGGTGACGTTCTCGCCGAGGTATTCGTACTTCCACATCCACTGATAGCCGGTGACCTTGACCGTCATCTCGGCATCGCGGGTGTCGTACATCTTGATCAGGTTGGCCGTGGCCGGCCATGCCATCACGACCAGGATGATCACCGGGATCACCGTCCAGATGATCTCGGCCTTGGTGTTGTGGCTGAAGGTGGCGGCGACTGCGCCCTTGGATTTGCGGAACTTGAAGATGGCGTAGGCCATCGCCCCGAACACGATGACGCCGATCACCGTGCAGATGATCAACGACAGGTTGTTCGATTCCCAGGCCAGGCGCGAGGTCTGGGTCACCCCCTTGCCCATGTTCAGCTGCCACGGCTTGGGATCGGCCGCCTGGGCCCAGGCCGACGCCGGAATCAGTCCCCCGGTCGCCAGCATCGCGGCGACCGCGTTCACGCACTTCGTGCCCCACCTGCTGCTTTGCTTCATTGCCTAGACCCTTAGCGTCGTCGGTTGCCGCCATCGCTGGCGGCGAGCAAGCTTTCAAGTGTCTCTGCGAGCGTCTGGCGTTCGGCCGGCGCGAGGAAACTCCCCACCTCCACCTGCCGGCCGCTGGATGCCAGCCGGACCCTCTCATCGTCGGTGAGCAGGCGCACCCAGTGCGGGTGGGCCCGGAACACCGGCGATCCACCGGGTACGGGGATGACCTCCACGTACGCCGGCACTACCCGGATCTCCTCCTGCCGTTCACCGCTGCGCCACAAGGCACGCAGCGCCGCCGCCAGCACCAGGCTGTACAGCAGCGCGAACAGGGGGGCGAATGCATTGCCGGCCCACCACCCGAGGGCGGACACCAGCCACATCGCACCCGACAACACGGTGAACAACAGGACGAACTGCCGGGCATCGAGCGCCCGTGGGGGACGCAGCCGCAGCTGCGTACCTGACCCATCCGGAGCTGGAAGCACCTCGATCATGTCGCAACCGCGTTCCTGCCGCGGGAAACGTCTCGATGGTAGCCCCGCCCTCTCGCCGGTAGCAAGGGTGCATTCACACTTTTTCCGATGCTGCAACACAGCATGAGGTCGGCGGCACGAATGACGAATTCAGCACAAATCTTGCCGGGTTTGCTGAACACGCCGAATCCACCACCGTTAGTAGCTATCAGCCCTTCATGAAGGTGTCTGCAGGGCACTTCCGAAGGCCGCAAAAATGATTAAAATCGCCAAGTTTTCCACTGGCCGGACCGGCATGAACGCACCTTCCTCCTCCCCTGCCGCCCACGACGCCCCGCGTCCGGGCGCGCTGCTGTCGCCGGAACTGCCGGCGCCCCCCAACCCGTTCCGCCAGGCCATCACCGATGCCTGGTTGAAGGACGAGGCGAGCCACGTGCGTGAGCTGCTGGCGCAGGCGCGCCTGCCCGCCGAGGAACAGGCCAGGGTGCAGGCGCTGGCCGCCGACCTGGTCGGCCGCGTGCGCGTGCGTGCCAAGGACCAGGGCGCGATCGAAGCCTTCATGCGCCAGTACGACCTGGGCAGCGAAGAAGGCGTGCTGCTGATGTGCGTGGCAGAGGCCCTGCTGCGCATTCCGGACCAGGACACTGCCGACAAGCTGATCCGCGACAAGCTGGCCGATGCCGACTGGGAAAAGCACTTGGGTGGCAGCGACTCGGTGCTGGTCAATGCCTCCACCTGGGGCCTGATGCTGACCGGCAAGCTGGTGCAGATGAACGACGCCACCCGCGCCGATGCGCCCAGCGCGTTCAAGCGCCTGGTCGGCCGCGTCGGTGAGCCGGTGGTGCGCCTGGCCGTGCGCCAGGCGATGAAGATCATGGGCCACCAGTTCGTCATGGGCCGCACCATCAGCGAGGCGCTGTCGCGCTCGCACAAGGGCGACAACGCCAGCTACCGCTACTCCTTCGACATGCTGGGCGAAGGCGCGCTGACCATGAAGGACGCACTTCGCTACCTGGAAGACTACCGTCGCGCGATCCACGCCATCGGCGGTGATCACAAGGCCCGCGGCGGCCGCCCGGACGGCGACGTCAACAACGCGCCGGGCATCTCGATCAAGCTGTCGGCGCTGTACCCGCGCTACGAGCACGCCAAGCGCGAGCGCGTGCTGAAGGACCTGGTGCCGGGCGTGCTGGAACTGGCACAGCTGGCCAAGAGCTACGGCATCGGCTGCACCGTCGACGCCGAAGAGTCCGACCGCCTGGAACTGTCGCTGGACATCATCGAGCAGGTGTTCTCGGACGCCTCGCTGGCTGGCTGGGATGGCTTCGGTGTGGTCGTACAGGCCTACCAGAAGCGCACGCCGTACACGATCGACCACCTGGCCGACATGGCACGCCGTGCCGGTCGCCGCCTCCAGGTGCGCCTGGTCAAGGGCGCCTACTGGGATGCCGAGATCAAGCGTGCGCAGATCGAAGGCTACCCGGGCTACCCGGTGTTCACCCGCAAGCAGAACACCGATGTGTCCTACCTGGCCTGCGCCAAGCGGCTGTTCACCCATGCGGACGCGATCTACCCGATGTTCGCCACGCACAACGCGCACACCATCGCGGCCGTGCGCAGCATCGCCAACGGCGGCGTGTACGAGCACCAGAAGCTGCACGGCATGGGCGACGACCTGTACGCCGAAGTGGTGCCGGCCGACCGCTTGAACCTGCCCTGCCGCGTGTACGCCCCGGTCGGTTCGCACGAAGACCTGCTGCCGTACCTGGTGCGCCGCCTGCTGGAAAACGGCGCCAACTCCAGCTTCGTCAACCGCATCACCGACGAGCGCGTGCCGATCGCCGACCTGATCCGCGATCCGGTCGAGATGGTCGCCTCGTTCGAATCGATTCCGCATCCCAAGATCCCGCTGCCGGTTGACCTGCTGCGCAGCCAGAACCACGACAGGAAGAACTCCATGGGCGCCAACCTCGCCAACGACAACGAACTGCGCGCCCTGGCCGAGCAGCTCAACGCCGCCGTGAAGCCGTGGCAGGCCTCGCCGCTGGTACCGGGTGCCAACCCGGCCGGCGCCGCACTGCCGGTGACCAACCCGGCCGACACCCGCGAAGTGGTCGGCCAGTGGCTGGCCGCCGATGCCGCTACCGTGCAGAAGGCGCTGGCGAATGCCGTAGCCGCGCAGCCGGCCTGGAACCGCACCCCGGCCGCCAGCCGCGCCGCCATCCTCGAACACGCCGCCGACCAGCTGGAAGCGCGCATGCCGGAGTTCATGGCACTGTGCGTGAAGGAAGCCGGCAAGAGCCTGCCCGACAGCATCGCCGAAGTGCGCGAAGCCGTGGATTTCCTGCGCTACTACGCCAAGCAGGCGCGCGAGCAGTTCAGCCACGCCGAGAAGCTGCCGAGCCCGACCGGTGAGTCCAACGAGCTGCAGCTGCACGGCCGCGGCGTGTTCGTCTGCATCAGCCCGTGGAACTTCCCACTGGCGATCTTCCTGGGCCAGGTCGCCGCTGCTCTGGCCGCCGGCAACAGCGTCATCGCCAAGCCGGCCGAGCAGACCAACCTGATCGGCTACTACGCGGTGAAGCTGCTGCACGATGCCGGCGTGCCGGCCGAGGTGGTGCAGTTCCTGCCGGGCGACGGCGCCACCGTGGGTGCGGCGCTGACCGCCGACCCGCGCGTGGCCGGCGTGGCCTTCACCGGCTCCACCGAGACCGCCCGTGCGATCAACCGCGCGATGGCCGCGCGTGACGCCGCCATCGGCGTGCTGATCGCCGAGACCGGTGGCCAGAACGCCTTCATCGCCGACTCCTCGGCACTGCCGGAACAGCTGGTCAAGGACGCGATCGGTTCGGCCTTCACCTCCGCTGGCCAGCGCTGCTCGGCCGCGCGCGTGCTGTTCGTGCAGGACGACATCGCCGACAAGGTGATGACCATGCTGGCCGGTGCGATGAAGGAACTGAAGGTCGGCAACCCGGGCCTGCTGTCCACCGACGTCGGCCCGGTGATCGACGCAGATGCGCTGAAGATCCTGCAGGACCACGCCGAACGCATGGACCGCGAAGCGCGCCTGATCGCCGCCGCCGAGCTGTCCGCCGAAACCGCCCACGGCACCTTCTTCGCACCGCGCGCGTACGAGCTGAAGGACCTGGGCCAGCTGCAGAAGGAAGTGTTCGGTCCGGTCCTGCACGTGATCCGCTGGAAGGGCGACCAGCTCGACGCGGTGATCGACCAGATCAACGCCACCGGCTACGGCCTGACCCTGGGCGTGCATTCGCGCATCGACGAAACCGTTGACCGCATCAGCAACGGCGTCCACGTCGGCAACGTGTACGTCAACCGCAACCAGATCGGTGCAGTGGTCGGCGTGCAGCCGTTCGGCGGCCAGGGCCTGTCCGGCACCGGCCCGAAGGCCGGCGGCCCGCACTACCTGCTGCGCTTTGCCACCGAAAAGACGGTGACGGTGAACACCACCGCCGCCGGCGGCAACGCCTCGCTGCTGACCCTGGGCGACTGATCGCCTGCTTGGTGCGGCAAACAAGAAACCCCGCGAACGCGGGGTTTTTTGTGCTTTGCTTCCTGTAGCGCCGAGCCCACGCTCGGCTTTCCTGGCGCAGCCGAGCATGGGCTCGGCGCTACAGAGGCAGGGCGACACTGAACCGGTTGTCCGCACGCTTCGCCAGCTCGCCCTGCACGCGCGCGGTGCGCGCTTCCAGATCGCCCTCCAGCAGCACGTATTCGACGCCCCGCGCCTGCAGCTCGCGCACGTACCACGCATGCTGCTGCGCCCGGAAGGCTTCGCCCACCCGAGTGCCGTCCTGATCGAAAGGGATATCCGGCGCACACAGGAACAGCAGGTCATATGGCCGCAATGCAGCCTGCCGCAGTGCCTCCGGCGCCGTACCAGACATCCAGCCGCTGTAGCCCAGCGTCACCAGCGGCGTGGTATCGCAGAACAGCCAGCGATGCGCCCGCCGCGCAGCCTTGTCTTCATGCTGCGGCTGGGTCATTGCGATGCGAAGCAGATCGTCCGGCATCAGGTCGCCCCCCTGCTGCTCCCAGAGCGTGCGGCCATACTCCGGCACCCAGGCGGTCTGCAGGCACTCGGCCATCACCCGCGCCAGCGTGGTCTTGCCACTGGACTCGCCACCAATGAAGGCCACGCGCTGCACGTATCCGGCGTACACCTCCGGTGCGAGACCATGGCGGTGCGCATGCGGATCGGCGCGCAGCTGGGTGCCGCACGCCTGCCCGACGTCCAATGCGCGTTCGAGCCGCTCATGGCGTACCGGCGCACCGAAGTGCGTGGCCAGCGCCTGCGCGAAGCCGTCACCGTAGTCCTCGCCGGTGAATACCGCCTGCACCGGGCCACCGAACAGGTGCTGGCACAGCCAGGCGGTGAACTCGCGCTGCACTTGCTCGTTGTCGCTGTCCTGCGGCAGCGTGCGCACGGGCAAACCGTGCTGCGTGCACAATGCTACCAGCCGCGCGTCATCAAGCACCGCCACCGTCGCCTGCGGGAAGCGCGCTCGCAGCCAGCGCTCGCGACGCTCGGCGCTGTAGCCTGGGAAACCCGGCTGCGACCAGCCGATCACCAGCAACTGCCGGCAGCGCGTAGCGGCGAAGTCGATCAGGCGTTCGTGGCCGAGGTGCAGCGGGCAGAACTTGCCCACCACCAACCCCCGCGCGACGCGCTCAGGCGGCGGCATCGGCTGCCTTGGCCTCGGTCCGCATCAGATGGCGCCAATGGCGCAGGGCGACCAGCGCGTTTATCCAGAAACCGATGTAGAGGATCGAGGTCAGATGCAGGCCACGGCTGTAGTACAGCGGCACTGCCACGGTGTTCACCAGCAGCCACACCCACCACGATTCCAGCTTGCGCCGCATCATCAGGATCTGCGCGATCACGCTCAGCACCAGCACCGCCGAATCGATGTAAGGCGCATAGGCGTTGGTCAGTCGGGTCAGCATCCAGCCGTAGCCGAACGTGGCCACCACCGCCAGCGGCGCCAGCCAGGCCCATGCACGCGGCCGCAGCGCAGTGATCGGCAGCGGCGCGCCATGGTCGCCGCGCAGCCACTGCCACCAGCCCAGCACGCTGATGGCGATGAAGAAGAACTGCAGCACCATGTCCGCATACAGGTGCGAGCGCTCGAACACGGCCGCAAACAATGCGCAGCCGACGATGCCCAGCCACCAGGTGTGCACGTTGTTGCGACCAGCCAGCAGGATCGAGCCGGCGACGGCGATGTTGGCGGCCAGCTCCAGCTGGAAGTTCGGGTCGGACAGGTTCATCGCACCATTGTCGCGTAGATCCACGCCCTGCGTCGTCGGACCAGCAGATCCATGCCATGCGTGGATGGAATCAAGGCCGCGCGCGCACCAACAACCGCTGTCTCTCTCCGCTTCCCCAACGTCCTGGCTGCAGGCCGGCTGAAGAGAGCAACGGCGCAAGCCAGTCAGGCGGAACGATGTCCCAGATCACGCCATCGAACGGATGCGGCCATGGGGTTCCCTGAGGATTCGGCGAATGCAGGAACAACGCACTCTGACCGGTATCCGGCGCCAGCGTCACCCAACACTGCACATGCTCCCGCTCGCTCGACACAACCCGTTCAAGCAGCCGCAGGAGCCCTGCGGCAACGGCGGAGCGATCACTGATATGGCGATTGCCGCGCCCCATCCAGTCAAGATGCGTGTGCCAGTAGTCGAACCATTCCGACTCCAGCACGCGATCCAGAGTCGCGTTCGCCTTGGCCTCTTCCCGAGCCCAGTATCGGATCATCCGCTTCTGGTAGCGACGATCAACCATTTTGTATTCGCCTGCACTGCGTAAATCCCGGCAAGGTGGCAGGCACTCCCAATAAAGTCACGAGCCGGAAGCGTCATCCATGCATAAAAAAAGGCCCCGCCTGCGCGGGGCCCTCCGTGTCCTGCTTCAGGCAATCGCCCGGATCAGAACTTGTACTGCATCGACGCCGCCAGCACGTCGCCGCTGACCTTGTACTTGCCGGTCACGGTGTTGGCAGTGGCCGAGGTCGAGGTGATGTTCGGATCCTTGGTGAACAGGTGGGTGTAGCCCACGCTGTATTCCATCTTGTCCGAAGCGGCGTAGGTCAGGCCCAGCGACAGCCACTTGCGGGTGGTGTCCGGCACGCGCACGTCGCGGTGGGCGTCGGTGGTCGGGGTCTGGTCGTAGGCCAGGCCGCCACGCAGGGTCAGCTTGTCGTTCACGCGGAAATCGGTACCGATCGACGCGAAGGTGGTGTCGCGGTAGTGGAACGGCAGCACGCTGTCCGGCTGGTTGGAGTCATAGTCGACCGTGACCTGGTCGAACTTGCTCCACGCCGTGCGCGTGACCTCGGCCATGATCTGCCATTGGTCGTTCACGCGGTGGGTGAAGCCCACGGTGGCGCTGGCCGGCAGGGTGATGGTAGCGCGGCCGTTGCTGTCGATGAAGGTACCCGGGGCGGCAGTGGCCAGGAAGGCGGCCGCGTTCTGCGGGATGGTGAAGTCGGCCTTGCCGTCGGTGATCTTGTGCTCGACCTTCGAGCGGTAGCTGAAGGCGATGTTGGTGCCTTCCACCGGGGTGACCGTCATGCCCAGGGTGTAGCCGACCGACACTTCGTCGCCCTTGATGCGCAGGTAGCCATCGGCGGTGCCCGGGGCGAAGCCCTGTTGGGCCATGGCCACGGCAGCCTGGCGCGAGGCAGCAGCGGCCTGCGCAGCGGTGCCGCCGGCAGCCAGCACACGCGCCGCAGCCGTGCGCTGGGCGCTGGCGTTGATCGCGGTGCCGGTGTCGACAGCGCTGGTCAGGTCGACGTTCAGGCGCTCGGCGAACACCGAAGCACCGAACGACAGGTACGGGTTGACGTCATAGGAGAACGCCACGCCCAGGTCGATCGCCTGCAGCTCGGTCTTGACGCCATTGTAGCGGCCGACCCAGTCGCGGTCGTATTCGGTCTTGAAGCCGAACGGCACGGTCAGCGAAGCACCGAAGTGCATGTTGTCGTTCTCGCCGAACGGCACGTGGAAGTACGCGGCCGGAACCGGGGCGATCATGCCGGCGTCGCCGCCGTTGCCACCGGAAATCGGCGCGCCGTTGCCGTACTGGCCCTGGCCGCGGAACTTGGCGCCGAAGCTGATGGCGCTGACGTCGCCCTGGACCAGGGTGCCGTCGAGCAGGCGCATGGAGGCCGGGTTGGTGGCGATGACCGAGGCGTCACCTTCGGTCGAGGTGGAGCCGGCGAACGCGCGGCCCAGGCCCTTGGCGCTGTTTTCCTTCAGCTGGAAGGCGGCAGCATTGGCATCGGCGGCGGCCAGCGCACCGGCAACGCCGACGGCCAGCAGGGTCAGTCGGGCAATGGTGGAAGCGGTTTGCATCGTAGTTCTCTCTCTCCGGTAAGCGGTGATGGTGCTCTGAGTGCGCCTGCGCCCGCCGGGTCCTGGGACCCATCGGAGCGCGCCGGATTCCCCTCCCGACATACGACGCCGTATGCGAGTATTACCCAGAGCTGTTAATGAAACAATAACAGCGCAGGCGGTTTTTTCGTCTCAAAAGCTGAACAGGACCATCCCCACCGAAAGTGGCCGCACGCTAGGCTATTGGCATGTTCGTCTCGCTCCCGTCCCGCAAGAAGGCGGCCCTGCGCTGGGCCACGCCCGTGCTGTTCGCGTCATTGTGGCTGGCGTTCCTGTGGTCGATCTCGCGTCCGGACGATGCCCGCGGCAGCCTCTGGCTGGACTGGGGCGCCCTGTCCACCGGCCTGACCCGCCCGCTGGACTGGTGGGCGACGCTGCAGGACGGCAGCGTGCTGCGCCTGTTCACCGCGCTGTTCCTGCACGCCGACTGGTCACACCTGCTGGGCAACCTGGTGTTCCTGCTGATCTTCGGCCTGCCCGCCGAGCGGGTGCTGGGGCCGTGGCGGCTGCTGCTGCTGTTCCTGGTCGGCGGCGCAGTGTCGAACCTGGTCGCGATCTACACCATGGGCAGCCCGGACCAGATCATCATCGGCGCCAGCGGCGCGGTGTCGGCCCTGATCGGTGCGTATCTGGCCCTGTTCCCAGGCGCGCGGCTGGGCGTGGTGATCCCGCTCGGCCTGTTCCTGGAGTTCGTGCGCGCCCCGGCGTACCTGCTGATCGGCGTCTGGGCGGCACTGCAGGTGGTGTTCGCCCACATCGGCCCCAGCTTCGGCATGGTGGCCTGGTGGGCGCACATCGGCGGCTTCGTGTTCGGCGTCGTGTACGGGGTCTATGTACGCGCCGCGATCGCGCGCCGCCTGCGCAAGCGGCACGGCTTCTGATCCAGGTAGAGCCGGCCGCTGGCCGGCTCCACGCTCACCCGCTCGTTCGTAGACCAGGAATCAAGGCTTGGCCGGCACAGGAGCGGGCTTGGCTTCCGGCGTGCTGTCTGCCTTCGGTTCGACCTTCGGCTCCGGCTTGGCTTCGGGCTTCGCCGCAGCGGCCTTCGCGGGCTTGGCGGCATCCGCCTTCGCGGCTTCGGCCTTCAACCGTGCGGCCACCGAGCCCGGGTTCTTCAGCTCGGCCAGCGCGTCGTTGATCGGGCCGTCGCCCGGCAGCACCGCACCGGCGTGGTAGCCCTCGGTGCCTTCGTCGTCGCCGCGCAGATGGCCCGGCAGTGTCGCTTCGCTGTAATCGCTCAGGCTGGCCGGCAGGGCATCCTCCGCCAACGTAGCGGCGGGCTTCAACTCAACATCCGGCACGATGCCGGTGGCCTGGATCGACTTGCCGCTGGGCGTGTAATAGCGCGCGGTGGTCAGCTTCACCGAATCGCCGTTGTCCAGCGGCAGCACGGTCTGCACCGAGCCCTTGCCGAAGGTGCGGCTGCCCACCACGCGGGCGCGCTTGTTGTCGCGCAGCGCGCCGGCGAGTACTTCCGAGGCACTGGCCGAACCGGCATCGGCCAGCACCACCACCGGTGCGCCCTTCAACAGGTCGCCCGGGGTCGCGTCGAACCGGGCATCGCTGATGCTGATGCGGCCACGGGTGCTGACGATGTTGCCCTTGTCGAGCAGATCGTCGGCGACCTGCACGGCGGCCGTCAGCAGGCCACCCGGGTTGCTGCGCAGATCCAGCACCAGGCCCTTGAGCTGGCCACCGGACTGCTTCTGCAGCTGCTGCACGTGCTTCTGGAAGTCCGAGCCAGTATCGGCCTGGAAGGTGCTCAGGCGGATATAGCCATAGCCCGGCTCGAGCAGGCGGCTGCGCACGCTGGTCACGCGGATGGTCTGGCGGGTCAGGCTGACATCGAACGGCTTCGGCTTGCCGTCACGCACGATGGTCAGCACCACCTTGCTGCCGGCCGGGCCGCGCAGCGGTTCACTCGCATCGATCGCGCTGATCGGCTTGCCGTCGATGGCGATGATCAAATCGCCGGCAAGGATGCCGGCCTTGGCTGCCGGCGTGTCGTCGATCGGCGCGATCACCTTCATGCTGGCGTTGTCCGGCTGCTGCTGCAGCTCCACGCCGATGCCCTCGTAGGCACCGTTGGCCTGCTCGTCGAAGGCCTGCGCGTCTTCCTTGTTGAAGTAGGTGCTGTGCGGATCAAGGTCGAGCAGCAGGCCACGCACGGCTGACTGCATCAGCTTCTTGTCATCGACCGGGTCGACATAGGCGGCGCGCACCGCGTTGTACACGGCCACGAAACGGCGGATTTCCTCCAGCGGCACCTTCGAGGTCACCGCCTCCTCGCTGTTCGCTGCCTGCCCGCTGGTTTCCTGGCTCGGGGCGGGCGCGGTCTGCTGCGCCCAGGACAGCGCTGGCAACAGGGCCAGCAAGAGGGTGGCGGTACGGGCTGCGCGCATGGATCACTCCTGTCGACGGTGGCATGGTGCCCAAGGCACATGCACCGATTATGCGCGAAGCACAGCTAAATTCCCGTTGAATCCGGCCCGCATCCGGCGGGCCGGGATTCAGCGCCGCTGCAGCCAGCTGTCCGGGTTGACCGGCTGCCCGCCACGGCGCAGCTCGAAGTACAGCGCGGTGACGCCCTGGCCGCCGGAATTGCCGACCTTGGCCACCGCATCGCCGCGGCTGACCCGCGCGCCAGCATCCTTCAGCAGGGTGTCGTTATGCGCGTAAAGGCTCATGTAGCCGTTGCCGTGGTCGACGATCAGGATCATGCCGTAGCCGGTCATCCAGTCGGAGAACACCACGGTGCCATCGGCCACGGCCGTGACCGTGCTGCCGGCTGGCGCGCCGATCAGCACACCGCTGCTGGTGCGCCCATCGGGCAGCTTGCCGCCATAGCGGGCCAGCAGGTTGCCGGACAACGGCCAACTCAGGCCGCCGACCTTCGGCGCCGGTGCCGACGCCACCGCAGGTGGAACCTTGGTGGGCGGCGGTGGACGGCCCTGCGCGGCGGCCTGACGTGCGGCGCGCTCGGCAGCGGCTTTCTCGGCGGCGGCCCGGCGTGCAGCGGCGCGCCGCTCGGCTTCGGCCCGCGCGGCAGCGGCACGCAGGTTGGCCAGCAGCGTTTCCAGTGCCTTGGCGTCCTGGCCCAGTGCCTGTTCCTTCTCGCGCTGGTCCTTGAAGCGCTCTTCCAGCGAGGCAACGGTCTTTGCGCGATCGCGGCGGTCCGCTTCCAGGGCGGCTGCCTGCTGTTTCTGGTCCTGCTGCGTCCCCTGCAGCTTCTGCTTGCGCTCGGCGATCTGCGCCTGCAGCGCTTCCAGTTCCTTCAGGTCGGCGGTCAGCGTGGTGATCCGCTGCGCACGCTCGCGCTGCAGGTAGCGATGGTAGGCCAGGGCGCGGTTGGCATCAGCCACCGTGTCCTGCGACAGCAGCAGCTTCAGCGGTGCGTGGTTGCCCAGCTGATACGCCGCGCGCAACAGCCCGGCCAGTTCGCGGTGCTGCTGGGCCAGGTTGCCCTGCAGCGTGCTGCGGCGCTGCTCGGCTTCGGCCAGGGCGCGGCCCTGCTCGCGCAGCGCGGCTTCCGTCTGCGCAAGGGCACGGCCGGTGCGGGCGACCTTCTCGTCGGCCTCGCGCAGCTGCCGCGATGCCTGCCCGCGCTGGCCCTCGATCTGCCGTCGCTCCTGCGCCACGCCCTTCAGTTCGGTACGCAGTTTCTGCAGCTTGCGCTCGGTCTCGCGGGTGGTCTGCGCACCGCTGGGCAGCGGCAGGGCCAGCGCCAACGCCAGCCCCAGCAGCAGGCAGCGACCGCCGCGGGCAGCGGCGATGTGATGTCGGCGTGATGGGAAGGCATTGTCGCGCAAGGGCTTTCCAGTGACTTCAGGCAGTTGCGGGGGCTACCGGGGAATGGTGACATCTCCGCACGCGGCCTGCCAGCCGCACATCCATCGAGGTCGCCATGAAAACTCTTTCCATTCCGCTGCTGTTGGGCGTACTGCTGGCCACCGGGCCGGTCTGTGCGCAGGAGAACATCAGCAAGGTCAACGGCAGCATCAGCGCCGAACCGGGTCAACGCTACGGCAAGCTGGACACCGTCAACGGCGGCATCCGCATCGGCGAAGGCGTCGAGACCGGCAGCATCGACACCGTCAACGGCGGGGTGAAGGTCGCCGACCGCGCCCGCACCGGCAAGATCGAAACGGTCAACGGCGGTGTGCGCCTGGGTCGTGAAGTGATCGCCAATGGCGGCGTCAGCACGGTCAATGGCAGCATCTTCAGCGATCGCGGCAGCCAGATCGAAGGCGGCGTCGAGACCGTCAACGGCGGCATCGGGCTGGTCGAGAGCCGCGTGGGCAAGGATGTGGAGACCGTCAATGGTGACATCACCGTCGGTATCGGTTCGCAGGTCAGCGGCGGTGTGCATGTGCGCAAGCCGAACTTCAGTGTCTCGCTGACCGCCAGCCGCAAGCCGCGCGTGATCATCGGCCCGAATGCGGTGGTCACCGGCCCCCTGCAGTTCGAACGCGAAGTGGTGCTGTACGTGCATCGCTCCGCTCGCATCGGCCCGGTGACCGGCGCCGAGCCAATCCCGTTCGACACCGATACCGCCCCGACGGACTGAACCCGCCGGACCTGCCGGTTCGGTAATACTCACTGTTACCGGTCGCGCATCAGGTGCGGCCGCCCTTTGTTCTCCAGGAATCGACGATGCCCCGCAAACTCCTCCTGTGCCTGGCCGCCGCGGCCGCGCTCAGTGCCTGCAAAGGCGAAAACACGCCCGCCGCCGCGCCGGTCACCGACACCGCTGCGGCGAAGCCGGCCGCCCATTCGTTCTCCCCGGAGATCAATGCCGGCGACTTCGCCGAGATGGTCAAGACCCTGGCCTCGGATGAGTTCGAGGGCCGCGCGCCGGGCAGCAAGGGCGAAGAACTGACGGTCAACTACATCCGCGACCAGATGCAGCGCATCGGCCTGCAGCCCGGCAACGGCGACAGCTGGTTCCAGGATGTGCCGATGACCGAGACCACGGCCGACGAATCGACCGTGCTGAAGATCACCCAGGGCGGCAAGACCACCGAGCTGAAGTTCGGCACCGACATGGTGGTGGGTACCCGCACCGGCCAGGCCGAGGTAAAGGTCGATGCCAGCGACCTGGTGTTCGTTGGCTATGGCGTCGATGCGCCGGAGCAGAAGTGGAACGATTACGCCGGCCAGGACTGGAAAGGCAAGACGGTCGTCATGTTCGTCAACGACCCGGGCTTCCACGTCGAGGACGAGAAGCTGTTCGACGGCAAACGCATGACCTACTACGGCCGCTGGACCTACAAGTTCGAGGAAGCCGCCCGCAAGGGCGCCGCTGCTGCACTGATCGTGCACGACACCGCCGGCGCCTCCTACGGCTGGGACGTGGTGAAGAACTCCTGGGCGGGCCCGCAGTACGACCTGCCGGCCAAGGATGACCCGGAAGCGCGTATCCCGGTGCAGGGCTGGCTGAGCGCCGACGCGGCCAAGGCACTGTTCGCCGGTGCCGGCCTGGACCTGGCGCAGGCCTACAAGGACGCCAGCAAGCGCGGTTTCAAGCCGGTGCCGCTGAAGGCCACCGCTGCGGTCGACCTGAAGAGCCAGATCGCACAGAAGCAGTCGCGCAACGTGGTGGGTGTGCTGCCGGGCAGCAAGCGCGCTGACGAGGCGGTGCTGTACATGGCGCACTGGGATCACCTGGGCAAGCATGAGGGCGAGACCGGCGACAACATCTACAACGGCGCCGTCGATAATGCGACCGGCGTCGCCGGTATTCTCGAAGTGGCCGAAGCCATGGCCCACCAGGACCCGAAGCCGGAGCGTTCGGTGGTGTTCCTGGCCGTGACCCTGGAAGAATCCGGCCTGCTGGGTTCGAAGTACTACGTCGCCCATCCGACCTTCCCGCTGGACAAGATCGCCGGTGTGATCAACATCGATGCGATGTCGGTGGCCGGCCGTGCCAAGGACGTGACCGTCACCGGCTTCGGCAGCTCGGAGCTGGAGGACATCCTCAAGCCGTTGGCCGCCGCCCAGGACCGTACGCTGCACGGTGAGACCTCGGTGCAAAGCGGCTTCTACTTCCGCTCGGATCACTTCAACTTCGCCAAGGCCGGTGTGCCGGCCCTGTACGCCGATGGCGGCGAGGACCTGCGCGAGGGTGGCGTGGAAGCGGGCCGCAAGGCCGCGGCGGACTACGGCGCCAACCGCTACCATGGCCCGAAGGACGAGTTCGACGCCGCCACCTGGAAGCTGGACGGCGCCGTCGAAGACCTGCAGCTGATGTACGGCGTCGGCAAGGAGCTGGCCGGTGGTGATCGTTGGCCGAACTGGTATGCAGGCAACCCGTTCAAGGCGGCCCGCGACGCGATGATGAAGGACAAGGCTTCGGCCAAGTAAAGTCGGGCCATGCTCGACTGAGGACTGTTGAGAGCAGAGCGGCGCCCCAAGGGGCGCCGCTTTTCTTTTGCATACCGTCGGCGGCAGATCCACGACTGGTGTGGATCTGCCGGTAGTGCCGGCCGCTGGCCGGCAATCGATTCGTAGCGGCCAACCTTGGTTGGCGCCATGCTTCCTCGCAGAGGGCATCCACGCAGGGCGTGGATCTAGCGGGCGATGTAACGCCATCGGGTTGCCGGCAAGCGGCCGGCACTACCTGTATTCCTGCGCCCAAAGAAAAACCCCGCTGCGCGAGCAGCGGGGTTTGGGGTGTAAACCCTGGCGATGACCTACTCTCGCATGGCTTGAGCCACACTACCATCGGCGCAGCTGCGTTTCACTTCCGAGTTCGGGATGGGATCGGGTGGTTCCACAGCGCTAATTTCACCAGGGAGACGGTTGCAGCAGCGCTTGCAGCGCCAGCTTCGCGATCTTGCCCTTGGGCGGAAGGTATCCAGAAAAGCAATGCCTTCACTTAATAAGAAAAACCCCGCTGCGTCAGCAGCGGGGTTTTGGGTGTAAACCCTGGCGATGACCTACTCTCGCATGGCTTGAGCCACACTACCATCGGCGCAGCT